>JAEZEH010000051.1 GCA_023417785.1 Bacteroidota bacterium
CGACAATCCTGAAAGGCAGTACCATCACGCAGAAGTTTCCGATATCCTGCAGGAGGCCCTGCTGCAATTAAGTGATGAACAGCGTGAGGTTGTAATTATGAAAGAGTTTGAAGGACTGAAGTTCCGCGAGATTGCCGAGGTATTGAATATCTCGGAAAACACAGTGAAGTCGCGTATGTACTACGGACTCGATGGACTTAAAAAAATACTGGAAAGCAAAAACATAACAAAAGATACACTTGGCTATGAACTATAAACCCGATAAACAGGAATTGATGGCTTATCTCTATGATGAGCTCGAGGGAACGGAAAGAGCGAGGGTGGAACAATACCTTGTGGAACACCCCGAGGAGCGCAAGGAACTCCAACAACTTGCTGGTGTATCATCACTTCTTAAATCAGTGAAGGATAAGGAAGTAATCGCACCGCCCATCTTTATTCCCGAAGGACACGTTCAGCGATTCTGGAATGCGCCATATTTCAAGACAGTGGTGAGCATTGCCGCGTCGCTGCTTATTGTGCTTCTTGTTGGAAAGCTTATTGGCACACGGGTTACTGTCAGTAACTCCGAATTCAGGCTTTCCTTCGGCGACCCCGTCGTTCAACCAGTGCCAGAATCCGTTGAAAGTTCACTTACACAGAATGATGTTCAGGAAATGATCAACGAGTCGCTCCGCGTAAACAACTCGCTGCTTACCGCCAACTGGGAAGAATCGCAGAAGGAGTTGCGACAGTCTATCAATGGCAATCTGGTGATCAACTCGGAAAAAATGGATCAGTTGATCAAAGAAGCTTCCGGCGCCTCGCGCGATCAGGTCAGTCAGTTTGTGTCCACCATGCAGGCTGAAAATATGAAAATGGTGAAGGACTATTTTGCGCTTACGTCCAATGAACAGAAACAGTATATCGAGGGATTACTGGTAGACTTCTCCAAATACCTCCAGCAGCAACGAAAAGACGATCTGCAACTGGTGGAGATGCGGCTCAACAGCATTGAACGCAATTCCAACCTTTTCCAGCAGGAGACTGAACAGATTCTGACCAGTATTATCAGCAACGTAGGTCCTCCGCAGCCTGGTGAAACAAAATATTAATCAGATAAAACAGAGCTAAATAAACATAGTATGAAAAGTATCTTTCAATGGATGATTTGCAGCGTGGTACTGGTGGTGACGGCTTCGCCGGTAGTGGCACAAAAGATTGATGAGGAACGCATGAACCGCGATATTGAAGTTGCCAGCAACGTACTTTCGACGCTGATAAAACAACAATTCGATAATCAGCGTACTTTCTTCCCGCTTGAGGTTCGTGGAAGTTACCAGTCAGGTTATGGTGTTACGTTCACCCTGCCCGCCGATTTTACAACGCCAATACTACTCGCCGTTCCGTCCACGCAAAATGGGGTGGTGGTAACTGACGGTCTGGCACCGAGCGTTTCTTACGAATATAGATTCGATACCGACGAAGAGATGGCGGAAGAACAGTCAAGGGCCAAAGTCTCCAGCCTGAAGGATCGCGCCAGAGAAAAACGCAGAAACCAGATGGACAGTACCCGCGATGCCTATAACGACAAGGTAATCGCCGCCGTGAAAACCTTTTTGCTCGACTATGGCGATATGATCTCACAGCTTTCGGCTAACGAAAAAATTGTGATCACTAACCAGGGTAATCAACCTCGTGTGTGGGTAAACCAGTTCTTCAATTCACCGAAGCGCACACACCTTTCTGTAGAAGCGACAAAAACCGATATAACGGCTTACCGTCAGGGTAAAATTTCGCGGGATCAGGCTCTATCCAAAATTAAGGTAGTAAATACTGAAACGGTAACCGAGGTCGAACCAGACCTGGAGTTGCTGGTGAGCATGTTCAACCGGTTGTACCGTCCCGACTTATCGAAAACGTATTTCACTGAAAACAACATTTACTATGAGCGTCTCAGGGATTTTGGTGCGATTTTCTATATGAATGTATACAGCGCCATCGAAACATCCCGTGGTTTCTTCAGAATGCCTACGATAGGTGAACAGGACCTCGACCTCGAGGGGAGAAACAAAAAGGTGAAAGAACTCTATCCGGTGTTCGAAAAAGAGCTGAAGGAAAATATCCTGGAATATGGAAGAACGGTGAAGAGCCTGGGTAATGACGAAGTGCTCGTCTTCCAGGTTAAGGTAACCAGATGCCCTTCATGCAATATTCCATCAACACTTGAGTACACGGTAAATGGATCAGTACTCAAGGATTACAACTCCGGCAAGATTGAGAAGAATAACGCTCTTTCGAAAATATCCCTCAAGAAAGGCGGCATGCAATAAAATGAAGGGTGCGTCGTTCAGGATGCACCCTTTCTTTATATAAAAGGGTAAAACGAGTTGCAAAGGGCCCGCATGTTTTGCGGAAAACAGTTACTTTTGACCATCGGGCGGCACGTTGTGAATGATCAATTCCCGACCAATCCTCCTTCAGTTCTTAGTCATTTAAAGTTAACCCGGATGAAAAGAAATCTTCTTATAGGCGGAGGAATCGTTGTCGCCGCACTGGCAATCTATTTTTTCTTCGGCGCGAGCAAAACCAGCGGACTCGCCGATGTTATCGCTCAAGTGAAGAAAGGTCCTTTTAAAATCGAAATCGAAACTACGGGCCAGCTTGAGGCCAAGAATTCTGTCATGATACTTGGTCCAACTCAGCTCCGCGACTTTCGAATCTGGCAAATTGCGATTCAACGGATTGTTGACGAAGGTACAGTCGTAAAAAAAGGTGATTGGGTCGCTACCCTCGACCGATCAGAGTTTCAGAACCGGTTTAATGAAAAACAGATTGAGCTGGAAAAGGCGAGCTCGCGATACACACAGACACAACTCGACACAACGCTTCAAATGCGTCAGTCGCGGGATGAGCTGATCAACCTTCATTATGCACTGGAGGAAAAACAGATTATTTTGGATCAGTCGAAGTTCGAACCACCAGCCACAATAAAGCAGAACGAAATAAACTTCGACAAGGCGAGACGTGCCCATGAGCAGGCACTGGAGAACTATAAAATAAAGAAGAAGCAGAACGTCGAAAAAATGCGGGAGGTCGCTGCCGAGCTACGCAAAATTCAGAATGATTTTGACGCAATGATAAAAGTTATGGCCGCCTTTGATATTACGGCTCCCGAAGACGGAATGGTAATTTACGTAAAAGGATGGGATGGCAAACCTATCAAGGCAGGCTCTCAGATTCATATGTATGAACCAAACGTTGCTTCCCTGCCTGATCTGACGAAGATGATGTCCAAAACCTACGTGAACGAAGTGGATGTTCGCAAGGTTAAGGCGGGCCAGAAAGTTGAGCTTGGCCTTGATGCTTATCCTGATAAGAAGCTAAACGGTACTGTAACAAGAGTCGCTAATGTTGGCGAGCAACGCCCCAACTCCGACGCGAAGGTGTTCGAGGTGGCTATTGAAATTGAGGGGTCCGATCCAACGCTCCGCCCCTCTATGACTACCAGCAACCGTATTATTGCCAAAGTGGTGGAGGATGCACTCTTTATTCCGCTGGAATGTCTTCATAGTCAGGCTGATACTATTACATACGTATTTCGGAAGGAAGGACTTAATATCGTAAAGCAGGAAGTTCAGGTGGGTGATACCAATACGAATGATGCTGTAATTCTAGCCGGCCTTTCTGAAAATGACCGTGTTTATTTGTCGGTGCCCACAGGACAGGAGAATAAGGCAGTGAGTCTTCTTAAGGAGATGGACGGCAAGCGCAAGAAGGATCAGGAAGGTGAGCAGCCTGCCAACGATCAGCGCATTGTACCCACCGCGAAAAATTAGCCGCCATGTTGCCGAAACGTCTTTTAGCTAATCTTTATATCGCCATCGACGCGGTTATAGCGAACAAGGTCCGTTCGCTGTTAACTGCGCTGGGCATAATCTTCGGGGTTGCTGCTGTAATCGCAATGCTGGCTATCGGCAACGGAGCACAACAGGAAATTCTGGAGCAGATCAAACTTGTGGGTGTGAACAACATTGTTATTAAGCCCATCATCGAACAGAAGGAAGAAAACGTTGAGGAAGCCGTTGGCCAAAAGGAAAAGAAGAAGTTTTCGCCGGGTCTCACCGTTCGCGACGTAAGGAACATCGAACAAACTATCCCGGGAATCACTCACATCAGCCCGGAAATAATTCTCGACACCTATGTAATAAGAAATGGTCTTCGACGGTCGGCGAAACTTGTTGGAATCGAACCGTCGTATTTCCTCATAACTGATTTCGCGCTGACTGAAGGTCAGATGTTCTCCGAGGACCATACTATCCATGGGGCCCCCGTTTGCATTATCGGCAACTCGATCAAAGCCAAATTCTTTCCCACGGAAAATGCCATCGGTAAATCGATCAAAGTCGGTTCGCACTGGCTAAAAATTATCGGTGTATTAAATGAACGTTCTCTTTCATCGGCGAGTATCAGCAAATTAGGTATTCGTGATTATAACATGGACGTATACGCGCCGATAAAGTCAGTATTAATCCGGTATCGCGACCGTGATCGAATAACGCCTGAACAGCTGAGGCTCGAGGCCATGCGAAGTCAGGGAAACGTAATCATCACCGGGGATGCTTCAACGGCTGATAATCAGGAACAAAAGAACTACCATCAGCTCGATCGTCTCGTTATTCAGGTGCAGGAAACGGCTCAGCTTGTTCCTACAGCGGAAGTTATTTCACGCCTTCTTGAGAGACGTCATTACGACGTGATTGATTATGAAATCGAAATCCCGGAGATGCTTCTCAAACAGCAGCAGCGCACCAGCGATATATTTAA
>JAEZEH010000063.1 GCA_023417785.1 Bacteroidota bacterium
ACCGCCGGCAGGAGGCGTTGCTGCAGCGAAGGTGCGATTCATTGATTCCTTGAAGCCGTCAAGCGATTCCGGCGTAGGGTGAAGGCGATATTTGAGCACAAATGCCGCGATGCCACGATCTGCCAGCGCCTGAGCAACTTCCCAGCCTTCGTTTCCTAACGATAGCCACCTGAATCCGCCGCCGGGTGCTACGATTACCGCGGCCCCGTTGGCAGTTCCCGGTTTTGGGAGGAACGGGGTTAACGTCGCATTGGAAATGTTCCGCGCCATCGGGTCGCCCCACTGCCGGAACCACGTTTCAGGGGCAGGTTGTCCTTCAACATTACCGGTGTTTAGCGGAATAGCATTAGGTTCTGCCGGGGGATCTAAGGGATATATTGTTCCATCCTGCGCCATCGCAAATGAGCCGATGACGAGTAAGCTCATTAACAGAGCGGTTTTAATCTTGTTGGAAAAGTTTAGGGTCATAGTCAGGTGTTTTGTTAGCTGTTGAAAATAAAGTGCACGGCAAATTAAGATATGCGTGATAATACGGGAATGGAAAATAAACACTATTAGACAGATGTGGCACGCCTGTCGACAGTTTTCAATCGAATGTTCTAAAAGTATCAGTCATTGTAATAATCCTGCTAGCCATCTTTCACGGTTAAGAATGAGGTTTGAAACATCAGGTGGCCGGAACACAGTTTATGTATCTTTTAGACAGTGCTTACTTACCAAAGTTCAGGCTGTTACCGACAGACACCTGAGAGTACCAAATTATGATGAACAAAGCGAATTTGATCCCTTTCTGGAAGGGGAGAGCCATTCTGTTGTTTGCGGCGCTTTTGATGACCTTGCATGTCAACGGGCAACGACCAGCTTTTACCCCTCGGCCTGTTATCGTTTCACCGCAGGTAAAATCTGACAATACGGTTTCTTTCAGTTTCTATTCATTGACAGCGAAAGATGTAAAACTGAGTACGCAAATCGAAAAATCTCCGGTGGCCATGGCCAGGGATTCAGCTGGCGTTTGGACTGTGACGATCGGGCCTGCAAAGCCTGATATTTATCCATATCATTTTATCGTCGATGGAACTTCAGTTGCCGACCCGGCTAATTCAGCTCTTTTCCCAAATGAGGGCTTTCAAAGCAGCCTTGTTGAAATAACAGGATCCACGCCACTGGTGCATACCGTTCAGAATGTTCCCCATGGCACCGTTTCCTATCGCTATTACCATTCGCCGGATCTGGGTACACGACCTGTTGTGATTTATACTCCTCCGGGATACGAAAAAACTACGAAGACAAAGTATCCTGTGCTGTATCTGCTTCACGGTACTACGGATACGGAAGAGACGTGGACGAAGGTGGGACGGGCTAACATCATTCTCGACAATCTTATTGCACAAGGTAAGGCAAAACCGATGATCATAGTGATGCCTTATGGCCGTGCTTATCCCACCATCAGTAAGTCGTCGGGCAGTCTGCGGAACTGGGAAAATCTCCAGGAGTTCAAAAAAGATTTTATGAATCAGCTAGTTCCGTTTGTGGAACAGAACTATCGTGCAATTGCTGACGCTGATCATCGTGCAATCGCCGGTTTTTCAGGTGGCGGCGGAGAAACGTTGTACCTCGGCTTGAATCACCCCGAATTGTCGTCCTGGGTTTGTGGCTTTGCGCCGGGAATGTTGAAAGAGGAGTTCGAACGAAACAACGCCGTAGCTTTTGCTAACCCATCGGCTACCAACAAACGCCTGAAATTATTCTGGATTGGTGTAGGCCGGGAGGACTTTTTATACAATGTGATTACCGAGTACGTCGATCTGTTGAAACAAAAAGGGATAAAGCACGAAACATTTATTTCTGACGGCGGACACACGTGGATGAACTGTAAACTCTATCTCTCCACGATTGCTCAGAAACTCTTTCAGAAGTAGGGGGTAGGTGTCCATTTTTCTCGCAGAACACGCAGATCACACGGAAGAATGCGCTGAAGGGCGCGATCGTTTGTCAGCGCTCGGATTGAATCGCTGTGCAGCCTGAACTCCAGCCCTGTCATAAGTGGCTGCTGGTCATCGCGCTTTTTGAAAGAACCATTCCAACGTAACCATTCGGTCAGCCCATAAAGCCATCGATGGACTTAGCCAGCGTCGCGGAGTGGCATTGTATTTTTTCTAACGCGTGAAATGCTTAGAAAGATGAAGATGTCAGTAAAAGGAAAAGCGGTTTTAACAATATCATTGCTGATGGCAGCCGCACATGTCGGGCGGGCTCAGCTTTCAGTCGACGCAGAGGCAAATTTTATTGCCGGCGTTCCATATAATAAGGTGAGAATTCCCGCCGCCGGAGGAACACAATTCGACATCGCACAAGATTTATCAATATCCACCCGGTTTACGGGCAGGTTCCGGTTATCGTACACCATTCAGGAACGTCACGTCGTATCATTGCTTTTTGCTCCGCTGACGATAAAATCAAATGGCGTTCCAGGTCAGGACATCAATTACAGCGGCACTCAGTTCGACGGAAACGCAGAGTTGAATGCGAAATACAAATTCAATTCGTACCGACTGACTTATCGGTATATGCTGATTGCAAATGAAAAGGTGAACCTCGGGCTCGGTCTTACCGGAAAAATCCGGGAGGCGAATATCGTCATTTCACAGGGAAACAAAAGCGCCGATTATCCGGACCTTGGTTTTGTGCCCCTTGTAAATTTCTATTTTTCAGTACAACCGGTAGAAAAGCTACGTCTGATCCTCGAAGGCGATGCACTCGCTTCAAAGCAGGGAAGGGCGGAAGATATTTTTGCGGGCATTTCGTACGATCTCAGCGAGCACTTTGCGGTAAAGGGTGGATACAGGATACTTGAGGGCGGCGCGGACGTCGAGGAAAATTACAACTTTGCCTGGGTCGACTACATTCCAGTCGGGTTCATCTGGCGTCTTTAATTTGTCGCTACTCAATTGCCCGGATTGGCAAGCTTCACGCAGTTTTTCGTCACTATTATATATAAAACCAGCGGCGCGACAGGATCCAGAACCGTTCGGGCCGGTGCGGGATTCCACCCCCGCACACGTTTGTAACATCCCTCGTGTTTTCTCGAATTTCTCTCCGCCGAATAAGTGAAAACCGTTGTTGAAAAAGTGAAAGTCACTTTTCAGGCTTCACGACCAAGGCCCCATGCTATCCTTCTGCTTCAAGCCAATTCTCTCGTGATCAATAGCTTATAAGGATGTAACATACAGGAAAGAGCCTGTAACACGGTTTTTAGTGTTGCCTGTACACTTAAGGATATATTTGTTTGCATTGATTTTTGGACCGTTTCAAACGATTGAATTCCAATAACGGCACAGTTCAAGATCAAGCCCAAACCTTTAACACCTATGGCCATGAGCAGGCAGGAATTATCGCCCATTCCGGCTCTTCAACTCGCTCCAACGGGAGTCTCAAAAGGACCTGTCGAAAGGCCCCGGTCTGAGGAATATATGCCTGGATTTCCCCGGCTCCTGAGTCCCGGCTCCATCGCTACTAAACTAAGAAGGGATCGTGTTTCTGGCACCACCACAGCAAGATTCCGCCATTCAGTGAGGCACTCAAGTCCAACGGTATCAGACAAAACAAGAGAATTAAATCACGGGTTGATCAACGTCCCAGTCGTGTTTAGCCAAACATCAGTTTCCAGGAATAGAACCCACTCATCTAAACAGGGAGTATGCAAGCACCACCCAATTCGAGCTAACAGACGAACAATCTGCGAGGCACAGAGAGCATTGCAGAATCAGCTCAGCCATGCCGGGCGGGCAAAATCATCTGATAAAACGATTAATGAAACCATGAACGTATGACAATACAATTACCACAACTAATCCTGCGTGCTTCGAAATACTCACTGGCAGGCATTTGTGTCCAGTGTCTGTTAGGTGGAGCATTGTGGGCGTCGGATATCAATCCAGCCCATCCAATTCCTGATCCCATCTTTCACAACATCGGGCTTGAAAGCGGAAATGCGAGTTTTGAGAAAGAGATTTACGTACAACAACGTACGGTTACCGGCCGCGTTATCGACCAGGATAACAATGAAGGTCTGCCCGGGGTGAATATCCTTGTCAGAGGAACCACAACCGGTACAGTTACCGATGTCGACGGAAACTTTAGAGTCGATGTACCATCATCTGAGGCAGTGTTAGTATTCAGTTCAATTGGGTATGCTGCGCAGGAAATTGTAGTCGGGCAAAATTCAATTATTAACGTAACCATGGCCTCTGATGTGTTTTCACTTTCAGAGATTGTGGTCGTTGGATACGGCGAACAAAAGAAGGAAAGCATCGTTGGTGCGATCACGCAGACTTCCGGAGAGGTTCTTCAGCGCGCCGGCGGCGTTTCGAATGTTGGAGCTGCACTTACAGGAAATCTTCCGGGTGTCGTAACCATGTCCAGTAGCGGTATGCCCGGTGAGGAAGATCCGATGATCCTGATTCGTGCGGCCAGTTCCTGGAACAACCGCGAACCATTGGTTTTAGTGGATGGCGTGGAACGTCCGATGCGTGGCGTTGACCTGAATGCTGTTGAATCAATTTCCGTGTTAAAGGATGCTTCTGCAACAGCGGTCTTTGGTGTTAAGGGTGCCAACGGGGTAATTCTAATCACTACGAAGCGTGGAAAGGAGGGATCTGCGAAAATTGATGTTACGGTAAGCTCAACAGTAAAGGTTCCGTCAAAGCTTCCAAATAAATATGATTCTTATGACGCGCTGATGGCAAGAAACGTTGCCATCGAAAATGAACTCGGTGTTTCTCCGGACTCATGGGCATACATCCGTCCGCAGTCGTTTATTGAAAATTATCGGAATCAAACCACTATTGAACAGCGGGAGCGTTATCCGAATATCGATTGGCAGAAGGAACTTTTCAAGGACTATGCCATGGCGTACAACGCAAACGTCAGCGTTTCAGGCGGAACCTCTTTTATCAAGTACTTTACTTCGGCGGACTTTCAGCATGAGGGCGATCTTTTCCGCGTATGGGACAACGGTCGTAACTACGATGCGGGATATGGATTCAACCGTCTCAACGTGCGAAGCAATCTTGACTTCCAGCTGACGAAGACGACAACCTTTAAAGTCAATCTTGCAGGGTCAAACGCGGTTAGAAAAAGCCCCTGGAACCAGACGAACAACTCCGACTGGGCGGTGGCTCAGCAATGGGCCGGTGCATATAATATCGCTCCGGATGTGTTCATGCCAAAATATTCTGATGGTACCTGGGGATTCTATCCCGACATCTCGAACGTAAGTAACTCAGCGGCAAACCTCGCGCTTGGTGGTGCGATGACAACCACAACAACCCGGATCAACACGGATTTTATCCTTGAGCAAGATCTTGATATGATCACGAAGGGGTTGAAGTTTCGCTCGTCGATTTCGTGGGATAATGGGTTCGTGGAATTTAACCGCGGTGTGAACGACCTTTTCAATAACGCTCAGCAAAAGTGGATTGATCCCAATACAGGCAATCCTACTTACAAACTCGACTTCGAACAAAACAACCTCTTTGATTTTATGCAAGGTGTGTTGTGGACCACCTCTGGCGGGGAAGTAAGAAACAGTGACACACAGCGCAACCTGAACTTCCAGATCCAGCCAAGCTGGTCGCGGAGTTTCGACAGGCACAATGTTTCAGCGATGGGTATGTTCATGCGTCAGCAAAGAGCAACCGGAAGCGAAATGCCGCGCTATCGCGAAGACTGGGTGTTTCGCGCAACCTATGATTTCAACGGTAAGTATTTCGTTGAATACAACGGTGCCTATAACGGTTCCGAACAATTTAACAAAGACTACCGCTTCGCGTTCTTCAATTCGGGAGCGCTCGGATGGATGCTGTCTGAAGAAGCATTCCTTAAGGATCTCGGATTTCTCGATCTCCTGAAACTCAGATCATCTTATGGTGAGATTGGAGATGATAACGTAAATGACCGCTGGCTGTACATGACACAGTGGTCCTACGAAGGCAGCTCCTCACTTGATTTGAATCAGGGAACCAGCCCGTATACCTGGTATTCAGAAAGGTCTGTCGGTAATCCGGATGTCAGGTGGGAAACCGTAAAGAAGTTTAACGTAGGTGTTGATTACGCGTTCCTCAAGGGAATGATCTCCGGTAGCGTCGACGTTTTCCGGGATACCCGCCGCGACATTCTCGTAGCTGGCGGTGATCGTGCGGTGCCGTCCTACTTCGGAGCAACTCCGCCAAGGGCTAATCTGGGTTCGGTACAGGCTCAGGGATATGAAATCGTGCTCAATTTAAGCAGGTCGTTCGGCCGTGACTTGCGGCTCTGGGCAAACCTGAATCTGACGCACGCAAAAAACGAGATTCTTGACAGAGATGATCCGGAGTTGTATCCCAGCTATAGGAAGCAGGCAGGATATGCTATCAACCAGCACAGAACGTGGGTGGATGCCGGATACATGAATACCTATGACCAGGTGTATGGAAGTCCGCAACACAACACGAACGATGGACAGAAGTTACCCGGGACCAAATACATCATCGACTTCAACGGCGACGGCGTAATTGATGATTCAGATCAGGTACCGTATGGCTACTCCGATATTCCGCAGAATACGTATAACGCCACCGTTGGATTCGAGTGGAAAGGCTTCAGCGGATTCCTGCAGTTCTACGGTGTAACGAACGTTACCCGCAACGTTCCCCTCAACAGTTTCGGAAGCCGTCTTAACACAGTTTACGATATGGGAACGTGGTGGTCAGGAGAAACCATGACGGGCGATGTACCTGTGCCTCGCTGGTTGTCAACCCCAAGCTATTATAACGGCACGCAGTTCCTGTTCGACGGCTCGTATGCACGACTCAAGAATGCCGAGTTAGCCTACACTTTTGGCGGAAGCCAAATGGGTAAGATTGGATTTACATCGTTGCGCGTGTTTGTTAATGGAAACAACCTTTGGGTATGGTCGAAAATGCCTGACGACCGCGAATCGAACTTCGCCGGTGCTGGAAACCAGGGAGCTTACCCTACGGTGAAACGTTACAATCTCGGACTCCGACTCACACTTTAACGGATGAATACAATGAAGAAAATATATAAAGCGCTTTTGTGGGGCAGCATGCTATTCACAGCAGCATTTGGGCTACAATCCTGCCAGGACTACCTGGATAAGGAAGCGGATGCCATCGTAGCGGAAGGAGAAGCATTCAGAACCTTCAATAATTTTCAGGGATTCATTGAGGAAATCTATAACTGTATTCCTGACAAGCAGAAACACTATTGGACCACTTCCTGGAACTGGGGCGATGACGAAGTCTTTAACCTCGAAGGAAGCTGGCACATGACAAACCAGGTAGACCTCGGAAATTTCTGGGCGTGGCAGGCAGGAAGGCTTAGTCAACCCGGTGCATGGCTCGACAAGGCGGACACTGATCCGAGATCTACTGATAAGATGCGTCACGCATTGTGGCCTCACGCCTGGTACAGCATCAGGAAAGCCAACATCGGTCTGGAGAACCTTGACCAGCTTACCGCCGCGACACAGGAGGAAAAAGACGTCATCGCAGGACAGTTGTACTTCTTCCGCGCATGGTGGCACTTTGAAATGATGCAGTACTTTGGTGGATTGCCGTATATCGACGAGGTTTTGCCGGCCGCCGAAAAGCCCACCAAACCCAGACTCACTTATCAGGAATGTGCTGATAAGGCAGCTGAAGATCTCATCAAAGCGGCATCCCTGTTGCCAATAGACTGGGATCGGTCTGCTGTTGGCAGAAACACCGCCGGGAAGAACCAGCTGCGCGTCAACAAGATCATGGCACTCGGATATCTTGGAAAGAATTACCTGTGGGCAGCCAGTCCGTTGATGAAGAATGGTGCCGAGCTTGGTGGAGGAAACACGTACAATTACGATGAAGCGTATGCAAGAAAGGCAGCTGATGCATTTGGTGAACTGCTGAGTCTTGTTGAAGGTGGGCAGACACAATATGCGCTTGCGGAATTCAACTTCAAGAATATTTATGACCATCAAAAAGCTGATGGTGCTTTAACGCGGTTCAGTGATATTTTCTATACCACTGGTCAGAACTGGTTAATGCCAGGATCGACGGAAGCAATCTTTCGCGGACCATCTACCGATGCGAATGGTAGTAACTGGAACACAAGTAAAACCTTTGGACCGAAAGTACAAGGTATCGTAGAACATGATAATATCATTCATCAGCCAACCGCGAACTATGTCAAGTTCTACGGTATGGCGAATGGTTTACCTCTTGATGATCCTGCTTCGGGTTTTGATCCTGCATTCCCGTTCAAAGATCGCGACCCGCGCTTTTATCACGACATTGTGTTCGACGGCTTCAAATACGTTAACGCGGCAATGCCTCCTGAAATGGAATACCTGCGTCACGCGGGGCTCCACACCAACGGAACAATGAGAAGCGCAGCTAACGGTAGCCGTACTGGATACTTCATCCAGAAGCTGGTGCCTCACACAGCTAACAAATACGACGGCGCTTATAACTGGGGTGGAAATCTTCACACATATCTTCCCTATATGCGGCTGGCGGATATCTACCTGATGTATGCCGAGGCCTGCGCAGCATTTGGAGGTGCATCTGCCACGTCAACAAACTTCGCCAAGACTGCGGAAGGTGCGATCAATACCTTACGCGACAGGGTAGGAGCCGGACATGTTCACGCATCCTATACAGGAAGCAGGGAAAAGTTTCTGGATGAGGTTCGCAGAGAGCGTGCCGTTGAGCTTTCATTTGAAGGATTTCGGTTCAACGACCTTCAACGGTGGTTATTGTTAACCGAATACCCTTACAACGTGAAGACTTCGCAGGAATTTGACCGGTTGGAAAGTGTTGAGTTCTTCAAGGAAAACGATCCAAAGGATGCGCGAGTGGCAAACTTCAGAGAACAGGTCATCCTGACCCGCGAGTTTACTGCAAGGCATTACTGGTTCCCGCTGAAGGTTTCAGATGTTTCTATGTATCCGGAGTTTTACCAAAATCCCGGATGGTAGCTGTGCCCTCACTACGAACTATGATTCACAAGTCTAAACGAATAGCAGGAAACAGATCTGTGGGTTTTAAATGCACCTACTGTTGCTCCTGTCTTCAAAATAATAATTAAGATATGAAATATTATATACGGATAAGTTTCATTTTGTGTGCTGCGTTTGGGGCACTCACAGCTGCAAACGCGCAGACTGCAGAGGAAACGGAACCTGCACCAGCAACCGCTGAAAGCAACGGGGCTGTTCAGGCGGCTTTCCGCCAGGTTCCGGAAATCGATCTGATGGGAGGGATTTCGGTCGTTAATATGGCCGAGCTCATCGATAAGAACTATACGACGTACAGCCTCGACAACATGCAGGCTTTTGTCGGTGGTTGGTCAGGCAATGCCCTCTGGGGCCTTGACGATTTCCTCGTCCTCGTAGACGGCGTACCCCGTGACGCTAACAACGTGGTGCCTACTGAGATTGAACAGATATCCTTTCTTAAAGGAGCCTCTGCTGTGTTGCTCTACGGGAGTCGGGCAGCAAAGGGTGTCGTGTACATCACTACCAAGAGAGGTAATATCGGACC
>JAEZEH010000170.1 GCA_023417785.1 Bacteroidota bacterium
CTGATTTTCCGGGATAAGATGATCATACGGGATTACAATATTCACGATTACCTTAGTAAACGCTACTTCTGAATGAACGTCGGACAAGGCAAATCATCACACACATCCCTTGTCCGACAGATCACCATCAACCTTCAGTTTGTATTATCATCATTTAATGTATGCCTAAAGCCATTTGCAACTGGCAACCGGCAACCGGCAACTGGCAACCGGCAACAACTCTAGCCCCCCTTCTCCACCACCGTCAAATCATAGGAAGCCACGCCTTCAGTGGGCACTCCCCGAAAATTGGTGAGCAAAATCCAGTATTCTTTTCCTTCTTCTGTAAGGTGGAATGTAGCGCGTGGTTTATTACCGCTGTTTCCATTGTCCCAAAAAATTTTCTCGCCGCCGTGGGCCTTGATGGCTCGTTCATAACTTTTGATGAGATAATAACCATTGGGAAGATTGTCGGCTTTACCATAGTACGCGATGGTGATGGAATTCCCCTGGACTTCCATTTGTTTTTTCTTTGCCGTGGCAACCAACAAAGGTCTGGCGCTTTGTGAGCAGCGTTCAATGTAGTAGCCCTGTATTCGTTCCAGCAAGGGGTGATCCGAACAATCGGATGCATCGACCTGTGCGTAGAGGGGATACGTTGTAAGAAACAAGTAAACCAGAGTCAGGGTGAAAGGGTGTGCCTTCATAATCGCGGAACGGGAAGCAAAATATGAAATTAATCCATATGGTGCCTGAATTTGTAGGACTCTTACAAGGCTTGCTCCGCAACATCAAACCGGCAACCGGCAACCGGCAACCGGCAACAGGTAACCGGCAACCGGCATCTGGTAACCGCCAACTGGTAACCGGCACCTGGTAACCAGCTAAGTGCGATGCCCAATGCGCCTGGCGATCACATTGTCAAGCGAATACTTCCCTGCACCCGCGATAAGAATTGCAATGTATCCAACGAGATACAGGATCGCTACTTCCTTATCGGAAAACGGATCGGCAGCATGGTAGTAAAAGGCTGCAATGGCCATAGTAATGATCAGGGGTACGGCGGCAAAACGTGTACCCAGGCCTATGAAAATCAAAATCGAACAAAGGACTTCAGAAAATACGGCAAGAACCAGCGAAAGAGAGGGACTCAGACCAAATATACTTACAAATACAATCGGTTCATCCGAAAAAAGTTTGGCTAGTTTTGGCAGCCCATGCAATAACATCAGCACGGCAATACTAACGCGAACGACTAGCAGCGCTGCGTCAATATTGCCGTGTTGAACGGATTTTTTTAGTATTTCTTTCATCTCTATAATAGTCAACTACTATAAAATCTGCTATGGGTTACCATACATATTGGATTCGCCGCCGTCAACGGCAATCGTCTGTCCGCTAATGTAGGAAGCACCTTCACTCAGGAGAAACACGACAAGTTTAGCTACTTCGTCAGGTAGTCCGAGACGCCTCAGCGGATTTCGCTGTGCATATTCCGATTCTGCTTTTTTAGGATCTGCGGGATTTACCTGCTTGAAAGCTTCGGCCACCATTGGTGTGAGGATAGCGCCGGGTGCGATGGCGTTGGTTGTAATTCCGTCCATCCCGTATTCCAGGGCTGCGTTCTTCGTCATTCCTGATACGGCATGTTTGGTGGCTACATATGCAATCTGATTTTTCACGCCAAGCAATCCTCCGACAGACGCAACGTTCACAATGCGACCATACTTTTGTTTTTGCATTACAGGAATAACATAGCGCATTCCGAAGTACACACCCAGAAGGTTCACATCAATTACTTTCCGGAAAACATTGATATCGTACTCGACCAGTGGTGCCTGCTTACCTTCGATGCCGGCGTTATTGTAGAGGCCGTCGATCCGGCCATACGCTTTCACCGCTTCGTCGACATACTTTTTAACGTCTTCTTCTTTTGATGCATCACCTACTACAGTGAGAATTTTTGCTCCGGCGAATTCACTCAAAAGTTTTTCTTTTGCTTCGGCCAGTGATTTTTCGTTGAAGTCGACCAGTGTAAGGTGTGCACCACGACCGGCGAGTTCCTTCGCAGCCGCGAGACCAAGTCCCATTGCCGCGCCGGTTATAATAATTGATTTTTCTTTCAGATTCATAGTATGGGGGGTTTAATGAAAAATATGACCGATGGTAGTTGATGGCAGGACTTTTAGACCTGCTTCACCAACTGCACTTCGGCGCTGAGTTTCACTTCATCGCTGACCAATACACCACCTGTTTCAAGCGCAGCGTTCCAGTTCAGACCAAAATCTTTTCTGTTGATCTTTCCCTCTAATGAGAAGCCAGCCTTTTCGTTACCCCACGGATCTTTGTTGACTCCGCCAAAATCCACATCAAGTTCTATGTCTTTGCTGATTCCTTTGATCGTAAGAACACCAGTTAGTTTGTATTCACCATCACGTTTTTCCAGTGACCGTCCCTTAAAATTAAGCGTCGGGTGTTTTTCGATATCAAAGAAATCTTCGCTCTTCAGGTGACCGTCTCTTTTTTCGTCATTTGTAGAAATTGATGCAGCGTCAATGGTTACATCAATTTTCGATGTTGCAAAATCATCTCCATCCGACAACACCTCGACGTCGAATTTTCTGAAATCACCTTTCACATTGGTGATCATCATGTGGCGTACCTTAAAAGTTAGTTCGCTATGAGCAGGATCCAATGTCCATTTTGTTTTTACGGGTGTTTTTACTGCTGTTTCCATAATTCTGTGGTTTAAATTGTTGTTGTTTTATTTCTTTTTACAAAGGTACCTCGTTAAGGTGCGGCAGACATTGATGTCAGATAAGAACGTTATTGATTTAGATCAAGCGTTATGGCTGTCCGCAAGCGTCGTAGGCACATTGAGTTAACGATTTTAAATGATACTTCATCCAGCCAGCCAGTTGTGTTGGTCATTATGAGGCTCCTTAACAAGAATCCTTTGTAGGCGTTCGAGCGTGCGGCTTACGCTGAGGTCGCCAACTTTTACTGGATGGAAGCCGACAGAAGATACCATCCTGGCTACAACATCTACGGCATCGCCATTATTCCCCGCGATGTAGATGTCGATGGTTCTTCGTGCGTTGGCAGTGGCTTCGAAGTGCGCGACAGACATGGTATTGAATGCTTTCACCACCTTTGAGTTGGGCAGAAGCCGCTGAAGTTGTTCTGCCGCACTTGTAGCGGGTTGGGACCCGGGGTTATTGCTCAGGTGCTCAGTTGGATTTGAAATACTGATAATTACTTTGCCGGTTGCAACGTCTCGAATTTGTTCTGCGATTTGTTTTTCCGCATTGTGCGGGATTGCGAGGATAATGATATCAGCCTCCCACGACGCGTCTTTCGCGCAGGTTATCGTATCGAGTTCTGCGGACGCTTCGCGGTTTTGCAGTTGGTGTTTTAGTTCGTCCAGCCTGTCCTGGTCTCGTGCCATCAGGAGCAACCGGTAGCCTTTCGTTTCTGAAAAATGTTTCGCTATTTCCGACCCCATTCTTCCGGTAGCCCCTACGATAGCTATTGTTTTTATTGTTGCCATAATATGTGTCTCGTTTGCAAAACAAAGCTACGGCAACCCTTACAGGCAGAAATTGATGTTAAATAAGAAAGCGCTTGATCTGAATCAAGTGCGTGAACGACGGTAGCGGATTACTTTAACGTCGCGAAACCTGCTTTCTGATTCGGCTAAGGGTTTCGGGAGTAATTCCAAGATAAGAAGCGATATATTGCTGTGGTGCGCGGTTGATCACATCGGGATAGACATCCATTAGCTTAAGATATTTTTCTTCCGCAGACATGCTCATGTATGCAACAACCCGGCGCTGGAGCGCTATGATATTGTTTTGCATCAACAGTCGGAAATAGCGTTCCATCACCGGGTACTTATCCATCATCTCGTCCATCGCCGATTTGGAAAGGTTAAGTACTTCAGAATCTTCGATGGCTTCGATGTTATAGTTGCCGTCTTTCGCAGAGAAGAAGCTTTCCATATCGGATATCCAACGGCCTTCGCTCGCGAACTGCACAACACTTTCGCGACCCTCGTCGTCGGTCATGAATGAACGCAACAGTCCCTTCTCCACGAAGGTGATGTATTGACACACGTCTCCCGCATTGAGCAGATACTGGCGCTTGCGGATTTTTTTCGGAACGAAATAAGCCTTGAACTCAGCCAGCTCGGCATCGGTGAGCTTTACTTTTTCGGAGATGTTTCTGAAAAGTTCTTCGTGCATGGAAAGATTATTGGATCAAATCTAAGCATGAAATGGGATAGTCCAATGCGCCGGGTTCAATGGACTTCGCAAGCCGGGCGAATTTCGTTTTCGGGAGCCCCCAATCGATCAGAGTTTCTGTGGTACATTTCAGACGCGTTTCAACTCTTCGATCAAGGCTTTCCGTGCGGGATACCTTATAATTAACTTCGTTTTGAAATCGTCAATCTCGGTTCCCCCAATGAATGACTTCAAGTGCGCGATGTGTTGTGCTGCCTTGCGGTAATGTCCGCGATCGGCGAAATGCCTGAGCAGATCCTCAACAATTGCGAACCCAAGGTCCAGCAATCGCTCGCGATATGAAGGGAGTAGAAATGGGTGATAATCAGCAATCAATTGCATCTGCCGCCCCCGTTCAAGGGTACGCATAAGATCCTCATATTCGTTCTCCTCTTTAAAGATCGAAGCAAGTTCAAACCATTTATAACGCTTTGAATATGTATCGATGAGCGACGTGCGTAGAGATTTCCATTGCTCCGCGGAGCATTCCTCTTTCAATATCTTGTAATACGCAGGCTCAAGGTGCGAATGATGAAATAAGTACAACGCGCATTCGATTATTTTTTCTTTGTCGGCGGTTCGCTGATAAATATCGAGTAGTGATCTGTACCAACGATTGACTTCTCCCTCAAGATTTCGTTGTTCACCAAGCAGGGCGCCTTCCTCGCATAATGTGATAGCGAACTTGTAATCTTTCTTCTCTACCGCAGAGCGCACCGCTTTTTCCCGTATGCTGCTCACCTCCAGGTTTTCGTTGATAAAACGTTCAACATCCTCCTCGGATTTGTGATAGAAATAAAATGTGAACATCACCTCTGTCGCGCGTTGAGAGCGGTAAAGTCTTGCCCAGTCATAATCCGGGCCATTGTTCGACATCTTCATGACGAGTTCTTCAACAGCGCCTTCCTGAGCAGGAGAGGCGAGGGTGGCAGCGAGATGTGCGAAATCCCATGCGCAGTCTGTGGCGACAAAATCTTCCCTGGCGGCTGATTTGATAAACCATTTATACATTTCCTTTTTTAGGGCTTTGTCCCCGGCGCATTCCACCAGCAAATACTGAAGGTGAATGGCTTCGCTGATCTGTGCGCCAATCCATCCGTTCGAGTCGTCGATCGTTCGCAACCCTGGAACCAGCTTTTCCAGAACAGCCTGCGTGATCTGAAATCCATGCTCATATCTTCCTGCGTGCAGCGCCTTCTCCGCCTGACCTAAAAGTATCTGTACCGGTTCCATGGCCTTATATACGGCACCCGGATTACGGAAACTCACTGCGCCCCGCAGACCCTGAATTGCCTTTGTAATGATGGCCTTGAAGTCATTCTTTGTTTTGGCCGTTTTCCACGCAAACGTTGCGTCGAAGTGTTTTTTGATTTCTTTATTCTCCAAAATCAACTCCCGCAGGTAATTTTTTATTTCATCTTCCGAGAGGAGGTCAATCGCATCCGGCTCACGGTTTTTCAACTTGATATCCTCGGCATCATCTTCGGTGTCGCTGATGGCAAACATAAAGGCGACGACGTGCTTGCAAACGTCGCCGTCGAAAGGGCAGGAACAACTTTGAAAAACGATGTCGCCGGAATCCTTATCAATTTTCAGCTCAACATCATAAGGCCTGCTACCGAGAATCACAGTCCGGTAGTGCAACAGCGACGCATCCTCTTTAACGGAATAGCTGTCGACCCTGCGTCCCTCCTCATATTCAAGACCACGCTTAACGATATCTTCTGGAAGTGTTTCCTGGAAGTTGAATAAATTCATAGGGTGTTACTAATTTGCCAGCCGGAAACAAAAAGCCTCCGCAACTCACTGAATTACAGAGGCCCTACAAAAAGAGAAGTACCAAAGGTGGGAATCGAACCCACACTCCCGAAGGAACACGATTTTGAGTCGTGCGCGTCTACCAATTCCGCCACTTTGGCAAGTGTTTTCAGATTCAACAACGTTCGTCCCCGAAGGAACACGATTTTGAGTCGTTGCGCAGCCTGTCCCGCTGCGCTGGCTTGGCCAGCACTGGCGGGATCTACCAATTCCGCCACTTTGGCAGGTGTTTTCAGATTCAACAACGTTCGTCCCCGAAGGAACACGATTTTGAGTCGTTGCGCAGCCTGATTCCGCCATGTTGGCAACGGTTGGCTTAACACCATTCGCTCCTGAACCCTGAAATCTGAAACTTGAAATCCAAATCTTTAATCCGAAATCCGAACGGGTGGCAAATATAATCAAAACCGGTTTCCAACAACATTTTTTTGACCTAATCCATTGCGAAATGGGCATGGCTCTTTGACCATCAGCCCCATGGTCCGGCCGCCGACTATTCAAGTTGGATTAGCCCACTCAAATTTTCCGTTTCTGCGAACTTCATTATCCCAATTTCGCGATCTACGACGTGTTTTTAATCCGATTTCGCCAATTGGCGGCTGCCAACCCCTGCAACTACCGTCATCCCATCCTCCTCCCCACATTATCCCTGCTTGTACCTCGGCAGTAGGATATAGCGGAGATATAGCGGACATATAGCGGAGATAACGCAGACATAAGGCGGTCCTATATAGTACCGCCTTATCCCCTCTTTATAATTGCTTGAATGATTTTATACGTCCCCTTAAACAATAGCCGGCTGTGCTTCTTCGTTAAAAGTCATTATACACCAAACCCGATTAGCATGGCAGTCTTAGAATCTCTATTACAATTCACTGGGTCTCTCGACAATTTGTCTTTCTACAAACTGAGTGGTTCCGGCAAAATCGTAGTCCGGCGCAAGGGAGGCCCTTCAAGGAAGCAGGTCCTTAAGGGGCGGAAATTTGAAAATACCCGACTAAACGCGAAGGAGTTCGCGGGCCGCGTTCTGGGAAGTCAGATGATTCTGAGGGCCCTTCTTCCGGTTCGGCGGATCTTCAATTACAATGTTGCCCTTGCGCTGCACAAGCCGCTCAGAGCGATCCAGGTGCTGGACCCGTCAAACGGAAAGGGCCGTCGCGCCATCAACCTCTCGCTTAAACCGTCATTCATTGAAGGGTTTAACCTGAACACGCGGAATTCCCTTGATTCGGTGATCCGAACTCCAATTGAAGCCCGTGTGAGTCCGGAGGGGCGGGCTGTCGTGCGAGTGCCTGAACTCGTGCCGGGGGTCAATCTGATGCTTCCCGAAAAGTATCCATACTATCGCATAGTCATCTCGCTCGCGGCGGTTCCCGATTTGCTCGTGGAGGACAAACATTATGTGTCAGCGGTTCCGGATTTGTCGTCCACGACTTATAAAGAAATCGAAACACCCTGGATTTCGATCAAAAACCCAAGCGACGAGTCAGCCTTCGAACTAACGCACCCGATGCCGGTTAATACTTCTTTTGTTTGGATGTTAAGTCTTGGAATTCAAGTGGGTTTTCCTTCAGAATTCGACGACATCAGGGCGGTGAA
>JAEZEH010000174.1 GCA_023417785.1 Bacteroidota bacterium
ATCCGCGGGATCAGTACGCTCGGGAATAATAGCCCGCTTATTGTCATTGACGGAATCATAGGAGGGGATATCAATAGTCTTAATCCATCTGATATAGAATCGATCTCCATTCTAAAGGATGCGGGATCTGCTGCCATCTACGGGTCGCGCTCCAACAACGGAGTTGTGCTTATCACAACCAAGAAAGGCGATCTCGATGGAAACCCGACCATTACATACAACGGATTGGCTGGCGTAAACGCGCCGCATTTCTTTTTGAAGCCTGTAAGTGGTTATGAAAACGCGATGCTGCGCAACGAGTCAGCCAACAATGCCGGTAAAACTTCTGCTGTTTACACGCCTGCACAAATCAGGCAGTTTCAGGAGAACGGCGACGAACAGTGGTTTGTAGATGAGATAACGAAGCCGGCCTGGCAGATGAATCATAATCTTGCCCTATCCGGAGGTAATGCGAATTCAACCTACTACACCTCGTTCGGGTACATGAATCAGGGCAGTAACTTCGTAGGCTCCAAAAAAGGTCTCGAACGTTATAATTTCCGGCTAAACATGACGAACCAAATCGGACGCCTGAAGCTCTCTACCATGTTGTCTTACATGCGTCGGGAAGTGGAAGACCATTCATCCAGCACATCGACACTCATGGTCGATGCGGGCCGCGTACCGCTCATCTATACACAGAAAGATTCGCTTGGTCGTTACCTCACCAACGACGTGCTTCAGCAATTTAACTCCTTAGGGATTCTTGAAAAAGGAGGGTTCCGAAGGTACGACGACGATAATATTTCCGGTACTGTTTCGGGAGAACTGAAAGTGACCAATGGCCTTAAACTGCGCGGTGTTTTCGGTGCCAATTTGTATTCCAATCATCAGTACGCGCGCACCATTCAGGTTGATTTTTATCCGCAGGGCGTCTACGGAGGTGACAGAAATACAAGTGACGAAGCGCGCAAAACACTTGACCTCAATTCACAGTTAATGCTCGAGTATGGAAAAATTTTCAATGAATCGCATGACGTAACCTTATTGATCGGGGCAGCCAATGAACATCATGAAGATCGCGGCACAGGAATATATTTGTTGCACACAGATCCAGATCTGGGTACACCTACATCGGAGACGATTATAGAACCCCGTTCGTATACTTCGAATCAAAGTTCTTCCGAAAGCAATCTTAATTAACTTTTCGGACGTGCATCCTACTCATTTAACGACAAGGTATTTGGAGAAGTCAGTTTTCGTTACGACGGGTCATCCAAGTTCGCCGAGCAGAACCGCTGGGGATTCTTTCCGTCGGTTTCTGCGGGTTATCGGATCTCCGAGGAAAATTTTTTCCAACAATACGCCGACCGCGTTGGGGGCCTGAAGCTTCGCGCCTCTTACGGCGTATTAGGAAATCAGAATGTTGCTAACTATCAATATCAGACAACCTTCTTCTCTTTTGAAAACGCCTATGGCTTCAACAATGGGGCGGTTGCTGGCACGGGATTCAACTTCGCGAATCCGGCAATACAATGGGAAAGGGCGGCGACATTCAACGTGGGCGCAGACTTCGACTTTTTCAACGGAGCGTTGACAGTTTCGGCCGATTACTTTAATAAAGTAACGTCCGATATCCTTATTCCCCCGGCTGTGCCCGGTGTATTTGGAACCGGGCTTCCTGACTTTAATGCCGGAAAAGTAGGCAGCAAAGGGTGGGAATTAGTTGCCGCGTACCAGCATAATGGAGAACGGTTTACACATAATATTTCTTTCAACATCGGGGACTCTCAAAATGAAGTGCTCGATTTCCAGGGTAACGAGCGCTTGTCAAACGTTGAGGAATTACAAATTCTTTTAAAAGAAGGTTATCCTTACCAGTCCTACGTTGGCCTGCAACGTGACGGCTATTTTCAGTCCATCGAAGAGATTGAAGGTGCTGCCGTACCTGAAGGGCTTACCGTTCAGCCCGGGGACAATCGCTACGTTGACGTCAATGATGATGGCGTGATCGACGACGAGGATAAAGTGGTTTTCGGTAATCCTTTTCCCAGATACACGTTTGGGTTCAATTACCGCGGTGCGTTTAAAGGGTTTGATCTGGCTATACTGGTTCAGGGAGTAGGAAAGAGAACCATGATGATCCGCGGTGAAACCGTCGAGCCATTCCACTTCAATTATGGAATGACGATGTATGAACACCAGCTTGACTATTGGACTCCTCAGAATCCGGATGCGCGCTATCCACGCCTCGCCGATAACGGCAGCCACTCGAATACGAATAACTTCAGAAGAGGCTCTGACATGTACCTCTTCGACGGAGCCTATCTGAGATTGAAGAATGTTCAACTGGGTTACACGTTGCCACAGAGCCTTGCAGAACGAGTTGGAATGAAGCGAGTTCGGGCTTACGTGTCAGGACAAAATCTGTTTACGCTTTCAAAGGTCAAGTTCGTGGATCCCGAGCTTACAGAATTCAACAGCAGTATGAATAATGAAAATCGCGCGAACAGTGCAAGGGCGTATCCAACGCTGATTTTCTACGGATTTGGATTAGACCTTACCTTTTAATGCATTAGTATGAAACAAAGATATAATCAAATGAAGAGTGGTTTGCTCGTAACATTCCTCATACTTTCCGCAGGTTGCACCGAGCTCAATTTAGCGCCGGAGGATCAAATCACTGATTTAACCTACTGGACTACGCAAGAACAGGCACAGGGCGTATTGAATACGGCCTATTCGCAGATGTTTAATAGTGACTACTTCTTTTTCAACGAAGCGTTGTCGGATAACGCCGTGAATGGAAGGGGTGATGTGGCGGGTGCTGCCTCGATTGCCAGCGGTTCTTATGATGCCTCACTGGGAAGATTCAACGAAGAATGGGACAGAAGGTATACTGGAATAAAATCCGCGAATCTCCTCATCGAAAATATTGACCGGGTAGATATGGATGAGGCCATCAAAACAAGAATGAAAGTAGAAGCACGCTTCTTACGTGCGTACATGCACTTTCAGCTTATGACCTGGTTTGGGGACATTCCGTTGCTGGACCATGATCCCACCATCGAGGAAGCGCAAACGATCACACGTACACCCAGAGCTGAAGTTCTCGCCTTTGTATTGAATGAATTAGACGAAGTTGCAGCGGTATTGCCATCCAATACGGAACTTACTGCAGCTGAACGGGGAAAAGTTACCAGTGGCGCTGCCATTGCGTTGAAGGCTAGAGTACTTCTCTATGAAGGCCGTTGGGGTGACGTGGTAACCGAGACGGAAAAGCTAATCAACTCGAACGAGTATGGAACCTATGGTCTTTTCCCATCCTACGATGGATTATTCCTGCCGGGAAATGAGTACAACCAGGAAGACATTCTCAGTTTGCAGTATGTTCCGCAACTTAGAACATGGTCTGAATTTTTCGATATGGCGCCACTTTCCGCAGGCGCGCGTCTCAACAACCTGGCACCAACGCAGGAGCTGGTCGACAGCTATTTGATGACGAACGGACAAGAGATCGAGGAGGATGGTTCCGGATATGATGAAGGAAATCCCTACGCCAATCGTGACCCACGGCTGACTTACACGATCGTTTATCACGGCTACGAGTGGGAAGGTCCCAATGGCTCGCAAACAATTTACATCGAACCCGGAACTGACCCCGATGAAGCTCTCGACGAGTATGAAGCGGGGTCATCAAAAACCACTACCGGGTACTATACGCGTAAATATTTTGATCCGACGCATACTACCGGGCTTGCGTCTGGTCTGAACCTGATGTTGATCCGTTATGCGGATGTTCTCCTGATGCATGCCGAAGCCTTAATGGAGCTTGGACAGTTCAATGCCGATGTATGGAATCAGACCATCAGACCGATCCGCCAACGCGCAGGTTTTACTGACGCGGCTGCGCTCGAATTCGATGCATCAATTTCCGAAGACGAACTCCGGGATGAGATTCGTAACGAAAGAAGAGTGGAACTTGCCATGGAAGGCCTTCGGATATTTGACATACGTAGATGGCGGATCGCCGAAGAAGTTTTGAACGGATGGGCGCATGGAGCAATGTTCGATGCCGGTTCACCTGACAATGGTTACATCCGGGCACAGAGCCGGACATTCGATCCTGGCAAGCATTACATCTGGCCAATACCACGCGATGAACGACTGCTCAACAACAACCTTTCACAAAATTCCGGCTGGAACTAATCATCACCTCAACACAATTGAAATACACTTCTTATGAAAAAGTTAAATAATATTCTCCTGGTTTTTTTCGCGCTGGCAGTTGCGTTGGCGGGCTGTAAAGACGAAGAGCTAAATCACACGAACGTCACACCAGTAACGTCGCTGTACGCCCCGGATGATAACGCCTTCATGAATTTAGGAGCACAAAGCAGCGCTAGTTTTGAATGGCAGGCTGCGAAAGCCGAAGACAACGGCGTTGTATTGTACGAAGTTGCTTTCACAACGGAAACTGGAGACTTTAGTGATCCGCTTTATACTATTCCTTCGAACGGAAACGGGCTTCAGAGGACGCTGACGTTACCCTTCGCAACCTTGAATGAGATTGCACGAAGAGCCGGTATAGAACCTGAACAAACCGGCAAGCTCAAATGGACCGTTCTTTCGTCAAAGGGAATTAACGTGCAAGAATCGGTCACTTCAAGAGTAATCGAGGTAGAACGTCCGGCAGGTTTCCCTGCTCCCGATGAGCTGTATATAACAGGATCTGCGACGGAGGGTGGCGATGCACTTGAGAATGGACTGCTGATGAAAAAGACGGGACCTTCGACATTTGAGGTTTACACAAAATTGGTTCCTGGTGACTATGCTTTCGCGACCAGAAATGCCGGCACACCTGACAGGTTTTTTATTGAGAACGGGAAGCTCAGACAAGATGGCGTCACCACGGTTGCCGAGGAAGGTGTTTATAGAATACGTCTGGACTTCACGACAGCGACAACTGAAATTGCTGAAATAACATTGGTTAGCTTATGGTTTGCTCCGAACGATGTGTTCATGTTCGATTTGCCTTATGCAGGAAACGGTACGTGGAAGGCCGAAGATCAGTCGATCGTATTCAGGCAGGAAGATTGGGGCCGCGATGAACGATATAAATTCCGGTTCAAGGTCAACACTGGTGGAAATGAAGTCGATGAATGGTATGGAAGTGTGAACGCCGACAACTCCCGCCCGACAGAATCGACCCAGGCTGCGTACTGGTTCATGGTTCCGGTGACAAACGATCGCTGGAATAACTCCTTCAAATTAGCTACCGAGGTGGATAACTCACACTCTGATGTCTCAGTAATCTTTAACGCGGAGGTTCCTGCGTATACTCACGTCGTTACGCCGAACTAGTTTCGATAATTAGACTTACCCGGCTCCGGTTTCGGGGCCGGGTTTGATTGCACAAGGCACCGGCGTACTAAGTATTGAGAAAGACGGCCTCTGTAATTCGGTTGAAACTATTGATTTAATAAAATGAATAAAAAGGTTTTAAAATGTTCAAGGATGGTGGTGTCCTGCTTGTTGTTGGTAGCGGTGTTTTCATGTTCAGATGATAACCCTAAACCTTTACGCGACAATGATGGAACGAATGGCGAAACAGTCTACACATGGGGCGAAACGGCGGATTCTCTGCAGGAAGCAACCTATACTACATTCCTTTCTGCCAATGGAACGTTTCGTCAGAATAACACCGGCAATTCATCATTCAACTATTGGTGGAATGCGCATATGCTTGATGTCCTTGTTGATGCTTACATCAGAAATGGAAATGAGCAGCATAAGACTCAAATGAAAGCCCTGCTTCGCGGTATCAAAGTCATGAATGGAGGAACTTACATCAACGTCTTCAACGACGATATGGAATGGCTCGCGATGGCATCACTCCGGGCTTATGAAGTTACGTCAGACGAAGAATATCTAACAGTAGCCAATGAGTTGTGGACCGAGATCAAAAAAA
>JAEZEH010000010.1 GCA_023417785.1 Bacteroidota bacterium
CAGGAACGAATCACTGACGAGCTTAACAAGATAATACTGAGTTCACCTCCTTCGTACGGATTCAAGCTCTTGTTCCATAGCGGATTATTAAGACAGTTTTTTCCTGAACTGGTTGCGCTTCATGGCGTCGAATACGTTGGCAACAGGGCACACAAAGACAACTTTTTCCATACGTTGCAGGTCCTTGATAACGTCAGCGTCATGTCCGACGATCTGTGGCTGCGATGGGCTGCGATTCTGCACGACATTGCCAAGCCGGCCACGAAGAGGTACGATAAACAACACGGGTGGACTTTCCACGGCCATGAGGACAAAGGTGCGCGCATGGTGCCCGGAATATTCCGCCGTATGAAACTGCCTATGGATGAAAGAATGGTGATGGTACAAACGCTGGTGCGGCTGCACTTACGTCCCATTCCGCTGGCAAAGGAAGTTACCGATTCCGCGATCCGCCGACTCCTGTTCGATGCCGGTGATCATATTGACGCACTTATGAAACTTTGCCGCGCGGACATCACTTCAAAAAATCTCCAGAAGGTGGACCGGTTTCTCCGGAATTTCGATCTGGTGGAACAAAAAATGAAGGAAGTCGAGGCCAAGGACCACATTCGGAATTTTCAGCCACCTGTGTCGGGCGACGAGATCATGGAAATGTTCAAGCTGCCGCCTTCCCGCATAGTCGGCGAATTGAAGGAACAAATCAAGGAAGCGATCCTCGAAGGCGAGATACGCAACGATCGCGACGAAGCCCTGGTGCTCCTGAAAAAGCTCGCGGGTGAACGGGGGGTGGGGTGAGGGGAGCCAAGGTACCAGGTGCCGGGTGCCGTGCCTGTTGCCTGTTACCGGTTACCTGTTGCCTGTTACTTGTTGCCTGTTACCTGTTACTTGTTGCCTGTTTACCTGTTACCCGTTTGCCTGGTACCTGTTACCCGTTACTTGTTGCCGGATCGGCACTTGCCCTTGCCCCTAAGCCTTGATATCTGAAAACTTGAAACCTTAAATCTCACGCAGATCGCGCAGATTGCGTGGGAGAATACGCGGAAGGGTAGCTGCCATTTTCAATAGCTGGACTTTCTCCCTTGACACGTGAAACCTGAAATCTGAACTTGAAATTGAAACTGCCCTGCAACCTTTTATTCCGTACCTTGTCTTTAGGTAAAATCCATTCCGGTTGGAGCAGCTGCTGAAGAATATTCATGAGGATCTGATCTCTCGTTGCAGAACGGGGGACCAGCAGGCCCATTTTCAGGTGTACAAGCTTTATTCGAAGGCGATGTATAATACCGCCTGGCGCATTGTGGGCGACGAAGCTGAAGCGCAGGACGTTCTGCAGGAGGCGTTTACCAGTGCGTTCCGGCATCTTGATTACTATCGCGGCGACGCGTCGTTTGGCAGCTGGCTGAAGCGGATAGTTATCAATAAGGCGCTTAATGCGATTCAGAAACGAAAGTTCGAGCGCATGCCGGAAGACGAAAACTGGGACGTTGCTGAGGACGATGCTCCCGGCGATTACACGGATAGCCTCACGGTTGAACGTGTCAAAAATGGCATTGGCGAACTTCCCGATGGGTATCGCATGGTATTATCGCTATACCTCATGGAGGGATACGACCATCAGGAAATCGGTGAAATATTGAATATCAGCGAATCCACGTCAAAGTCGCAATTGAACAGAGCTAAAGCACGGTTGCGTGACTGGCTTGCTAAAAATGAAAAGAAACCCATATCAAAGGACGGTGTAGTATGAAAGGAAAAGATGGTATCGACGATTTTATCTCCAGGAACCGCGACGCGTTCGACGACAAGGAACCGCCGGCATCCGTCTGGGAGAATATTCAATCATCACTTCATCCACGGCGACCAAACCAGGGATGGTGGAATGAACTTATGGTATGGAGAGCCGCCGCGGTGTTGTTCCTGGCGGTATCGGTTTATTTGATGATTCCCGGTCAAAAGCAGGACCAGCAGCGTGATGAAGGAAGTCAGGTGGCCATGAATGAGTTCGATGATGTTGAAGCGTACTATGTCAGCGAAATCTCCCAGAAGGTGGAGTTGATTGAATCAATTGCGGCAGACGATACTTCGGGTGAAATAACCCCGGATTTCCAACGACTCGAAGCGATGTATCTTGTTCTTAAGGAAGAAATGAAAAACCGCCCTTCCAAAGAAGTAAAAGATGCACTGGTATTGAATCTGTTGATCCGGATTGATTTGCTGAATCAGCAACTTCACAAGCTGGAGGAGGATGTCGAGGCGGATGAGGACGCGAACCGGTCGGAGACCTGATTAAAAGTCGCTGACAAGTTCAAATTTTTCCTTCGCGGAATCGATCACTTTGCCATTCTCACATTTCAGCACACGCGCAGGATACCTTTTTATGAGTCCGTAGCTATGCGTGGCCATCAATATTGCCGTACCGCTGTTGTTGATTTGCTGGAAGATCTTCATAATGTCGTGCGACACCGCGGGGTCCAGGTTTCCTGTGGGTTCATCCGCAAGGAGAATCATTGGTTCGTTTAACATGGCGCGAGCTATGACCACGCGCTGTTGCTCTCCACCTGAAAGCTGGTGGGGCATTTTTTTCTCCACCGACCCGAGACCCACCTGCATCAGTACATCTGACAACCGCGAACGCATCTTGACATTATCCCCCCAACCGGTTGCCTTCATTACGAACATCATGTTTTCGGCGACAGTCCGGTCGTTGAGCAATTGAAAATCCTGAAATATGATTCCGAGTTTGCGTCGAAGGATTGGAATTTTGGATCGCGACAGACCTTTCAACTGATGGCCGGCTACCGTGACTTCGCCCATTTGCAGCGGCAGGTCTGCGTACAGCGTCTTTAACAACGACGATTTGCCTGACCCGGTCCGGCCCACGAGATACACCATTTCACCTTTCTGAATTTCAAAGTTCACATCGCCGAGAACAGTACTGCTGTCCTGGAAGATGGTGGTATCCTTTACACTTACAACTACGTCAGGTGAGAACATAAAAAAAACCGGTACGTGGAAGTTGCAAATATACTCCACATACCGGCTAATTAAAATTTATTTCGGCGTGTTACCGCTGCGCGAATCAGCCGTTTACCTTTTTGTGATCGGCCAGGAATTTTTGTAATCCGTTGTCAGTCAGCGGATGATTGAGCAATCCTGTGATAACGCTTAGCGGACAGGTAGCCACATCGGCTCCAATCTCAGCACATTGTATCAGGTGCATGGTGTGGCGGACGGATGCCGCGAGGACCTCCGTACGGAAACCATAGTTCTGGTAGATATCAACAATCTGGGCGATCAGATCAAGCCCGTCAGTTCCCACGTCGTCAAGACGTCCGACAAAAGGAGAAACGTAACTTGCTCCGGCTTTGGCCGCAAGTATGGCCTGTCCGGCTGAAAATATCAGGGTACAATTTGTGCGAATTCCTTCGCTGGTGAATTTTTTGATCGCTTTTACACCGTCGCGGATCATCGGTACCTTGACCACAATCTTGTCGTCAATCTTCGCCAGTTCGCGACCTTCTTTTAGAATTGTTTCAAAGTCTGTTGCTATAACTTCGGCGCTCACGTTGTTGTCAACGATGTCGCAGATAGCCTTATAGTGAGCGATAATGTTTTCCTGACCGCGGATGCCCTCTTTCGCCATCAATGATGGGTTGGTAGTAACGCCATCGAGTACGCCGAGATCGTAAGCTTCCTGGATTTCTTTGAGGTTAGCGGTGTCAATAAAGAATTTCATAGCAGTTTTAGAATAAGTATTTAAGTAAAAGCCGGGCAAATGTAAGGATCATCGGCTAAAAACGGGCATTAAACGGGCGTGAAATGAAAATAGCAGGGCAAAAAAAAAGGGCAAACCAAACATCGCACCGCTACAACCGCCTACCCTTGCTACCTTCCGATCCTGGGGGAGTTCAGCAGGAGCTGGTCGTGCTGGTTCGCCGCTGCAAAACTAACAAAATTTCCAACGTAGGGTTCCGGATTTAAAAATATTTCAGCGATCAGGAAGCGGGTATACGTATGAAAAACAGTCGTGCTTTTCCGGCCCGGCATTCGGAAAAAGAAACCATTTCTTCAATGAGGCTTCCCTTTTCAACCCGCATTTTTCCAGAACCCGGATTGACGCGAGGTTTTCGATCGAGACAAAGGTTGAAATCCTTTTAACGTCAGGCATATGAGCAGCCAGATCGAGGAGGGCGCGGCAGGCTTCCGTTGCGTATCCTTTTCGCCAATGCGACGGCCCGAGCGCGTAGCCAAACTGGAGATCACCGTCGTTGTTGATTATACCGATACTTCCAATCAATATATTCGATTGGGCTATGCGAATCGCGTAGGAGTAATCCTTTCCGAGAGACCAGGCTTTAGTGACATGGCCGAGGAAGTCCAACGTATCTTCAACCGAACGATGAGTGAGCCAGGAAACCCATCGAGTGACTTCGGGTTTGCTCGCGTATGCGTAAAAAATTTCCGGAGCGTCTTCGTACCTTAGCCGCTCAAGGATCAGGCGCTCTGTTCGGATCGTTTCCGGAAGAGAGAGTGTTATCATCAGAAGAACAAATCATAATGCCCAAAAGCAGCAATATCGTACATCAATACTTCAAAAAGGAATTTGAAGAAGTGACACTCCTGGTAAAAGTGAATCCGATTTTGTTCAAGGGTATTGAGATCGCAATCCCCAGGTCCGGCGAGCCTGAAATGCGTGAGCTTGAATTCGATTCGGAAATCTTCGACGATCTCGCCGCGGATGGATTTCTGCCGGCGAGCCCGCTCGAGTTCAATATATACTACTCAGGTCTTGCGTAAAGGACATTAGTCCCCGCGATCTAGCCGGCCCAACCCTGCCTCGGTGTTCTCCGGACAAAAGCATTTGCTTCGTCGAAGTTGGTAATCTTCATGTTCTTCGCGTCCCAGAGAAGTTTCTTTCTGCCCGGATAACCCCGGCCATCAGGTCCGCGCATGGCATAGCTGCGAAGCGCGAGATTTCCCATCAGGACCGCCTCGGTGAATGGACCCGCGTATTCGAACGGCGAACTCAGCTCAACCTTGCCCGGCCCCTGGACGCATGCTTCAACCCATTGTGTATAATGTCCTGCTTCGCCTTCCGGAACCCGCTTGAGGGTTTGCTTTGGCAGGGTTTCCTCCTGCATACGTTTGGTTGGTAGTAATGTGGGAGGGGAGCTGTAGTTGCCCAGCAGCTTCCCTTTGGTGCCTTCGAGGATGTATCCCCCGTTGGAGTCACCGAAACGTTCATCGGGTAATAGCTCTTCGGGACGTTCCGGAAGAAGTCCACCATCCATCCACGTTAGCTTGATGTCGCCTTTACCGTCCTTGCGCGGATATTTCAAATGAATAATAGAACTGGCCGGACACGATTCGGTGTAGTTCGCTTCTTTGAAAAAGCCTTCCCACTCGGTGGTGGTACTGCACTCAACTTCGGTGGGATAGTCAATCGGGAGTATGCGGAAGGCGGCATCCATAATGTGGCAACCCATATCGCCTAAGGCTCCGGTACCAAATTCCCACCAGCCCCGCCAGTTGAAGGGTACATAAATCTCTTTGTAATCCTGGAAAGCCGCCGGGCCAAGCCACAGATCCCAATCCAGTTCGGGCGGCACGGTGTTCTTGCCGGGAGGCAGCGGAATACCTTGTGGCCATACGGGCCTGTTCGTCCATGCTTTTACGGCGGTCACCTCGCCAATCAATCCTGCATCAACATATTCTTTGGCCGTACGCACCGGGTCGGCTGACGCAAATTGGTTTCCCATCTGCGTTACTACCTTATACTTTTTCGCGGCCTCCGCCAGCATCCGCGCTTCCCAGATAGAGTGGGTGAGGGGCTTTTGTACGTAGACGTGTTTGTTGCGCTCTATGGCGCCGATCGTTGCTGCGTAATGGGTGTGATCCGGCGTACTTACCGAAACCGCGTCAATGTTCTTGTTTTCCTTATCAAGCATTTCACGAAAATCCTTGTAGTATTTCGCGTTGGGAAAGTTCTTCTTAGAATCAATAGCCTGCCGGTCGTCCACATCACACAAAAAAGCAATTCTGGCTTTTGGATGTTTTGCAAATCCAGTGAGGTCGCTCGTGCCTTTTCCACCGACGCCGATCCCTGCGATATAAAGCGTGTCGCTTGGAGGGATAAAACCCTTTCCACCTAATACAAATCGTGGAACGATGGTAAATGACGCGGCGCCGATGGCTGCATTGCGGATGAAATTCCGACGGTTAAGCTTGTTTTCAGGTTGCATAAAAGATCGTCTGGTGTTCAGTGAAAATTACGAAAGTGATCGACCCGACTAATCTCTGTTTTTTACAACGTAAAATTCAATGATAAAGCGATTATTTTTTCTTTGGCACCGGATCGTATCCGTGAGTGCCCCAGGGATGACAACGTGCGATGCGTTTCATGCCCAGCCAGATTCCCTTCACAACGCCCCATTCTTTAATCGCTTCGATCGCATACTGAGAACAGGTTGGCGAATGCCGGCAATTTGACCCCAGCAAAGGTGATATCGCTACCTGATAAAAGCGTATGGGCAGAATAAAAAGTTGTTTGAAATATTTCACTTCCGGTAATACGTGCTTCTGATAAATTCGATTTCTCCGATGTGATACTCACTCAACACAAAAAGAGATACTTTCGTTACCGTCCCTTTGTACTTTTTCCCGTTTGAAAGTACCACCAAAATGCTTTCTCCCGCCTGAAGCGGATCCGTTCTTTGCCCTGACAGGATTGCTCTTCCTGATACTATCTCACCCGTGAGAAATTCCTGGTCTGTCTTTTTATCATCCAACTGGTAAACGTGCATTAGGACCAGAGTTTCTGATTTCGTGAAAATAAAAACTATTATTGATATCGTGTTCCCCGAATTCAAACTATGAAAGAAACAGCAATCCTCATCGGCCGCTTTCAGGTGCCTGAAATGAATGCAGCGTATCGGAAGCTGATTGAGTCTGTCAAACAGACACATGGGCAGGTGGTACTTGTCCTGGCCGAGCCCGGTGTTCCGGTAAGCCAGGAGAACCCGTTGCCGCTGCAATCGCGGATTGCGATGATCAAAGCAGCGTTTCCCGACCTGAAAATACTATCATTGAAGGATCACCCGCTGGATGACGAGTGGTCGCGCCAGCTGGATCAATTACTGAGTAACAATCTGGAAAGTAACAGCTTAGTCATATACGGAACAAAAGAGCGTTTTATCAATCAATATCAGGGTAAACACAAAACTGCGGAACTGCCTGATAAAAAACCGGAAAGTTCGTCTGTTGAAGAGGAGTCATCATCGATTAGCTTTCGGAAGGGCATGGTTTACGCTTCAGCGAAACGGTACCCGACAGTCTTCCCTACCGTGGATGTTGCCGTATTCCGGAAAGACCGGTCAGAAATCCTATTGGGCAAAAAAGACGCTGACGGCAAGTGGAGATTCATTGGCGGGTTTGCCGATCCGTCGGACCAAGGATTCCCGGCGTCGGCCAAAAGGGAATTGCGTGAGGAGTGTGGCGACATCGAAACCACTGAGTTCACATACGAGGGTTCTTTCCGGATCGATGACTGGCGGTATCGCTTTGAAAAGGATAAGATAATCACCACCTTATTTTCAACGGATTATGTTTCCGGCGAAATCCAGGCTCAGGACGATATTGCCGAATTGAAATGGCTCTCCCTCGCGGAGCTATCCAGCTTGATGGAGAGCGACAAAACTGCTTCGGAACATTCACAAATGTTTCGTTCAATGCTGAAAAAGTATCATCAGGAACGCTGATATTTACCCGCACGTGATGCATATTGGAAGCGAATTCGTGGGGCATAAGGAAAAGGCAACTTCAATACGATGGAAAACTCATTGAAAATTTACGCCACGTCAACAGCGGTGGCTTTGGGGGAAAGAATAGCGGGTTTTCTGAACCAGCCTTTGTACCAGTTGCACCGCGAGAAATTTTCCGATGGCGAATTGTTTGTGCGCTTCAACGAAAGCGTCAGGGGGCAAACCGTATTCCTTATTGCGAAGGTGCAAATGCCCTACGAAAACTTTTTCGAAATGCTGCTGACGGTAGACGCGGCGCGCCGGTCATCGGCAAAGGAAGTTGTTCTGGTGATACCGTATCTGCCGCATAGCCGTCAGGAGCGGCGTGACAATCAGCGAACTTCGATAGCTTCGCGGATGATTGCCGATATCATTCAGTTGATGGGTGCCGATCGGATCATAACCATCGATCTTCACACCAATGCCATCGAAGGCTTTTATAAGGTTCCGATGGATCCATTGTCGTCATTACGGCTTTTTGTTGATCACATCTCTCAGAACGGGAAGGAAGATCTTTGTTTGTGCAGCCCGGACTTTGGGGGGATTAAACGGATCAAACAATACAAGAAACACATCGAAGCCGAGATGGTGGTCATTAACAAGGAGCGCCTTCGGCCGAATCAGGTGGAACACATGGAAATCATTGGCGATGTGCAGGGAAAAAACGTCATAATCATCGACGACCTTGTGGATACAGCCGGAACGTTGTGCAAGGCAGCGAACCTGTTGATGGAGAGTGGCGCCAAATCGGTTTGCGCCTATTGTACCCATGGTGTGCTTAGCGGTTCCGCGCTGGAAACGATTCAAAACTCAAAGATTGAAAAGCTTTATATATCCGACACGGTAATCGAACATGTCGACCATCCCAAAGTGGAGGTGGTGAGTTGTGCCGAACTGCTTGCCAAGGCCATTGGATTGCTTGTCGGCAATAAAAGCCTGAGCGTGATCTAGTCAATCTTATCGATTCTGCTGACTGCCGGTGTGCGTATCGGAACCCACGGACGAGGTGATGCCCCGGAACAAGTGAAGTATGTTGGTGCGGCGAAAATACTTCATGCGAAAAGTATTTTGTTCGAATGATATCATCGATCAGGATTCACGGATCACCGTACGTTCATTATGAATTGGAAGGGCAGCCGCGTTTCGGCTTGCGGATAGACGGTTAGTAATCAGAGTACGAAGTGGGGCGCAGAAAATGAATATTGATTTTTGATACGTTATTCTGGTACTCAGGCATTGATGACAACTTCTTCCATTCAGCGTCCGCGCCGAATGCTTTCCAATGTTCGTCGCGTGCAGCCTGATTTTCGAACGTCGTCATATACATAAGGTTGGGCATGCGGGAGCCGGCAATCACTTCGCCATAAAAAGCAGCGTTGAACCCAAGCCTTTTGAACAGCGCCACTTCGCCCCCTTCATTGAACATTTTTACTTTGTTTTGAAAGATCTTTTCCGTGTGGCCTTCATAGCTACGCAGTTCGTAAACACGTTGATCCCGCGGACCTTTCAAGGCAGGCTTTTGCATTCTTGGCTGATGCGAAAATGCCTTTAGAAGCACTACCTCCAGGCGCTGGTAGGGCGGGTCATTATGAGCTGCGTTAACATAATCGGCGGCGGCTGCAAGGAATTTCTTATCCTGAAACATTCCCTCTTCAATAAATGGGATTTCCGCCATTGAGGGGTAGGGAACAACAACGTAAATTCTCCGATCCGCCGTGTCTTTCTGAATAGGTTTGAAAACTCCGATGTTGGTAATACCGGCTTTGTGCATACCAGGCAGAAATGCTTTCTGGAGGTAGTCCTCAACCCGCTGGACCTGGGCATCGTTTTTTAAATGGTAGACTTTAATCTGATAATACTCGAGTTCAGGAACTTTAAAAGCGAGGATTGATAAAATGCACGCGGCGAGGGTTAGCGTGAGCGCGGTTTTCGACCAGGTCTTCATCTTGCTGGATTTTATTGGGGTTCGATGGTAAGTTATCAAAACTATTTCAGAAACGACTAACACGCGGAGAGGATATGAAAAGTTTGGCTTCATGTATTTCACTAACAACGGGAGTGGTTATCATTTATGTGGTAACATCGACCTTGCCCGTGGCATTCCCTGTTGTTTTCTCGCTGTTTCTGCTTAGCCAGGGTTTGCTGATATGGATGGTAATCCGTATCCTGAAAGATCCGAGGAAGTCGACGAAGACTTTCGAAACGCATTTTTATGAAGACTTTCCCGTGAGAAGGGGTGAATGAACGATGTACATCAGCGCCTCCTTTTTGTGCGCGGCTTTTGCGGAGCGGAACCGCCGGTATCGAAGATCAGTCCAATGGAAAATTCCAGTCCTGTAAAATCAATCTTACCCTTCTGATAAGCGTCTCCCAGCTGGACTGTTTCGAGATTTTGATTTCCCCCTGTGTAGGACCCGGAGAGCGGGAAAGCAGATTGTCCCATCAGGTAGTTTGTTTCGAGTGATACGCCGAACTGACCGGTGAGGTATATCGTAAGCTCGGCGCCGGCGTGGTATCCCCATCCGGGTTTATTCTTGAATGATAATTCACTATTGGCAACCTCCCACCCCTCAAGTCGACGTATAGCCCGGTCGATATTACCGTAGTTGAGCTTTTGGGCGAAGCCGTAAAAACCGAAGACACCTCCCTTTAGGTCAAGTCCGACCAGTGATCCCTTCAACTGAACAACAAGCTCAGCCGGAACGAAAATGGTAAAGTTTGGTCCCACGAAGGGTTCTTTACTCGTGATTGGAAGGTCTTTCATATTCAGCCCTGACATGCGGTACAACGATGCGCCCGTTTCCAGCGCGAGGAATCGGTTGAGGTCAACGCCCAGCCCACGAATGGAGAACGGCGAGATAGGGGTCGAGAAATAACCGTTTCGCGGAATGAAGTAAGAAAACGAGAGGCCGAAATTCTGCGCCGTTGCTGACAGGGATGAAATCAACACAAGGGCACCCACGATGAGTGTTTGTATTGGCCGGGAATTGAAGGCTGCTTTGCAGAAAATCATTTATCGATGTGATTATAATGGGTGTATAACTTTTGCTGATACGATTTGCTCAGGTTAAGCACCATTTCGGAGGCGCCTTCAATGTGCATGAATCTGTTACTGGTGTTGTCGTACACTACGTAGCTATCGGGCGTGAGGAATCCATACCCGTCGTTGAAATACCAGGCCGCGAATCCCTGAACGTGCGGGTTGAGGAGATTCTTACTGAAGACAAAGTCCGGCGACGAACGTCGGATCTGCCCAAGGAGGGTGTTCGCGATATCGGTCTGACTACCGATGAGGTGATTGACACCATTTTCTCTGACCGCTCCACCTGTGAACAGCAGTGGAATTCTGAAACGTTCCTTTTCCTGGAGGGACTTATTGCCCGGGAGCCGGTGGCCATGATCTGCCGTGATGATTACCAGCGTGTTGTTCCACCAGGGCTTGCCTTTCAGGTAACGAATGAATTTACCAAGACTCTTGTCGGTGTAGTGGCACGAGTTAAGGAAAAGCGATTCTTCGTCGTCGCCTTCAATGAAAGGTTCCATGGGAACATCGAAGGGTTCGTGACTGCTTAGCGTGAGAATTACCTGGAAAAATTGTTCACGTGTGGTATCGAGTTCCTGCATGGCTCGTGCGAACATGTAATGGTCATGCACACCCCACTTGGATGTATAGAGACCTTCGTCGAAGTCATCTAACGTAGTGATGTGATCAAAACCACTTGTATGGAGATAGGAACGGAAGTTAGCAAAATCGATATCGCCCCCGTATATGAACGATGTGTGATACCCCAGTTTTTTTATGTACTGATTGAGTTGGGGTAGTCGTTGTGATTTTGCGGGGAATTTTATGATTGAGGTTTGTGGCTGAGCCGGATAGCCGCTCAGAATGCTGATAAGGCCTTTGTCGGTGCGGTCCCCGCTGGAATAAAAGTTATCGAAAAGAATCCCTTGCCTGCAAAGCTGGTTAAGATTGGGTGTGACTGAATCCGGCCCGCCCAATGGCCCGACCACTCCGGCTGTGAAGCTTTCGAGGATAATGAGGACGATATTTGGCTTTGGTGATTGAAGTATATTGTATGTGGAATCGGGTATGTCGTAAAGTGTGCGAAAGCTACGTTCGGTTTCACGGCGATCGAAGAAGTCTTCCGGATACTCCAATGTTGAACTCTTTCTGACGCTATAGAGAAAATTCCAGACAACATTAATTGCGCTGTGGTTTGCGAAAGCTTTCGTGTTGTGAAAGTAGACAAAACCCGTGTTCATCGGGGCAACGGTGAAGCTACCGCGGATCGGGATAAACAACAGTGCGGTAAACAGGATTAATGGAACGACCGCTTTGAGAGGTGCATTTTCCAGGTATTGAATACGGGGGTTAATTCTTCTAAGAAAGAAAAACATATACGACCCGGACAGTACCGTAAATACGACGGCGAGCTTAAAGATCACCCAAAGGCTTACGCTGCCTGCGGCTTCTTTTCCGATATAAAGAAATGGGGTAGTGTTGAGACGAAAACCCCAATGGCGGTACAACTCCAGATCGATGGTAATAACAAGAGATGAGGAAATGAGTAGGGCTATCGTTAACCACTTTAAGACCGGCGACACCCAGGAGCCTTTGATAATTACGGACAGGCTGAGCAGCAGACCCGACACCATAACAAAATATCCCGTAATACTGGCATCCATTCGCAGACCATGAAGCAGAACGAGAGATCGCTCGCGCCAGGTCAGCGCAGCGGTAAGATCCCAGTTGTACACGAGGAAGATACCCCGCGCCACAACCATGAAGGAAAGCCAGTAGAGAGCCAGTTGGTAGAAAATACGAAGTCGTTCACGCATGAATACTAATCCAATCTACGACAGTAAACGATAACTAGATGGAAACGTTTTTCAATGGGTCTCAATGGTGAAACTCATCTCGCCGTTTTTCCCATCCTTAAGTTGCACGCCGATCTTTTTGAGATCGTCTCTGATCTTGTCGGATAATGCGTAGTTACGGTCAACGCGGGCTTTCTTCCGCATTTCTATAAGTACCTCGATCAGCCCGTTCAGTAAATCCTGATTCTGAATATCTTCTTCGCGGAATCCGAGTACGTCTTCCATGAATCCGATATAGTGATTCCTGAAAGCGGCAAATGTTTTGGTCTTCACCTGCGACACCAGATGATTTCCGGATTTGAAATCATTGATCCTTGAAGACATTTCGAAGAGTACCGCAAGCGTTTTGGCGGTATTGAAGTCGTCACCCATCTGAATGAAGAGATCTTTTACGAGGGAATCGAGTGTACTATTCAATTCCGTGTCGGGCTTCCCTTCTTCAGCAGGTTCAATTCGTTTTATGATAGCCAGTGCGTTGATAAGTTTTCTGAAGCCCTTTTCGGCTGCGTTGAGGGCCTCATTTGAAAAGTCGAGTGTGCTTGAATAATGCGATTGCAGCATGAAGAAACGCACCGACATCGGTGAGTAACCTTTTTCAAGCAGGGGGTGGTTTCCGGTGAACAATTCTTCCGGGAGAAAAGAATTTCCTAGCGATTTGCTCATCTTTTGTCCATTGACCGTAAGCATATTGGAATGCATCCAGTACCTCACGGGTTGTTTCCCGTTGGCACCGACGGCCTGCGCTATCTCGCATTCGTGGTGTGGGAACTTGAGATCCATTCCGCCACCGTGGATATCGAATGTTTCACCCAGGTATTTCGTGCTCATCACGGTACATTCGATGTGCCATCCGGGGAAGCCGTCGCCCCAGGGCGAAGGCCACCGCATGATATGCGATGGAGACGCTTTTTTCCAGAGGGCAAAGTCAATCTTGTTTCGTTTTTCGTCCTGGCTGTCGAGCTTCCGGCCGCTTTCCATCAAATCTTCGACCACGCGTCCGGAGAGGATGCCATAATGGTGTTTCTCACTGTATTTGGTTACATCAAAATACACAGAGCCGTTTACTTCGTAGGCAAAGCCTTTTTCGATTAGGCGTTTTGTAATTTCGATTTGTTCGACGATGTGGCCGGTTGCGGAGGGTTCGATGCTTGGGGGGAGGATATTGAATTGTGACAGAACCGTATGAAAATCATCTGTATAGTTTTTTACGATCTCCATTGGTTCGAGCTGCTCCAGCCGGGCCTTTTTGGCGATCTTGTCTTCACCCTCGTCGGCATCGTTTTCGAGATGGCCCACGTCGGTTATGTTGCGGACGTACCTGACGTTATAGCCCAGATAGCGGAAATACCGTGCAACGATATCAAAGGTCAGAAAAGTACGGACGTTGCCCAAATGCACTTTATTATACACGGTCGGGCCGCAGACGTACATTCCTACATATCCGGGGATTACCGATTCGAAGGGCTCTTTTTTCCCTGAGAGGGAGTTAGTTAGCGAAACAGGAAACGACTCGTTAAGTGACATAGGCAAAAAGTGCCGTGAAAATACGGATTTCGGGTTAAAAAAATGGATTGACTAAGGGAATTAACAACCCCTCTTATTTCGGTATGTGTGCCTACACACTTGCGTAAAGCCGAAATCGATTGCGGTGTTGGGCGTCGACGATCAAAATTTTGAAAAGCGGCGTTTAAACTGTCGAGAAACTGGGCCGGGAACGAGACCGGAAACGTTTGTGGGAACGATTGCGAAAAAATTTTATGTAATTTTCGGTCGCTTTTGAAACCAAATTTTTACTTTCGGTTAATGTGCAATCCGAAGAATATTTTGGATTGTGCATGGAATCCCAAACATTTAGTAAACCAAACCAAACCAATTATGAAGAAAATCTACATACGGTGGAGTATGTCGACGGCTCTGCTGTTGATGCTTGCATCTGTAGTTCTTGCCCAGGAACGAACTGTCACGGGCAAGGTAACAGACGAGAGTGGCTCTGAGATGCCTGGAGTTAACGTTATTGTTAAAGGGACTGCCAGCGGTACTTCGACCGATGCTGACGGGTCCTACGCCATTTCTGTGCGGGATGCGGAAGCAATCCTGGTCGTTTCGTTTGTCGGCTACCAACCACAGGAAGTGGCGGTCGGATCGAGAACTAACATCGACGTTGAATTAGTTCCGGATACCCAAACCCTGTCAGAGTTAATTGTTACTGGCTATACCTCCGAGCGGAAAAAGGATATTATAGGGTCGGTGGCAGTTGTAAACACGAAAATGACCGTTGCACAACCGGCTTCAAATTTAAGTTCGATGTTACAGGGACGCGCTGCAGGTATTACCGTAAGCGGAACAGGTGCGCCCGGCGCTGCTTCCAAAGTGCGTATTCGGGGATTTGTTTCTTTCGGAAATAACGATCCGCTCTACGTGATCGATGGAGTTCCAACAGATAATGCAAACTCACTGAACCCTCAGGATATTGAATCTATCCAGGTTTTAAAGGATCCGGTGTCAGCGTCTATATACGGTTCGCGGGCTGCGAATGGAGTTATTGTTATCACGACAAAGTCGGGGACGTCCGGGAAGCATGAGATATCATATGATGGGTATGTGGGTACGCAAATGGTGCCGGACCGCGCGTATCCCAAAATGCTAAACACTCAGCAATATGCTGACTATCTATGGCGCTCGTTTGAAGGCGCTGGCATTGCTCCTCAAAGTCAGATTTTTGGCAATGGTGCAAGTCCCGTAATTCCTGCGCAGATGTGGACCTCCATGAATGCGAACAACCCCGGAGGCCATCCAAATCCTGCAAACTATGAGATATTTCAGGACCTTAATCCGGATTTGTACGGACCATATCAAATCTACAATACCAGCCCCGGTACCGACTGGCACCGCGAAATAACTCAGAATGCACCTATTCAGAATCATCAAATCACAGCAACTGGCGGAGGCGAGAAAGCTCGGTATGCACTGGGATTAAATTACTTCGGTCAGGATGGGATATATAAGCACACAACATTTAATAGGTATTCAATCCGTGCAAATACATCTTTTAATCCAGTTAAGTTTTTGACGATAGGGCAAAATCTGCAAGTGGGGTACACTGATCAAAAAGGAGGAAGTGGTAATCCGCAGGACCTCGGCGGCGGACTTGACTTCTCAGGCGAAGGGAACGCCTGGGCGCAGGCGTATCGGATGGTTCCTTATATCCCGGTATACGACATAAATGGCGGATTCGGTGGGAATGGCATTGGGGAATCGGGTAACGGAACGAATCCAGTCGCTGCGTTGTGGCGTGGACGAAATAACAGATTCGGAGGTTTTAATATCCTTGGAAACATTTATGCCCGGATTAACTTTCTCAAGAACTTCACGCTTTCATCTTCCTTTGGGATTGACCAGCGGATCGGCAATGGTTCAGCATTCACATACATCACATATGAAAGAGCTGAAAACCAAAAAAATAATAACTTCAATGAGTTTTTCTTCCGAGGCGGAACGTGGACATGGACGAACAGTCTGATGTGGGCGAACAAATTTGCCGACAAGCACGACGTTCGGATTTTCGCAGCCGTTGAATCTGTTTCTGAACAATACCGGACTTTGAACGCGTCCCGTCAGGATTACGATTTTAGTGATCCGGATTTCGTATCAATCAACTCGGGCAAAAACCTCCCTCAAAATGGCGGAGCGCCGTCAACCCCTCGATCGCTATATTCAATCTTTGGGAAGGCCGAGTATCAATTTGACGAGCGCTACTTATTCAGCTTTACGGTTCGGCGTGACGCATCCTCGGCCTTCGGCCCTGAAAATCGCGAAGCTGTATTTCCGGCAGTGGGTGCAGGGTGGAGAATTTCTGAAGAAAATTTCATGGCTGGGTTAGGCTGGGTTTCTGAACTAAAATTGAGAGGGGGTTGGGGCCAGATGGGAAGCCAACGGAACGTACCAACTACCAACGCCTATTCTTTCTATACCGCGAATATCAATTCTACAGCCTACGATATAACTGGCAACAATGGTGCGGTGGCCATTGGGTACCGCCCTGCGGTGGTTGGAAACCCGAGTACCAAATGGGAAACGGCTACCATGTTCAATGTCGGGCTTGATGCCAGCTTGTTCAATGACAAACTTTCTTTTACGGTTGAATATTTCGACAACACCACTGAAGATCTTCTGGTGGCACGGCAAAGAAATGGCCTGGCCCCGGTAGCTGGTCAGCCGTTAATCAACGTGGGTACGATGTCTAATAAAGGAATTGATGGCAGCGTATCAACACGTGGTGACTTTGGTTCGTCAGGGCTTTCTTATGATGTTGCGGTTAATATCACCCATTATAAAAATGAAGCGGAAAAGCTTGATGCCGAAGGAGTCGCGTTCTTTGAGCAGGGTGCAGGACGTCTCAGCCCTGTCCAGCGAACCGAAGCCGGTCAGACTATGTCAACTTTCTGGGGTTATCAAATTGATGGCATTTTCCAGAATCAGGCCGAAGTTGATGCCCATGCTGCAATGCCTTACAAACGAGTCGGATCCTGGAAGATTCGTGACATAAACAACGATGGTGAAATCGATACGGATGATCAAACCTACCTGGGAAGCCCAATTCCTAAATTCCAACTGGGAACTGATATTGTTCTTAAATACAGAGGCTTCGACCTGAATGCATTCTTTTTCTGGAACTATGGAAACAAAGTTTATAATTATACGAAATACTGGACCGATCTGAGAGGATTCGTCGGTGGTGTTAGCGAAAGAGTTCTCACGGATTCCTGGAGTGAAACAAATCGCGAGGGAACTCTTCCTGTTATAAACGCAAACGATACGTATTCAAATTCAATTTCAACAAGTTATTACATTGAGGATGGATCATATCTAAGGTTGAGACAACTGCAATTGGGTTATACCTTCCCTGAGTCTGTCGTTAGCAAAGTTGGGTTGGGACGCGCCCGTGTTTATGTCCAGGGCCAAAATCTTTTTACAGTCACAAATTACACAGGACCGGATCCAGACATCAATATTCTTGGTGGAGAGTTGTCGATGGGTGTTGACCAATTCAGAACCCCATCACCCGCCGTATACATTGCTGGAGTTTCAATCGGTTTTTAATCATAAAGGACAACAGTACTATGAAAACCTATCTGAAAATATTTTTATTAACAAGTTTCTTATCATCAGGAATAGTAATTTCCTGTAGCGATGAGTTTCTGGAACAGCCGCCGCTGGGTGCCATTTCGGAATTGTCACTGGCCAATAAAGCTGGGGTGGAGGGTTCGCTTATACAAACTTACCGAACGCTTCAGGGAACAAATGTGTCAGCCTGGTATACCAGCCCTTCGAATTGGGCATGGGGGAGTATTCGCTCTGAAGAATCTTATAAAGGTTCGGAATCAGCCGATCAGGGACCTGAACTTAATCCTGTCGAACGTTATGCTATCCTTCCAAATCATGGACCTACACTGAATAAATGGACGGCATGTTACGATGGAGTCGGTATGGCCAATACAACCCTCCGGCTAATGGATGCAGCAACGGATATGACAGATGCCGAGAAGCTGCAGGTTGAGGCGCAGGCGCGATTTATCCGTGGCTTTCATCATTTTGAAGCGAAACGGAATTTTAACAAAGTTCCTTACGTGCCCGAGACTGCAATAACTACCGAAGACTTCCGAAGCATTAAGAATGATGTCGATATCTACCCCCAGATAGATGCGGACCTTCAGTTTGCGTACGATAACCTTCCGGACACACAAACCCAGGTGGGACGGGTAAACAAGTGGGCAGCTGGTGCCTTCCTGGGGAAATCCCTGTTATACCAGAAGAGATTCGGAGATGCGCTGTTAATCTTCAACGAACTGATCGCGAATGGAAAGAC
>JAEZEH010000020.1 GCA_023417785.1 Bacteroidota bacterium
TGCGGGAACGCCGCGCCAAAGCCTCCGGGAGCTGTAATTTCTAATGAATTTCTTCTGCGTGGGTCGTTGAGCACTACCGGCGCTGCCATGTAATGCACACCGCGGGGATCCTGGAGGTTAGACGTAATAGCCCCGCCTGTCGCGTTCGTTACTGGAACACCATTCACCGATGTATTAGGTACTACTGATACTCCTCCTCCCTCATTGACTGTGTTATATACGATCTGCTGCCAGCGACGCTCAATATTAGGTGTCTCAATTGGCGAAGGAGGTGTATGCACATAATTTGCATTACAGTTAAAGTTGGTGAGGTCACGAAAGATGACAGAAACAGGCTGACCTGCACAAACCAGATGTTCGTTGGTGTTTGTCACCGGACTTATCAGGCGAACATTTCCGCCGTTGTAAGCGTCTGTCCGCCATGAGGCTACTTTCTGAACCTGGCGCGTGGTAGGGCAAATGACCCCATTATACCTGAGGGCCATGGTTACCAGAAATTCACAATCACTATCCGTGGGAAAATTATGCGTTACGTCGGCGCTGTACGAGTTGGTGCCGGTGCTCCGTGGAAGGATCTGGGTAACTCCATCTCCCCAATCGATCACAATATCAATTGTTCCATTCGGGACATTGGATAGAAATCCCACATTATAAGTAACCCTGGATTGCACCGGTGAACAGAATCCGGAAGGAAACTTGTTACTACCAAGTGTCGTAACGGTTGGAAGTCCTACACACTGCGCGCGAAGCTCATTAGAGCCTGCAATAAGCAATATCAGGAACGACGCAAGTGAAATACCACGTAAAACGTTAGGCATAAGCTAGGGCATTAAAAAAATTCTAAAAACTGATAGATTAAGCCAGTTTTCGATAACAATCGGATAGAATCAAAACCCTATAGACAGACTTCTATCCGCGATTAATTTCCAAAGTAACCTGCATCGGAGTTAAAAAATCGTTGAATAATGCCCATTTTACTACTCGCACGGTGAAGTCGGCCAAGATCGACGCCGAATTGAAGCAGGATGGCGATGAACGCCCACCGGGTTTTTCAGGTATTTCCTTAAAGTTTGCCGGATATCTTGAACTTTGCCCCGATAACCCTACCTTTGCCCCCGATTTTTACAGCGGGTTTTTCCTTAAATTATGTCATCCACGGCCAAGTATATTTTTGTAACAGGAGGGGTTACATCTTCCCTCGGAAAGGGGATCATTGCAGCTTCCCTTGCTAAGTTGCTGCAAGCCAGGGGCTTTAAGGTTACGATTCAAAAATTCGATCCTTACATCAATATCGACCCGGGAACGCTCAACCCCTACGAGCACGGCGAATGCTATGTTACTGAGGATGGCGCCGAAACGGATCTTGACCTCGGCCACTACGAACGGTTCCTGAACGTGCGCACAACGCAGGCGAACAATATCACCACCGGTCGGATCTACAATAATGTAATTACAAAGGAACGAAAGGGCGAATACCTCGGAAAAACGGTCCAGGTGATCCCCCATATTACAGACGAAATCAAACGAAACATCTTCCTTTTGGGTGAAACCGGGGAATATGATTTCATCATAACCGAAATCGGAGGCTGCGTCGGCGATATCGAATCGCTGCCATTCATCGAGGCAGTGCGTCAGGTAAAGTGGGATCTCGGACCAAGTAATTGCGTGGTTATCCACCTCACGCTGCTGCCCTATCTGAATGCAGCCAAGGAATTAAAAACGAAGCCCACCCAGCACTCCGTTAAAGACCTGCTGGAAGCCGGGATTCAGCCGGACATTCTGGTCTGCCGGACGGAAAAGCCTATTCCGCTGGATATACGTAAGAAACTGGCGCTATTCTGCAATGTTCACCTGAATTCGGTGATTGAGGCCATGGACGCAGAAACTATTTACGATGTGCCTATCCTCATGCGGAAGGAAAAGCTTGATGAACGGGTGCTGTCCAAACTCAAGGTCACCTCGCGCGAAGAGCCGGATCTCGAACAGTGGAAAACGTTTTTGGGTCGCCTCAAGAACCCCCTGAATGAAATTTCAGTTGGCATCGTTGGTAAATATGTTTCCCTTCCCGATGCGTATAAGTCCATCGCGGAAGCCTTCGTTCACGCTGGTGCACAGAATGATTGCAAGGTCAACATCCGCTGGATTTCGTCGGAAGACATCCATAAAGATACGGTAGACCACGTTCTCGACGGACTGCAGGGCATCCTCGTCGCTCCGGGGTTCGGCGAACGCGGGCTGGAAGGTAAAATAGAAGCCATTCGTTTCGTACGCGAAAACAAGATTCCGTTTTTCGGGATCTGTCTCGGCATGCAGTGTTCAGTGGTTGAATTCGCCCGCAATGTACTCGGCCTCGACGCAAGTTCAACTGAACTGGATCCGAAGACCAAACATCCCGTCATCGATATGATGGAGGAACAAAAGAAGATCACCAACAAAGGTGGCACTATGCGTTTGGGTGCTTATACCTGTAAACTGAAGAAAGGTTCGAAAGCTCAGCAGGCATACGGGGAGACAGTTATCCATGAACGCCATCGTCACCGGTACGAGTTCAACAACAAATACCTGGAACGGATGGAAGAAGCCGGACTAAGGGCGGTAGGTATCAACCCTGAATCAAATCTTGTGGAAGTTGTTGAGTTGAAGGATCACCCCTGGTTTGTCGGCGTGCAGTATCACCCCGAACTAAGAAGCACCGTACTCAATCCGCATCCGCTGTTCGTAAAATTTGTTCACGCGGCTCTGGAGTATAAGAAAATCTGATTAACACATTATATAATAACGACGCTTTAAATGGACAGGAATTCGGCTATTGGCCTCACTTTAATCGCAGGGCTGCTCCTTATATACTTCACCTGGTTTTCACCCCAGCCGGAGCCCCCAACCGCGCAGAAAGAAGTTCCTCAGCCTTCCGGAAATACGGCTCCTGATTCCGTCACCGACCGGTCCGTTACTCCTGACAGCGTTCTCGCGCAAAGCTATGGCGATTTTTCCACCGCACTTCGGGGCGAGGAAAATACCATGGAAGTGGAAACTGAAGACCTGCGGGTAAACTTCTCTTCCCGGGGAGCGATCATTACGTCGCTGGAGCTTCGTAATTACCAGACATACGATAAGAAGCCTCTGTTTCTTATTACCCCCGAAAACAATACGTTCACTCTTCAGGCAAAATCCAACGGCCGGGATATTGATTTATATAAACTTTATTATACAGTTGAACAAACCACGAACGGAGATACGACCATAGTATCCTTCCGGGCCGGTCTGGCGAATGGCGCACAGATCACTCACACTTATTATATACCTAAAAAAGGTTTCGAAATCCGGTATGCTATCGGCGGCAATGGCATCGAAAACCTGGTTTCGGCTGAGCCGCTTTCCTTTGAATGGAAGAACATCATTCGCCTGATGGAAAAGGATATTGACGATACCAGGAATCACTCCACCATTAATTATTTCACAGCCGATGACGGTTTCGATAACCTCTCGGAAACCAGTTACGACAATGAACGGGAGCTGCTGAGTTCAGCGGTGAGCTGGGTTGCGATCAAACAAAAATTCTTTCTGGCGGCCATCGTTGCCTCTTCGCCTTTCCCTTCCGGGGAAGTGGGCACGTACGTGAATCAGAACGACCCTACATTCGTGAAGGGTGCCAATATCAAATTGCAGATTGCACGCGAAAGTCTTTCAGAAGGGAAACCTGATTTCAAATTTTATTTCGGACCCAACGATTACCAGATCATCGGTAGTGTAGGAGAGAAATTCGAGCGAAACGTTTACCTGGGATGGCCGCCCGTGTATTGGATCAACAAGTTTGTGATCTTTCCAGTGTTCCATTTCCTCACGCAGATTTTCAGCAACTATGGTCTAATCATCGTGATACTGGTGATTTTGCTGAAGCTGGTATTATTTCCTCTCTCCTATCGTTCGTATCTCAGCATGGCCAAGATGAAAGTGCTTAAGCCAGAGCTGGACGAAATCAAGGAGCGTGTGGGTGAGGATATGGCGAAGGTACAACAGGAACAAATGAAGTTGTATCAGCAGGTAGGTGTAAATCCTATCAGCGGCTGCGTGCCGGTATTACTGCAGATGCCCATTCTGTTTGCCATGTTTTACCTTTTCCCGGCAAGTATAGAGCTGCGTCAGCAGCCTTTCCTGTGGGCAGAAGACTTGTCGACGTACGATTCAGTAATCAATTTTTCTTTCAGCCTTCCGTTTATGGGTAGCCATATCAGCTTGTTCACACTCCTGATGACGCTGTCGACCCTGATTTATACCTGGCAGAATAATCAGATTTCGTCGGTGCAGGGCCCGATGAAATCGATGTCATACATTATGCCCATCATTTTCTTCTTCGTGCTGAACAAGTTTTCCGCGGGATTAACTTTCTATTACCTGGTGTCCAATCTTGTTACGTTCTCGCAGCAGGCGATTATCAAACGCTTCGTTGACGAGAACAAGATCAAGGCCATCATGGAAGAAAACAAGCGCAAGAACGCGGCCGGAGCGGGCAAGAAATCCAAGTTTATGACCAAACTTGAGGAAGCCATGAAAGCCAGCGAGGAAGCAAAACGCAAAGCCGAAGAGGAGCGCAAGCGCAGAAAGGAAAACCGCAAATAGGTCGGCGGGGCGTTCTGAGCGAATGCTTCACTTAATGCTTCACCAGTTTTCTGATGGTTATCAACAACTTATCCCCAAAGCAGAACGGGAAATTCAGTGCCGCGAAGGCACCTTCCGCGGTCTGAAGTAAGGTTAGAATCTGTTTTTACGATTTTCTTGTGTGAACCGATTGTGGATAATATGTTCCACGATGTTCCACGGTCCGAAAACTTTTCACATATATTTGTGACCGCACCATTGTTGCGGTTTTTATTTTTTAAACTTCAGAGAAGAAGGAATGGGAAAAATTATTGCTATTGCGAATCAGAAAGGTGGGGTAGGAAAAACAACTACGGCAATTAACCTTGCCGCCAGCCTGGCCGTCCTTGAAAAAAAGACATTGCTTGTAGATGCCGATCCTCAGGCAAACTCAACGTCAGGCTTAGGCGTCAATCCGAGAGACGTCGAGCAGGGTATTTATGAATGTATGGTCGATGGTATTCATCCCAAAGATGCGCTCGTAAAAAATGAATTGAAATATCTTGATGTACTGCCCTCGCACATTGACCTTGTGGGGGCTGAAGTTGAAATGGTAAGCATCGAACGCCGCGAGGAAAAAATGCGGGAGGCGCTTGCTAAAATCAGAGATGAATACGATTACATCATCATCGACTGCTCTCCCTCTCTTGGACTTATCACAATAAACGCGCTCACGGCAGCGGATTCGGTTATCATTCCCGTTCAGTGCGAATATTTCGCCCTGGAAGGCTTAGGCAAGCTCCTCAATACGATTAAGATTATCCAGACGCGATTGAATCCCAGACTTGAGATAGAAGGCATACTCCTGACGCTTTACGATTCACGAACAAGCCTTGGAAATCAGGTTGTTGAAGAGGTCAGAACCCACTTCCAGAAGATGACTTTCAAAACCATCATCCCGCGGAATGTTAAGCTCAGTGAATCGCCGAGTTTCGGTCTGCCCGTTATTGTTCACGAAGCTGAAAGCAAAGGTGCAATAAGCTATCTGAATCTTGCCAGGGAAATCCTGGACAAGAATGCGATGGTATCAAGTGAGAATACTATTAACTCGATCGGTCAACGATAATAAAATGAGCAAGAAGAAAGCATTGGGCAGAGGACTAAGCGCGCTGCTGAGCGATAATCGTGGTGACGAGAAGCTCGAAGTCGATATTCCTGTAGGGGCCAACCACACCTCTGCTGAACAGATTTTACAGGGAAGTCCGGCCAGTGGTATGACCGAAATTCCTGTTGAAGAAATTGAAGTAAACCCATTCCAGCCACGTACCCACTTTGATCAGGAGGCACTGCTCGAACTTGCAGAATCAATAACTGTTCATGGAATTATTCAACCCATCACGGTTCGAAAACTGGCAAACCGCCAGTATCAGCTGATCTCCGGGGAACGGAGATTTCAAGCTTCGAAGCTGGCAGGGTTAAAATCAATCCCGGCATACATTCGCTCAGCCGATGACCAGCAGATGCTGGAAATGGCCCTCATCGAAAACATTCAGCGCGAAAACCTGAATGCCATAGAAATTGCGCTTAGTTATCAGCGGCTTATTTCCGAAATAGGGCTAAAACAGGATGAACTCGGAGAACGCGTCGGCAAAAACAGAACGACGGTTACGAATTATCTGCGTCTGCTAAAGCTTCCTCCCGACATCCAGATTGCCGTACGCGACAACAAGTTGTCGATGGGCCATGCACGGGCTATTATAAGCGTTGAAAATCCTGATCATCAGCTTTACATTTTTAAGAAAGCGCTTGATGAAGAGTTATCGGTGCGCAAGGTTGAAGAACTAGTGCGCGAAGTAACCGAGAAGACACCCCCGAAATCCGATTCGAAACCCGCCAGTCAACAGGCATCCCGTGAAATAACCCAGTTACAGTCACGCCTTTCATCACACTTTGGCACTCGCGTTGTAGTAAAAAGCGATGGCAAAAAAGGAGAAATCAAAATCCCGTTCCTATCCATTGAAGATCTGAACCGGGTTTTGGATATTCTCAAGCTAACACAAGGATAAAAGCGCATTCTGCTTTCGGTTCTTTTATTAGCTTTGCCGGAAGTCCGCAAGCATTCATGCTCCGTCTTACGATACTATTCGCGATTCTTATCAGATCCCTGGTCCTTTTTGCCCAGGAAACACCGGAGTCTGCTCCGGACAGCCTGGTGGTACTCGATGAACGCGATACGGTCCTGATTCAGACCTACGCGGACCGTTACAATCCAAGGAAAGCGCTGCTCTACGCCGCTGTGCTTCCCGGACTGGGCCAGATCTATAACAAGAAATACTGGAAACTCCCTCTCGTATATGGGGGATTGGCCGCTACTGGCATCGCAATCAACCAATACTCCAGGCAGTATAGTGAATACCGGAGTGTGGTTTTTCAGGCCATCGAAGCGGGTATCGAAGACAACCAGATTAATTCCAACCCCCCGTTAAATATGCGCACCACCTTGCGTGGCTATCGAATCGCCGTCGATAAAGCCCGAAGGGAACGCGACTTTTTCATAATCATCATGGGGCTCGTTTATGTGTTGCAAATAGTAGATGCTCATGTCGACGCCCATCTCAAGGAATTCGACGTGAACCCGCGCCTTCAGGTAAGCCTGGAGCCTATGATCGAACAAACTCCTATGCTGGGCCGACAAACCGGGGCCTCCCTTGTCATCCGTTTCTGAAGGTGGCATGGTCGGAAAATTATTCATATGTTGTATGTTTGACGCCCGGATCGTAACCTATCTCATTGACGGATTCAGATTCGGGCACGGTCCGTCATGGCAAAATCGTAAAAAATGAAAGTTATCCTGCTTGGCTACGGGAAAATGGGAAAAATCATCGAACAGGTGGCCTTACAAAGAGGTCATGAAATTTCCGCCCGTATTGACATTCACAACCAGCACGAGTTTGACACCGCACAGGGCGACGTCGCCATCGAATTTTCGCATCCCGATGCTGCTTTTGACAATATCACCGAAGCCCTGAACAAAGGTATCCCGGTTGTATGTGGCACCACAGGCTGGCTCTCCCGGCGGCCGGAGATCGAGTTGCTCTGCGAAAACCTGAACGGAGCTTTTTTCTATGCGTCGAACTACAGTCTTGGCGTAAATCTTTTCTTTAAGCTGAACGAATATCTGGCCAGCATGATGAAGGCTTTTCCTCATTACGCTGTCGAACTTGATGAGATCCATCACACGCAAAAAAAGGATTCTCCATCCGGAACAGCCATAACGTTGGCTGAAGGAGTTCTGAAACACCTGCCCCATAAGAAACGCTGGGTAAACGAGGAAACTGAAAACGAGCAAGACCTGTTGATTAAGTCGTTCCGGATCGCCGACGTGCCCGGAACCCATTTCGTCAAATACAATTGCCAGGTAGACGATATTGAAATCAAGCATACCGCGCATTCCCGCGAAGGCTTCGCCACCGGCGCTGTTTTGGTGGCCGAATGGATCCGGGACAAAAAGGGGAACTTAAGTATGGACGATTTTTTGAAATTCTGATCTGAAAATCACGACTAATCCACCGTTCGGATATTTTGGCTTTATTTGCAGCGCGAAAACCGCCTGGCCGATAAGATGATTTGCTTAAAAATGTGAAAAACACCATGAACTGGAAGTTTTGGAATAAAGAAACCGGTAACGAGAAAAAAGTAGTAAAACAAAAAAGCAAGGCCCGTGAATGGTGGGATGCCATTCTTTTCGCGGTTATAGCGGCCACGCTCATCAGGTGGCTCATCATGGAAGCGTACACTATCCCGACACCTTCGATGGAAACTTCGTTACTCGTCGGCGACTTCCTTTTTGTAAGCAAGTTCCACTATGGCACCCGTACAACTTCCACCCCGTTGCAGGTCCCGCTCACACATCAGAAAATATGGTTCACCAATATCCCATCTTACGTAGAGTGGATTAAACTTCCTCAATACCGTCTTCCGGGTCTTACCTCGGTGAAACGCGAAGACGTCGTGGTATTCAATGTGCCCGGTATCGCCGAAAACAATCTAGGCGTGCGCCCCAACAACTGGATTGATTATCCTGTGGATCTCAAGACCAACTATATTAAGCGCTGTGTCGGTATTCCCGGTGATACGTTGACAATCCGCAATCGTCAGGTGTTTGCAAACGGAACCCCTATCGGATTACCTCCCAAGATGCAGTTCAACTATGTGCTTGTCAGCAAAGACCGCATCAGCGAACGAAACCTGGAAAAGTTCGAGATCACCGAAGAGGATATGGTTTACACCGCTCCGCAGAATGATGGAACGTATCAATATGTGCTCGCGCTCACTGATGAGAAACTCAACAACATCAAAGCAGCGAATGCTTCTTATATCGTATCGATCACTCCCTATAGTGACCGGCAACAGGGCTCTGCTTTCCCCTCGGCATATACCGATTCGAACGCACCCCAGTTCAATTGGAGCGGTGATAACTTCGGTCCCCTCTGGATCCCTCAGGAAGGTGCAACGATAGCCATAAACGACACCACCCTTGCGCTTTACGGCCACACGATCGTTGAGTATGATCACAATGATGACGCCAAAATTGAAGGTGGAAAATTGATCATCGACGGGCAGGAAGTTACAGAGTACACTTTCAAGCAGAATTACTACTTCATGATGGGCGACAACCGCCACAACAGTCTTGACTCCCGGTTCTGGGGATTCGTTCCGGCAGATCACATTGTTGGAAAGGCCTTTTTCATCTGGCTTTCACTCGACAAGAATGCGGGGTTGTTTAACAAGGTGAGGTGGAGCAGGTTCTTCAAACTGATCGAATAGCAGTTTCAAATTTAGTCAAAGGTTTGTTCAAGGCTCACGGTTCAAGGCGAAGGCTCAAATTAGAACCAAGAACCAGGAATCTCGAACATAAATAATTGAACCTTAACTTAATCCTTGAGACTGGATCACCAATCTATCTCCTTCATCCCTTTGGTTCGCAGGTATTCGTTTGCTTTACTGAAGTGTTTACATCCAAAAAAGCCACGGTCGGCGGAGAATGGCGAGGGGTGAGGGCTCATCAGTACCAGGTGCTTTGAACGGTCGATTATCTCACCTTTCTTCTGGGCGTACGCGCCCCACAGGAGAAACACAACATTCTTTCGCTCTTCCGAAATTCTTTTGATTACCGCATCGGTGAATTCCTCCCAGCCTTTTTTCTGATGCGAACCCGGCTGGGATGCGCGTACCGTGAGAGTTGCATTCAGAAGTAAAACCCCTTGTGTAGCCCACCGGCCCAGGTCGCCCGATTTTGGAATCGGCTTTCCTAGATCGTTATGAATTTCCTTGAAAATGTTCACCAGCGACGGTGGCGGCTTGATGCCCTCCGAGACTGAAAAACACAGTCCGTTGGCCTGGCCTTCGCCGTGATAAGGATCCTGCCCCAGAATAACGATTTTGACGTTGTCAAAGCTGCATGTGTCAAAAGCGCGGAAAATGTCCTTTCCTGATGGAAAAATTCGTCCGGACTGATATTCGTTTCGAATAAACCGGATCAGTTCTGTAAAATAGGTCTTTTGAAACTCGTTTTCCAGCCGGGCTTTCCAGGAACCGGCAATTCTTACGTCCATGCCCAAAACTAAGCAGCTGAGACATACGAAGGCCAAAAAGTTTGTCGAAAAACACGGGAAAAAAGAGAAAAACCATGCACTTGATTACATTTGATTATGTTGGTTTAGGGAATTCGAAAAAATTGATATTTTTGAAGCATATGGTAACCGAAATAACAGAAGGCATTAAAGTGAGTGTCGAGACCGAGTACCAACCCGCGTACTCCAGCCCGAGCCAGTATCACTATGTTTTCACTTACCGGATCACCATAGAAAATGGAAGTGAATTTACCATCCAGTTGTTGAGACGACACTGGCACATTCATGACGCCGGTTTCAATCAACGCGAAGTTGAAGGTGAGGGTGTTGTTGGCCAGCAACCCGTGCTCGAGCCCGGGCAGTCGCATCAATATGTTTCGGGCTGCAACCTGAAATCCGGAATTGGCAAGATGGTTGGTACCTATCTTATGGAACGTGTCGTCGACGGCTCGAAACTCCAGATCAATATCCCTGAATTCACTATGGTCGCTCCGCTCAGGCTTAACTGAGTGGAATCTCACTGGCGATTCTGCTGACGATGTCATTGCTTTTTCAATCGCGCGCTTTCATTACGTATTGGCTGGACGCCGTCGGTATCCATTCATTGCACTCGCCTTTCTTTTATGATTTTTATTCATCCGTCGTTGCCAAAGACGAGATCGCTGAGGCGTACGAACTGCCTGAGCTCATCAGGGCAAAAATGCTTTCGGATCGTTCCGTCATCACGGTTACTGATCTAGGCTCCGGCAGCCGGATTAACGGTGAAGCTACACGCCGGATTTGCGACATCGCACGCGTCAGCCTGAGCCCGCCCCGTCGATCGCGGTTACTCGATAGGCTGGCCCGCCATTATGGCTGTGAACGAATCCTTGAACTTGGAACGTCACTGGGTATAAATACCCTTTACCTTGCCCGCGATAAAAACCGAAAAATAGCCACGTTTGAAGGATCTCCGGAGATTTGCAAGGTTGCCACAGAAAACTTCGTTGAAGCCGGTGCCGAGAATATCGATCAGATCGTCGGAGACATTGCCGAAACCCTTCCGGCATACCTGAGCCAAAATCAACAGGTCGATATGGTGTTTATGGATGCCAACCACAGATACAGGCCCACAATGGCATATTTTGATCTGATCAGACCCTCCCTGCACCCCAAATCAGTCGTAATTCTCGACGACATTCATTACCACCCCGAAATGGAAAAGGCGTGGCAGGAGCTTCGGAACGATGAAGCCGTGACGGCCAGTGCTGATCTTTTCAAAACCGGAACACTTTTCTTTGATCCATCTTTGAACAAACAACACGTTGTATTACAGTACTGATCCTTGAATAAAGCGCCGAGATACCTTATTTTTGCGAACCATTAATTGACTATGAACGACTCCACCCCTGACTCAGACGTACCTGGCAAAAGAAAAAACAATACTAAAACCGCCGTCATCATCTCAATCATGGCTGTGGTTATCATTGTTCAGTTTGTAAAGATCATTCTTGACTCCCGGGAAAAAAACGAAGTAATCACCGTTCTCACCTCAACGGAACAGGAGCTTGCGAGCACCCGTCAGCGCATGACCGAGATCCGGAACGAACTGGACGAAAAGATAGCGGAAGTCCAGAAGCTCGGCGGTGATGTCGCCGATATGGAAAGCGCCAGGGCGGAACTCGATATGGAACTGAAACGCTCAATAAGGGCTACCGGTAAGGAAATCAAGACATTAAAGGACAAAGTTGAAGGCTACGAACTCCTCCTCCGAAATAAGGATGAGGAGATCGCAAAACTTCAGACGGTAAACAAGGAACTTCTAACCGAAAACCGCACCCTGAAAACGGCCCGAATCCAGCTGGCAGATACCATCAGCCAACTCAATCAGTCGAAACAGGAGTTGGCTTCGAAAGTCGCGATTGCTTCCCAGTTGAAGGCCGAAAATATTCAGATCCTTGGTCTGAACGACAGAAACAAAGAACGAGAATCCCCCTTCCGTAACCGCCAGCTCAGCAAACTGAAAATTGTCTTCAACCTGGCGGAAAATGAAGTTGCCCCGATAGAAGGTAAAAAGATTATGATTCGCATAATCGACGAAAACGGGCAGGTTCTGTTTGATGTCGCGCGGGGCTCCGGTACGTTCATGTACAACGGCAAGGAGGAATTTTACACCGCAGCGCAGGAAATTCTTTTTGACAATACCCGACAGCAGTTGAGCTTCATTTACGAGAAAGGTTCCGATTATGCGGATGGCTCCTACACCCTTGAGATTTATGCTGATGACTACCGGATCGGGAGTGGAGAATTCACTGTTAAGTAATTCAATTTTAGCAGGTTAATTACTTTCAAAGAAAAGAAGACGCGGGTTTTCAACATTGCCTTTCTTTTCTTATTTTTGCACCCTAATTTTCAAAAACACATATTTATGAACAATTACGAGACGGTATTCATTTTAAATCCCGTTTTGTCTGAGGACCAGGCAAAGGATGCTGTCGATAAATTCGTAAACGTGTTGAAAAAAGCCGATGCCGATGTTGTGAACATCGAGCAATGGGGACTTAAGAAGATGGCATATCCCATCAACAAGAAGTCGACAGGCTTTTACAACCTCCTCGAATTTAAGGCAGATCCCGCGGTTGTCAACACGCTTGAAACCGAATACAGACGGGATGAATCAGTAATGCGCTTTCTAACCACCGTGTTGGACAAGCATGCCCTCGCCTACAACGAAAGAAGAAGAAAAGGCGAGTTTAACAAAGGAAACAAGAAAGCAACCAAAAAGGAGGAGAAGGAATCATGACATTGATGAACGAACCCATAAAGCGCGCAGAGATCAAGCCGAAATACTGCCGTTTTAAGAAAAATGGTATAAAATACATTGATTACAAGGATCCCGACTTCCTCTTGAAGTTTATCAACGAGCAAGGCAAAATCCTTCCGCGTCGTTTGACGGGTACCAGTCTGAAATTTCAGAAAAAAGTTGCCCGTGCGGTAAAACGCGCCCGTCACCTGGCTATACTTCCTTACGTAGGAGATTCCCTGAAATAATCCGCGAAAATTTAAAGCAGAACGAACATGGAAGTAATTTTGAAACAAGACGTAGCCGGCTTAGGCTACAAGAACGATATAGTAAAGGTTAAGTCCGGATATGGCAACAATTACCTTATTCCCAACGGTATTGCCCTTATCGCTACGGAGTCTAACAGAAAAGTAGTCCAGGAGAATATCCGTCAGGCTTCCCACAAGGCTGCCAAGGTTAAGCAGGATGCGGAAGCACTCGCTCAGAAAATCGGTGACCTTACCGTAGAAATCGGAGCGAAGGCGGGCGAATCCGGCCGGATTTTCGGCGCGGTTACGGCTAATCAGATTTCCGATGCTCTGAAAGCAAAAGGATTTGCAGTCGATCGCAAGAAAATCGTATTGAAAGAAACCCCTAAACAACTGGGCACCTATAACGTCACGCTGGACCTGCACAAAGAGGTTAAGCACGACATTAAGGTCGACGTAGTTGCGGAGTAATCCTCTTGTATGATACTGAAAAGCCATCCCCGCGGATGGCTTTTTTTGTTCTCCCTAACACGCGTGGTCAAACATTCCTTATTTTAACCTTCGTTATGGACCGCCGGGAATATAGTTTTGTCGTTTGCATGATGCTTCTGATTAGCATCAAATCCTTCGCGCAACAATTTCCG
>JAEZEH010000087.1 GCA_023417785.1 Bacteroidota bacterium
CCCCCCTATTTAATTAAAACGTTTACCCATCAGACTTATGAAAAAGCTAGTTGGCTTATTTTTGACCATCTGCACGCTACCGCTGTGGGGTCAGGTCGACACGTCGTTTGTGTATAACGCAACGACACCTTACGGCATTCTGGATATCCGTCTTGCAAAATCCGCCACCCGTTATTACTATCTGCAGGAGGATGTCACATTCAGTTACCGGGAAATTTCTCCCGGCGTAAAGACGAAAACTTTTCGCGATCTGACAGGCTGGGATTCCAGTCCGTATTCCCAGGGGAACCTCCGGGAGAAAAATGGATTCGCGGACTACTTCGTTATGAATTACCGATTGTTGTTTCCGGTAAGCTACAATGCATCCTACAGTGAAGGGTATCCAATGATAGTCATGCTGCATGGAGCCGGAGAAAGCGGGAATTGCTGGGACACCAATTGCTATTGGGCGGACAGGACGTATAACCCCAATACCAACAGTCCGGCAGCACCAACTACCTCCGCACATTCGTTGCTTAATAACGATCACAACCTTTCACACGGAGGACAGCCGCACCTTGTTGCCCGGAACCTTGCCGGCGCCAGATTGCCCAACGATCCAACGATGCCTGAGCGTGCCTTTCCGGGCTTTGTGCTTTTCGGACAAAACCTCAATGGCTGGGACCTTGGTGCAACTCAGGACCTTATTCGTCTTGTCCGATTGGTGTCGAAGAAATACAACGTCGATCCCAACCGCATTTACATTCACGGGTTATCCAATGGTGGAGCAGCTGTTTATGAAGCAATCAAACGCGCACCGTGGCTGTTCTCGGCAGCATTACCCATGTCAGCTGTCGGCGACGGTAACATTATCAGCAAAAATGTAATTTCGTATGTTGCACAGATTCCGGTCTGGACGTTTCAGGGTGGACAGGACACCAACCCTACCCCGGCGAAAACACTCAACTATGTAACGAAATTCCGTGCAGCCGGGATGGATGTGCGGCACTCGGTTTATCCGAATCTGGGCCATGGCACCTGGAACACTGCGTATAGTGAGCCGGATTTCTTTTCCTGGATGCTTTCCAAAAACAAGAGCAACCTGCACGTTCCCTTTGGCATCCCTGCGATCTGTGGCACAACGGGCCAGGGTGTTGAGCTTTCCCTTTCGGCAGGCTTCCGCGCTTACCAATGGCAACGCGACGGGCAAATTATCGCCGGTGCAACGTCGAATAGTTATACAGCAAATGTCGCCGGAGTATATCGCGCGAGATTGAGCCGTGTACCGAATCCGTCAGAAAGCGATTGGAATCAGTGGTCAAACCCGGTAGAAGTCACCCATAGCGAACCGGCTAAACCAGTGATTGAAGTGGCAGGCACTCAATTCATGAGGGGACCCGACAACAACACAACTTATAACACTGTATTTCTAAAATCAACCCCGCACGACAAGTACTACTGGTACAAGAATGGAGCGCTGGTGAATATCCCTAACACAAATCTCGACGATACAACGCAGGTTTATCGTATCAATGCAATAGCAACTTCTGGTAATGGTGCCTTTACGGTTCAAACCAGGGGAAACGATCAATGCCCAAGTCCCGTCTCAGACCCTGTGAACCTTTATTTTGCCAACTCGGGTCCATTCCTTGCGGACACTAATATTCCTTCGAATTTCGCAGGAACGGCAACTTCGTCCTCGTCGGTAAAGTTAACGTGGACAGATCAATCCTCTATCGAAACCGGTTATGAGATCTGGCGGAGAAAACCGGGGGGAATATTTATGCTGGCGGGCAAAACCGGACCAAATGCTACTACATTCGATGATACGGGCGTAGAGCCCGCGGTAGCATACCAGTATAAGATACGAGGATTCAATGCAACGGGACGCACCAAATACGCCCCTGGTGATCACGTAAACACTAATCTTATCGTGAATACCCAGAGTGATAACGAAGCGCCGACGATGCCGTCCAATCTGGTGGTGACGGCAAATACAACGAGTCTTATCAGCCTGAGCTGGACTGCGTCAACGGATAACTCCGGAATCAGACGTTATCATGTCAACTATGGAAATTCTACGATATTGACGCCGACAAACGCCACTACGTTTACCATCAGCGGTCTGCCTGCGAACACTGCCTATCATATCAGTGTGGTCGCCGAGGACCTCAATGGCAACCTCTCAGCGGCAAGTCCTTCAGTGGTTGGTTCAACGTTTGTGACTGGTCTCACCTACAATCACAGCACCGGAGCATGGACATCACTTAATCAGATCAACACATGGACTAATCCGGAGTTTTGGGGAACTGTTCCCAACTTTACGCTTGCGCCGCGGACACAGGAAGACTATTTCAATTTTGAATTTACCGGATATCTTTACATCAATTCCGGCGGAAATTATTCCTTCCAGACCATTTCCGACGATGGTAGCCGCCTATGGATCAACGGACAATTGCTCGTAGAAAACGATGGAACACACGGCAATCGTACCAGAACCAGTCCGGAGGTGTCGCTCTCATCCGGCGCACAGGAAATTCAGGTACGGTACTTTGAATACACGGGAGGTCAATCTCTCACCGTCCAGTATAAAGGTCCGGACACCGGTGGTTCATGGGTTAATATTCCCAATAGCGCACTGAAAAGCGGAAGTTCGATGCCGGTTCCGAATGGTGCCACAGGCGCAAGCCAGTATGGTTCCATCGTAGTGCTTGAGGAACCTGGAAAACAACCGTTCAATCTCAGGTTATATCCTAATCCTTCAACTTCAGACAACATCTTCGTAAACCTCGAACCTGAGTCCGACAGTCCTGTTGAGATCAACCTTGTGAATCTCGTTGGCAAGTCGTACTTCCGGCAGACAGTACAACCAGCTGATGTGCGTAATGGCGTTCAAATCCGGCCCCAATCGTCGTTAACGAATGGGATCTACGTGGTAATTGTGAATCAGGGGGCTAAGCTTGCGAAAGAAAAAATCGTAATCAGAAACTAACTTTTTTTTCCCGGCCAATACCAAAGACCTGGTTAGATGACCAGGTCTTTGTTATTTTGGCGTTTCCGGCGCTACGGCGTATTGCGGCATTTCATCATCCACGACTAAAAACACAACCGCGTGAAATTTCTCCGGCTTCTCAAGATCATCGTCATTAACCTGATTTCATTCCTGGTTCTTCTTATAATAGTCAACTGGCTTTGCGGGAAAATGCTAAAAAATCCACAGGTCGACCGGGCCTCGCTTCCCAACTATGAAAATAGCCGTAGTCATGCACATGCTGTTTTCCATGACTACAGAAGCCTGAAACATGAGTACTACCCCTTTGTCGGATGGAAAACCCTGCCCTACCAAGGCAAGACGACAACTATTGGTGAAAATGGGAACCGCATTCACACACCGCCTTCATTTGAAGGTTCAGCAGGAAAGTCAGTTCACTTCTTTGGTGGATCAACGGTGTGGGGCGAAGGCTCGGACGATCAGCATACCATTCCGGCATTGTTCAACGGAATAGTAACCGATCACCGTGTTTTCAACCACGGACAGCTGGCTTATAACACGCGTCAGAATCTCGAGGCACTGATATCGCTTTATAACAAAAAGACGTTTCCGGATGTTGTCATATTTTACGATGGGGTAAACGACGCCGCATTCCTCTGTCCCAGCGTAATTGAGGAACTTCCTGCTCACCGTCTTGTGCCTATGTTCAGGGAAAAAATCTATGTTGCAAAATCACAGGTTGTTAAGGAGATCTTAAATAAAATATTTACGGAGAATATTTTCCGACTCCTACGGAAGAAATCGGCGAACACTGATCAGGCGAGTGCCTATGACTGTTTGAGTAATCCCGACAAGGCTGAAGAAATTGCTGAGATGTTTATGATGAACTGGGAACTGGCGCACAACGTTGTTACGCAACGCGGCGGAAAATTCATGGCTTTTCTTCAACCCGCCGCACTCGTAGGAAATCCGCGGACTGATCATCTTGAGCTCGACCCCAACCTGAAGGCAAACTTTGCCGACGTATATCAACGTATTCAAAATAAAATCCGGGAGAGGAACCATTCCTGGATTTACGATCTCAGCAACACACTGGATGGTAACGAATACATCTTCATCGACTTTTGCCATGTTTCCCCTAACGGAAATGAAATTATGGCCAGGGCGATTGCTGATGTGGTCGTGCCGCAGTTATAAGAAGACTCACAGGGCGACCGTTTATCCTTGTGAGGGCGCTGCTGCCTTCATCCGGAGCTGACGAGTCCATCTGACAATGGAACTGATTATAAGTTCAACTTCTTGAAGATCATTTCGGGAATGAGGCGAATGATTAACATGATGTATCGCCACATCCAAAGAACATAGATCTCATTCCTTCGTTTCGCTGTCGCGGAATATACTACATCGGCTACTTTTTCCGGATTTGCAGTCAGGGGTCCTGGAGTTTTCAGGCCTTCTATCATGCGCGTCTTCATAAATCCCGGCTTGACCGTAAGTACATGCACGCCGCTCTTGAAAAGGCGGTTCCTGAGCCCGGAGAGGTAGGTCGTAAATCCCGCCTTGGCGCTGCCATAAAGATAATTACTCTGCCTGCCACGGTCACCGGCAACCGAACTGATTCCGATTATTGTCCCGAACTTCCTTGCTTCAAAATCATTGGCAATGATGTTCAGGATTGATACGGCCCCGGTATAGTTGCTGTCAATGATCATAGCACATTCAGACCAGTTACGCTGAGCGGTGCTTTGGTCCCCCAACAACCCAAAAACACAAATTGCTATATCGGGCTTGATCTTCAATTCGTCGTAGAAGGGTTGATGCGATTCAAAATCAAGCGCATCAAAGCGATAGAAATCAACCATCGAGTTGTACCTGATATGCAGGTCCGCCGAAATAATATTCAGCCTGTCAAGATCGCGTCCGGCCAAACTGATGGAATACCCTTCTTTTGCAAACTTCGCAGCTAGCGCTACAGCCACATCCGATGTACCGCCCAAAATCAATACGTGCTCTCTGGGAACTTTTTCCTCGTGCATACTATCAATCTTTCGTATAAACCTCTATATAGGAAATTTCGGGGATACGTGGAGCCAGAAATTTAAACTTCATGCGGTACTTCTCCCGAATACAATCACGCACCTCATACGGATAAAACTGGTTTACATCCGGGATATCCTCAAACAAAATCACATCGTACTCACCCAGCGAGACTTTTTCGCAGAAGGCGTCGACTTCTCTATCGAAGAATGACACCCCTTTGTGAAACCATAAAGGATAATCATGACCTGTTTCAATCGGCCACTTCAAATCGTACATGAGCGGCGTTAATTCCGACATATTAAGCACCTTGGCTGCCGGGTCTCGCAGCTGAGGCAGGTTCTTTACTTGTTTGATCCCTTCAGCCGTCGACTCCGGTACACGAATCCGCCGAAACGATTCCAGGCCTTCAGGCACAATCCATTGGGAGCGGTCATTTCGCGTGGTATCGCCCGTGAGCCGGTAGGTTCGCTTCGATATAGTGTGATCCTGTGGTTTCGGCTTTTTTGCCAGCATAGGTTCGACTTTTGCCCTCAGGAAACGAGTCCATGTTATGCCTGACCACCAAAGCCCTGTCAATGCCGTAACAACCACAAAAGGCAACACTTTCTGCATATTGAAATTTCTCAAAAAAAAGAAGCCAAGAAAGGCGAAAGCAAAGCTGTGATAGTAGATATTTCCATCTACAGGCGTATAACTTGTCACCTGTATGATCGTGGCCTGGCCCAGCATTAAAAGTGTAAAAAGGCTGAATACCAAAAAATTCTTTTCGGATTTCCAATCAGATTTTTCATGAAACCAGAGAAATAAAGCAAGACAGATAAACAACAGATAAAGCTTGATGTTGTGGGATCCCCCAATGAAATCATTGATTATGTCGTACTTATCCACCCTTGAATTATGGGGAAACTGCCCCAGATTGAACCAATAGGAAAATTCATAGGGTAAAAAGGGAAGAATGAGTATTCCCATACTTATCAGATAACCAGCCAGAAACCAAAAGAAAGTTTTTAGTCTCTTTTCCAGGTACGCGTCCAACAGGCATAAGACCATTCCGGCGCCAAAGCCCAGCATACCTGTATCCTGCTTGGTCATAAAGCTTAATGCCAGGAGGAAAGCACCTGCGAACGTAAGGGCCAGACTTCGGTCAGGGTAGGGCTTCAATATCTCACGAATTATGAGCAGTAATCCGGCAATTTCGAAGATTACCACAAGATGGTTGTACCACGGCCATATGTTGAGCATAGAGTACGACATACAGAAAACCAGGATCGAGATGAAGCGGACACCTGGTTGCACCTGAAATACGTTGAGCAGTGATCTGAAAATCAGCCCTCCGGCAATGTTCACGCACGACTGAAAGATCAACAACGTAAAGACATGCGGCCCGAAAATTTTAAAGAATAACGCAGGGAGAATCCAGAAGCCATAGCCAACAGGTGATCCAAAATCACGGTAAGGAATTTGCCCAATTGAAAGTCGGAACGCTCCTTCCCAGGCCAGGAAAAGGTTGAGCCGGTAAGGGTGATTGAAAAGCAACGGCACGATCGCGGTAAGTATGATGAGAAAATACTCCAACGCTGTTATTGTCCGTCCCGATAGGGATCCCTTAAAAATGTTCATGTTGACGATTTCTGTTTAACAAATACACGATATGCTCCTGGCAGGAACAACAATAGAATAAAAATATAACCCACCGAGAGAATGACCCACTTAGTGTACGAGATCAACCACCTGCCTTTTTCTATAAGATCATCCTCATTCTCCAACGCTACGACGGCAGTCAGAACACAGATCGCCAACATTCCGGCGGCATAAACCGTAAAATTGCGATGGCTAAATGTTTTTCTTAAAAGCGACCCATTGTTATGGATAAAATCCAGAAACAATACAATTATCCAGGGAGAAGCCAGATACAGCAATCGTATCTCATTGAAGATGCCTCCGGCAAAAGTTGTTACAAGGATGACCGACATAACGAATGGTGCAGACCGATAAAAGAAACCTACAATATTGTTTCCCGTTCGACTTACATTTTGTCGGTAGAAGTAAAGGTGGATCAAGAATGAAAGCCAACAAACATTATAAGTAATAACCAAAAAGCCTGCAACCTGGCGAAGATTAGACAGGTTCCATTTTAATCCCTCCCAAACATCATACGTTTCTGGCGACCAGAATAGCCTCACGAATATCCACAACAGCACTGGCAAACCGGAGATTAACAGCTTCCTTGTCCAATTGCTGTCCTTAACAAACACAAAATAAAGTAAGGGAAGCAAAAGCAACGTTTCCCGCGTCACCACGCCAACCACTGCTATAAAAAGAAACAACCATAGTTTCTCATTAAGCATCGCAATCAATCCGAGAAATAAAAGCGTGTATGCCAGCGTATCTTCACGCGTGTGAACGGGAAGTGTAAATGCCAAAAGCATAGGAGGCATTAGCAGAAAGATTACCGATCCCAGCAGCGGATAGTACCCGCGGTATCCAATAAAATACAATAGCCAAAAAAAGGTCAATGCGCTTGTTGTGTAGAACACGACGCTCCAGAACTTATACGTACGGTAAAAAAGTATCGGGTTGTTCCCGTTGGAAAATAGTGAGTAAGTTGTTTTTACAATGGAGCTAAATAACAGACGATACTTAAAAGGTGGTTCCTTAGAAAGGTTATAATGGTAGAGACCCGCCTCCGTCGATTTCAACTCTTGAGCAAGTGATGCCGGAGACCGGAGGTAGCCGTCCAGATAGTGATTGCTAAGGTAAAATAATGCAACCGAAGTAATAAGAAGCAAGCCGATGTGAAGCCATATTTTGCCCATAGCACGGTTTTAACTTCCGTTAAGGTAGCGTCTCTTCTTCCTTGATTTTTTTACAAGCGCCGATTCTATCCCCGGCGTTGTGATACAGCTGTGCAGACCAACAATAAATACCATTGCCTGTCCACGAAAACGGTGAATATAAGTTGGAGAGGTTCGCTTTTGTTTCGAAGCTTCCTGCAGTGTATACGCATTTTCCGGCGTGGCTTCCCTTAGCTGCACAGAAGAAAGATGATTATCGAACGTCTTCAAGGTTTAGCCCGATAAGCTTCTCAAGGTCTAGTTTTGTGTTCTTATAATCGGTCTCAGCCTGGAGAAGTACAATTGAAGCCCGGTTGTAGTTAGCCTGACTGGAAGAGTAAGCTTCAAAACTGGTCTCACCAGTCTTGAATTTTTGTTCAAGGAGTTTGTGCGCGTTTTCGATATCGGAAAACACCTGAGCTTGAATTTTATAAATCTTCTCCGTGAGTACGTAGTCATTATACGTCTTCATCACCACATTTCTGACCTCAAGTTTCCGCGCGTCCAGATTTGATTCTGCGATGGCAAGATGCTGGCGATCGATTTTGGTAGTCAACGGCACAGTGACAAACATGCCGAGTGATATGGCAGCACGAATATTATAACGGGGATAGAAGGCCGCGCGATTTGAGTTCTCCTCTCCTTTGATTGTAAACTCATTCAGGTTGCCCTGCAATTGAATAATATCCAACCAATCCCCTGCGTTTCTTTTCACCTGGTATTCTCCTGCTTTGATTTCTTTTCGCAAGACTTCGTTTAGGGGATTGTTTTGCCAGGCCAACTGCACGAGTTTCTCAGCGAAGTCGGGACTTTGTACATGGTCGGGCAGAATGATCTTATTATAATCTATACTCTGGCCAAATACGTGTGTGGTCACGAAAAGCAAGAAAATTATTTTTTTCATATCAGTATTGAATATTAATTAAGCTTTCTGTCGTAAGTAGGGAGTTGTAACATCAGGGCATACGTTGCAACCAGCACGATTACCTGGGGTTTTTGAAACATCGCGTCCTGTGTAAAATGAGCGACTGACATAGCGAGGAAAGGTACGATATAAGTTAGGTTCAAAGTTCGAACAAGCGGGTCGCGGATCGAAAAATAGTTATTAATTCCTTTTAGAACAACCACAAAAAAGAAAGACATTCCCAATATGAGCCCGACCCAGCCCAATTCGAGAGCGGTAAGCAGGTAACCACTATCCGGATCCCATCCTCCTCCAAGGGGATGTCCGGCGGAATATCGCAAACCATTTGCTCCGGTAGTGTTCACCCCCCCTCCAAATGGATGGGTTTGTACATACTCCTGCATTTCGATCCGCTTCTGGTCCCGTACGTTCATGGACGCGTCCTTGCTTAAAGCAAATGCCGAACGAATCCGGTTGATCGTCCCTCCATAAAATGGACCAAAAAGCAATCCCGCCCCAAGAACTATGGTCAATAACATCACCCCAAAAGTCTTTCTGCTCTTCAGCGTTATCAGAATGTAAAAAGCAAGTCCTATTGCAACCATTGCGGTAGCCGTTCTGGTCCCGGAGTATGACATCGCTAACCACATCATTAGCGCTAACCCGCCATAGATAGCCCGATATAACACTTTGAACGGTCCCATCATCAGAACGAAACATGCAAGTCCACTAAAAGCCATAAATAGTCCATAGGCCGACGGGTCAGACAAAAACGAGAACTTTCGCATATGCCCCCAGATAAAATACAACCCGGGTCTCGCCGGGTTAGAATAGATCCATTGCACCTCTCTGGCGTTTAGTCCGAAGAATTCCTGGTAAAGTCCATACGCAGCAACGATGGCGGCTAGTACAACCCACAGGGTAGTGAACTTCTTCACTTCTTCACGCGATTGAAACAGGTGGTAGAACACAATAAAAAGCAGGAACGAGGTATTGGACCGGATGCCCACTAACCACGCGATGTAGGAAGTTGCATTGGGATTAAAGACTTGTAACAACTGATAAACGGTAACAACGATGAACAGGTAGGTGATACCCGATTTAAGGTGACTCCAGTCAGTTTGCTGCCTCGAAAAGAGCATAATAATAAACACCAGTACGGAAAGAGCATCGAGCACCACACCGAAGGGAAAGTCAAGTCCGGTCATCCGCGCAACGTATGCCATAAAAATGGCGACCAAAAACATCGCATAGATTCCAGTCTTGTAATGACGGAACATCAATCCAGTCAAAAACAGCCCGCCTACTGCAACGACTACAACGGGTGCTATAATGGTTCCGACTGTCGCGATCAAATATGTTGTATAGATAGACCCACCCACCAGAACAATGACCAGCAGTATAATTGGATATGCGGATTTCAATCGTTCAAGTTGCATACCCTTATTCCAGGATCAGAATTTTCAAAAGGATTACCACATAAATTCCAAGGACAAAAAGGATGCTTAACGCCCTGATCAGCCCCTCTATCGTGACCGGGCGATACCCTTCCTCCTCAAGATTGGAAAAGTCGTTTTCGTCAAGTTCCTCCTTCATGCTTTCAGTTGTAAGTTTTCCTGAATGATATCCAAGAGCTGCCGGGCCCTTGCACCCCAGCTATTCCTGGCCGAATACGCCACCCGTGCCTTTGCTTTTTCGAGCGAATCAGTCTCAATTGCCTGGCTGACAAGAGAAATAAACCCTTCATGGGTGTCGGCGACCATGGCCACCTCTGCAAAAGTAGCGATATCTTCAGAAAAGTTGGTGGTCACGACAGGTTTCCCGCCCGAGAGGTACTCATTGACCTTCAGGGGATAGATACTCCGCGTCAACGCATTGCACAAGAACGGAATTATGCAGCAATGACTGGCAGCAACATATGTGGGCAACTCACTCAGGTCTTTCCTTCCCGTGAAAATCACATTCGATAAACGGATAAGTCCACTGGTGCGATATCGTTCGTTGGTTTGCGGTCCGACCATTACAACCGTCTTGTCAGGGTTGGCTTCCGCGAGCTTCATTAGCAACTCATAGTCCAGCCGTTGGCAAATGTTACCCATGTACAAAATTATTTTTCTGTCGAAAGGAAGGTGGGCCAATTCCGGTGGGCGGATAGCTATACCGGTGAATGCCTGCTGGAATAACTCCACGTCGGCAGCATTCGGATGATAGTACACTTTCGTAGTATCCCGTTCTTTAAGCCGTTTCAGTTCCATAGATGTAACCAGGGTTACATCGGCATTCTTCACGGCATTTGATTCGAGCCTGATGCCATGTTTTGAAATATATTCCGAGTTACTGATATCGTCCACGCAGTGATAAATAGTAAGCAACGGCCGCAGGTCAGCCGGAAGTTTCCTGACATACAACGGATTAAATGAATTTATGAAAACAAACCGATTGACACGCCAGACCGAGATCAATGCGCGAATTATTTCGAGAACTGTTTGCTCGTTTCGTTTCGCCAGCATGTCATAACCCGCACCGGGTGGAAGCCAGTTTATTGGCAACACTAATTTGGGGGTAACCGCCACGAGATTATCATTTCCCGGTATCGGTTTTATAAACGGGTTTCCTTTTCCCAATAACGCGGACTTTCGCCGGACAATCTGGTCTGATCTCCGGCCTGTCAGATAGTCCTTCCAGGTAAACGGGTTATCGATATAAAAGACACGTGTATATCGCGACAGTTCCTTTGCAAGCGAGTAGGCCGTAGACGAATACGGGCCGTCCCAGCGCGGAAGAGCGAGCATCACAATATCATACGGTACCTTTTGTTCCATCGTGCTTTTATGTCATCCGCAATACATTCTTTTTGAACAGCTGCCATCCGGTGCGATACCAACTCATTATGGCGGGAAGTATTCTTATGAAGCTAATTTCGTACAAACGGTACAAAATCACCTGATTGGCAATAAACGTAATGAAATAGGCGAGCAACGTTCCGTAGGCGGCCCCTATGGCACCATACTCCTGGATGAAATAATAGTTGGTAATCACGTTAATTACACCCATTGCAATGAGGAGGTAAAAATTAATTTTAGGTCGTTTTACACCATCCATCAACGTTCCAAACTGCCTGTTGAAGGGAATTAAAAGTGTAAAAAAAATGGTCACCCGAAGAATAGGTGCGGCCTCCATATACTGAGTTGTGAATATCAGACTTACAACCAGATCAGAAAAAAAATACAGAGGAATAAGAAGAGGCAGCATCATTGCGAGAATCAAACTGACAGACTTCACGTACATGTCCTGTAAACCCTTTTTCCCGCCGGTTTCAAACTTATTATAGACTTGAGGAAACACTATGCTGGCCACCGCCAGAGTAGGTACCTCAATCAGGTTTGAGATTCTAAGTGCCGGATTGTAGGACGCGACCCCATCTAGCGAAATCATTCTTCCGATCATCCATGAATCAGTATTCTTGATAATCATCGAGCTGATAGTTGTCCCCAGTGTATACTTGCCAAATCGGGATAGCACACCTAATGATCGACGATCAGCTCCCAAACGAAAAATCTCCGTCTTTCGCAGGAAATAGTAACCGCTGACGAGAGATGCCATAGCGGACAATACCTGAACGATGGCGATGTCATAAAGGGTGGGCGGCTCACCAAGCTCGAAAACGACAACCTGCATGAATTTAATGGCCACGTAAATTCCGGGGGGTGCAAGCCGCACGATGTTGCCGACGAATATGGCTTTGAAATTTATCTGACTATGCTGAAGATATTCAAAGTGAAGGGCCGGCACCAGGATCAGGCCCCGTACCACATAGATGTAAAAAAGGCCTTCAAGCTGCGGCGCTTCCCAGAAGTTGGAAAGAGGAACAGCAGCAAAGACCAGCACCAACGTGGTAACTACCGCCAGGATAGTGTGCAGCGCCCAGGATGCCGCGATGATTCGATGTCGTTCGTCGTCGGTCCGGGCGCTGACGAGATGGGTTACGAGGGGATTTCTAATGAAGCCATTTCGAAGAAGTTCAAGAATAGTAGCAACGCTCAGGAAAAGAGACCAGATTCCGATTTCGTCTTTAGGCAAAAGCCTAACCATAAAAAAGATATTCACGAAACCGAAAAAAACGATTACAAGACGGTTCAGAAGAGAAAACGCTCCACGTTGATATGAGCCTGGCGAAAATGAAAAGGCCAATGTTATTATCGCGTTATGTCAGGAGATAGGATTCGATATTACAGAAATCACCAGGACTTTGCAGCGATCCTGATGACTGTAAAATTGCCCATCATATGCCAATTTATAACGCAATATAGGTTTTATAAAACAGTTTTTAAGTATTAGAATTGCCATCTTAACGATCACGTAATGTCCAGCAAAAAATTCCAGAACATGCCCGATTTTCTCGTGATCGGCGCCGGAAAATCCGGAACCACATCACTCGATAAGTTCCTGGGACAGCATCCCGGAATATTCATGTCCAGGGTCAAGGAACCGAATTTTTTTGGATATGAAAGCATGTCAAAACGGGACTTCATCGATCGCCCCGATGAACTTGCTCACTTTGAAGGATCCGTTACGAGCATCGAAGAGTATCTTCAACTTTTCAGTAATGCGAAGCCGGATCAGCTTAAAGGCGAAACTTCCAACACATACATGTATCATGAGCAAGCTCCATTTCGTATAAAATACTATATCCCGGACGTTAAGTTGATTGCCATTCTTCGCCAACCCGCTGCGAGACTTTACTCCAGATATCTTCACCTTGCCCGCGAAAATCGAACTCCAACTCAAGCTTTCACAGACTGTTTGAATCGGGAGACGATCTGGTGGCAAAGGAATGATTTGATTAAAGAAGGTTTTTATGGCCGGTACCTGACCAGATATTACGAACTATTTCCAGCTGAAAACATTCGCATTTATCTTTATGAAGAGATGCAAAAAGCTCCGCTGGATGTGATGCAATCTATTTTTGCGTTTCTGAAGCTTGACCTGGCGTTTACCCCGGACGTTGGTTTACGCTACAATGAATCCGGTATCATTAAGAACCGATTTCTCCATCACCTGTATGGACCTGGCGGGTTCGTCAGTAAAACAATCAGCAAGATCCTCCCTCAAAGTGCTTTCGATACACTAAAAGAAAACCTCGGTTTTCAAAAGCGGATACTCGCACTACGGGGAAAAAATCTTCATCGCCCCCAACTGGATCCGGAAGTAAAGCGAAAGCTGACCCACGATGTCTATGGAGAAGATATCAGACAATTGGAAACGCTCATTGGGCGGAACTTAAGCCACTGGCTGGATGTATAAGCAAATAGCATGAACAAGTGGAGATTGTATATAGCAGCATTATCACTTTGCGGAATCGCAGGATATCTGGCTTACCGGATTTACTTCCCTGATCTCGTCGCCAAAAGCATTACAGATGGTTATGATTTTCTTATACCCAACCGTTTTCAGGATGACATCGAAAAACTCACCGAACCCATCAACGACGGCGCGACGAAAGCCGTAGCGGAAATACATAAGGCAGGCGTGACCATAGATCAGGTTCTTCAGGCAATTGATGATGCAAAAGAAGAACAGGCTCTCGCACTTCTCGACGACCTCAATACTATGGAGTCAAAAAATCCTGACGAAGTATTCGACCTGATCAAGAAACATTTCCCTGCGAACTTCGATACCGAGGTTTTCCGGGAGCCGTTTACTCAAAGAGTGAGCCCGCAAGACATCCAAAACGGCTTAAGGTTCGCAAATCAATATAAGGAACAGGGCGAGGTAAATGCTGAAATCGTTAAATCCATCATGAAGAGAATTCTTATTCAAAAAGAAGCTGAATTCAATGACATCATCGGATCGGAGTAATCCCATGGGGTCTAATAAAAAAAGACCGCCCTTGCTGGACAGCCTTTTCTTCTAACGTCGTTTTATAACTGCAATCTAGAGTTTCAGGTCCCTGGTGCTAACCCGATTCAATACGGAGCCCGCATACTTTCTTCCAAGCGATTTGAAGTAGTTAATGGACTCACGGTCGAGTTGTTTAATCGACGCATCCGCCGAAAACACCGCGAATACAGAATCCGCATATGTGACTAATTCTTTTGTGTCTGAAAACTGATTCAGGGCAGCACCTTCCATCAGAATGTAATCGAAGCTTTCCTTTAAAACATCAATCAGATTTCCAAAGTCGCGACCGCTAAGAATCTCAGCCGGCGAATCAACTCCGCTTCCTGCGTTTCCTATTATAAAAATGTTCTTGTATTTGGTCGGATTAATCAATTCATAAGTGCTCTCACTTTCCGGCTCAGACTCCGCGTCTCTGGATCCTTTTCCTGAACCGATCAGAAGATTCACGCGTTTTCCTTCCAACACTTTGATTTCAGAATTTGGTTTCACCAGCATTTGAGAAAGTGAGTTCTTTTTGAAGTTGGTATCGATAATGAGGACGCGCTTGTTTATGAGACTGAGCACATATGCCAAGGAGAAAATAACGAAGGTCTTACCGTCCTTTCGTTTAGGGCTTGTAAACAGTATCACTTTGGATGCGGTGTTCTCCACCTCGTGCCGGAGCTTTCGCAACAGCGACTTAAACATCTCGGTTTCTTCATCCTTTGTTGTTTGATTGAAGTAGAACCTGATATTAAAGTTTTTGCTATCAACCTTGTTGAGTATTCCTGCCACCGGCAGGTTAACAATGCGTTTGAATTTTTCAGCTGTCTTCACCGACATGTCGATCAGTTCCAGGCCGAGGACGGCGAACAGACAAATTGCGAAACTGCTGAATGCGGCCGCTGCAATAATGAGGTATTTCTTTGAGTTAACTGGAAAGGGTGGCGGCGAAGCATCCATCACCTTTCGAAGCGTCGTCGTAGAAATCATCCTGTTTTGGGCTTCGTTATACTTGTTAACCGCTTGCTGATATTCCTTCTGAGCGAGTTCAACTTCTTTTTGGATGGCTTCAAGGGCGGCCTCCTTGTTTGCAAAACCTGAAACGGTGTAACGAAGATTGGCGATTTTGTTTTCCGTTTGCTGCAGACTTGACCGTTCTACTTTCAAATCGATTTCTGCATCCTTAAGCTTGGATTTCAGGTCAGCAACGTTAACCTGGGGAGTCGATGGGGTTGCTATCTGACTGCGTGATTGTTCCATCTCGACGCTCAGTTGTTCCCTCATGGCATCCAGCGAATCGAGTAATTTCCGATTTGAGGATCCTGACGTAATATATCGTTCATTCATCTTCGCAATCCGATTGCGCAGTTCGATGATTTTCTGGTTGTTTACTGTCGGCTCGGTAGTTCGCCCGGCAGCCCGGATGTCCTCATTCAACCGTTGAATAGTCAGTTCAAGTTTCTGAATCTTGCTTCGTGTTTCGTCGCGAAGCCGCTCAAATTCCTGAAGCTGAGCCATCTTGGCTTCGCTGTCACGGTTTATGTCAACCAGTCCGTTGCTTTCCTTAAATACTTTTTGCGTTTCGGTTTTTTCGTCATACGCCGCCTTCTTTTGGTTCATCAACTCTTCAAGAAACTCTACTGACTGGCCTGTCCTTTCTGATTTTACTGCATTGTAATACCGGATGAACTCGTCGGCGAATGCGTTAGCTCCCAGTGCACTGATTTTGGGATTGTCACTCAAAAAATCGATTTGAACATTGTCTGTATTCTGAACGCGGAAAATCTGGATATTGTCGCGAACCTGTGGATATGCATAACCATAGGCATACAGGAACTCGCGGGTGGTTACATATTCGGGATCAGAAGTCGAAAGCGCCGACAAATCTGCGAGCTTTTTCTTGAGAAAAGCTTTCACCGTCTCGACTTCCTCGGCCGACGGTTGAAAGTTGGCCGGGATTCGGAAAGGTGTTTCAGACTCCAGATCGTGTAACAGGAGCCGGAAGATCACCAGATTCACCGGCAACGCGGAATTCATTGAACTTAACAGATTACTGAACTTCACATCCGCATCCCGGATATTGAATTTTTCGTCCGAAAGCGACACCTCGTAGTTCTGCGTGAAACCCGTCGAAATCTGGCTGGATGCCTTGTACATTTCAACGTCATCCATGGTAAAAAAGAATGCTGCCGCTGCAGCAAGAACAGGGATGGATATCAAAATCCACTTCCTTCTCCACAAGACTTTGCCGAGCATTAACAAATCCATCGTATGCTGATTTTAACCTTCAAAATTAAGTATTTTTTGCCTATAATCTTTAATCGGGACCATTGCGGTTTTTGCGGAAGTACGTATTAGCATGGTTTTGATCTATAGCACAGCTCCTATTGAGTAAATTTTTGGGCCAACACCGTAACCAGGGCTCTCAAACTTACGACCAGGTGCTTTATCCTAACGGTACGCTTAACCGCCTGTGAGCCAAGCCACCGTCTGTTAGACCGCTGCTGATGATCCAGGTTGAATCGTCTTCTCTAAAAGCACAAGATTGTCAATCGAATAATCTCTTTTGTTAATTCTGATCGAATTAATCGCCTTGTGACCGGCCTGGTCTACGGAATACGAATGACCACACTGCTCGATATTAAATACTGCTCGGCCAGGCTCCACATTGAACTGGCCGGGGCGAACCTAACGCCCCCGGCGCCATTGTAGAATTGACGGTACGTACGGATGGTACTGAATGTAGTCAGTCTCATCCGATCGCCAGCCGAATTTCTTGTAACGCCCTCGACGGGAAAGATGATAGGCACCGCTCGGAAAACCGCGGATGGGTCACTTAGAACGTTTCTTTTTATCTTCCTCCTATAGGTTTGAAATATGGCAAACAGGGGTTTTCCCGTTGATCATGAATTTGATTATAGTGACAGAAATCTTACCATTGTGAGAAATGATCCGAATCATGGCTAAAAGCGATTATTGTTTTTCCCTCATGCGTTATCTTTAACCCTGCAGACAACTAAACTTACCACAAAGGGTCATGCATGTTCCATCAATAGTAACAAACCCACTCAGCGCAACACCTCCAGAAGTATGAAGATTTTAGGAATTTCGGCTTTTTACCACGACTCTGCCGCAGCCCTTATTGAAGATGGCGAAATCGTTGCCGCCGCCCAGGAAGAGCGTTTTACCCGTAAGAAGCATGATCCCGGTTTCCCGTCAAACGCAGTTAAATTTTGCCTGAAATACGGCGGAGTCAGTCTTGAGCAGCTGGACGGGATCGCCTTTTATGACAAGCCTCTGCTAAAATTCGAACGCCTGCTGGAAACCTATTACGCATTCGTGCCCAAAGGTCTCTCAAGTTTCATCACGGCTATTCCCGTGTGGCTGAAGGAAAAGATGTTTCTCAAACGACTGATCTACGAGGAACTCGAAAAGATTGATTCATTTGATAAGAAAAAGGTGAGGCTGTTTTTTCCGGAGCATCACCTTTCGCACGCGGCCAGCGCATATTATTCATCCCCGTACAACGATGCCGCCATATTAACCATCGACGGCGTAGGTGAATGGGCTACGGCATCAATCTGCCATGGCAAAGGGAAGGACATCACTATTCTGAAGGAACTTAAGTTTCCACATTCATTAGGGCTACTTTACAGTGCTTTCACTTATTTTCTCGGGTTCAAGGTAAATTCCGGAGAATATAAATTAATGGGGCTTGCACCTTACGGCGTGCCCGAAAGTCCGCAAGTTGCTGAGTTTGTACGCATCATCAAGGAAAACCTTGTAGACCTGAAGGACGACGGATCGATCTGGCTCAATCAGGAGTACTTTAACTACGCCACGGGGTTGCGTATGGTGCACGAAGACAAATGGGAGAAATTATTTGGCTTCAAAGCACGGCGACCCGAATCTGAACTCGAAGCCCATCATTGTAACCTGGGGCTAGCCATTCAGTTTGTCACCGAGGAGGTTGTTATAAAGATGGCCGGGGAGGCAAAACGCCTTACAGGCTCTGAATACCTTTGCATGGCGGGCGGAGTTGCCCTGAATTGCGTTGCCAATGGCAAGCTTTATAACACCGGAATTTTCAAGAATGTCTTTATTCAACCAGCGGCAGGTGACGCGGGCGGTGCACTCGGCGCAGCTCAGGCAACGTATCACATTTCTTTTGGCAAAGACCGGATAGTTCCCGCAGCTCTTGACGGAATGAAAGGCTCATATCTCGGTCCGGAATTCCCCGATCTTGAAACGGAGCTGGTCATGAGGAAGTACAATGCCCGTGGAATTCATTTTACGAATATTGACGAACTGTGCGGCTATGTGGCACAAAAATTATCAGAAGGGAATGTTATTGGATGGATGCAGGGGCGAATGGAATTTGGACCTCGTGCCCTTGGAGGCCGAAGTATCCTCGGCGATCCGAGAAATGAAGAGATGCAGAAAAAACTGAATGTGAAGATCAAGTTCAGGGAATCGTTCCGCCCTTTTGCCCCGTCTGTACTTGCCGAAGATTGTCAGCAATATTTCGAGCATGATTCTATTTCACCTTATATGCTGCTGGTTCAACCTGTGAAGAAAGAAAGGCGAAAACCTCTTCCCGAAGGATTTAATAGTCTTTCGATCAAAGACAAGCTGTATTATTTACGGTCCGACATGCCGGCGATCACACACATCGACTTCTCAGCAAGAATTCAGACGGTTCACGAACAGACCAATCCACGTTACTACAAGCTCATTCATGCTTTCAGGGAACTGACCGGATATGGAGTGATTGTTAATACGAGCTTTAATGTACGGGGAGAACCTATCATTTGCACGCCTGAGGATGCATATCGTTGTTTTATGCGAACTGAGATGGATTTTCTGGTCGTTGGAAATTATGTATTTGACAAAAAACAACAGCCTGAATGGCAGGAAAAGGACGACTGGAAAGAAGAGTTCACACTGGATTAATAGTAACCGAGAATATTGTAAATTTGTAGTAAAATATTGTCTATGGATTTTATCAGGGATCTTTTTTCATTTATGAAGGAACGGAAAAAGTGGTGGCTAACCCCCATTATTCTGCTTCTTATCTTCCTGGGGCTGATTATTGTGGTTGGCGGCGGTTCAGCAGTAGCTCCGTTTATATACACACTATTCTAATCGACAGTAAGTGCAAAATCAGGACAGATTCAAAACGATACTTGTTATCGTCATAGGTTTTACTGCGCTTGGGTGGATCCTTCGTTCGCGCTTCGGTATCGAGACTTACCTTGATAAGATCGCCTTTGGGCTTGGTCTCCTTTCCATCTTCATTCCAGCGGCGGCCCGGGCTATTGAATGGCTCTGGCTTAAATTCGCCTTCGGGCTGGGGTGGGTCAATTCACGTATCCTCTTGACGATCGTGTACTTTGTTTTCCTGATGCCAATCGCATTACTCTCACGCTTTTTTACCAAGGATCCTCTTATGCTTAAAGCTAAGAAATCGCAGAGCCTCTACAATACGCGAAATCATCTGTATAAGAAAGAAGATCTCGAGAACATCTGGTAGTTTATAATGAAGTCAATCATACGTCTGCTCAGGATAAAACAGTGGGTAAAAAATCTCTTTCTGTTCGTACCTACGTTTTTCGCAGGAAACATTTTTAACGTTGGCGAATTGACTCAGTTGCTGGCAGGCGCTGCTGCGTTCAGTCTTGCTGCTTCCGGTATTTATATCATGAATGATTATAAAGACCGGCATGTTGACAGATTACACCCGAGAAAAAGACTCCGACCCATCGCATCCGGCGAAGTGAATGAAAAAGCAGCGTTGGTATTAATGGTCTTTCTTCTTGTCGGAAGTCTTGTGTGGAGTATTCTGATAAACGTATACTTCTTTTACTTTCTGCTTACTTACGTTCTCCTGAACATCGGGTATTCACTTGGCCTCAAGAACGTCGCGATTCTCGACCTTTTCATTGTTGCATTTGGGTTCCTGCTTCGCATTTACAGCGGTGGTGTGATCGTTGACGTGCCCATTACCGACTGGCTGGCGGTGATGATCCTGCTGTTATCCCTCTTCCTGGTTACAGCGAAAAGACGTGACGACCTCATCATCAGATCAGAAACCGGCGAATTCGTCCGCAAGGCATCAAGGTCGTATAACCTCGAATTTATCAATTCGTGCCTCACCCTTTTGTCCGCGGTGATTATTGTGGCTTATATTATGTATACCGTCTCGAACGAGGTAGTCGAACGTTTCAGGAGTTCACATCTTTTCATGACCACAATATTCGTGATCGCCGGAATTATGCGATACCTTCAAATAACGTTTGTGGAGCAAGACAGCGGCAACCCAACCAGTATCCTTTACAAAGACAAGTTTATCCTGATAACTATCGCAGGGTGGATTCTGAGTTTCTACCTTATCATATATACATTGTGAAGAAGCGACTTGTACTTTTTGATTTCGACGGTACCATCACTACGAAAGATACCTTTCTGGAATTCATAAAGTTTTACCATGGTACGCCGCGTTTTTTTTTGGGGTTCTTACTTCACTCGCCCTTCTTGGCCCTGATGGTGTTCAAACTAATTCCTAACTGGCGTGGTAAGGAACGGATGCTCACATGGTTTTTCGCTGGCGAAACTATCGATAGCTTCAACCTCAAAAGTGACGAATTTTGCAGGCACGTTGTACCGAACCTGATTCGGCCCAAAGCCCTCGTCGAAATCGACAAGCACCGAAATGCCGGCGCGACCGTAGTCGTTGTTTCCGCCTCCGCAGAGAACTGGATAGCACCATGGTGCCGGACACTTGGATTGAATTGTCTTGCCACGCAGCTTGAGGTGGTGGATAACAAGTTGACGGGAAAGATCAAGGGCTTTAATTGCTACGGACCCGAAAAGGAGAATCGCCTTCGCTCCTGCTATAAACTTGAGGAATTCGATGAAGTGTACGCTTACGGCGACTCCAAAGGAGACCTCGAAATGCTGGCCCTGGCACAGCAAAAATTCTATAAGCCATTCCGGTCCTGACCGGTGATTATTTGAATAGCAGTATTTCCAGAACTGCCTGGTCAGGATTGCTTTTTTTGAAACGCTCGTTGTTAGTTACCAGAATACGGATGTTATCAATGCCGGAGTTCCGTAACTCATCGGCCACAGCTTTCAACCGCTGATTCGTGAGCTCGGATGAATTCTCTTCAAGAATCGTCACCTGTATGCTGACGTCCCGTTCGTTTCTAAGCTTGTTGCCGATATAAAACAGCAACTCCCTGTCGGCAGCGCGCAACTCAGTCGAGTTGCCCTCAAAAATCATCCTTCGGTTAACGTTCGCGCCTAACAGGTCAGACGTTTCTTCGCTGGTCAGGTAACGCTGACCATAAGCAAGCACTTCGTTTCCGGGTACCACTTCCACGCTATGGATATCCGCATATTGTCCGTTTCGGTTACTCACAAAGTAAGCAATACTGTCTCCGTAAAGTGAGAAATAGGCATCGAAACCTTTTGAGTTCAGTTTTTCTCCCAGGTTTCGCGGAGCCGACCAGGTATCCCATGAATCGTATAGCCGATCACAATAAAATATATCTGCATCGCCCAATCCCCTGTGGCCGTTGCTGGAAAAATAAAGGCGTTTCTTATCCTGAGAAAGGTAGGGTGAAATTTCGTAGCCCGGCGAGTTCACCGATGAACCCAGATTTTTTGGGGTGCTCCACTCACCATTCGCGGCCTTCACCGAAACATACAGGTCTTCTTCACCACGGGTGTCACTACCGCGCATGGAGATGAAGATAACGTCAAAATCAGGGCTCACGTGAAAACTCAAAAAGCCACCAGGTTCGAGGTTTCGTATGGGAATCAGTTCCGGTTTACTCCATGTCGTCCCTGTTTTTCTGGAGAAATAAATTCCTGACGCTTTCCCGGCACCGCTGGTTTTCATTATATATAATGTTTTACCATCTGCACTCACACCGACCACCGCACTGTTATTTCGGTCATTGAGCCTTTGTATGGCAACGGCTCGCGACCATGCTCCATTATTGTTGTTCAACTTACTCGTCCAGATATCCGATCCCGAAAATTTTCCGCCGTGATTATCCGGATAAAGGATTCTGGAAAAATAAAGCGTCGTTCCATCAGGCGACAACAGGGGAAACGTCTCCTCATGATCAGTGTTAACCCCGTCGTTGAGAGGTTTTGGCTCAGAGAATTCCCATAGCTGCGCGAATGCGGTTACAGGAGCAAGTAATATCAGAAAGATAAGCCTTACCATGTCCGCTGAATCAGTTGTTTGAAATTTCTTAATCTGGCTGAGAGCACAAGTTCATGTGTGCTTCCGGAAAACGTTCTCAGCTTGCCCAGGGAAAACTCGTATGAATAAGATGCCGAAAGCGTCGGATTAAAATTAAATCCTCCGGAAACCACACCAGCTTTTATATCCCGATAGGTGAGGCCGAACCATGCCTTGTCCTGCAAATACACTTTCGCCTGATAGTCGATAACAAACGTGTTATCGATTTGCCAGAGTGCAAGGATGCCCGGCTTAAGATCAAAATCGTCATTCACAGGAAAGCTAAAGCCAACCTGAAGGCTACCCGAATAAAACTGGTCATTAAACGCAAACTCGGGATCGCCCAGTGTGGAATTCCATGGGTAATAAGTTCCGCCGACGTAAAACGTCTCGCCGTAGATAAGAAACCCGACGCGGGTCCACAAACTGCTTTGACTGATGTCGCCGGCCTGCAGGGTTTTATAAATTGGGTCGTTTGTATCAACTTGTTCCCCCCAATAAAACTCGTCGCCGCCACGAAGCCGTGAGTTTTCGTACATGGCCCCTACTCCACCTGAAAGCGTCACCTTCCCGGAAAGCGGAAAATGAACAGCGTAGTGTAACCCAACACCGTATTCTCCGAGAGGTCCAACTTTTTCATTGTACACATTGAACCCCAGACCATGGAAGCCCAACCTGGATTTTGGAACCACCCGGGTGAAGTCTGTTCGACTTGGACGCAGCGCGTTTGTTTTAAGGTCCAGTGGTTGCTTTGTTCTGAAACTTATCGCAAGGTTCGAAAACTGAGGTGCATTATCCTTAAAAGCAGCCCATTGGTATCGATGTCCTAACTTGACGTCCATGAAGTTCTCAATCCCGGTAAACGCCGGATTATAAATTGGCGCATACTGGAAGGGTTGTCCACTTTGGGGAATGTATTGTCCCTTCACCTGAGTGAACATAAGAACTGTTGCTGAAACAAGTAGTAGTAAGCGTCTCATCGTTCGTCCCGCAAAATAGTCACTGAACCCGTATAGGAAATTTTCCCATACTGCATATCAATCACGTAGAAGTAAGTTCCCTTCGGCACATAAGCCCCGTCTTTTTTCCCATCCCATGGCGAGCTAAATCCCTGTGTTTCGAAAACAAGACTTCCGCGTTGATCAAAAACACGAATTGTTGCTTCGTTCCATGGTTCCAGTCCGTCTTCACTCAGGAAAGGCCAGACATCATTCATTCCGTTTCCGTCGGGGGTAAATATCTGCGGTATTTTCAGGTCAACGAACGTGAATACAAGTCTGATTTCGCGCTCCCGCGATTCACTGGCACTGCTTGCATCATTAAGTAGTATGTATACCGTCCGAGGATCGAGCATAATGTCTTCGAGGTTGGCAAAGGTATAGGTGACCGATCGGATCGCCTCTTGATATTCCGCAGCTGACGCCGCACCGGTTAATGTTAGTACGCCCAGTGCATCATCATATACACCTTTTATTCTGGATGTATTTTCGAATGTCAGCAAATCGTGGAGACTATTGAAATTCGGTCGTCGGAAACCAATCTCCGCACTAACTATATCATCGTCCTCCGGATCCTCTACTTCGAAACCGCTTGAAAGAGCATAAGGTACTTCCCGCCCGATATCCACCTCAAGGGGCTGGCTTTCCAGAAATGTAATTCGTGGCGGATCGTTTACCGGTGTGATCGTGAGATGGACATAACTTGATTCCGCAGACGCACTATACTGATCGTGAACTTTGAAATACAGCGTATCAGACCCGGCGTAATCGGCAGCCGGAGCATACACCAAACCGGAGAGTTCTGCCACAGTAATCCGTTGGTCAACCGGAACCGCGTTTGAGCCCAGTGTCAACGTACCGTGACGGGGAAGACTTGTGATTGAAATCTCATAAAGAGGATGATTATCGGGGTCAGAGTACGAAAGAATAAACTGGTCAGCGCCAATCGAAAGTGGCGTATCCTCAGCTGTCTCCACACCAAAAGCAGTTGCGATGGGTCGCTGATTGATGGTGAGTACAAAGTCTTGTTGGTCCACGACGTTGTTACCATCCTTTAACTGAATCGTGACTGTCGTGTGTGTCGCATCTGCGGGAGGTGTCCCGGTAAGAACTGCCTGATTTTTCCCCGTAGAAGTTATCGTTGCCCAGGCTGGCTTTTGAAACGCAATGATTTCGAGCGTTTCAGTAATGTCGGTGGTGGTAATATTGTATTCATAGACCTCTCCTGCGACAGCGATAGCAGGCGGAGTTGATGTGATTGACACATCAACGATTTCTATTGTGAAGGTGCGGGTAAATTCGTTCAGCCCGGCATCCACTGCCTTAACAGTAATTTCAGCACTGCCGGATTGGTTGAGTTGTGGTTTGTAAGTAAGCGAAGCAGTTGAAGCAAAGCCGTCATAAGTGATGACAGGATGTGGTATCAGGGTTGTGTTCGCTGAAACCGCCGAAAGCAGCACCTGTTCACTTTCCTGCGGCCCGGGCGAAATACCCGTGATTGAAACAGTTTTTGTTTCTGAATTTCGCAGTATACGCTGATTGGGAATTTCATTGAAAGTCGGTGGATCATTCACATTCGCGATGTTCACCGTAATGGTAGCGTTGTTCGACTTGGCGCCGGAATTGTCTCTCACATTATAAGTTATTGTCGCCACCTCGAAAACATTCTCCGCCGGAGTGAAGGTCACTGCACCAGTTGTGGGATTGGCAGTAAAAGTTCCTTGATCCACGGTTCGGGTGGCGTCAATAGCGTCAGTATCCGGCTGAAGATCCACACTTGTCGGATTAATAGTACCATCTACATCGGTGTCGTTGGCAATCACATTGATCACTACTGGAACATCCTCTGAGGTTGTGGCGTGGTCGTCATTGGCCACCGGCGCGTCATTTACCGGAGTTACCGTTATCGTTATGATCGCCGGATTCGACTTGACCCCTATATTGTCTTCAACAGTGTACTCATTCGTGGCGGTGCCGTAGAAGTTTAATGTCGGTGTAAAGGTAACGTTGCCGGAACTTACCGAGAATGTTCCTTCGGGGGTCGTTCGTGTAGTTTGAATACCTTCTAAAGACGTATTCAGATCCACGGTGGCAGGAACAAGGGTACCGTCATCGGTATCATTGGATAGAATATTGATTGTGACAGGCGTATCTTCTTCAGTGGTTGCTGCGTCGGGATTAGCCAAAGGGGGATTGTTGACAAAATCCACGAGAACTGAGATCGTCGCTATGTTTGACGTAGCCCCAAGGTTGTCCTTAACCGTATACGTAATTGACGACGTCCCACTGAAGGCTGCGACAGGAGTAAATGTGATAATACCTGCAGCATCAACGGAGTAGGTTCCACTTGCCACTGTCCTTGTTTTGTCGGCCACAACTGGTGTCGACGGGAGCAGATCAACCGTAACAGGATTGATTGTTCCATCCACGTCCAGGTCATTGGAAAGAATATTTATGGTTACGGGAACATTCTGTGGCGTATTCGCAATGTCATTGTTCGCGACGGGTGGATCGTTCACAGCGTTAACAGTAATCGTAATCGTAGCCGGATCAGACGTCGCCCCTTCGTTGTCATTTACAGTGTACGAAAGCGTTACCGTTCCAAAGAAATTTGTAAGCGGAACAAAAGTCACCACGCCGCTGGCCACGGTGAACGATCCTTCCGCAACGGTTATGCTGGATTGTATTCCCGGAGCCGAGACGTCAAGATCCACCGACGACGCAACGATAGAGCCATCCGCATCCGTGTCGTTGGCAATCACATTTATGACTGCATTATTGTCTTCGTTAATGGTTATCGCGTCGTTGACAGCCACAGGCTTATCATTGATACCGGCAACTTCAATGGTCAACGAAGCCGGATCGGAAGTCATTCCTTCATTGTCCCTGACTGAATACTGGATCGTTGCTGTTCCGGAGAAATTTGCTGCCGGGGTAAAGGTAACCAGGCCAGTTGCGTCAACTGCATAAGTCCCTTGTGGAGTCGTCCGGGTATTCTGAATTCCGGCAACGGAAACGTTCAGGTCTACGGTAGCCGGATCAATACCGGAGTCGTCGGTGTCATTGCCCACCACATTGATACTCACGGGTACATCTTCATCGGTGTTAGCCAGATCGGGATTTGCTACCGGTTTTTGATTTACCGCATTTACAGTAATCGTAATGGTTGCGGCGTTGGAAGTCAACCCTTCATTGTCATTAACGGTATAATTGATAACCACCATTCCGAAATAGTCAGTTGCCGGCAGGAACGTAACAATTCCTGAAGCATTGACGGAGAATGTGCCTTCGGTTAACGTGAGTGTATTCTGGATACCGCCAGTGGCCGGATCGAGGTCAACTGAAGCGGGATTTATTGCGTTGTCATCGGTATCGTTCGAGATTACATTCAGTGCTACGGATTGATTCTCGTCGGTAGCGACAGCATCATTGACGGCAACGGGAGCATCATTTATTACAGCCACGTTGACTGAGATGGACGCATTATTCGAAACCAGTCCCAGGTTGTCGCGCACGTTATACTGAATCACGGCATTGCCGGAGTAATTCTCTGCGGGTGTGAAGGTCAAAAGCCCTGAACCGTCAACGGAGTATGAGCCGTTGCCGGTGGTGCGGGTATTCTGAATTCCGGCTTCCGAAATATTAAGGTCTATCGTCGCGTTGTCGATTGTACCGTCAACGTCTGTATCATTTGCTGTGATATTAAAACTCACTGGAGTGTCTTCGGTCGTATTGCCTGCATCGGGAACGGCTACCGGAGCATCATTCACTTCGGCAATGGTGACCGAAACGGTGGCCGGGCTTGAGACCAATCCCTGATCATCTTCCACGGTATACGTGAACGAGAAACTACCATTATAGTTTGCCAGCGGCGTATACGAAATCACACCCGAGGCATTGACTGTAATAGTGCCCCCATCGACGGCGAGCGTAGTTTCCTGACCGACCGTACCTGGATCGAGATCTACTGAAGCAACGTCGAGCTGGTTATCGTCGGTATCATTCACGAGAAGATCAAAAGTGAATGCGGTGTCTTCAGTTCCGTTGATATTATCATTGGTAGCCACGGGAGGCTGATTTCCAGCAGTTACCGTAATCTCGATTTGAGCGACGTTTGATACGGCTCCTTCATTATCGTTAATGGTATAGGTAAGGGTCAAAACGCCGACAAACCCGGCGTTGGGCGTAAGCGTAAACAGTCCGGCATCGTCAACTACGGCTGTACCATTGGCATGACTGAATGAATTCTGCCGTCCTGGCGTTGCTGGATCCAGGTCCACTGAAGCCGGGTCTACGGTACCGTCAGAATCTGTGTCATTGGCAACTATATCAAAACTCACGGGGGTTCCTTCGCCGGTGCTTCCCGCATCATTTGCGGCTGTGGGCGGGGCGTTCACTGCAGTAATGGTCACAGTCACCGTAGCTACATTGGATGTGCTGCCCTCATCGTCATTTACCGTATAGCTGAAAACAGCTTCACCCGAGTAGCCCGCGGTCGGTGTAAACGTAACTACGCCGGAAGCATTTACAGCCGCGCTTCCGCCAGTCACGGCAACGGTACCTTGTGGACCTGCCGTCCCGGGATCAAGGTCAACCGTGGTGGGATCGATCGTGCCGTCGTCAGTGTCGTTGGCAAGAATGGATATGGATACCTGGGTGTTTTCGTCTGTCGTCGCTGCATCATCAGCGGCCACGGGCGCTGCATTCACCGCGTTGATGGTGACGGTCACGGTCGCGACATTGGACGTGCTTCCCTCGTCGTCGTTTACGGTATA
>JAEZEH010000099.1 GCA_023417785.1 Bacteroidota bacterium
TGCTCTACCGCTGAGCTATCTCGGCTTACGGGCCAAATTTAGAAGGAGGAAAACCAAAACCAAAGCCTTAAGTCGTTTGGATGTGGCGGCATTCTATTAACTTTCGCCGTGCTTTCGAAGAAATGTAAATACGCGATTCATGCGCTGGTTCACATGGCCAAACGACCTGAGGAAAAATTCCTGATCAGGGATATTTCCGAGGCATGCAGCATCCCCCGCAAATTCCTGGAGAGTATACTTCTCGATCTGAAAAAAGCTGGTGTACTGGGTAGCAAGCAAGGAAAAGGAGGTGGCTACAGTCTCCGACGCAAACCGGCCGACGTAAACCTGGCGGAAATCGTGCGGCTTTTTGATGGAGCCATAGCCGCATTGCCGTGCGCGACCTATAAATTCTATGAACCCTGCGACGAATGTGAAGATGAGGAAATCTGCGCGGTTCGTCATGCTTTCCTCGCCATTCGGAACGCGACGGTCGAACTTCTCAAGGCCGATACCCTGGAAAGCCTTATCCATCAGGAAAACAAACTTATTACCAGGAAAAACCGTTAGGTTAGGGTACTTTCAGGTAGAGGCCCTACCTTCAAGTTTCGGAAAAATGTTCAACTTTTAACCATAACACTATGTCCCTCAGATTAGGCGATACAGCCCCGGATTTTACAGCAGAAACCACCCAAGGTACCATCAATTTTCACGAATGGCTGGGTGATAGCTGGGGTATCCTTTTTTCACACCCCGCAGACTTCACACCTGTTTGTACTACAGAACTTGGCGCAATGGCAAAACTTGATAACGAGTTCAGAAAAAGGAACGTCAAAGTACTGGCAATTAGCGCTGACCCGCTTGATTCGCACAATAGATGGATTGGAGATATCAACGAAACCCAGAACACCGAGGTGAACTATCCGCTGATCGCTGATCCTGAGTTCAAAGTGGCCAATCTTTATGGCATGGTACATCCGAAGGTCGACAAGTTTACGGTTCGTTCGGTTTTTGTTATCGATCCTGACAAGAAGATTAAACTGATGATCGTTTACCCGGCTTCCACGGGGCGCAATTTTGATGAGATTCTTCGTGTTGTCGACAGCCTTCAATTAACATCGGGTTACAGTGTGGCTACTCCGGCTAACTGGAAGAACGGCGACGATGTTATTATCAGTGGCGCTGTAAAGGACGAGGATATACCAGCGAAGTTCCCGAAAGGCCACAAGGCTGTGAAACCATATCTGCGCACAACTCCGCAACCCAATATCTAAATTACCTGCCTTCTTCGGAAGGCATTTTTTTTACACGAGAGGCCGACTTATACACATCTTAACCTTTTATTCATCGGCTTCAAATAGAATTTCACACCTAATGACCTGGCGATACGTATTCAAACAAAAAATCTGTTCAACTTAGCTTGCCGCACAAGCTAAAGCATCCGAGTCATGAAGAAACAATTGAGTTTGCTCCCGATCCTTCTTCTGGTTTGCTGCAATAATAACGGGGATGTTATTTATCCGGTGGAAAAACCTTTGGTCGAAGCCGTTTATGCCTCGGGCCATGTGGTGGCCCGGAATCAATACCAGGTTTTTGCCATGGCAGACGGATATGTTCTTGAAAAAACCGCCGAAGACGGAACGGAGGTGAGTGAGGGTTCACCACTTTTTATACTTGAAAGTGGTCAGCAAAGCTCGCGGTTCGATCTGGCAAAAAAAAACTATAACATAGCCGCAAGCAACTACCGCGACAATTCGCCGGTACTCGCAGAAATAGTTTCAACGATGGATGCCACAAAAACTAAAATGCGGTATGATTCCATCAACTTCCTAAGGTATAAGAATCTCCTCGATCAGAATGCCACCTCCAGGGCTGAGTTCGACCGGGCACGGCTCGCGTACGACAACTCGCGGTCGGAGTTTCTATTGCAGCAAAGCCGTTACGACCAGGTGAAGAACCGTCTTTACCTGGAACTCGAAAGCGCCCGAAGTCAGCTGGCCATCGCCGGAAACGAATCGGGTAAATATATCATCCGAAGCGATGTCAATGGAATCGTATTTCAGACATTGAAAGAAAGGGGCGAACTCATCCGCAGGGGTGAACCTGTAGCCGTGATCGGCGACAGAAGTGGATTCTATCTTGAACTGGCTGTCGATGAGCTCGATATCCAGCGACTGAAAAAGGGTCAGGAGGTGGCAGTTACCATTGACGCGCTGCCGGGAAAGGTTTACAAGGCTATGGTTGACAAAATCTATCCCATGGTCAATCGCCAGCAACAATCCGTACAGGTAGACGCCACGTTGCAGGATACGATTCCAATCCTGGTGTCTGGCCTCGCGGTCGAGGCAAACATTATCATCCGCCAGAAAGACAAAGCCCTGGTAATTCCCAAATCAGCTATAGCGGGAGGGGACTCGCTGTGGATTCGGTCCCAAAAAGGCAAGGAAAAAATACGGGTCCGGAAAGGTATTGAAACGCTCGAGGAAGTCGAAATTATTGGAGGTATCACCACTGATTCAGAAATTCTCCTGATTCGTTAACGAGCTCCTATGAAGCTAGCTGTTGAAATCGCACAGACACATCTCTTCGCAAGGCCACGACAAACCATTGTGGCGATGCTGGGAGTTACGTTCGGTATCGGAATGTTCATCGCTATGGTGGGGCTAATGACGGGATTGAACGATTTCACAGAGGAGCTTACCATGACATCGTCGCCGGATATCCATATCTACCACGACGTCACGCGGGAAAGGCAGTCGATCATTCAGCAGATGAATCCCGACGGTATCAACCGGATACATCATCAGAAACCGAAAATAGAAACCCCCAAAATCAGGAACGCGCTGAGAATCGCTGACGTGCTCCGACGGGATGAACGCGTAAGAGGCGTGTCGCCGTCGCTGTCCTCCCAGGTCTTCTACAATTACGGGGCTGTGCAGCTAAACGGCACTATGTCGGGTGTGGATATTATTGAGGAAGACCGCCTGTTCGACATCCGATCGAAAATGAAGTCAGGACGAATCGAAGACCTCAAGTCCAACCATGACGGAATCATTATGGGGACGGGTCTGGCGAAGAAGCTGAACACCACAACCGGCGAACGGATTATTATTACTACACCACAGGGATACACAATGACCCTGAAGATCGTCGGTCTGTTTCAAATGGGGATCGGAACCATCGATAACGTGAGAAGTTACGCAAACATTTCAACCGTCCAGACGATCCTTCAGCAAGACAAAAGCTATATCACCGATATCAATATTAAGCTTCACGATCTTCACACCGCCGGACAGGTTGCCGTCGAATATGAGAATCAGTTCAATTACAAGGCAGAGGATTGGGAAACCGCGAATGCGACGTTTCTTACCGGAGTAGTAATCCGAAACATCCTTACGTATTCGGTCTCTATTACGCTTCTGGTGGTGGCCGGATTTGGTATCTACAACATCCTTAATATGACCATCTTCAGCAAGATGAAGGATATTGCCATCCTCAAAGCAATGGGATTCTCACCTGCTGATGTGAAGAACATCTTTCTGGTCCAGGCGATTGTGATCGGGCTTGTTGGAAGTGTCGCGGGCCTGGCGATTGGATTCGGACTTTCATGGCTGATTTCGCAGGCTCCGTTCGACGGGGGGGATATGGTGAGTCTCGACCACCTTCCAGTAAACTTTGATACAAAGTATTATATCATCGGGATCGTCTTTGGTGTTTCGACCACGGCTCTGGCGGGGTATATGCCTTCGCGGAAAGCCGGGAAGATGGATCCTATTGAAATTCTGAGAGGGTAGAAAATATGGATGTCTTACGCACCAAAGATGTACAGAAGTATTTTTATGATCCTCAGAAGTTTCAGGTTCTGAAGGGAATAAACCTCGCGGTTCAGAAGGGCGAGTTCCTTTCGCTCATTGGAAAATCCGGCTGCGGGAAGTCGACGCTGATGTACATCCTGTCAACTATGGATACCGACTATGAAGGCGAGCTTGAGATAGCCGGCGTATCACTTCATGGGAAGAGCCAGGAATATCTGGCGTCGTTCCGTAACAAGCATATTGGCTTTGTTTTTCAGTTTCATTATTTGTTGCCGGAATTCACAGCGCTGCAGAATGTGATGATCCCCGCCTTGAAAAGGGCCGC
>JAEZEH010000110.1 GCA_023417785.1 Bacteroidota bacterium
AAATATTATCGGGTCGACCTGAAGTCGCCGGCTATATGACCTTAATAGCCGATTGCAATCATTAACCTGCGTAAAAGTTTAGGTGACGAATTTCGCTTATTAAACGCTACTCGTTTTGAATGATTACTTTGGTTTTTATATTGATTGCTCCCTGTCTAGCCGACAGAATGTATAATCCGTTTGGTAAATATCTGTCGACGTTAATAATGTTCTCATAGCCGGCTGAAATTATCAGTTCCCGAAAAACTAATTCGCGATTCTGCATGTCGGTGAGCTGTAATGAAACTCTGCCGGAAGCTGGACTACTGTAAACGATTCGGATCTTCTGCGATGAACCGGGGTTGGGATAAACTGAAAGCCGCGTAGCTCCCGATGCACCGTGTTCCGTGTCGGTTATAAACGTTTCATTATTCACGGTCTCCGATTGGCCCGACTTGTTTCCGCTTAAATCCACGGCAACGACGTAAAACTCGTAAACTTCTCCCGGCTCAAGATCGGTAGCCTCAAACGCGGGCACGGGTGAAAAGCCAATACGCTCCCCGTTGGCCCAGATTTCATAACCAGCCACGTCAACGTTGTCCGATGATGCTTCCCATCGCAGAACCACTTTCGAATAATTACCGCTTTCAATGCGAAATGCCACTGGTGTTGAAGGCGCTTCTTCGTCTTTGCCCGTTGTGACGCCAACCACGTTAGTTAAACCGGAACTTCCGGACGAGGTTACTGCACGTACGCGATAGTAATAACTTTTGCCGGGCACTAATCCGCCATCAGTAAACGTCGTCATCTCAACACGATTGATGATGCTGAAAGGGCCATTATTTTGATCGGCGCGATACACTTCATATTTTGCCTCGCTGGTCGAACTTCCCCATGTAAGCTCTATCGAACGCATCCCCACAGCTTGTCCCGAAAGATTCGTCGGCGTTGACGGATTAATCAACACTGGTGCATTCCCGCTGGTGAGGGCTCCATTTGGTACAGTAACTACCGCGAAATCCGTATCCCGTCCGCCGTATCGCAATACGATGTTTCTTCCGCCGGTATATTGAAAGAATCGGACTTTCAATAGATGAATTCCCTCGGATAAAGAAACCGGCTCACTGGGCTTACCCCAACCGTTGGGGCACGTGGTGCTTTCGGCATTGCCCTGGCACGTGCTGTGAAATCCATCGTAATCGATCACCAATTGATTGTTGATAAATAATTGGCTTCCGTCATCTGAGTTCAGGTAGAACATATACTCTCCCGGGCGATCTATTTTCAAATAACCGTTGAATTCAAAATTGAAGTACTCGTCCTGAACCCGCGGCGAAAGCGTAAGGTTGTCAACCCTTCCGGTATACTCCGGATCAGACCACGTATCCGTTATGGCGGGGTCGGCAAGTGAATTCCATGCACCTGTGCTGTGACGGTAAAATAGACCTGTTACCTGGGTGGAAACGATATCCTGGTTACTATGCGGGGACCGGTTTCCGGATACGTCAACCGTTTGGACCGTCACCGCGTAATTCCTGTTGACTTCAAGGTCGGTAATGAAAAACACTGTTTCCGCCGATCCGGTGTTGTACGTTCTGTCACCTACGTTAACGATGTACTCCCGGATTCCGGATTCGTCTTTTCCTGGTTGCCATGTGACCTTTACTTTGTTGACATCAACCAGTTCGGCGGATACATTCTGCGGTGGAATTGGTGTATCATTATCGTCTGGCAGCTGCACCGTGATATTATCGGAATGATCATCCGAAGGAAAGTAATCAGATCTCGCGGTGTTGCTAATGCCGCGAATCTTATAGTGGTAGACTGAGCCCGGAATCAGCAACGTATCATAAAAATAGGTAACATCCCGATTGGTGATGGTAGCGAGTTCCCAAAGGCTTCCGGTAATTGAACCATTTTGTCGCCACAGCTCGTAGCCACTTTCCAGCGTGGCGTCATTCCAGTGAAGGAAGACACTCGATGAGGTAAACGGTTCGGCGGTTAGCGACTCCGGCCGCATTTTATTTTCAACCGGTGCCTGATTGCTGAAGAAAACGGGGAGAGATCGCGACGACGGACTCTGGCACATGTTGTAGTCCGCGACGCGAACGGAATAGGAGCCATTGTCACTTTTTAGGACAACCCGGTTACTGTCCGGCAGCGACGTCACGTTGCTGTTTCTTTCCCAGAAATGGTACGGAAAGTTACCAGTCGTGAAAAGTATTGCTTCATTGTTGTTATTGAGATCAGGCAGGAACGTCGTGCCTTTGTGTTGAAGTTCAGGAGAAGGTGGAGCGTAACTATCAAGTTTCACCTCTTCAGACCAGTCATTCCAATCGTCAGTTCCTGGTGATTCAACCCGACTGAATCGGCCCCGGTATTCGCCTTCCTGATGCACAATGAAGGTAGGCTGATTTTCATCACTAATGATTTGTCCATTGCGTTCCCATTGATATGCCGGAAATCCGGATGGCATCTGCAACTTCAGCCCGTCATCCGACGTGGCGCACAAATAGTCAGTGTCGAAGTATTTAAACAGATTGTTTTTCTTTTCCTTGAGTAGCCAGGAAAAGAATTCGGGTTCTTCGAACGCCCGCGTCCACGTGTTGTGGCCAAGTTCTTCGTAGAATGTGTATCTCACGGAACCACCGGCCTCGCGGAACAGCTTAATAAATTTTTCTGTTTGTGATGGTTTCGGGTATTGATCCTTCCCGCCCTGAAATATCCACAAAGGTATATTGACACCGCCTTCGTAGTCGAAGTCACTTGTGAACGGTATCGGCGACATGCAGATCGCCGCTGCGAACATCCAGTCTGCCATCGTTATTGATTTCAATGCAGCCTGGCCTCCCATGGAAAGTCCGGCCAGGTAAACGCGATCGGGGTTAATGTTATGTTGTTTGATTACCAGACGCAATGTGCGTAGTGCGTGAGCCACGGAGGAATTGCCATAAGTTGCGCTGCCCCAATTGTTTTCCATTTGAGGAAATAGCACAAAACCGGGAAATGCTCGCGGATCAAGACCAGGATCATCCACTTTCCTCGACCCGGCGCGGTTTACTGCATTCATAAACGGTTGCCCTCCATGCACGAGCATGTGGTCATTGTTGAGGTAGGGCAGGGAAGCTTTGCCATCTTCCGGTTTATTAGGATCACAATCCTTACAATAACAATTTGTCTCCCAGCAGTTGGCGCGTTCTCCTGCTCCGTGAAACATTATCAACAAAGGATAACCATCTTCATAATTCTCGTCGTAGTTGTTAGGCAGAAGCAGTCGGTAGTTCATCCGGAAAAGCCAGTTTGAGCCATTTTTTTGCCGAAGGTTGCCTTCCTGATACGGCCTCGAATCCCAGGAGGTCATATCGTGGAAAGTTTCCCCACTTCGCCAGCTGAATGTCCCGGGCTGCAGACGGTAGTTTGTGATCGATATGAGCGCCGTATCGCTGTTTTGCCCGTTAGAAGAAATTGAAATGACTAAAAAGGACAAGAGTAAACTTATTCGTTTCATGGACGTAACATTTCGGATCGGGCCTAACCGGGTAGGTATAAAACTAAATGCCAGCCGCTACGTGTGGAGATTGAAGGAGAGCTACTGACCGTTAAATCGCGAATCGGAATCCAGGTTATATTAAATGTCAAAGGTGCGTTCCGGCAAAACAACAGTGGTTTCTTAAAAGATAATCGCAGATAAGCGGTTCTCCCATCGAAAGATCATACAAATTTTTGGGCAATTAGCCTCGTTCAGGATGCTTGGCTTCCGCAACCTTGCAGCTTGCGAACACCAATCAATAAATTGGTTAAGACACTTGAAATCCAAAACCTGTTTCATCTCACGGCGTTGTTCTCTTGGTTGTCGATGACTCAGATTCTACACGATAGAATCTTAGTCGACGGTTAAAACCCATGTATCGCGGAAAGAATACCTGGACATCTTACGGTACTGATCGCGCTGCTGACGTGCTTCTTCAATCGTCGGTGCGTTGCGCATATGAACGATATACTGGTTCCTGACGGGATTGAATGCCACACTGGCAGGATAACCGGCGCGTTTCAGCGTCGCGGTATATTCCCGCGCATTTTGTAAATGAACGAATACACCAACAACCACATAGTGTCCGGGAGCAAGTTCATCGCCATTAAGCTTAACATGACCCTCTCCGGTTTGTACCGGTTTTTCGGTTTCATCATCAGGTTGATGCGTCTGAACAGCATTAGGATTCACGGTATTCGCATAAGTTTCGATCACGGGCTGGCTACCCAGGCTGGGGTCATTCGTTATGAGTTCGTCTTCTTGTTCATCAGACGCAAGTTCTGCAGCATATTCTTCATCTCCTTCTGGTTCTTCTTCTGGTTCTTCTTCTGATTCCGAATACTGGGCTGCGTATGAATTGGTCGAAGTGGCTGCGGTCTTACCACCGAGCTGAGGTCTGACGAATTGTTTTTTCCCGAGCCGTAAGCTTAACTGAATTTCATGTGAACCGTAGCCCATCTTGTCGGTCTGGTCGGTGGCGAACTCATAGGCATATCCTACTTTCAGCTTTTCCTTAATGTCGAACCCAAGGAAAGCAAAGACGCCATAATCCTGACGATAGGCAGCACCAATCCATCCGGTTTTGGCCAGTTTTAATGATGCCAGGGCTTCATATTGTGCATCGATCCCCTGGTAGGTGCGGTAGGTAACAATAGGTTCCAGTGAAAGGAAAGGGCTAAGCGTGAAATCGTAACTAATTGAGGTGATTGTGTTTTTTATTTGCGAAATCCCCCTATGGGTAAAACGCTCTTCAGCGGCAACATTCGTTTGGAACAGTCGTGGTATAGCAAAAGCAATTTTGAATTTTTCGTGTTGATAGTGCATTCCAAACTGACCATCAAGTGACGATGTGCGGTTTCCCAGAACAGGGTCCTGATAGTCGCTCAAGTCGTCAGTACTAATTCTGCTGTTTGTGTATCCGGCGGAAACACCGAATCCGATTTTATGAAGGTCGCTGATTCTCTTGCCAAGAAATACCTGGTATGAAAAACTAACAAGGCCCGTGGTCGTTTTTATTTGACCCGCTTCATCCTGAAAGCCCGTGATCGCAAGCCCTGACTTGTAATTCAATGGTAACTGAAGATTCATCGTCGCCGTCTTTGGAGCGCCCTCGAATCCCACCCATTGGTGGCGGTAATTCAGATAAAGCTCCGAATAACCACTTTGCGCGATGAACGACGGGTTATAGAGGAATGGATTCAGGTAATAATGATTGTACGTCAGGTTTTGTTGTGCGAGTAGTTCACCGGAACCCAGGGAAATATACAACCACAGAATAATTTTGAGAGCCTTTTTCATTACTTCAGTCTTGCTATTGTTACACTTCCCTTTTTAATCACACGGCCATCGCGACGAATGATATAGTAATACGCCCCATCAGGTACCGGAACTCCTTTGGAAAGTCCGTCCCACGGCACGGGATATCCAATTGAAGAGTATACTTGCTGTCCTTCACGGTTATAGACTACGATTTCGCAACCGTCAAGGAGATGGGCATTTTCGATGATCCACGTTTCTGTTGACATGTCACCCTTGGTATCCGGAGAAAACAGTTTTCGCGGCCGTATGTCCGGATTCTCATCGAGAACCGTGATCTTTATTTCGTCTGACGAACTCTGCCCGTCAATGTCTGTGACAGTGACGACGAATACATATACACCGGGAGTTAAGTTTCCCAGGACAAGTATGTCTTCGGCATCCATATCGTAATTCAGCGGAGGCCCACCTGTCTGTTGCCAGTGATAGGATACGATCATTCCGCTTTCAGACAGCGCAACTGCCTTAAGAACGGCGGTGTTCTCTGGCAATTGAACTTGAACATCCTCTCCGGCAGTTACGACAGGCGCCGGCGAAACAGGAACTTCAGGAAATACGATGAGCGTCATCTCATCGAAGTCCGATAGCCCTTCTTTATCAGTCACCGTGAACCGGAATGTGTAAACCCCTTCGGTGAGACCGGACAGTGCGAGCTGGCGTTGATTTGTTTCATTCAACGCAACGGCAGCACCTTCCACCTGTTCCCAGGCATATATAAGTGAAGCCTCGTCTTCATCGGTTGCTGAGCCGGTGATAATGACTTCGTTCTGTGGCAACTGAATGGATCGGTCAGAACCCGCGTTGGCTACCGGTGGCAGATTGAGATCCGCAGGAAGAACAGTTACGATAACAAGGTCTTCGTGGGAAGCGTTATCATCATCTTTCACTGTCAGGCGGAAGTAGTATGTCCCTGCCGCGAGTTCCGAAATGATCAGCTGAGGCGCGTGCACATTGCCGAGTACAACGGAAGGACCGCTCACTTTTTCCCACAGGTATGCGGCAACGGCTCCATCGGCGTCAGTTCCTGATCCATGCAGCGTAAGGCTGTTATCAGGTAACTTGATCGTCCGGTCAGGACCTGCGTCTGCAACAGGTATTTGATTGGTGTTCGCAGGTTTTACGGTGACGGTAACCTCGTCTGAAGCAGATGCGCCATCGTCATCACTGACGGTAAGCATAAATCGGTATGATCCTACAACCAGGTCCGAAACGCTTGTTTTGAGTCGACCTGGCTCTTCAATGATGGCCGGAGCACCGGCGATTTGTGTCCATTGTATGGTGGTGATGTTTCCGTCCGGGTCGGACGCGCTGCCCGCAAGGTTCGCTGACGAAGCAGGTTCAATGACAACGATGTCTGTTCCGGCATTGACAACCGGCGTGCTGTTAACTTCGGCGGGAAGCACTGTGACAGAAACCTGGTCAGAGGCTGTGGCGCCTTCGTTATCTTCTACCGTCAATCGGAATACATATGATCCCTGCTGCAGACCCGAGAGACTGAGCGTAGCGTTATTGGCGTTGGTCATTGTCACTCCCGGACCCGATACTTTGGACCATGTGTATCTGGCGATCGATCCATTGTCGTCGCTGCCACTCCCGTAGATTGTTGCAATAGAGGCAGGTAGCGTTACCGTTACGTCCGGGCCTGCATTGGCTACCGGAGGCTCATTCGTGCTTTCCGGATTGACGATAACGCGCACGTCGTCGGTGTCTATCGCACCCTTGTCATCGGTAACCCGCAGTCGGAATACATAGGTTCCGCTAACCATGTCAGTGACCGTAAGAGTCGGCGTGTTGGTATTGCTGAGAGTTGCCGCAGGTCCGCTGAGTTTTGTCCACAAATACGTTGTCACTGTACCATCCGGATCGCTTGCAGATCCCTGAACAGTAGTGCTGTTGAGCGGAAGCGTTATCGTTCTGTCAGCTCCTGCATTTGCAACCGGGCTCTGGTTAACTGACTGCGCGAGAACCGTTACCCGAACATCGTCCGTATGGGTCAGGCCTCCGTTATCGGTAACCTGTAACCTGAATACATAAACGCCTTCAGCAAGATTGGATAATTGAAGTGTCGTGGTCGTCGTACCTGCCATGGTTGCGGCAGGTCCGCTCACTTTTGTCCAGCGATAGGTCGTGATTGAACCATCGGAATCTGATCCTGATCCGTTAATCTGCAGCGAGTTTGCAGGCAATGTAATTGTTCTGTCTGCACCTGCATTTGCCCTCGGGGCCTGATTAACGTCTGCCGCATTGACCGTTATCCTAACATCGTCCGTATTGGTCGCACCTTTATCGTCTCGAACCATGAGGCGGAAGACATAAACACCTTCGACAAGATCGCTTAGCGATACCGTTGGAAGGTTTGCGTTGGTAATCGTTGCGGCCGGACCACTTACTTTGCTCCATGTATAACCGGTCACGCTGCCGTCCTGGTCACTGCCTGAGCCTGTAATGTTCAGACTGTTGGTCGGGAGTTTGATCGTTCGGTCAGGACCCGCATTTGCAACCGGTGCAATGTTTACGACCTGAGGCATCACCGTGACGGTGACATCAGCAGAGGCAATAAGCCCACCGTTATCAGTTACCGTGAGTTTGAATACATAGGTTCCTTCAACCAGGCTTGTCAGCGACAAAGTCGGGGTATTTGCATTTCCAAGTGTCGCCGCAGGGCCGCTTACTTTTATCCACGAGTATGATGCAATAGTACCATCGGGATCAGTACCGCTTCCATTTATTGTCAGGCTGTTTACAGGCAGCGTAATACTACGATTCGGACCAGCGTTTGCCGAAGGAGGTTGATTGACTGTAGGTGGATTGACAGTGAGCCTTGCATCGGCAAAGCCAGTAGCTCCATCGTTATCACGCACGGTCACACGGAACCAGTAGGTGCCCGCGTCCGTCACGGTGACCGTAAGGGTAGCGGTTTCTGCATTCTCCATTACTACACCCGTTGGCCCGCTGAGCTGCGACCATTCGTAGGCCACCACAGAACCATCGTCGTCTCTACCGTTAGCCGTGAAGCTGGTCTTATTCGCAGGCAGGGTAATAGTACGATTGGTGTTGATCGTAACTACAGGAGCCTGATTGGCACTGTTTACAGTAATCTTAACCTGATCACTGGCCATAGCTCCTGAGTTGTCCGTTACTTCAAGACTGAACACATACGTTCCTTCGACCAGGTCCTCAATAAGAACAGTAGCAGTGCTTCCGTTAGTAATTGTTGCAGACGCAGGTCCGCTTACCTGGCTCCAGGCGAAGGAGGCAATCGAACCGTCAGCATCGCTTCCTGAACCATTGACCGTAACTGAATTCTCCGGCAATGTGATCGATTTGTCGGCACCGGCATTCGCGACAGGAAGCACATTCTCTGTGGTGACGGTGACAATAACTTCATCCGAATCTGTAGCGCCTTTGTCGTCGGTAACAGTCAGCGTAAATCGATATGTACCTGCCTGGAGATCACTCAGCTCGAGAGAGGCCGTGTTTTCACCTGCAAATGTTACCGCCGGACCACTTGCTTTTGCCCAAGCATAAGCGGTGATGGTTCCGTCTGGGTCAGTACCGGAGCCCGCGATGGTCAACGTATTGAGAGGAAGTTTAACAAGTTGATCAGGGCCCGCATTTGCAAGCGGTGACTGATTGACTACTTCCGGTTGAATGACCAGGATCATTTCGTCGGATGCAGAAGCACCGTCGTCATCTGTCGCGGTAAACCGGAATCTGTATTGACCCGAAATAAGTCCCGACACACTCAGACTCGTGGTTGTTTCGCCGGAAAGCGTGCACGAAGGACCGCTGACGAGTTCCCAGAGGTATGTTACAATAGTACCATCAGGATCGGAGCTAACACCATCAATTAATACTGTACCCTGCGGAAGCGTGAGAGTCTTGTCTGCACCGGCGGAAACAACTGGCGGGACATTAGGTCCGGTTGCGTCCACCGTTACGCGTACCTCGTCGGATGCAACGGCATCGTCATCATCCGTGACTGTCAATTCAAATATATAGACCCCCTCTTCAAGGTTGGATACGATCGTCGATGGAGTAGCATGGCTTGCAATTGTAGCGGTTGCGGGTCCTGAAACCTGCACCCATTGGTAACTTACTACCGTGCCGTCAGGATCGAAGCCCGATCCGGTAAGTGTCGTGGAATTGGTAGGCAAGATGATGTTAATGTCGCTGCCAGCGCTTGCCGTCGGCGTTTGGTTTGCCTCGAGAACGATAACGTTGACTACATCACTGTCAGTTGCACCGTCGTCGTCAGTGACGCGCAACTCGAACTTGTAAACGCCAGTCTGAAGATTGCTCAATCCGAGGTTTGCCGTATTCTGATTTGAAAGTGTGGTTGCTGGTCCGCTTGTCTTTACCCATTGGTAGGATACGATTGTGCCGTCTTCATCACTAGCCGAACCTCGTAGGGTTGTACTATTGGTAGGAAGGTGGATCGTCTGATCTTCACCCGCGTCGGCGATCGGTGGACGATTCACTTCTGCAGGATTGACAAGCACGCGGACTTCGTCGGATGCCGTGGCGTCGTCGTCATCGGTAACTGTCAGCCGGAACACATATGTTCCTGTAATCAGGTTGACAACACTTGATGTTGCAGCAGCAGCATTTGCAATAGTTATGGTAGAGGGACCGCTAACCTGCGTCCATTCATATTTAACTATCGCGCCATCCGGATCTGTTCCTGTACCATTGAGATTGGTTGAGTTTGTCGGTAGCGTCAGGGTTATATCTGTACCCGCGCTGGCTACAGGGGTTTGATTCGCCTCGATTACGGTAACCCGGATTTCGTCAGAGCCCGTCGCGCCGTCGTCATCCGTTACGGTGAGTCGAAATACATAGACACCCGCAAGCAGGTTGGATACTGTAAGTGATGCTGTGGCTGGATTCGCAAGCGTGGCAGTCGGACCACTTACTTTCTCCCATCGATAAGATGTAATCGTTCCATCGGCGTCGCTTCCGGTACCTGTTATGATTGTTGAACTCAAGGGAAGATTGACTGTTCTGTCCGGCCCTGCATTGGCAACCGGAGATTCATTTACTTCGGCAGGATGAACAACAATATCAACCCGGTCTGTTGCCGTTGCGCCTTCGTTGTCTCTTACGGTAAGCGAAAAGGTGTATGTTCCTTCCACAAGATTTGACAGTGCAAGTTTGGCAGTTGACGTTCCTGAAATTGTGACGGACGGTCCGGAAACTTTTGTCCAGGTATAAGCGACGATCGAACCGTCGGTATCAGATCCGGAACCATTCACCGTTACGGAATTAGTCGGGAGTGTGATTGAAATGTCTGTCCCGGCGTTCGCGATCGGCGCGTGGTTGGTTCGTACCACGGTTACTTTGACGTCATCATAAACGGTTTCTCCATTGCTCGACTTTACAGTGAGGCGGAAGGTATAAACACCTTCGACCATTGCGGATACAGAAAGGGTGCTGCTGGCAGCATTCCCCAATGTGACGGCAGGGCCACTGACTTTCGTCCAGGCATATGATGTTATCGTCCCGTAGGGAACAGAGGCCGTACCGTTAAGCGTAATACTGTTTGTCGGAAGGTTGATCGTTTGATCATGACCCGCATTAACAACGAGTCCTTCATTTCGGAATTGCATTAACCATTGGTACACATTCGGGGTATGAAGCACATTATCGGTTCGGTAGGCATTGTCCCAGCTATTGTGAGCCACACCGGGATAGATGGTCAGCTTGGCAAGAGGGTTTGGTGCCGGGTCACATGCGTTGATGGCATCGACCATTCTGATCGTCATGTTTTGGTTTACAACATTGTCAGCGTCGCCGTGAAAAGCCCACACAGGCAAGTTGTTTTTTCCGTAGTTACAAGCTAGGTTCGGGTTATTGTATCCACCACAAACAACTGCAACAGCGGCAAGTTTCTGGCCGAGCCTCGCGTCCTGTGAATACGTCCATGTACCTCCACCACCAAGTGACAAGCCTGTAATATAAACGCGGCTCAGATCAATGCGCAGATATGATTTACAATACTCAACAACTTCATCCATATACGCAGGTTGCCACGACCCGATTGATTTCTTCAACTGAGGACTAATTAGAATGAACGGAAATTTGTAGCCCGCCTTCACATACTTCGGCGGACCGTGCTTCGCAACATTTACAAGATCAAGTTCGGTATCTCCGCGTTCTCCAATCCCATGAAAAAAGAATACTATCGGATAATTGTTTGTGCTTGCATTGTAATCAGGAGGAAGGTATTCATAGAACCATGTTCCGGCAGGAGATACCTTGGCAGTCTGATTCTGTCCATTTACCGTTGACCCAGTGAGGGCCAGGAGAACAAAAAGCACTACCCTGAACAGATTGTTTTTGGCAGGATTGAGGTCCATTTGAAAAAGCATAGTTAGGTTTCAATCATAATGTGTTTATACCATTGAGGGCGAAATGGTGTAAACCGTTTGTCGAACAAAATGAATCACAAAAAGCTTCCTGTGTTGCTTCAACTGTCCGGGGTACGTGAGTGCTTTCACATTCGCCACCCCTGTTGATTCAAATTCATTTGTTCTATAGACTTTTTTTGGACCCGATTCCTGAGGGAATTGTTACGACGAACTAAGACGTCACAACCGGGGTTTTTATCATTAGTTTCTTACATCATTCAGCTCTTCCGTCAACAGCTCACTCCCCGTCTTCACGGGATCTGTATCCGTGCCTGGGCAATTGTCAAAAAAAAGTGACCTACAGGGTCGCTGAACGATTTGAAACGTATTTAGCGTTGAAAATTGAAGGCGTCTTTGCTTGTTCAACCTTCTTTAAAATATTGAAGATAGGTTCCGGGAACAGGTTTAACAAGGAAATATGTCGGGGAAGCCGACAAGCCGTTTATAATGACGTTTAACTTGATTAGATGTCTTTGTGTTCCGTACTCAACTTGTTTATCTTATTCGATAATATATGGCTACAAAGTTTATTTTTCAGTTTCTCTCCATAGAAATGTTACATCGAGGGTGTATACCTTACCTCCGAGAACGCCAAACGCTAACTCGTCAACGATATAAATCACATCATTTGTCATAAAGGAAATGCCGGCTTTGTGGGAATAATGGTTGAGAGGAATCTCATATATATCACCTTCCGAAAATTTGTTTTCATGAAAATTTCGGATGAACCATACACGGTCGTGGAATAAGAGTGCAAGAGTCTTTTGATCGGGGCTCAGATCAGCACCCGTGATCCAGTTATTGATCATCGGTCCTTCACCAAGTTGAAGGCTGTCGATCAACTGCGCGGTTTGTTGTCCCGGTTCCTGAGTTAACTTGTAAATTTTTGAAATGCTGTGAAACGGTTTCGAGCGGTTTTTGGTGAACAGATACAGGAAGCCACGCCAGGCAAAAGATGCATCAACGTCGAAGTTCCTGTTTCCGATTGCGGGAGGGAATGCCTTCTGATCACTGTACGAAAAGCTTATAATATCCGGAATCGTCATTGATTCACCGACGGCTTCCGGATTGGCAATTTTGAATATTTTGAGATCCCTCCGGTTGTTGGCGTTGTTGCCGAAGCTGCCAATAAACATGTCACCTGATTCATTCATGGCCAGGTCTTCCCAACCTCGGTTTGACGCGTTTATATGGATAGCACGGATGATATTTCCCAGTGTATCCAGGCAATACACGGCCGGGATTCCGTCGTCGTTATGTGACCAGAGATATTTACCGTGGCTGATTTCAAGACCAGAAGCTTCTTTGAGGATTTTTGGCAATGCGCCAACTTGCGTTAGTCTGGCCTTTTGCGAATCTACCTTAATGACATTTGCCTGACCGAAAAGCGTGGTGGTCGCGGAAATTATGAAGGTCATAAAAGTGAGGGCCTTCAATCCTTGAATTCGTGTCATGATAAAAAAGAGCGCATAACATTCATCATCATGATCCTATTGTCTGCGAATAAACCTGCAGGTATCGTTCCGCCATGTTGTTCCAGGTGAATTCATGTGATCTGTTAACGCCCCGTCTAACCAGGTCATTCCGCAGTGTAGTATCATTCATCACTAATTTGATCGCCTTTGCGATTTCTTCTGGTTCATGCGGATTAATTAACAGCGCTGCATCTCCGGCGACTTCCGGCATTGATGAAATACTCGATGTAATGACAGGCACTTGCGCGCGCATAGCTTCAAGAACGGGGATACCAAATCCTTCCCTTAACGATGGAAACAAAAACAACTCCGCCATAGAGAAGATGGCTGGTAAGTCTGCCTCCGGGACGTATCCACAAACTCCGATGTAATCCAGAATCGCAGGGTCACCGATGTGGTCCGCTGATTTCTTCAGAAAATCTGGTTCAATATCCAGCATTTGTAACAGGAAGTCGAGTTGGTTTTCTTTTTTAAGCAGTGACATCGCTTTTAAAACGCCGTGCAGGTTTTTGCGAGGATCGGTATTGCCAAGGTAGAACACATACCTGTCAGGCAGTTTATATTTCCGTTTCACACGCTCCAGCGTAGCGGGATCCGAAATTTTTTGAAATGTTTCACCAACGCCGTTGTGGATAGCAACTACTTTGTCTCCCGTGAATCCGAAATAGTTGTCGATATTGCCCTTTTCATAAGCGGACACGGTAATAAGTTTTTTCGCTTTTCTCACCATGCGTGGAACGTTCCAGCGCCGGTAGAGATTTCCTATGATCTGATACCCTGTTCCTTTTGTGAAGTTCCATTGCTCAAGGTAGATTATGTCATGAAGCGTGACAATCAAAGGAACGTTGGTATTCAACGGCGCCGTGTTACTTGTACAATGCAAAAGATCCAGGTCGTACTTTTTGATTTCCTTCGGGAGTAAAACCTGCTCCCAATACGGATATGGGCCTCCATTTATACAAACGATCTGAAAATTCGCTGACTCGTGAATTATCTTTTCATCTTCATCCGGTTTTACGAAGATGAAATACTGGTTCTTCTTATCGATTTGCTGAAGGCTGCGAATGAGTTCGAGTGCCACGATATCCATGCCGTGTTTCTTCCTTCTGAATAATCGTTGCGCTTCGATACCTATTCTCATAGTGGATGGGTCGTTGTGCCGGGACTGGTCGCGTTCGACTTATGTCTGAAATTCCAGAGCAGCCCTTTCCAAAATGCATTAAGCTGATCCGTTTCCCCTTTCAGTAAATAGACGAGGCTATTTTTTGGGATTGAAAATAAAACGAAGAAAAGAATCCAGGATAGTTTCGGTAACCCTTTTGTATTCCGGCGCATGAACAGCAGGCGGTTACGCGTCATGTAATACGTTTTAAGCGTCGAGTTTTTTCCTACTGACTTTGACTCCTTATGGTAAACACGCGACTCAGGCACTACATAGATGTTATAGCCCTGATTCTTGATGGACTCACACCAGTCAAGCTCCTCATAATAAAGAAAGAATATATCTGGCATTTGTCCAACCTTGTCGATTACCGCGCGGGGTACCATCATTGCGGCGCCGTGCGCGTAGTCCGTTTTTAGAACGGAGTCGTATTGTCCTTTATCCGTTTCACCAAATCCCGGCCTCGTGTTCCTGCCAGTATACGGATTGATGCGGGAGGCCCCCACATATTGAATGGTTTCACCGGAATTATGAAACAGGATTTTAGGACACACGATACCTGCGTCTGAATGATGCTCACAATATTCTACAAGAGGCCGAATAGTATCAGGTGTTACTTCCGTGTCGTTGTTCAGAAAGAAGAGGTACTTACCAGTGGCTGCGTTGATTCCGAGGTTGTTTCCGCCCGCAAAGCCAAGGTTTTTTTTACTGACAATTACATGCACCTCAGCGAATCGATCCTTTATGGTTGTAGCCGGATTTTCGATTGAAGCATTATCAACGACGATAATCTCTATATTCCGATATTCGACGTGACGCAGTGACTCGAGCAGATCCAGAGTGTATTGCAGCTGGTTATAGTTGATCGTAATGATGGAAACTAGCGGATCCATTTCACCTGTTGTTTTTGTCTTCGGCAGACAGGTTTGTCACGCCATGAGGTGTGTGGATGAAAGACTTGTTTGCTCCCTTGAGCCGGAAGAGGAGGGCGAACATTTTGACCACCACCTTTGGTAATAACAGGATCGACTTAAACATTTCCCGATTGTAAAGCCTCGCCGGAATAGCAAGGGCCATAGCAGCAACATTAAGAATTAAGAAAAATATCCATGGGTAATATTTCAAAGTCAGATAGTCGTTTAATAAAATTGCTGCCACTGAGATGATTACCAGAAGGCCGATATTGATTATTCTCGGAAGTTGAATATTTTTCAGGATGGCGGAGTTAAACATCGAAATATTTCCACGCAGGAGAGCAGACATACCTTCAGCAAAATACTTCCTGAGGTAGACAAACTGGCTTGAGAGCCAACGTGTCCGCTGGCGTTCGAACACCTCCGTGTTTTCTACCTTCTCATCATATACGAGCACTCCTTTTCCATAGTGAATTTTGATCCCGCTTCGGATGAGGTGTAGTTCAAGTTCGCGATCGAAACCACCAATGCTGTCCAGGTGCGAAAGGATGTCCTTGACCACGCAATATGGAAACACCATTCCGGATCCTATGAGTGAACAGGATAGTCCGGCGGCTACGTGTCCCTGGCGATAAATGAAGTTGTTGATACGTTCGCTGAATCCATCGAGTACCGACATGGATGTCGTTTGGTTTTTAGAAATGCGTTCAGCCTGGATAGCCTCGTATCCATTTCCGATAAGGTTATTGATCTTATCGAGAAACAGCGGTTCCATCACATTGTCAGCGTCAAGAATGACTGCAAAATCATAGTTGTCGCCGATTACCGACATTGCCTTGTTGAGTGATTTTACCTTGGTTGATTTTTCGAAAGTGACTTCGAGTACGGTAATCGGAAGCAACCTTAACTCCGCGATCGTTTCAGTGCGCAGCGAATCAGCTATGATGATTACTTCAAACCGATCCCGGGGATATTTTTGATTTAGCGCCTCTCTCGCAACAGGCAGGATAACCGCGTCCTCCCTGTATGACGGTATCAGCACAGCGAATTTTTTCCTGTTTTGCGATGGGGGCGGGGATGGCTTTTTGAAAAACTGTCCTGCCATCGCCAGAAAGAAGGCATAGAACGAAACGAAAGCAAAGTAAATCAGGAGAACAGCCTCGAGTACTATCATAGGAAGTCAGCCAAAAAGGTCAGCGAGGAAAAAGTGGAATGTTCCAGCCGGCTTCCGGTTTACGTTTAGACTTTTTCCTTCTGTAGTAAAGCCGGAAAAGTAGAAAATATTATCTTAAGATCAAGCCAGAAGGAATTCTTCATTGCGTACTCCATGTCAAGCGCAATTCGTTCTTCCGGCGACATGTTATCCTTACCACGCTTTGTCACCTGCCACAAACCAGTAATTCCCGCAGGCGCCAGAAATCTCCAGGCAATCTGATCTTTAGTAAGTTTTTCGGCTTCGTATAAGGGCAAAGGCCGGTTACCGACCAGGGACATATCTCCGAATAACACGTTGATAAGCTGAGGCAATTCATCGAGGCTGGTATTCCTGATAAAATTGCCGAATCGCGTTACGCGCGGGTCATTCTTAATTTTGAAGAACACGCCATTTCCGGTATCAGCCTTGTCGTATTGATTCAGATGGGCAAGTTCTTTCAATTCGTGATCGGCGCCAACGCGCATAGACCGGAATTTGTAAAAGTTGAAGATCCTGTAGCCGGCGCCGGCGCGTTTCGAAATATAGAACACAGGTCCCGGTGACTCAATCTTGATGATTAGTGCAATAAGGATCAGCAAAGGCGAAAGCAATAACAACGCTGTGGCTGAGATGGTGATATCGAATGCTCTTTTCAGAGACCAGATCTTGATCTTGGGAATTTCTTCAAGTACCCGTTGCGTTGCGTATGGTTTGTTACCGCGGTGATTTTTGTAGTGCTTGAGTTTCTTTATGAATTCGATCCGCTTAAGGAATGAATACGTAATGTCGCCGTAGTGGTACTCGTCAAATCCGAGTTTCAGTGCCTTTTCTTTAACCTCCTGATCGAAGTTTGCCGTGTAAAGTACAAAGGGGATAGCCATTTGCTGTGCAAGACTCCTCACCGACGTCAGGTCTCCTGAAATGTTGTCCGGGTGAATTAAAATAGCATCCTGATTTACATTGTCACGGCCTTCTTGTCGGATGAATTCCTGAACTTCATTCAGAGAGCAATTGTGAAAGTGTATTTCTTCCTGCACATGACTATGCTCAGGTTCGGAGGAATGGGAGTCAATTCTAACTATATGTTTGGTAAAAACCGGCACCGTAACCTTCGGTTGTCGTACCAAAGATAGGGGAGATTCCTGAACATCTAGTCGTAATGCTACGTCCATACTTACTTACTCACTTAACCAATACAGTCTGTCCCTGATATGCTAAAGCTCTGTTAACATCCGATACGAGCGCCTGAGGCTCAAATGGTTTCACGAGATAGGTGAAGGCACCCAAATCAAGACACTGTTTTCTTTTGCTACCATCTTCGTATCCGGACAAAATAATCACAGGGATATTCTTGAATAAACCGCTGTTACTGATATTCTCAAGTAATTCTATGCCATCTATGGAAGGCAATTGAATATCCGAAATAATCAGATCGGGCAGATTTCCGTCGGACAGCCATGACCAGGCTTCCATGCCGTCATTCATGATGATTACCTGATATTTGCCTTGAAGGATTTTCTCCAGGAGCCAGCATAACGGAATGTCATCTTCGATGACTAATACCTTTTTCATTATTGGTAAATTTTAATTACCTGATGGGCCGCTTCAAAGACCGGATTAATGGCAGGACTTCAAAGCCAACTTTCTTACAGACAAATCAAAACTAACCCTTTTTCACTCCCGATGTAACAAAAATCGAAGAAAATTGACAAATATACGGCGGGAAGCTACGATGACGCGGTTTCGATCGATTGCATCGAACAGGGCCTGTTGTTCAAAAATTTTCAAGCAATTGTCCTAAAAACCAGATTATTATTAATCAGAGCCCTGTTCTACGGCTAATTTCCTGATTTTCAAGCGATCTACTTTTCCCGACGGGGTCTCTGGGAATGGGTAGATAAAATAGATCTCGCGAGGTCGCTCAAATCGCGACAGCCATGTTGAAAAGTCGGCGAACAGACGATCTTTTCGTTCAACTGCAGAATCTTCTTCTTCTACAACACAAATTACCTTCTCACCGAGCAACGAATCCGGAATAGATGATATGATAAATCGTCCATGTAAGTTTATTGCCGATTTTAAAGATTCCAGTTTCTTTTCGATGGATTCTGGCGAAACTTTTACGCCACCTGTGTTGATTACATTATCGATTCGACCAAGCCAGCGGAATGAATTCCTGGACGTCAATTCAGCAAGATCGTTTGTAACAACCGGTTCTGAAAGGTAGCCGGCGTTGATTTTAAGGCATCCACGCGTGTCTTTCGTGATTTCAATACCGGGCAGAACAAAAAACTCATCGCTTTTTGCGGGACCGTTGAGGTGTTGAAGCGCTACGTGCGACAAGGTTTCGGTCATGCCATAGGTTAGAATAATGCGTGTGGGAAGAATTTCTAATGAAGGTAGGATTTTGCCGGAAACCGGTGCTCCGCCCACAATAATCAGGGCAATTTGAGATAATCTGAGCTGGTCAGTGGAGAGAATATGATGAAGTTGGTATGGTACCAGAGCAGCAAAATCGATCTTCTGGTTATCAAGTCCGGCCAGAGGATTGGCCGAGGGTTCAACAGCCACAATGCCCATCTGGCCGACGAAACATCGAACCAGCATCATCTTGCCGGCCACGTACCGGGTGTCGAGGCAAACCAGCGCACGCATTCCCGGGCCAAGCTGGAGCGCACTTATAGTGGCTTCCGCGCTGGCCACCATTTGCCACCGCGCAAACTTCATTTCTTTCGGCGCACCTGTAGAACCGCTGGTTTGGAGCGTAAATTCCTCAACCCCCGCAAACCATTCCCTGATAAAACCGAACGTACTCAGCTCAAACGGCGTCCGTGATTCGGCGATTCCCGAAATGATGTCGTCAATCAATACCTCACGTGAATTGATCTGGATTGACTTATACCTGTATTGGTGCGCCATACATAACACGTGCTCGTAACGGACTAACTATGAGGCTTAGGGGAACTGCGGATAGCGCGACCAATCCGGATCACGTTTTTCCAGAAAAGCATTCTTACCCTCTTTGGCTTCTTCACTGAGATAGTATAATAATGTAGCGTTACCTGCAAGTTCCTGAATCCCGGCCTGCCCGTCGAGCTCGGCATTGAATGATGATTTCAACATGCGTATCGCCAACGGACTTTTCGTCTTGATCTTATTCGCCCATTCAACATACGTTTCCTCAAGTTGTTCGAGAGGAACCACTTTATTCACCAGGCCCATTTGTAAGGCATCAGCCGCATCATATTGGTCGCACAGGTACCAGATTTCACGTGCTTTTTTCTGACCCACGATGCGGGCCAGATACGATGCGCCAAAGCCTCCGTCAAAGCTTCCAACTTTAGGGCCGGTCTGGCCGAACCTCGCGTTCTCTGCTGCGATAGTCAGATCACAGACCACGTGAAGTACATGCCCCCCGCCAATTGCCCATCCTGCAACGGCTGCGATAACAGGTTTCGGAATCGACCGGATAATCTTTTGCAAATCCAATACGTTCAGTCTGGGAACGGTATCTTCGCCAACGTAACCCCCATGGCCGCGGACACTCTGATCACCTCCGCTACAAAACGCTTTACCTCCTTCGCCAGTGAGAATAACAACCCGGATAGAAGCATCTTCGCGGCAATACGTCATCGCATCAATCATCTCCTGTACCGTAAGCGGGGTGAATGCATTATGCACCTGCGGCCGGTTTATGCTGATTCGCGCGATTCCTTCGTATTGTTGAAAAAGGATTTCGCGATACTCCTTTACCGGTTTCCACTCGTATTTAAGATTCATAGCTTTCCTTGATTTTCTGCTTTAAGGTGTCAAATATAATACGGTTCGTGTGCTGGTCTGTCTCGATTTCCAGAATCTTTGTCCTTCCACCGGGCTCGAAAAAGTCATTTAACAGATTCTTCAGTTTCCGTCGATTATCAAGTTTCAGATAATCAAAGTCAAACTCCTCGCACAGCTTTCTGGCCGTAAGTTGTTGCCGTGTTACAAAGTATTCTGCCGACTCGGGCAGCCCGGCGGGTCCGTCTATGAGATTGAAGATTATTCCCCCATGGTTATTTAAAACGACGATCCGTAAATCGGGAAGGGTATAATTGTGCCAGAAGGCATTTCGGTCGTAAAAGAACGCCATGTCTCCGGTGATAAGCACATTCGGTCTGATTCCATCCAGAGAATGGCCTACCGCGGTACTGGTGCAGCCGTCGATTCCACTTGTTCCACGATTGGCCCACACCTTCACGCCCGGCTGCGACGATGTAAGTCCAACCATATTTGCGTACCGCACACTCATGCTGTTCGCCAGGTGCAGGTTGCTTTGGTCCGGCATGTTTCGAAGCACTTCGTGGACCAGCTCTAATTCACCGAATTCCGGAAGCGGAAACAACTGCTCGATGATGCGGCTTACCCGCCGCTCTTCGACTTCCCACAGTTTGTGAAAATTGAATTGTTTCTGTTTTTCAAATCCCGATTCAACGGGAATCGAGCCCACGAATTCAAAGAATCGCGTTGGATGCGATTCGAGCACATGCGTGACGCCCTGAAACGTATCAGCAAGTGCTCCGCCAGGCTGAATATGCCAGTGTTCTTGAGGCTTATATTTTCGTAAGAAGAGTTTGACCTGTTTTGAAATGACCGATTTCCCGAGTGTAATCAACAGGTCGGGTTGAAGCGACTCGAGCGCCTGCGCAGGTGCGTACCCGAGAAACAATTCAGCATGAGGGATTGCTTTGCCAAGGCCATGCAGATTGGAAATGATATCACCAACAACGGGTACATTGTGATCACTACTGAAGCGGTTTATGCTTTCGATTAGCTCACTGTCCTGATCAAGCTGGCCCGCGACGACAAGGATCTTGTTGAAATCCCGAAGGCGTTTTTCGATGTATTTCTTCTGATCTACGTTCACCTCGTAAGTCGGAGAAAATTCTTCGACCATCCGCGCGGTTGTGGAAAAAATAATTGGTTCGTCTGTCGCAGGGTAAAGGGGTTCACGAAATGGAGCGTTTATATGCACCGGCCCGGCAGGCTCGCGGACCGCAAGATTGATGGCTTCGTTCACGATTCGATTGATCGCCCATACGGCATCGGGATGATCGTAGTCAACGGGGAGGTTATACGATTTCTTAACATGCTTGCCGAACACTTCCGGTTGATGAAGTGTCTGCCCGTCGTGCTGGCCGATCCATTCAGGCGGACGGTCTGCAGTGAATACGAGCAGTGGCGTTTCGCTGAAGAATGCTTCGGCTACGGCTGGGGCAAAGTTGTAGGCTGCGCTACCCGAAGTACAGACAAGGATTGCCGGCGCCTTGATTCGTTGGGAGATCCCGAGGGCGACAAACCCTGCGCTGCGCTCATCGCTAAAGGTACGTGTGTTAAAATCAGGATGGCGTGTGAAGGCCAGTGTAAGCGGAGCACATCTTGACCCGGGACACAGCACTACCTGGCGAAGACCACGACGAGCACATAGAGACGCGATATCATATATTGGCTGGTACTTCATGAGGTGGCTTATTGGATTTGGGAAAGCAGTGTTCTCATTTTCATCTCCGTTTCTTCCCATTCTTTTTCAGGAACGCTGTCGATAGTTACGCCGGCGCCGGCATAAAGTATCGCGCTGCCTTTCGTGATCTCCATACACCGGAGGTTCACGAAAAGATTTATCTGGTTATCGATGTTAACGGGCCCGGCGAAACCGGAATAGAAGGCGCGATCATACCCTTCATGTGTTTCGATGAATGCCAGCGCAGCATCAAGGGGCATGCCGCATACCGCAGACGTTGGATGCAGAAGTTGCAGCATCACTGTGCCGAGTTGAGGGAAATTCGTTTCCTTCATATTGACCGTGAACTCGCTTCGCAGGTGCATGAGATTTCCCGCCACCACTGTCTTCGGTCCGTATTCATCGTATTCACGAAGGCGGATTTTTTTGAAACAGCTGATGATGTAACGTTCCACCAGTGCCTGTTCCTCAATTTCTTTTTGTGTCCACGAAGCATCTCTCAGGTTCAGGCCTTCTACGTAGGGTTGCGTTCCCGCAAGAGCGACGGTCTTGAAAATAGTCCGGTCGAAAACGCGAACGAGCTCCTCGGGCGAGGCCCCGAGCCACGTACCCGTCTGCGGTGAACTTGTCAGTGACACGAATGTATGAGAGTATGCTTTGCAAAGTTTGAGAAAAGCATCAACAAGATCGAATCCTTCCGGCAACGGTACAGATTTCCTCCGGGATGGCACGACCTTTTCAAAGGTTCCGGCCTCCACTTCTGCAAGCGCCATCTTTACCAGGTTCACGTAATGGCCCCTGGAAAATTCTTCTATTGTTTTCGTGTTTGAAAAGCCATTGACAGGCGTTCTCACGGATTTATCGCATACGTCATGGAGCCATTCAAAAGACTTTGCTTCTAACTCATTCGTTGGCGATGCGAGTGCACCATTCCTGATCCGGAAGGCATAGTCAGCCTCGAGAAACAACGTATCTTTACGCCTGTCAAAAGGGGCGAACAGATAACCAAAGGGAAGTTCTTCGAGGGCAGCATCACGACGTATACTTACTGGTTTCTCGGAGATGATCACAGTAATCGTATCGTCGTCCGGGAGGCTCCAGGCTGCGACCGCAAAATCACCACCGTACACGTAATTAAGAAGGATATTCAGTATTTCGGTTTGCGTGAAGACAAGCTGGGTACTGCTTTCGGTTGCGCGCATGTTCAATCAGTTTTTCTTATCGAGTACAGCCATTGTTATCCGGCTAACACAAATGAGTTCTTTTTGTTCGTTTGAAATCCGGATCTCCCAGACTTGAGTTTTTCCACCAATGTGAATCGGCCTCGCGACGCCCGTCACAAAACCACTCCGCACAGCCTTGATGTGATTGGCATTGATTTCCAGTCCTACACAAAATTGCCGGCTCTGATCAACGCATAACGTTGCCCCTACACTTCCCAGCGTTTCAGCCAGAACTACCGACGCTCCGCCGTGGAGCAGCCCCATGGGCTGATGTGTACGTGGATCCACGGGCATACGCGCTTCGATAAAATCTTCGCCAATGGTAATGAATTCGATGCCTATATGCTCAGCAAGAGTGTTCCTGGAAAAATCGTTAAGAATGTCGGGTGTAACCGGCGTTTTGAATATTGACATGATAAATGAACCGAATGCCCTTGAGGGAACTGTGAACTATTTTTCTATTTTTGCGCCTGTTTCAGGAAAACCGGGTTTCGCTTGTGAATTCCGGGTTGGCAGGCAAAATAAACGAAAATTGAGCACCAAAAAAATCTATTTAATCCGGCATGGGCAGACGGATTTCAATCTGAAGAACATTGTGCAGGGAAGCGGCGTTGATACCGACCTGAATGCCAAGGGCCGTGCTCAGGCAGATGCATTTTTCAGCATGTACAAGGGCGTTTCCTTTGATAAAGTTTACACCTCAGCGTTAAAAAGAAGCCAGCAATCAGTGGAGGGATTCCTGGAACTCGGTATACCAAGCGAAGCCCTTGCCGGACTTAATGAAATCAGTTGGGGTACCAAGGAAGGATTCAAGGTAACTCCGGAAGAAGATGAGTATTATCATTACATGATCCGGCAATGGCAGCTGGGCAATACGACTTTAAAGATTGAAAAAGGTGAAAGTCCCGAAGATGTAGTTAGTCGCATGAAGCCGGCTATGGACCTCATACTTTCACGGCCTGACGAAAAGACCGTTCTGATCTGTATGCACGGTCGTGCTATCCGGATTCTCTTGTGTTATCTGTTGAATTATCCGCTCCGTTCCATGGATATGTTCGAGCACGAAAACCTCTGCCTGTACCTGTTGAATTACACCGGTTCAATGTTCTCCGTCGAGCTCTTCAATGACGTTACTCATTTGAGATCTTTCAATTGAGCAAGTGCAGACCTTGCCTTGCTGTCTATACTGTTTTTGTATTCATGCCTTTTGTAAGATAAGGCCATTTCAAAGTATCGCCGCGCTTCCTTCAGATTCCCTTGCTCGCGTGCCAGGTAGCCCAGTTGGAGACAGGAGTTTGGTGCGTAATACCACTCATTCATTGCCGCAAGTTCAATGGTTTTTTCATAATAGGGTACCGCTTTTTCGGGCTGATCCTGTTTGTGGAAGAGTCTCGCTTTTCGATAATGCCATTCTACCTGATGGCGTTTTTCGGCAAGCATCTCAGGGCTGATTTCATCCATCAGTTCTTCGGCCTGGCGATAGTAGCCGCCATCTGTAAAAAAACGTACTTTGGTCAATGGTATTGATGGCAGTTCACCTGACGCCAGATTTCGCGCAGCGTGCTTATCCGCTTCACTTGATTCTTTGCCCGCATTCTCTGCTTCTTCGAAGGCAATGATCGCTTCCTCCTGTCTTCCGTCGAGCCAGTAACAAAGACCTATCTTGTAATGCGCATCCTTCACAAAGTTTTGCCCGCGGTAGTTTCTCAGGAAAGTCGAATATTCCTCTATTGCCTGTGTGTAGTCGCCTTTATGCAAAAACACTTCCCCCTTCAGATAGAACGAATAAGGAATTCGTGAGCCGCGCGATACCGACTCAAGACGCCTGAGGTAGAACAATGCGCGCTCACTTGAAGAATTTTTGATATGGAAGTTCGCGAGAAGAAAAACGGCCAATGGATTATCATCGGTTATCTTGCCCATTTCGGCAATCGCCCTTTCGGGATCCTGTAGTATAAAACCCCGGATGAAGGCATGCCACATGGTAGCTTCGAATGCGAAGTCGTGATCCATCGCGGATAGCTCCTGGATCTGCTTCAGGCCGGTGTCAACCGAACCCTGCATATTGAGCAATCCAAGGATCCAGTTATACTTATCGGGCACCGATCCGATCAATACGTTCATCAACCCGGTTATCTTATATATCGCCTTGTACTCGGGGAACGACTTCCGGAGCTCTTCGGCAATCAGGAAGCCCTGACGGAATCGCAAAGCGGCGTCGAGTTCGCGGCCGAATTTGAGGTAGACAAAAGCCCACTGCAAATGGATTTCGCTTTGAAGGAGAAGCTCATCCGCCGACTTCCGGGCTGTCTTGCGATCAGTTCGTTTTTCAAAGGATTTTTCGTAACCATCAAGAAGCTGCTGGTCTTCGGTAACAATCAGTTCAAGAACCTCTGCAAATGACCGAACATAATGTTGCTGTGGCGTTAAGGGGTTTTGAATACTTCGTCTGACCTCGGCGAACTGTAAATTTAGCGACTTGTGGTAAGCTTCACGCGATGCGGGATCGAATCGAAACTCCTGACCAGAAACGGTGGCAATGAACCCAAACAAAAAAAGGCAAACCAGTGGGATTGCCTTTTTTCTATTCCAATATCTGTTTTGCCTATTCAACCTTCTTGGTCCTTCTGGTAGGGGTGGTCACCGGTGCCTTGGCAGATTTCGGCTTGTCTCCCTCATCGAGGCTGTCCATATCGACGTCGGCAAGGATTCGGCCTGAATGCTCGTCGATGACGATTTTTTTCTTCTCACGTATTTCAGCAATTTTCTGAGGAGGGATGACGATGTTACAACCTTCGGCTGCGCCGCGTACTACTCTCACTACCGCCAGACCGTTTGAAAGGCTGCTTCGAAGGCGTCCGTAGTATTTTAGAAGTTTGTCTTCTATTTTCTGGGCTGCTTTTTCGCGCTCAGCGAGTAAGCGTCTTTCTTCTTCGTGGCTTTCGGCGAGGATGTCGTCGAGCTCTTTTTTCTTGATGTCCAGGTGATCGCCGCGTTCCTTGATAAATTGAGAAGTCTTTTCTATCTCGTCTTTCTTAGCCTGGATGGTGTCTTTGCCTTCTTTGATTTTCTTTTCGCAGAGCTGGATTTCAAGTTCCTGGAGTTCTATTTCTTTAGTGATGGCGTCGAATTCGCGATTGTTTCTAACGTTTTTCTGCTGCTCTGTATATTTCTTGATGAGTTTTTCGGCTTCCTTAATCCCTTCCTTGTATTTCTTGTTGCCTTCCTCAATGTCTTTTAATTCGGTTTCGTGACGGGCGAGGCGGGTGTTGTATCCTTCTATTTCGTCGGCCAGATCCTGCACCTCGTCGGGTAAGTCTCCTCTCAGTTTCTTTAGCTCGTCTAATTTGCTGTCAATGAACTGAAGTCTTACAAGCGCTTCAAGCTTCTGCGCAACTGATTGATTTTCCATTAGTTAAATATAGCTTATTGGATTTGTGACGGTTTCAGAAAAATTGATCGCAAAAGTAGGAAATTTTTTTATTAAAACATCCTTTAATAGTTCTTTGGTGTAGACCTCGCTTTCATAATGACCAATGTCGGCGATTAAAATGCGGTTGTCTGCATCAAAGAATTCGTGGTACTTGAAATCAGCCGAAACGTAGACATCGGCTCCCGCGGAAATGGCGCTTTTGAGAAGAAAACTGCCGGCGCCGCCGCAGACGGCCACTTTTTTAACCTCACTTCGAACAGGAGAGGTGTGCCGTACCAGTTTGAGATCCATGCGTTCTTTTAAACTCTGGAGAAACGCAAATGGTTCCATCCCGTCCGGTAACTCCCCGATCATGCCTGCCCCAACTTCCTGGTTCTCATTAACAAGCGGTGAGAGATAGTAGGCTACTTCTTCATAAGGATGTGCCGCCCTCAGTGCCTGAATGACGTCCCGCTGCCGGTGAACCGGCAGAATTACCTCAATCCTCGTCTCACTCGCCCATTCCTGCTTACCCGATTCCCCGAGAAAGGGATTGGCATTCAGGTCGGGCATGAAGGTCCCCGTTCCATCAAGCTGGAAGCTGCAGTTTTTATAATTACCGATCTGGCCGGCGCCGGCGTTGTGCAGCGCATCCAAAACTGCCGTGGTGTGCTCCTTTGGAACGAATGACACCAGCTTGGCCAGTGAATTGAAACTCGGTTGAAGGATACGAAGGTTCTGAAGCCCTATTTTTTCGCAAATCCGGCGGTTCACACCGTTGAAGACATTGTCAAGGTTGGTGTGTATCGCGAAAATGGCGATGTTATGCCTGATGGCCTTGATGATGGTTCGCTCAACGTAGTTTGCACCCGTGAGTCGTTTCAGACCCCTGAAAATTATGGGATGGTGTGCCACAATGAGGTTTGCTCCCTTTGTAACGGCCTCTTCGACAACGCTTTCAATACAGTCCAGACTTGTTAGGATGCCAGTAACGGCCATGTCCGGGTCGCCCGTGAGCAGCCCCGTGTTGTCATAAGACTCCTGGTAGGCCGCGGGGGCGATCGAATCCAGAAAAGTCGCTACCTGCCGTACAGTGATTAGTTCATTCATAATTCGTTGTTGTCAACCCGGCTACAAATAAAACGGTTTGGAAACCGCGTTTGAAAATAGAAATTTGCCGGCGAATCTTTTTCTATGGTTCTGAAAACGTTACTTTTTCCTTTTGCCGTGATTTATGGGTGGGTGATGGATCTCCGGAATACATTGTATGACCGAGGAATCAAACCATCGGTGCGTTTTGATCTGCCGGTTATTGCAGTAGGTAATCTAACCGTGGGCGGGACCGGCAAAACGCCGATGGTCGAATACCTGGTGCGGCTGCTTTCGCCGGCATTCAGAACCGCTACATTGAGCCGGGGATACGGAAGAAAAACCAAAGGGTTCCGCCTGGCGACAAAACAAGATTCACCTGAAACTATTGGCGATGAACCCTTTCAGTATTTAAGGAAGTTTGGAACGCAGATAAAAGTGTCTGTGGGTGAAGAGCGGGCATTAGCGGTACCGTTATTGCTCCAGGAGGACGCTGATCTTGAGGTGGTTCTCCTGGATGATGCCTTTCAGCATCGGAGGGTAAAACCTTCCTTCAACATTCTCCTATGTGACTATACGCGACCCTTTTATGAGGATTTGATGATGCCGGCGGGAAGACTGCGTGAATCAAAGCATAACGCATCCCGCGCCGACGTAGTAGTGGTGACCAAGTGCCCGCCAGAGATCAGTGATGAAGAATTAATGACTATCGAAGAAACGTTGCGAAAGCTGGTTGAGAAACCCATATTTTTCTCGGGGCTGAGCTACAGTTCACCGGTGCCTTTTGATAATACAATTGGTACTCTGAGCAACAAAATCATTCTCGTCACCGGCATTGCTAACCCCGGGCCGCTGGTCAGGTATATATCAGACAACTATGAACTTATTACCCATATAGCATTCCCTGACCACCATTTTTTCAAACCTTCAGATCTAAACAAAATTCTGAACGGGGTGAAGAAACACCCCGGATGTTCAGTATTGACTACTGAAAAGGATATGGTGAAACTCGAATCCCCGGCGTTTCAGTCCCTGGTAAAGGAGATCCCGTTCTTTTACATACCAATTGCGGTTCAGTTTTTGAAAGAAGAACGGGAATTCGATGAAATGATTTTCAACCACGTTCGAAGCTTTGAATAGAAATTGCCAATCCAATGTGCCGGAAAACAACATGAACGGATTATTTTTGCGCGTGCGATTGATACAATGGTTCCTGTTTTTTGCCTTGTTTGCCGGCAGCCTTTCAGTATCTGGGCAGGAGGAGCCGACACAGAGACGCGGATCGCGGGTAATTGACGATACCACCAAACAGATTTACGGCCCACGGACTTCCCGCTACTACTATGAAGAGGACGTGTTCTTTAACACATTCGCCCTGCGGCAGGTAGACACCCTGATCCGGAATTTTCACCGCTTTGATGAAGTACGAAGAAATGAAAACCTTTACCAGGATCTTGGGGTAGTCGGCACAGCAATCCGGCCGATATATTATCAGGTTCCGGAAAACATCGGCGTTAGCCCGGGGTTCAATTCCTACGATATGTACTGGGAGCGGGAGCGAATCAGATATTGGGATACGAAGTCGCCGTTTTCAAATATGAATGTTATTCTGGGAGGACGGGGCCGATCCATCACCCGGGCAACCTATAGCCGCAATATTTCTCCCAGCTGGAACTTCGGTATCACCTACCGCGGAATGTTTATCGATAAACAAATCTCCCGACTCGGAAAGGGTGACCGCCTGGTGCGGAGTCAGTATTACGATTTTTTTACGACGTATCAGAGTAAGGATAGTACATATCGGCTTTTTGCCAACTTCAGAAGACAGAACCACGAAGTAGCGGAGGGTGGGGGCGTGCGCACCGATCTTTTCAATCCGTTTCCATATGCAAGCTACTTTGCCATTGATGCTCAGCCCAGATTGACGGAGGCCATCAGCACTGAGCTTCGAATGAATATCCATCTTTATCATCAGTACACACTTGGAAGCGGTTTGCAGGTCTATCACAAACTGGACCGGTATCGGCAGGGAAACAACTTCAGCGACTTGCCGCCGCGTGAGACCGCCGGCTACTTTGACTACTTCGAGCTTCGTAATGACACCACAAATGATTATTCGAAGTTTACGAGTCTTCGGAACGAGGTCGGTATAAAAGGGTCTTTGCTCAAAATGTTTTACAACGGCTACTATGCGGTCCGTAATAATAAAATGAATTTCCGATACGATACTCTCGGGGGTGCATCGCAGTCTGTAGTTGAAAACTATCTTGGCGGGCGGGTCGGGTTGTACCTTGACTCACTGCTCACCGTCACAGGATGGGCCGAATACATGCCCGATGGCGGCAACTACCGGATACAGGGAAACGTAGTTAGCAAATGGTTTGATGCTGAGTTGAAACAGGTTCGTTATGAGCCAACTTTCCTGCAAAGGTATTACCGGAGTAATAATGATTTTTGGTCCAATAATTTCGAAAGTGTTAACACGACACAACTGAGCGGATCCCTTCATTATCGATCACGCGTTTTTACGTTTTCTCCCGGACTGACGTTTACCCGGATCGGAAACTATGTGTTCTTCAAGAGTATTGTACCTGAAGCACCGGACGGACCGCCGCGGATCGGTGAATACACGGAGGAAAATGTCAATCGCGCAGACGTAGTGCCGGTCCAGACCTCCGGGGAACAGGTCATCGCGTCGCCCATGGCAAGGGTGAACATAACCATGCTCCGCAATATCCACTTCCGGACGTTCGCGATTTACTCCCGCGTTTTAGAGGAAAGCCAGGGTGCGATAAGCCTACCCGAACTCTTTGTGAATAGTCAGCTTTCATACGAGAACATTTTCTTCAACGGTAACCTCGACATGCACGGCGGTGTTGATGTACACTGGACATCGCCGTATTATCCGCTGGCATACGATGTGCCCACACAGCAATTCTATATTCAGGGAAATCCCGGCGAACTGAATACACCCTTCATGCAGCCGGGGCAGGAGGGACGGTTCAAGACGCCGTCGGTACCCGTCATCGACGTATTCTTCAACGCAAAGATCAAACGTGGCCGGATCTTCTTTCGCTACAATAATCTTTTGCAGCTGATCACGGGTGAAGGATACTTTCCAACACCCTTCTTTCCGGGCCAGCGCAACAGCATCGATTTTGGTTTTGACTGGTCGTTTTACGACTGACGACGATGATGGAATCAAAGGATAAATTCACCCTTGGACTTGAGCTGCCGACGGATCCGCGTTGGGTCAACGTGGCTGAAAAGAATATTGAAGATATCCTTATCGATCACGCCTATTGCGAACAGAAGGCGGCCTCGTCGTGCATATCGCTTATTATAACGTATCCCGAGTTGACAGAACTGGTTGATGCGCTTACCCCTATCGTTGCCGAGGAGTGGAGTCATTTTGAACGGGTCATGGATGAACTAAAAAAACGCGGCTTCTCCCTGAAACGGCAGCGCAAAGACGAGTATGTCGAACAATTGCAGGGGGTGCTTCGCCGCGGCGGAAGTCGTGAGCAACAGTTGCTGGAACGCCTGCTGATGAATGCCCTGATCGAAGCCCGCAGCTGTGAGCGATTCAAAACCCTGTGGAAGGGAATTGCCGACAAAGATCTTTCGATTTTTTATTATGAACTGATGGTGTCGGAAGCAGGCCATTACAAAACATTCCTGCAACTCGCCAAACAGTATATGCCGGAACAGAAAGTAATGAGCCGTTGGCGTGAACTATTGGAACAGGAGGCGGAGATATTGAAGGGTATGGAAGTTCGGGGAGACCGGATGCACTGATGGCTTCGACTCCGCTGGCTTCGAACGTCTCTTTACAATGACCGTTAACTCTCCAGGAGGCTACTCTCCGTATTCTGTTATTACGAAAAAAGTATTTCCATAACTCAATGAATCAGAAACTTCAGCAAGCGCCGCTCTAAAATCTCGGAGCTCTTCAGCAACTGAGGGATCAGGGCGTCATGACCAATTCCCATACCGTAAACTGTCTGCCAATACCAACGTTTATTAATTGCTCAAATATTCTCGCGCTAAACCCGTATTAAAAGAGGAATAATTAATTAAATGGTTTGAAGAAGTCGTGATCAATTTCAAATACTGTTACAGGTTTTAAGCCAAGCCTATATTTTTCGAAGAGTTCAACGAGTCTATTCCCATCAATTAATTCTATAGGTGTCACACCGTCACGACTTCCCTCTGCCTTTGCTTCTTTTGTAAATCGCCCAGTCGTTATTATTAATCCTTTTTCACCTCTTCCCTGCATTGCTCCTCTAAAGTCCCTAACATGGTGTGGAGAAACAGTTTCTTTATATCGTTTGCATTGAAAAACAATATTTAAACTGACCACGTCGTTAAGTTTGACAACTCCTTTGCCATCAATTCCCTGGTCGCCTGAACCGCCTGTAATTACTATTTCGTTAATTCCGATTTCAGTCAAAAGTCTTTTGCATAACTTTTCGAAGCCTGAAGCTGGTAAATTCTGAATAAGACCAATAAGTCCGATTGAGTGTTCTTCTTCTTCTGTCGAGATGCTCTCAAATTTCGGCTCTGCTTTTTTAGTCGTTGTCGGTACAGATTTTTTTACACTGTCTTGTACTTTTTTGAAGAGGGCATAAACACCATCGTCATTGAGTTTGCTTTCTAAGCCTTCATTAGTAAGTCGCCATATTCCCCGTTGTGCATTGTCAATCAGGCCGGCTTTAAATAGATAGAACCTTGCCCATTGAATTTGGTTACGAATTCTCGATTGGCCATTAGCAGTTGTTTCTTCTAATTCAGCTTCTGTAATTCCTAATTTGTCTATGACCTGTTCAATCACGTCAGAAGAGTCACCTGCACCTCCATTTTCTTGAAGTGTTGTTAACACAGGATTTACATATCTTAAGAATTCAGGCCCTTTCATGTCATCTTTCTATTTTGCTGTTACCATTCCAAAATATTCCAAAAGGCCAATATACGCAACTCCCTACTTTTATTCCGCGTCCAAAGACTTAGTGGGTAGTCATCAACGCGTGTTATGTCAGCAAGGGTTTGAACGGATCGAAGGTTACGTTCGGGAAGAGTTTACTGCATTTTTAACTTACAACGTTAAGCTTTTCGCGATGGTAAATGTTAGTGCGGCTCTTGGCAGCTACGTGGCACGTATCAGGCGTTCAAGGTGATTCTTTCAGGCTAGGTTGTTAATTATTTTTTCAAGTGTCATTATTATTTGCGAATACTCGCTCTCGGTGATACCTGTCATCGCTTTTTGTCTGAATTCTCTTTGCTTGTCGAAACAGTTTTGAAATAGTTCTTTCCCCTTTTCGGTCAAGGATAAGTACTCTTCTTCGTGGATTATTTGTCGCTCCGTAAGTATCACCACAGCATTCGCAATTGTTTCCTTGTCTTCAAATTCGGATATTAATCCGGTTAATGTTTGTCGGTCAATTTTGGCATTCGCATGAATGGAGTTTAAAATTTGCCCGTCTGTTTTGTGATGTCAGATTCTTTTTGAATATTATTGATTCCTTCGTTCAGCAGGGGCCGCGGCGCGCATCTTGCGCCGGCTACCGGCGTCAACGTTAGTCCGGGAGCAAATGCGAAAGCTCGAAAGCTTGTCGTGCCGATGACGGTCTTCGGAGTCTGCTAAAGCACCCCTTTTGAATAATCCACTCCGTGGGTCAGTAAATCCCTATTCGTTCCACATACAATGGCGACAATGACTGTATGTCTCCTTAAGAAGTGCTTATATATATCCCACGTATAAGTCACCTTTAAGGCACGTATAAGCCACCTTTAAGCCACCTTTAAAGAGGTGGGACATACCTGCCTTCTATAAGATTTCTACCTTTTTTTTACAGCTCCGGAGGTTAACGTCACAATACGGATTACAGCTTTATCGTTAATCTGAGAAATATTAACCCCTATGGCTACCTTAAAATCCCCGTTTTCCATGGTCGGATCCCTCGACACCTTGTCGTTCTACAGGCGTGCAGACTCAGACGAGACTTTCGTCAGACATAAAGGCGGACCTTCCAAAAAGGATATCATGCATTCACCGCGGTTTGTCAAAACGCGGCACAACATGGCGGAATTTGGCGGACGCTCAACCGCGGCCACGTACATCGCCAAATCCCTTCGTCATCTTGATATTGTTGCGAAAGGAACCGTGTCTAACAAGCTTAAGAGACCGCTCACGACAATCCAGCATCTTGACCCTGTGAGTGGGGAGGGGAAACGCAACATAATTCTAAGTCAACGCCCCGGGTTGCTGGAAGGATTTTCGATCAACAAGGCCCGCACATTGGAAAGTATGGCCTCGACGCCGATCCTGTCAGAGGTTTTTCCCGAATCGGCTACGGCAGAAGTCATCATTCCGGAGTTCATCCCCCGCACGAACCTCCACCTTCCCGAGCGTTTCCCGTTTTACAGATTTGTCTTTAGCTTCGCGATTGTGCCCGATTTTCACTATTCAGAGAGGGGCTACCATCCCAACATCTCGCGTCTGACATATGCCGCCGAGAC
>JAEZEH010000182.1 GCA_023417785.1 Bacteroidota bacterium
CAACCTTAATGCGGGAATCAATTTATGGAAACCGGTGGATTGATCTGCTGTTCGGGGTTGCGGACACTGGACCTACGCAAACGTAAAACGGATCGCGAAGCGCGCCAGGGATTGACGCGGAAAGCGGATCGATTCACATGTATTTATTTTGTAATCATGAAGAGATAAAAAAGACCCCGGAGTACCTGTCGAAAGAGACAACACATCATTTCATTATTGAAAATCCGAAATTTGAAAGCTGAAACCCGGGATAGCATCAGGCTTGGAGCAAAAAGCCCGGTGGCCCTGAAGACATACCATGAACGGGTCAATGTACGACGTAAGGGCCAGGCGCCATGAGGTATTTCAAAATTTTGGAATTAAGGATCGAAAATCGGGTGGAGGCTTAGTATAAATATCCGGCATTCAAAAATGAGAAAGAGCAAAGCCTCAGATAAGCTGCAATACCGAATCAGGAAGTGGAAACCGTTTTGGTATGATGGAATGTCTTCGTGTTGCAGACAGGTAACATATTTCTCGTTTGCTTTTCTTGGTCCAGCGAAAATCAGCGTCCTCTCACGAGTGACTCTGATTGGGGAATCCTCTCACGAGTGACGTTGAGTGGGCAATCCTCTCATGAGTGACCCAAAAAAGGATGACCTTGTACGATAGCGTTAAAAATATTATATTAGTTCTTCAAATCCGGAATTTCGTTTTCCATAAGACCGCAAACCGTTGCCTTTCCCCCTTTGAAGAAAGTGACTTCGAAGGCACCACGTCTGATAAGCAGAATTCTTTATCCTAAAGCGATCTTCACAGCATCTTCGTAGACAACTCGTGAGAACGTCGAAAGGACCTTGGGCCCAAAGGGATAGTTAAGCTGTTTCAGCGCAGGGCTAAAACAGAGATGGCGCATTCTGGAAATCCCTGAGTGTGGTATCACTGCTTCATTACTGCTTTATCCCTGCTTTATGTCAGCTTTGGTAATAACCTTATATCGAGGCGACATCGAATTGACTATGGAGTGGTAATAAGATCCTGACGTCCCAAAAATGCCCGGCGTGGCTATTACAACGACGTTCTCCTAATGCCCAAAAAAATATTCATCTACAGGGGGTAGGTAGTGGGGGCGTCATGTGTTTTAAGGATGTTAACCAAATATAACAAAAATATGTAATCCTTGAAACTAATCTGGAACCAGAGCCGAAACCGCTGTGGGTTTCAGCGACGGATCCGCCGTGGGTGTATTGGCAAGCGGATTCAATCAGTTACTCTTATGCGAATGTCATAACATCATACCGAAATCGTTTTGGGCGGGTGGCCCCTGCGCAGGTGGTACCATCGTAGGCAGTATTCATTTCGGGCCACCAGGCTCTTCGAAGCAAGCCAGATGGATTTGAAGCGTTCGCCGGGAGCCGGCGCGTATGAGGTTGAGCGTATGGTTAAGTTTAATACGTTCGCCTTCTGCGTTGATCGTTGCCGCGGTGAGCGTCATGACGCGGGAATTGATTTGAAGCAGGTTGCGTTAGCGTTGTGCAGCAGAGGAACAAAGGAGGAGCGGGAAGGATGGTAAAAGGAAGGTCTGGATAAGGTCTCTATAAGGTCTGTATAAGGTCTGTATAAGATCGCGCCATGGTATCTTTTTTCTTACACAAGACCGGCGATGCTGTGGCAGGAAGCAGGGCATCTGGAAAACCAGTCACTCCATTAGTTCGGCGACATCTTTCCTTGTAAACGTCTTGTTATCCGGGGTAGTTACCGTGCCGTTGAAAATTAGTTTGTTGCCCTGGCGTTGCAGGTCGAGAACAATGTGTCGGCGATCTTCTACCGGTTGGGCGGAGTAAGCCCGCTTCGGAAAAAGCTTACCATCCCTGATCGAATAAGTTCCGCCCACCGCATTGGCGAATTTACCATTGCGCGTGCTAATGGCCATCCAATGAGTTGGCGTAATTATTTTCATCATCTGAACTCCGGGAGCATTTTCCACGAGGGTTTGACCGTCGGGCATCGTAGCGACTGAAGAAAGAATTTTCCAGGTACCCAGAGCCGGATTATCAGGGTACGCGTTACTGGTTTCGACCTTCCGGAATATAAGCTCAATCTCGGCGCGTCTGCCGTCCGGGCGCGTAACGGTTCCCGATTGAATAAAAAGGTTATTGTCCAGTTTCCAGCGGAAATCAGTTTTGAGTTCGGGCACGATCTGCAGCGACTACATCAGCGGGTTTTCGGTATAGCGATCACCGTCCACAAACACCTTGCCGGTGTAGCTGCGATTGAATACGAGGGAATCGCCGTCGACGTCATGCGCGATCAGGATGTAGTGTGTGGGCGTGATTATTTTGATTTCGCGGACAGAGGCAGTGTCAATAACAAACGGATCGCAGTCGACGCTGACTCCTTTGGTGGATATAAGTTCCCAGGTTCCGGTGAGCGGATGCTGTGACCATGCCGAGGTAACGATCGAAAGACAAAGAAGGGCGGCGGCGAGAAGGCTGGGCATGACCGGCTAAATTTTTCCAAGTTACCTTCAGTCCGACAGAAAGCAAAGCAGTGGTTAAGCGTTCCGGTCAGCTGGACATTCGGTGCCTGAGGCGTTTCCACCATCCGCGCGGTGCGGATTCGACGTGAATAAGTTTATCTTCTTCGAAATAGCCTTCCTCACCGGTTTGGAGGAAGACGATCCGATAGATGTTTTTGAATTCGGTTTTCACAACGCAATCAATCCGGCCGGGACTTCCGTCGAGAAGTTTGATTTTATCCCCTTTGCTGTACATATAACGATAGTTTGAGGTTTAGGTGGCTTACAAGAGATTAGCCCAGGAACGGGTTAAGGCCCCTAATCGGCGATGTAAGAAAATCCAGGTTTTTTAAAAAAACACGGTTATGGGGCCGGAAACCGTTATCCGCGCAGCTGATTTGGCCAGTGTATGTGACTGGAAAAATCCGGTATCAGGACGGTATTCCGCACGCAGATGAGGGGTTTATCGGCGTACTTAATCAGTGGTTCTTCAGGTCGTTGAGTAAATCCCATGGGTGCCATGCGGTCCGGTATTCGGTCCAGGCAGTGATCACGGCCTGTTGAATGCCATTGCTGACAACGGGGGTAAAGGCCATATCGTAGCAGATGAAGAACATTCTGCGGTCATTGGAAATGAAGAACGAAGAGAATGTCAGGAAATTAAATCCTCTTTCAGCGAGCAGGGTACGTGGAACGATGCTTTTTCCTGCCGGGCACAGTTTGCGGAGGATTTTTCGGTTTTGGAGGAGTTGGTTATTGATCTTATAGAGCAACGGCGCAGTATTTATTCTGATCTTATTATTGCCTGTGGCGCGGCATTGATCGGAGCAATATTTTTTATCGGCGCGTCCGTGGAATGGGGCGTTGCAAACGGGGCAGATTCCCTGAGTCATGGTGGCTAACGGTTAAATTTTTTGTTAACGGTACGAGGTTTTTTGGGTTGTGTTTCTGCCGATAACCGTTACTCGGAAGCTTCCGTTTCACAAACGGATTTACACGGTTATCATATGGATTTACACGGTTCCCAATCGATTCGTGGTCTGAAGTTAAGCTACCATTAGCAAATTATCAAAAACTTTCTTTCTTATGAGACAGCCTATAATTACACTTCGTCACCTGATGTTTGATTCGGTCAGGTATATCGGCCTTCAATTCAACAGCGATAAATATATAGAAGAACTCGTCGATGCTCTTCCGGATGTACAGTGGTCGGATGAGCACCGAATGAAATACATTCCGAATACGAATCGCAATCTTGGCCTTCTGTTTCACACTTTCAGGGGCGTCGCGTGGTTGAGCCTGAAGTTCTTTGAACGGAACAGACCTGAGCGCGACGACCGCGAACCGTTTGATTACGCGGCCATCCGCAAAATGAATCTTGCGAAAGCGGATCACCGTGTACCTGACTCCTTTATTGATCACCTGCAGGCAAAGCGATATAGTCTTAATACTGCCCGAACCTACGTATGTCAATTCTCGAAATTCATTGCCGCGCACCCCGACAGACCATTGGAAAGCATCGGAGAATCAGAGATAAAGGAATACGTGAACCAGCAGGTTCGAAACGGGTGTTCGCCCTCCGAACAGAATCAGATTATCAACGCGGTGAAATTTTACTATGAGCAGGTGCTTGATATGCCGCAGCGTTTTTATGCTTTAGATCGTCCGAGGCCAAAAGAAAAGCTCCCTGAGGTTTTCAGTGAGCAGGAAATCCGGAAAATCATCCAGCATACCGAGAACCTGAAACACAAGGCAATTCTGGTGACCATTTATTCATGTGGACTGCGTATTTCAGAATTATTGAACTTAAAGGTTGACGATATTCTGAGCGACCGCAAGGTTGTGTTTGTAAGGGAGGGCAAGGGCGAGAAAGGGAGATATACGTTGCTGGGCGACAAGACTCTGGAACTTCTTCAGGAATATTCTGCTGCTTTCCGGCCGGTGGAATATCTTTTCGAAGGGGAGAAAGGTGGCAAATACAGCAGTTCCAGCATACAACAAATACTAAAGAAGTCCCGGCAACGCGCTGGGGTAACCAAGAAGGGGACGGTTCACACGCTTCGCCATTCTTTTGCCACGCATCTTTTGGAACAAGGTGTTGACCTTCGGACGATACAAACACTTCTTGGGCATAAGTCGTTGTTGACCACCGAGAAGTATTCGCACATTAGTTCGGGAAACATCCGGAAGATTCGCAATCCGTTCGACAATCTGTCCCCCTAACAAAAGGGAAATATCCGCAATACGGATACCATTG
>JAEZEH010000018.1 GCA_023417785.1 Bacteroidota bacterium
TCATCGGTTTATCAGAACATCGTTTGTTCATACGTTGCAGTCAATATCGGCGAAACAACAAGCTGGGTAAAGGAGGATACGTATCATTTTGTGATCGACAACTTCGATTACAAACCCCGTATCAAGATCAATATCGTAGATCCCCTGCAAAGTATAGTACCGCTTTTCACGGGTGAAGTCAACTTCATTGCTTCGCCTGACGAAAACTATTGGTATCTGTATATCCGCGATCCGCGCAAAGACAATCAGATCGAGTGCTGGCCAAAGTTGATTTTTACCCAGGACATCGCGCGCGTCTGTAAAATGCTTGAAGAACTCATTCTGGATTTTCAGCCCTTTGGCATCGATGAGCTTTTTGTTATCCTGCAAGGGAAAATGCGAATTAATTACAGACCGATATCACAACGACTGAAACTGCCTACGACTGCATTCCCTTATTACGAAGGATTGAATGCTATGCTGAACGGCCAGTACTGGTTGGGTCTTTACTGGCGCAATAACCAGTATGATATTGATTTTATGACCGCGGCATGCCGGCTTTGCCAGGAAACGAACGTTGGAAAGATAAACATCATCCCATGGAAAGCTTTTATCATCAAGGGTATTAAGGCTTCGGATCGTATTCGTTGGGAGAAACTTATGGGCAAGTTCGGAATTAATGAACGGCATTCCTCTATCGAACTTAACTGGCACCTACCCGTAATCGATACGGATGCGCTCGAGTTGAAGCGCTTTCTCGTTCGTGAACTTGACCAGCAGGACATCAGTACACACGGGCTGACTTTTTCGATAAAGACAAAGCGCGAAAGTTTTCATTTTACCTCCATCGTTATCGAGAAAGATTACACCAATGAAACCACAGAGCGCTATAATATCCTTTATGCAAAAAATTTCAACCCGAATAATATTACCTATCAGTCATATGTAAAGGGCGTGCGACGGGAGATTATTCCGGCACTGCTAATTGAATTAAGCAAGATTTACTTCCGCCAGCTGAATCCCGAAAAGGAACCGAAAATCGAAAAAGCCGGCGAGCATACAATCAAGTCGGCAGTCCTGAGTTATCAATGCAGTCAGTGTCTTTCGATTTACGATCAGCGCTACGGTGACACTTTCGCCGGTATCCCCCCAGGTGTTCCATTTGAGGACCTTCCCGCCGGCTATTCCTGCCACGTTTGCGATAGCCCCAAAAAATATTTCGTTCCGCTGGCAAGCTGATATCATATCTTCTTCTTCTTATATTGGCACAGGCAGGAGATTTTATCCTGCTATCACTTCTTAATGGTGTATTATGAAATGGTTAGATGTATTGAAGTATGCAAAGGAAGGAAGTCCGGCCCCGGAAAAAAAGATTGAAAAGACGGATCAAGAATGGCAACTGGAACTAACACCTGAGGAATTCCTGATCACCCGAAGGAAGGGTACTGAGCGTGCTTTTTCCGGTGAGTATTGTGAGGCCCACGAACCAGGTCTGTATGCATGCCGTTGTTGCAGAACACTTCTTTTTGATTCGTCGACAAAATTTGAATCGCAGTCCGGGTGGCCAAGCTTTACAATTCCGGTTAAGGACAATGTGATCAAATACGAAAAGGATACATCATACGGCATGACACGTGTTGAGGTGATGTGCAATGTATGCGAAGCGCACCTGGGCCATGTCTTCCCCGACGGACCGCCACCAACAGGATTGCGATACTGTGTTAATTCAGCATCAATCAAACACGTTGATTAAACCCCCTCAATATGACAAAAAAACTTGAAGGTCAGATAGCCATTGTAACAGGCGCAAGTTCTGGTATCGGCGCCGGCGTAGCAAAGGCGCTTGCCAGAGAAGGCGCTACCGTTGTTGTTAATTACTCAAGCAGCGAGGATAAGGCACGCGATGTTCTGAAAGAGATAAAGAAGGAGGGGGGTGAAGGAGTTATCTTTCAAGCCGATGTCAGCAACGAAGATCAGGTCATCAGCATGTTCGAAGAGACGTTCAAACAATACGGGACCGTTGATATTCTGATCAACAACGCAGGTTTACAAAAGGATTCCGTTTTCCACGAAATGACGCTGAAGGAATGGAATCACGTTATTGACATTAACCTGACGGGACAATTTCTCTGTGCACGCGAAGCTATCAAGGAGTTTTTGAAAAGGGGAGTAGTACCAGAAAAGTCAAAATCCGCGGGAAAGATCATATGCATGAGCTCGGTACATGAAGTCATTCCCTGGGCAGGCCACGTAAACTACGCTGCCTCAAAAGGGGGTGTCATGATGTTGATGAAAAGTCTGGCGCAGGAGTATGCCCCAAAGAAAATCCGTGTAAATAGTATTGGACCTGGTGCGATTCGCACGCCAATCAATCACGCGGCATGGCAAACTCCTTCAGCATACAACAATCTGTTGAAGCTGATTCCGGCAAAGCGCATTGGTGAGGTAGAAGATATTGGCGGTGCCGCGGTCTGGCTTTCCTCTGATGATTCCGAATACGTCAATGGCATTACCCTGTTTATCGATGGTGGTATGTTGCTTTATCCGGGCTTTGAAGACAATGGCTAGGATGCGAGCATTTGTTTAAATGCCCATCCCCGCAAGTTATCCCTCTAACCTGATACCTGACTAAATGATAGAAAAGCAACGCCTTCTCGAGGATCGTGACGGCATGAAGGACTGGCGCCGTTTCGGACCTTATCTTACGGAAAGACAATGGGGTACTGTTCGTGAAGACTATAGCCGTGACGGTAATGCATGGAATTATGTTCCGCACGATCATGCGCGCAGTAAGGCCTATCGATGGGGTGAGGAAGGCATTGGTGGAATCAGCGATGAACGTCAGCTTCTTTGCTTCTCACTGGCCTGCTGGAACAAAAAGGATCCTATTCTGAAAGAGCGGCTCTTCGGCCTTGCCGGACCGGAAGGAAATCATGCCGAAGATTGCAAGGAGTTGTACTACTATCTCGATAGTACACCTACACACAGTTATATGAAGATGTTGTACAAGTACCCGATGGATGCCTTTCCTTACGGGAAACTTGTAGAAGAAAACCGGAAACGCGGTAAGCCGGACCCGGAATATGAACTTGCCGATACGGGCATCTTCGACAATGACCGATACTTCGATATTTTCATTGAGTACGCCAAAGCCGATACAGATGATTTGTTGATCCGAATTACGGCGCACAACAGAAGTGGGCAGGAGGCTCCCCTGGTAATCTTACCGACCTCATGGTTTCGAAATACCTGGTCCTGGGATGCCGGTTCAGCAAAACCGGAAATGTTTCTGGATGATAATAACGTGGTAGCTATCCGCCACCCGGAAATGCAGCCGATGTACCTGGCTTGCGAAACAGGTGCTCAGGTGTTATTCTGCGAAAACGAAACGAACACGCAACGCCTGTACGGTATCCCCCTGAACGGCACCGGCAAGGATGGGATCAATGACTTTTTGATCCATGGTCGTAATGATGCCGTTAATACTTCTGGCAAAGGCACAAAAGCGAGTTTCGTTCTCGAGGCAAATGTTCCTGCGTCATCGTCAGTCACGACCCATCTGCGCCTTTGCACCACGTACCATTCTGACTTTTTCCAGGAGTTTGATGACCTGTTCCATCAGCGGATTGCCGAAGCAGATGAATTCTATAAGGCCATGCATGACGGGATCCCGGATGCAGAACGCCGTAATATTCACCGTCAGGCTATCGCGGGCATGCTGTGGAGTAAACAGTTCTATTACTATGATGTAGGCAAATGGATCAAAGGCGATGAAGGTCTGCCTGAACCGCCCCACGAACGGCGAACCGGTCGAAACAGTCAGTGGATGCACCTTAACAATGCTGACATCATTTCGATGCCGGATAAATGGGAATATCCATGGTATGCTGCCTGGGACCTTGCTTTCCATTGCATACCGCTGGCGTTGGCTGACCCAGAGTTTGCAAAGAAGCAATTGATTTTACTTACGAAGGAGTGGTACATGCATCCCAACGGCCAGCTCCCCGCATATGAATGGGCTTTTGGTGATGTCAATCCACCCGTCCATGGGTGGGCTTCGTGGCGCGTTTACAAAATTGATCAGAAGCTACAAGGGAAGGCAGACCGGAAATTTCTCGAAGAGGTGTTTCACAAGCTCCTGTTGAACTTTACGTGGTGGGTGAACCGAAAAGACAACAACGACAACAACGTATTTCAGGGCGGCTTTCTCGGAATGGATAACATTGGTGTATTTGACCGTAGCGCTCCGATGCCGGAGGGATACTACATCGAACAATCTGACGGAACAAGCTGGATGGCGATGTTCACACTCAACATGATGCGAATGGCTCTCGAGCTTGCGAAGGAGAATGCAGTTTACCAGAGCCTGGCCACAAAGTTTTTCGAGCACTTCCTGTACATCGCCGGGGCTATGGCCAACATAAACAAGGAAAGCATTAATCTTTGGGACGAAGAAGATGAGTTCTTTTACGACGTCCTTCACACCGCCGACAATCAACGTCACCGCATGAAGGTGCGATCAATGGTGGGTTTGATCCCTTTGTTCGCGGTGGAGGTACTTGATCAGGAGATTTTCGATACAATGCCTGAGTTCACGGCGCGGCTGCAATGGTTTCTTACAAATCGCCCGGACCTGGCGAATCTTATTTCGCGATGGACCGAAAAAGGCAAAGGTGAACGGCACCTGCTTTCACTGCTCAGGGGTCACCGGATGAAATGTCTGCTTAAACGAATGCTCGATGACCGTGAGTTCCTTTCGCCATACGGGGTCCGCGCAATGTCGCGTGTTCATCTGGACCAGCCATATCAGTTCAGACTGGACGGAAACGAGTTTGAGGTAACGTACACGCCAGCGGAAAGCGATACGCACATGTTTGGAGGAAACTCAAACTGGCGGGGACCGGTCTGGTTTCCGGTGAACTACCTGATCATCGAATCACTACAACGCTTCCACCACTATTACGGCGACGACTTCCGGGTAGAGCATCCAACAGGTTCTGGTCAGTACCTTACTCTGAAGGAAATTGCCGCTGATTTATCGGAGCGAATGATCGCCATCTTTGTTCCTGATGACAATGGTCATCGCCCAGTATTCCGGCGTTATGAAATGCTGGAAAAGAACCCTCATTTCAAAAACTATTTGTTATTTTACGAATACTTCGACGGTGATAGTGGAAGAGGGGTTGGAGCCAGTCATCAAACCGGCTGGACGGGCCTGGTGGCAAAGCTACTTCAACCCAGGAAAATAGTACCGGATAGGTAATACCAGTCTAAATTGTTTTTAAAAAACGTTGTTATCTGAAGGACGTTCCCTTGTAAACCGTTGGTTGTATTTTAAGTTTTCCGTTTCAAGCGAAGAGGAACTTATGAATACGTCAGAAGAAAATCAGGTGCTCGACTTTCAAACGCTTCATAATCTGGAGTGGCTTGAATCCAATGGCCTGGGTGGATATTCCTCTGGAACATTTTCCGCAGCTCATTCCAGAAAATATCATGGCCTGCTCGTTGCTTCACTGCAGCCACCGGTGAAGCGCGTTGTAGTTGTATCGAAACTCGAGGAAACCATCCGGTTTGAAAACGAAAGTTATAATCTGGGATGCAACCAGTTTCCCGGAACGCTATACCCCTTCGGAATTCAGTACATTACCGATTACAACCATGAGTTGTTTCCCCAATGGACCTACCAGGTTAAAGGAATCACGCTTCGTAAAACCGTTGCGGCAGTAAATGGGGAAAACACAACCCTCGTGCTATACGAGGTTATCGACGCCCCGGACAAGTTTTCAATGGAGCTGCAACCGTTTTACGCATCGAGAGACATACATCATCTCGCTAAGGCAAACGACTATATTGGGCAACACTTCATTTTTGACCGAGGTATTTTCCAAACGATGAATTATCAAAGATGCCCTGAATTTTTTATCAGTGTTCCGCGATCACAATTTGTCGAAGGCCGGGTTTGGTACAGGAACTTCGAGTATCACCAGGAGTACCTCCGCGGAATGGACTTTCGGGAAGACCTCTTCTCCCATGGGAAATTCCTTGTTAACCTTCGGAAAGGCAGCCGCCTTGGAATCATTGTTTCTCTTGAAGATCCCTCAGGAAGAGATGCGTTCAAGCTCCTTAAGGAAGAGCGGCGCCGAAGAGAATCCATTGTCAAACCCTTTCATCAACCCGGTTTGGCCACGCTGGCTCTCGCGGCTGATCAGTTTATCGTGAGGCGTGATGACCTGAATACGATTGTGGCAGGTTATCCATGGTTCGCGGACTGGGGCCGCGATACAATGATCGCGTTACCCGGGCTTTGTCTGGTCACCGGTAGATTCAGGGAGGCCAAACGAATTCTTCAGAAGTTCGCTGAATACATCAGCGACGGAATGATCCCGAATCGCTTCCCGGATTCGGGAGAAAAACCGGAGTACAATACGATTGATGCATCTCTCTGGTATTTCAATGCCGTGTACCAGTACTACCGGTATTCCGGAGATAAGTTGTTTATCAAGTCAATACTTCCGCAGCTTCGCGACATGATCAACTGGCATTACCAGGGTACGCGATATGGTATTCACGTTGATGAGCACGATGAACTGCTAATGGGAGGGGATCCTTCCACGCAACTCACGTGGATGGACGCCAAGATTGGCGATTGGGTGGTTACATCCCGTTGGGGCAAACCCGTCGAAGTGAATGCGCTATGGTATAACGCATTGTGTATTACGGCATTCTTCCTTAATGAATTCAACTATCATGGTGACGCCGAATTCTTTACCATGAGAGCTGCCCTTGTTAAAAAGAATTTCAATGAGAAATTCTGGAATGAAGAGCTTGGCTGTTTGTATGACGGCATTCAGAATAACCACCCCGTCACAGATGTCCGGCCCAATCAATTATATGCGCTCAGCCTGTCGTTTCCGGTATTGGATCAAAACAAGGCAGTTCGTGTAATGGAGTTGGTACAAGATCATCTTCTAACACCCTACGGTCTGCGGAGCCTGTCACCGCAGCACTCTGCGTTTCGCGGTCGCTATGAGGGCAGCCCCGCTGATCGCGATAGTTCATACCATCAGGGACCGGCCTGGAGCCACCTTCTGGGACCCTATATCGATGGTCTTTTCTATGCTTTAGGTGAGGAAGCACGACGTCACGCCGTCGAAATCCTGGAAAACATGTTGCAGCACCTCAATGAGGCGGGAGTGGGTTCCATATCGGAAATATTCGATGGTGACCCTCCTTATGCTCCCAAAGGATGTATCGCTCAGGCGTGGAGTGTGGGCGAACTCCTGCGTGTCGCGGTCGAATACGACCTGTGCAACGGTCGCAAAAAAGTAATGCAGTCACCAGACTTGTATGAACCGGTCGGGCTACACGGTATTGATTAATTCCGCACGGTACTTGGTGAGGATGCTAGACTTTGAAACGAATCCCATGTATTGATTGTCGTGGACAACAGGTAGGTTCCACAGCCCTGTTTCCTCAAACTTCTTTAAAACACTGTGTAAATTTTCGTTTACCTTGATCATGCCGCTAACCGGTGTCATCAATTTGTTCACCTGCATTTCCTCCGGTTTGTCGGTACTGAATATAATTCCCCGTATATCGTCCAGGTGGATTAACCCGACCAGCTCGCGCTTCTCGTTAATCACAGGGAACGTATTACGAGTCGATTTACTGATGACCTGGATAAGCGACCGCAGGGTGTCGTCTTCACGTACAGTGGAGAAATTTGTTTCGATCAACTCAGCCAGATCCAGTTTACTAAGAATAAATGTGTCCCGGTTGTCGACTGAGAAGTTCAGCTTTGCTGAAAGCTTTTTTCCTTCCATTGACAGCGGTTCAAAGTATTTTACGACAATCATACTCAGGGCCGATACAATCATCAGGGGGATCATCAATTCGTATCCTCCCGTTATTTCGGCGATAAGGAATATGGCAGTAAGTGGTGCGTAAAATACTCCGCTGAGGATTCCTGCCATGGCAACGAGCATAAAATTGCTTTCCGGAAGGTACGCGAGTCCCGACAGGTTCACAATCCTTGCGAATACGAAACCGAGGTAGGCGCCCACGAACAGGGAAGGACCGAAGTTTCCCCCGTTCCCGCCGCTTCCGATGGTTATCGCTGCGGCTATTGTTTTCATAAAGACCAAAGCACCAAAAAACATGAGCAGATACGCTTCATGTTGCAGAACTCCGAACAGAATACTGTTCTTGATCAACTCCCTGCCATTCAGTTCTGAAAGCGTCTTAATACTCTCGTACCCTTCACCGAACAGTGGGGGAAACAGCAACAACAATACAAACAAACCTAACCCGCCGATGAGGACGCGGTGCCAGATATTTTTTACTTTGCTCATGCGGTGCTCTATCCATGTAAACGCGCGCGCATAATAAAGCGAAATCAATCCGGCAACTATGCCCAGCGTGATATAGAAGGGCGTATTGTTGTAGTTAAAAGGTTGTTGAAGCGAGAACGTCAGAATTACTCCTTCCTGAAGAACAATTTTCGAAAGCAATGCGCCACTGGCTGCAGAAATGATCAGAGGAATGAAAGCCGCGGCACCCACGTCGGTGAGCAGGACTTCAACCGCGAAGAGTACACCGGCGATAGGCGAGTTGAACGCGGCCGCGATACCCGCTGAAGCACCACAACCCAGCAGAATGGTCCTCTCCTTATACGACAATTTGTAGATCCGGCCATAATTGGACCCAATTGCCGACCCGGTACTCACCATAGGTGACTCCAGTCCCATGGAACCACCAAACCCAACGGTGAGTGCCGTGGTAATCATATGCGAATACGTTTCATGAGTAGGTAACACACTCGAGTTTTTAGCTATGGCGTAAACGATCTCGGCGCTACCCTTTTTCAGCCTCCTATGGAAAAAGTATCGGATTACCACCACCGTTAACGTAAGCCCTATGAGGGGAAAAAGAGCAAAGAGGAAAAACTCCTCATAGTTTGTTGAATAAAATGTAACCAGTGTTTCAATCGAGTGCACGAAGCTTTTCAATAGAATCGCCGCCGATGCGGAAGTCAAACCGACAAGAATACTGGAGAGAATGAAAAACTGGCGAGTGGAAAGGTTGTCGCGGAGATAAAGAATAGGCGCAGAGAATATTGTCGAAATTCTTTTGTGCATGGACGGGCGAAAGTAACAAAATTAAAAAATGTCGCGGAGCATCCTAAGAAAAGATGGTGCTCGATTGCGGTAGTTTTGCTGATGCTCGATGAGGAGACCTGCCCATCAAGCGGGTTTTGATATACAGATCAAAGCATTAAAGTCATGCGGAAACAATATCGGCATCTATGTTTGAAATACCAGACGAACGAATACGCCTATTGATTGTAGTCGTTCAGAAACTATGAAGGAATCAGCGCCTTAAATCGCTCGTTGTCTCAATGTAAAATCCGGCTCTTGACCCTATCGGCTGGTATTTGATAAACCTGACGAGGCCGGTTCACCCAAAGATTTTATCGTGTTGTTTCATTCGGCGTTCTGACTGACCTGAGGGAATATTTAAATGCGCATACTTGACGTTGGCTGCGGTGACGGCCAAATTTCTTAGGATTCCAACGGACTCGACTTATGAGTTTGCCGATCGCGTTCAGACCAACCGTTCTTGACAACAAGGGGCCTAAAGGTTTTTTTCATTTCCCGAAAAGGAAAATCAACAAATAATGGTTTGAGGGGCTTGCCCGGGCGAATGAAAGGGCTAACCGCGGCGGCCAGGCTGCGTTCTTTTTTTAAAAATAGCCGCAATCTTTGACTTTCACCTTTGTGATGTAAATGTTACTATTTGTCCAGTATCTCCAGCGGAAGGTGTCAGTACCTCGATCATTCCCGCCGACGACCCTTGGAGAGTCAAATTATCCATAGCTTCTGACACAGATCAGTTGACGGCTTAACTTTCTGAATTCCGGCTTTCGAAAATCCTCAAATCTTCTCACCTTTCGGATTGGTTGGTGCCCTCAACCGCAATTTTTAAATGCAATGAATCTTCAGAAAGAGCTGGTCCGACCCGTCAAACCGCCGATGTCAAAATTCCTTTCGTACATTCATAACCTCCGGGGCATTGCGATTTTTTTTGTTGTTGGCGTGCATACCAGGGGCAACGCGTTGGATTGGGACTCGCACCCTGTTGCGCATGATGTGCTGGCCACAATTTTTGATGCGCAGGAAGGCATAGGAACGGTCATGTTTCTTTTCATCGCCGGATTTCTTTTCCAGCATATTCAAAAGCATCGCTTCAATTTCCCGAAATATCTTACACAGAAGTTCCAGTCGATCATCCTGCCGTATATTCTGATTTCTATACCGATCATTACGTTTCGCATTTTGACCAATTTTCAACCGTTATCACTCACTGAAGAATTCCTCCAAAAACCTTTTGTCCATCAGTTTTTTTACTACCTCATTACCGGTATCCATTTGGCCCCGTTCTGGTTTATCAGCACGATAATAATATTTTACTTCACGACGCCTATTTTCCATGCGATTGACCGGCCATTTTTTTATAAGTATATTTTTCCGGTGATCTTCATTGTCGGATTGTTTACGTACCGATCCCACCACAATGCAAATCCTTTCTACCTGTATCTGCATTACGTTCCGGTTTACCTTGCGGGGATGTGCGCGAGCGTTTATAAAGATCGGATTTTCACCATGGACCTTCGCTATTTCTGGATATTGGTCGCCGCCTACGCGGGAATAACCATCTTCGAATATCACGACTATTTCGCCGTCGCGCGTGACATGACTTTTGAACGTCTTCTCAGCGAAGGATCTATTGTGTTCAATTGGTATATTCTTCGTTCCGTCATTTTGTGTTTCGCCATGTCGATGCTACTGTACTATTTTCAGTTTGTTAAGATGCCGGTGCTCCACCTTCTTGGCGAATACAGCTTCGGAATATTCTTTGTTCACTTCCTCGTACTGATGGTTGGAAGAAAACTCCTCGAGATGGTGTTTGTCCCTGTTGATTTTACACTGATAACTTACAGCATCTTCTTCCTGATTATAATGGGATTGTCCGTACTCACCGTTTTCGCGATCAAAAGAGTGACAGGATCATACAGCAGATACCTTATTGGGAATTGAGAACAGATTATTCTTCGTACATGAAGAAGCTTTTTCCCCTCAAAAAAAATAAAGGCGAACGTGAATGTGCGCCTTTTTGATTCTATTTTGCGACAGCTGCTTTGGATATGGCACCATTCTTCTGGATTCCGCTACCAACCTGCTCACCTTGTGCATAATATGAGCTGAGAGATACATGCTTCGACTCGTGGTGACAGCAATTCTCTTTAAGCTTCACTACTACCCGACCTTTTGTATTACCCGAAAGAATAGCATCTATGTACTTGTCTTTGAGATCATCCAGTTCCACTTCGTTAGCTATTGCCGGGAGTTTGTCACATACGTTCCATTCGTTGATCAACTTATTCCACAACTGAATTCTGAGTGACATAGGCGTCTGACCTGCACCTATTCCCAGAAGATTTACGCCATTCAGAATGAAAGGATAAATCGGTGCATTAAACCTGTTTCCTGACAGAAGACCTGTTGCGACAACACAACCATCACGTTTGCAATGCTTTAGGAGGGTTGTAAGGGTATTTCCGCTCACTGTATCAATCGCGCCAGCCCACATGGTACGGCCCAGGGGTCTTCCGGACTTATCATTCACAAAATCACGGGACTCTACCCGTGCGGCACCAATAAATTTAAGGTAATCGACCGCATCTTGCTTACCGGTAACGGCGATCACTTCATATCCTGCTTTGGCCAGAATGGCTACAGAGAGACTTCCGACTCCGCCTGTGGATCCGGTTACAACTATGGGACCGGCTTCAGGAGTCTGACCCATCGCTTCCATTTTGTGTAACGCATAGGCCGCCGTAAGTCCGGCGGTACCGATAGTCATACAGTCCTTACAGGACAACGCACTCGGTTTGGGGATCACCCACTCGCTTGGTACCCTGATATATTCGGCAAAAGCTCCCGATGTATTCATACCAAGATCATATCCCGTGACGAAAACTTCACACCCTGGTGGAAATTTAGGATTAGTGCTTTCTTCTACTACACCGGCCGCCTCAATCCCGGGCGTATGAGGAAAAGTTCGGGTAATGCCTTTATGTCCGGTTGCTGAAAGACCATCTTTAAAATTAAGGGCAGAATAGTGCACACGAATCAGAAGATCGCCTTCTGGTAGATCCGCCACTTCTCGATTTACAATATGCCTGTTGAATTGTCCGTCTTCACTTTCTGTGATAAGGAGAGCTTTAAATGACATGAAATGAAGTTTAGTTGGTGTCGTTAGTTCCTTAAGAATCGTTAGTTCCTTAAGAATTATGTTAAAAGTATATACCCGCTGCCCTCTGTCGAAGTTTATTCAGTTAGCCTTAACGTTGTTCGATGAAAATCAGCTGTATAGCAATCTAAAAAGAATCTTCCGGTGTCGCAAACGCGACGGCATTTCATATTTTATACGTCGATTTTTGAGTAATTCCAGCCGCAATGCCTGAATTTAAGCATTTTTGCAAACGACATTATTCCTGACGTAAATTAAGCCCGCTTGGCATCCATATTTATACCCGTGTTTCAAACTTACGTTTAACCAGAATCTCTATGAGCAACCATCCGGGATGGTTTAACCTTACCTATCGTCAACCTGTTCTCTCATTGAAAAGAGCTTTTACATTCAGGAAAACCCTCACAGATCATCAGCTACTGGTACTTGAGATTCTGGTGGCTGTGACGTTTTGCTTTGTTCCACTTCTTTTTAACAACCCGTACCGGTTAAATATTTTTCTCTCATGGGAAGGTGCTTACCGGCTTTCGATAGGGCAGATCCCGTTCAAAGATTTTAGTCTTCCGATGGGCTACGGTTATTGGGTGATTCCGGCTATTTTCTTCAAGCTCTTCGGACCTTTTATGTATTCGCTGATAAAAGCTCAGGTGTTCATTAACCTTGTTAGCATTCTGGCCTTCAGAGGAATTCTGAAGAAGTTGGGTGTACAGCCTGCTGTGATACTACTGTCAGTGATTATATTCTGTTTTTCATACGTTTCGTGGAACTTCTGGCCATGGTACAATCATCTGGTGATCGTACTCGGCTTTGTTGCCATATACTTTTCGCTTAACGCGATCTTCGAATCCACAATGTGGAAAATTTTCGCCAGCCTTGGCCTGTCAGCATTCTTCATATGGTTCGCCTTCTTCACCAAGCAGGACGGCGGCGCACTTACCTTGTTAATCGTTTATGGCGTACTCGGATACGAAGCATTGGTGGAAAAGTCATTCCGGAAAGTGCTCGTCTTCACCGGATTCTTTGCTCTCTTCGGTATCTTGTTCATCGCGCCCCTTATTCCATATGATTTTGCGTATTGGTTCAACATGGGGCAGGCCCCGCACGACAGCCGGATCCATCCGATCAATTTTCTCAACGACATTGTAGGGTGGTCATATTGGCAAAAATTCTTCCTCCTGATCATTGCTCTTGTGATGCTCGACAAGTTCCGTGTGAATGGTTGGGAGTTCTTCCGCGATAAACGACAGTTTCTATTTGGTTTGGTTTCAATCGCTATTATGTTGAAATCTCTCATTATTCAGGTGACGAGTCATGAACCGCCAAATGGAGAAGTGTTCTTTTATGCGTTCGGATTTGCGTATTGCATCAGTCATTTAAAATTTTCGGGATCGCTCGCCGACTTTCGTTTTCTTGCAGTCTCGGGCATCCTGGTAGTGTTCTGGTGGAGTGGAATATATTGGAGGAACATTCAGCGCATCGTGGCCAAGAAACCTGCTATCGTGGAAAAAGCGGATGAGAGAACGTCGCACAAATATCGCCTTGCGAGTGAGTTCATGACGATGAATCGCCTTTACCTTGCCGAGAATACTATCGATGGGATCAACAAGATCAAAGCGATGGAGGTGTTCCGCAACAACCCGAATCCCAAAGTTCTCAATATGAGCGAGCTTACCTCGTTAGCGTATGAAGTCCCTTTTACGCCGCTTACGAATCAACCCATGTGGTTCCATCAGGGCGTTTCTATTTTTCAGAAAGAAGTAGACGAGTTTTGTGAAAAGGTTGCCAGCAACGAATACGATGTTGTGCTCTTTGAAACAATTCCTGAGAAAGAGGTTATCAATTTTTATCCGATGGATGTTAAGGCGTGTCTGGACGAATATTACCAACACGAGTTTTCGTTCCTTGCACCACGCACGCC
>JAEZEH010000155.1 GCA_023417785.1 Bacteroidota bacterium
GCCGATCTTATTTTTTTGACTATAATTGCAAAAAAACACACATAAGTATAGTTTTGCAACCTGTAAAAACACAATTTATAAACCACAATCCAATGAGAAAAGTATTTTACTCATTTTTAGTCTTTGCAATTATGACCCTTGCGGGCTGTACATTGCCCAAGATGGTAAAAATGTCGAAAGAGCAACAGCTGACCGTGACACCAAATCCTCTCGAAGTACACAAAGACACGGTTACATTCGATATGGCTGCAAACCTGCCGGTTAAAATGTTGAAGAAAGGAACCGTTTACACGGTCAACACTTTCTACAAATATGGTGATCAGGAGGTTTCTCTTGAACCCATCCCCTTCAGAGCTGAAGATTATCCGAACAGCTCCACTGAGCAACCTCGGGTGACCAAGAACTTTGCATTTGCCTATCAGCCTGCAATGAAGACAGGAACTCTTGAGGTGGTTGGAAGCGCCGAAAAAGGTGGAAAGTCCAAGTCAACAGAAAGAATGCCTGTCGCAACCGGTGTTATAACCACATCCAAACTGGTTCAGCCTGTTGTTTACGCTGCCTATGCTGAACACGGATACAACAACCAGGAAGAACTTGAGCCTGTGATCATCCCTGATTTCATCTTCCAGCAGGGAAGTTCTGTGTTGAGAAGCTCTGAAGTGAGAAGCTCAAAAGGAAAAGAACTTGATGCATTCATCGCTTCTAAGAACGCAACCCGGACAGTTACCGTGACCGGTACCCACTCTCCCGAAGGTGCGGAGCGTATCAACGCAAGACTTTCTCCGGATCGTGCTGCTGCAATCGAGAAATTCTATCGCAGTCAGATGAAGAAGTACGACTACCAGGGAATGGCTGACTCCATCAACTTCGTGCTGAAGCCTGTTATCCGCGAGTGGAACAACTTCCGGACAGAACTCGAAAAATATGACGGACTCACTTCCGAGCAAAAGGCCGAATACCTGAATATTATCAATTCAGGTGGTTCATTCGAGGATCAGGAGAAACAAATGAAACGCCTGCCCACTTACAGAAAAGTGTTCGCAAACGTGTATCCGAAACTGAGAACTGCCAAGACTGAGATTCTGGTAGTAAAAGACAAGAAGACCGACGCTGAAATCTCTGTGCTTTCCAAGCAAATCACTCAAGGCGCTAATGCAGACACGCTGTCTTTCGAAGAACTGATGTATGCAGCAACGCTCACTCCGTCTCTTGAAGAGAAAGAAGCAATCTATTCTGCCGCTACCAAGAAAGGTTCTAATTGGAATGCACACAACAACCTTGGTGCAGTTTACCTTGCACAGGCGAAAGAAAACGGCGCTAATGCAACCGCACTTGCCGACAAAGCCCAGGCGCAACTTGAACTCGCTGCACGTATCCAGGATGCCCCTGAAATTCAGGCAAACCTGGCCTCCGTACAAATGATCAAAGGAAATGCTTATGCTGCTTACAATCATGCGTCTAAAGCTCTGAATAGTGGTTTACAGGGTGACAACGCAGCTGGTGTAAATGGTGTAAAAGGTGCCGCTGAAATCGCTAAAGCACAGTACGCTGACGCAATAAGATCTACTTCCAATGCAACCGATGAGGTAGAAAACCTTTTCAACAAAGGTCTGGCTCAGCTCCTGAACAAAGATTTCCAGAATGCAGCGAACTCCTTCAATGATGCTATTCAGAAAGACAGTAACTTCGCACTTGCACACTACGGCGCTGCTATCGCTGCAGCCCGCCAGGACAAAGGCGAAGACGTAGCTAAGCACCTTGCTAACGCTGCTAAAGCTGACTCTAACCTGAAATCTTCCGCTCTTGCTGATGTGGAATTCGCAAAATTTGCGGCTGAACAATCATTCAGAGATGCGCTGAAATAAGCGAAACGTTATGATACTCGAAAGCCCCGCCACAAGCGGGGTTTTTCGTTTTCAGGCAAACCAATTTAAACACTGCGTTTTGTTTGCCCAATCACCCCTGCAATACTATTTTTACGCGCTTTTTAACTTAAGATATGAGAGAAATTCAGTTTAGAGAGGCTTTGCGCGAGGCCATGACCGAAGAAATGCGCAGGGATGAGAGTATCTTCCTTATGGGCGAGGAAGTGGCCGAATATAACGGTGCTTATAAGGTCAGCCAGGGAATGCTCGACGAGTTTGGACCGGAACGCGTACTGGACACGCCAATTTCAGAACTGGGTTTTGCGGGCATAGGTGTGGGAGCTGCCGCCAATGGCCTCCGTCCTATCATCGAATTCATGACTTTTAACTTCTCGCTGGTTGCTATTGACCAAATAATCAATTCTGCGGCAAAGATGCTGTCGATGTCCGGCGGACAGTATAGTGTGCCTATTGTTTTCCGGGGTCCTACGGGTAATGCCGGTCAGCTCGGTGCGCAACATTCGCAGAACTTCGAGAACTGGTTTGCCAATACGCCCGGTCTCAAGGTGGTGGTCCCTTCAAATCCTTACGACGCAAAGGGATTGCTGAAGTCATCCATCCGTGACAACGATCCCGTAATATTCATGGAGTCCGAATTGATGTATGGCGATAAAATGGAGGTTCCCACGGAAGAGTATCTCATCCCTATCGGTGTGGCCGACGTAAAAAAAGAGGGAACCGATGTAACCATCGTGTCATTCGGTAAAATCATGAAAGTTGCTCTTGCAGCCGCGGCTGAATTAGAGAAAGATGGAATCTCCGCCGAGGTTATCGACCTTCGGTCGGTAAGACCGATTGATTATGCCGCTGTAGTTGAATCCGTAAAGAAGACTAATCGCCTGGTAATCGTCGAAGAAGCATGGCCGCTTTCGTCAATCGCCACCGAAATTACATATCATGTCCAGCGACATGCTTTTGATTACCTCGATGCGCCGGTTTATCGCGTCAACAGCTTTGACGTTCCGCTGCCGTATGCACCAACGTTGATTCAGGCTATCCTTCCCAACGTGGAAAAGACCATAAAAGCGGTAAGGGCTGTGATGTACCTCGATTGATCCAATAACATTAAGTTGACAGAAGGTTCTCCCGACACGGAGAACCTTTTTTATTCCTGATCTCTTCATTTGGAACCGATATGTCTCAACAGCAGCTGCCAGGCCTCGGCTACCTGATGCCGGGCGATGAATTCCTTCGCCTTGATAAAAATATCTTCAGGTCGCGCAAGCTGCTCCTCTGATAACATCGAAAACACGGGATGGCCAGGATCCGGAACAGGAATCGCCTCCACATTCGCGAGCTGCGCAAGATCGCTACCGGTTAAAACATTGCTTCGGCGGACTTCGTCGGGCAGGTTGTCAAACCCGATTCCTTTTTTCTCCAGGGGCTTGGGCACCTTGAACAACGATTCGCTCCCGATGCGCGCATACCAGTCTCCACCCAGTCGCGCAACGGCATCCAGTTTGGCGGGGTCGATTTTGCCCGCTTCGTCAAGTATGTTGTCGCTGATATGCATCAGCACGACCTCACACAGAATAAGGTTCGCTGCCCCACCCTCGTCCCCGGTGGAAATCACCTGGCGAACCTTGCATTCCATCGCCACCGGAGCTTCTTTCACCCGCGGGGGCGTAATACGGATAGATGGCACCTCGGTGAATCCGGCTTTCGCGAATTCATTAACACCCTTGTCGTATTCGGTACTTGCCAGCGATACCTGCTGAACCATGTCGTGGTTCACAATGTGAATAACAACTTCAGGAACTTCAAGCACGTTTTCGTAGGTGTGCTTCGTCGTGTTGTCACGCACGCGGCGGTTGGGAGAGAAAATCAGCAAGGGTGGATTTGAGCCAAAACAGTTAAAGAAACTGAAAGGGCTCAGATTAACATTTCCCGACGCGTCCACGGTACTGGCAAGCGCAATGGGCCGTGGTGTAACAGCACCAAGGAGGTAGCCATGCAGTGCCGCGACAGATAATTTCTCAGGTTCGATAACCGGCATAGGTTCGTTATAAAGCTGGAAGTATTTTTCCACGGCACTCACCAAACCCGACACGAACGTTGCCGTTCCTAGCATGCCCCCGCATAATTACAGTATCGTTGTCTTCAAGAAAAGTACGCACCGTACCATCAGGCATTGACAAATTTTTCTTCCCGTTCCGGGTTAGTTCGAGAAGTGATCCGTACGAACCGGGTGATGGCCCGCTGATCGTGCCTGAGGCATACATATCACCCACCTGAATATTGCAGCCATTCACAGTATGGTGCGCCAACTGCTGCGCCATGTTCCAGTAAAGGTATTTCATGTTTGTCCGACACACCACGATCTCTTCCGACGTGGGTGTCTGAATACATGTTTCCAGCTGGACATCAAAGTTCTTTTTCCCTTCGAAACGAATATAAGGTAACACCGGCGGCTCCTGCGCAGGACCTTCTGACCGAAACCGTTCAAGCGCGTCAAGGGTCACCACCCATGGTGAAACAGAAGATCCAAAACTCTTTCCCAGAAATGGGCCCAGCGGAACATATTCCCATTGCTGAATGTCGCGTGCAGACCAATCGTTAAACAGTACTACCCCCGCGATACAATCTTCCGCCGCTGCTATGGACACCGGGTGTCCGAGCGTCGTATCTGTGCAAGTGATAAAGGCGGTCTCAAGTTCGAAGTCAAGTTTATGCGTGGGCGAAAAGACCGGACTATCGGTATCCGGTGGTTTGATCTGGCCTTTGGGCCGATGCAGATTAGTACCCGATACAACAATAGACGATGCACGGCCGTGGTACCCGACTGGCAGGTGCTTCCAGTTCGGCAGCAAGGCGTTCTTCGGATCGCGAAACATCGAGCCCACATTTCGCGCGTGCTCTTCGCTGCTGTAAAAGTCGGTGTAGTTTTTCACAGCTACCGGAAGCAACATCTCCACCTCATTTTGTCTGATCAGCGCACGCGACAGGGTTTCCTGATCTTTCCTTAACTCGTCATTTGATTCCGACAGGAGTTCCTGAAGTCTGACCCTTACCCGGGAAATCACACCACGTCCCTGCTTGAAGAAAGCGTTTAATGATGGTTGATTGAAAATTCCCGCAGTCAAATTCAGTTCATCGAAGTATCCTTTTTTGTCGAGAGTATGAAGATCAAGAATGAAGGCACCAATAGCGGTACATGCGTGCGGTCCACGCTTGCCAAAGACACCAAACGGAATATTGTGAATCGAAAAATCAGAATGCGGAGGTACTTCCACCCAACTTCCGGATACAGACTGGCCTGATGATTCCATGCGGTTAATGTTGCTACTCGAGTGCGCGACAAGTTATAGGATTTATATTCTTTAGCCAAGGCAGAATTCAACACGTCGTCGTTGATGGCTTTCTGCAGTCGAAAGGTTAGTTTTGAACCGTATGCAGCCAATACCGCAACAGTTTCACGAACAAATGCACGCGATGCTTGGTGTTGAATATTCAGTGTTCGTCGACGCGCTCAGAGGTCCGGCGCCGGTAAGCGTTCGTGCCAACACCTGGAAACAGATTGACTTATCCACGACCCGGCGTGTTCCCTGGGCGCGGAATGGATTTTACCTTCCTTCGCGTCCCGTTTTCACGCTGGATCCGCGTTTTCACGCCGGCGCATATTATGTTCAGGAGGCCAGCTCCATGTTCCTGGAACAGGCACTGCTGCAACATGCGCCACTCGACCGTCCCGCCGCCTTCCTGGATTTGTGCGCAGCTCCCGGCGGCAAGTCAACCCACCTCCTGGACCTGATCCACCCCGAAAGCCTGCTGGTCTCAAATGAAGTGATCCGCTCGCGCGTGGGCGCGCTCGTGGAAAATATTCAGAAGTGGGGCGCCCCGAACTGCGTTGTAACCTCAAACGATGCGGAAGATTTTCAGGCGATTCCGGGCTTGTTTGATGTAGTTGTCGTCGATGCACCCTGCTCCGGCGAAGGAATGTTCCGCAAAGACCCGGACGCTCAAAGGGAATGGTCGCCGGAGAATGTGGCCATCTGCGCCGCCCGACAAAAAAGGATTCTCGAATCGGTATGGCCTGCCGTCTGTGAGGGTGGATTACTGATCTACAGCACGTGTACTTTCAACCGGCTCGAGAATGAAGAAAACCTGCGATGGCTGACTCAAAATCACGATGTCGAATTTTTGGAAATAAAGACTGATCCTTCCTGGGGTGTCGAAGAGGTGGTCGAAGGACCTGTCCGGGGTTATCGGTTCTATCCGCACAAGATCCTGGGCGAGGGTTTTTTCCTTGCCCTGATCCGGAAACATGAGGCCCAGGAAAGGACCACTTTTCGAAACTCAGCGAAAGACAATTTTAGTTCCCCTTCGAAGAAGGTGATTGAAGAAATCCAGCCGTGGCTCAGGCTTGGAAATCATTCCTTTATCCAGCGGGAAGACATTATTCAATCGCTCCCGGCATCATGGCAGCACGTGATCCGGGGATTGACGAAAAGGCTTCGCGTAACCTACGCGGGGACATACCTGGCGACGCAAAAACACACCAAACTGGTTCCTGAGCACTCGCTAGCCCTTGCAACCAGCTTTAACCAGGATCACTTTCATAAATTTGAATTATCCGCAGCCGAAGCGTTTTCTTATCTGAGAAAGGAGAATTTGAATCTAAAAACCAATCACCGTGGGTTTGCCTTGATGCGGTTTGAGAATCTGCCCCTCGGCTGGGGGAATGTACTCCCGGGCAGGATTAATAATCTTTATCCGGCGGCATGGCGGATTAGAATGGAATCCTGAGTATGTTATCTGCATTTGGGGTACCCCTAATTGTCCGGTGTAGAAAGCAATGACCTCCCAACTCGTTTACCGAAAACCGGGTCAAGCGACAGTAGACGAGGCAGTGGTCAGGAATGGCACAGAGAGTGGACAAAGAGTACACAAAGAGTAGACAAAGAGTGGACAGAGAGTGGACAAAGAGTAGACAGAGGCCAACGGGCATGCGGATGATCTTAAAAATTTGTTCGCTCCAGTTACCGATTGCTGAACGCTTCCAGAAGCCATCACCAGGCGCTTGAACCGAGGAAGTTACCAGACAGCTATTTTAATCTCTACCCTTCAGTACAACTCTTTTATAAGGCCAGGTTTTCTGGCGGTTATGATGGCGCGTGAATCTCTTTCTATCTGTTGACTAATTCACCCGATTCTCGCCTTAATTCCTTATTTTTGCCGCTCTTTAAGCCTTTTAGATGTCGCTCTCAACGAAATACAATCCCGCAGAAGTAGAAGATAAATGGTACCGGTTCTGGATGGATAACGGATATTTCCACGCTGAACCCGACGACACCAAAGAACCCTACACCATCGTGATCCCACCCCCGAATGTCACGGGTGTGTTGCACATGGGCCATATGCTAAACAACACAATCCAGGATGTGCTCGTACGAAAGGCACGGATGGAAGGGAAGCAGGCCTGCTGGGTGCCCGGCACTGATCACGCGTCGATAGCCACGGAAGCAAAGGTTGTTGCTATGTTGCGGGAACGCGGTATCAAAAAATCAGACCTTACGCGCGAAGAGTTTCTTAAGTACGCGTGGGAATGGAAAGAAAAATACGGCGGAATAATCCTCGAGCAACTCAAAAAACTGGGCGCTTCATGTGACTGGGACCGAACCAGCTTCACGATGGATCCCGAGTATTACGACGCCGTAATTGACGTCTTCGTGGACCTTTATAAGAAAGGCTATATCTACCGCGGCCTCCGCATGGTAAACTGGGACCCGGCCGGAAAGACTGCTCTTTCCGATGATGAAGTAGTTCACCGCGATGTACAATCAAAACTGTATTACATAAAATATCAGATTGAAGGCTCCGAGGATTTCCTCACCATCGCAACTGTACGCCCGGAAACCATCATGGCGGATACAGCGATTTGCGTCAACCCCGATGATGATCGTTATAAACATCTGAAAGGAAAGAAGGCGATCATTCCTCTGATCAATCGCGCAATACCGATCATCGAAGATGACTACGTTGCCATGGATTTTGGTACCGGTTGTCTGAAGGTTACGCCCGCGCATGACATGAATGACTACGAACTGGGAAAGAAACATGATCTCCCGGTCATCGATATTCTCAATGAAGACGGCACGCTCAACGAGCTCGCGCAGCTTTATATTGGTGAAGACCGGTTCGTGGCGCGTAAGCGAATTGCAAAAGACCTCGAAGGCGCCGGACACCTTGCGAAAGTAGAAGATTACAACAGCAACGTTGGCTTTTCGGAAAGAACTGATGCCGTTATCGAACCACGTTTGTCATTGCAATGGTTTTTGAAGATGGATACCGTCACGAAGCCTGCGTTAGACCACGTAATGAATGATGATATCCAACTCATTCCGGCTAAGTTCAAGAACACGTATCACCATTGGATGGCAAATGTCCGTGACTGGTGCATCTCACGTCAATTATGGTGGGGCCATCGGATACCGGCATGGTACGATGAAGAAGGCAACTTTGTGGTTGCACGCACTGAAGAAGAAGCCCGGGCCGAATTCAAGAGCCAGTTCCCGGGCTCCTCGTCGATTCGTCAGGATCCCGATGTAATGGATACCTGGTTCTCCAGCTGGTTATGGCCCATTGCAGTATTTGACACCTCCGTGTTCCGGGACGGAAATAAAGGCAATAAAGACCTGAATTATTTTTATCCGACCAACGATCTGGTTACCGCTCCTGAAATATTGTTCTTCTGGGTCGCGCGAATGATAATCGCCGGATATGAATACCGGGGTGCGATGCCCTTCAGGAACGTTTATCTCACGGGTATTGTGCGCGACAAACAGGGACGCAAAATGTCAAAGTCCCTTGGCAACTCACCGGATCCGCTGGATCTCATTGCAAATTACGGCGCCGATGCCGTGCGCACCGGGATGTTATTCAGTTCTCCTGCGGGAAATGATCTTCTGTATGATGAAAAACTTGTTGAACAGGGAAGAAACTTCGCCAACAAGATCTGGAATGCATTCCGTCTGGTAAAAGGCTGGAATGTCAGTGATGCCGCGCAAATGCCGGAAGAAAACCGTGTAGCCATCGAGTGGTTAGACGCGCGCATGAATGAATCCCTGCTTGAGCTCAATGATCACTTCCGGAAATTCCGGATGTCGGACGCACTCATGAGTATCTACAAATTGATTTGGGACGACTTCTGCTCATGGTACCTTGAAATGATCAAGCCTCCGTATGGTGAGCCGATCGATAAGGGTACTTACGATGCGACCATTCACTTCTTCGAAGTTCTGCTTCGGGCGTTGCATCCGTTTATGCCATTCATCACGGAGGAGTTGTGGCACGAGCTTCAGCAACGCGACGAAAAAGACTGTATCCTCGTCGCAACGTGGCCGACAGGCGAAAAATTCGATCCGGCAATTCTCCAGGAAGGGGGTTTTGCTTTGGACGTGATTTCTGAAATCCGCAATTGTCGAAATACCAAAGGCCTTTCTCCGAAAGAAAGCCTTACCCTGCTGGTAAGAAAAAGTGAAACACTCCCGATCAGCAAATTCGACCCCGTAATCAGGAAGCTATCAAATCTGAAAAGCATTGATACAATCGAGGGTGCGCCTGCTGGCGACGTTACATCATTCCATGTGCGGGCTCACGAGTTTTACGTCCCGCTGGATGGAAGGATCGACGTGGAAAAGGAACGCGCTGAACTGCAAAAAGAACTTGATTATCTGAAAGGTTTCGTCGCTTCCGTCGACAAGAAACTCAGTAACGAGAAATTCATGAGCAGTGCACCGGAAAAGGTGGTTGAGATGGAACGCAAAAAGAAATCCGATGCCGAGACAAAAATCGGTGCGCTTGAAAGCCGGCTTTCCAGATTATAGAAGGCCCACTTTCTGAACGTTGCCGCGGCTCGCGATTCGTTTTCGGAGTTAACGAGTTCTGTTTGAAGGCGAATTAAAATCGGGCGGCGCCCATCAGCAAGTCAATGTTTTTATACTTGAGTCCGAATTTGCGTGCAACATACTCGTTGGTGAGCCCACCCTTATAGGAGTAAACTCCTTTCATAAACCATTTGTGAGAAAAGATCATTGCCTCTACGCCACCTTCTTCGGCTGCGCGCAAAATCGTTGGCGTAAAGATGTTACTCAGTGCGTTGGCGGCAGTGTGAGCCACCCGGGAAGCAACATTGGGAACGCAGTAGTGAATGATGCCATGCTTACGATATACAGGTTTACTTAGGGTCGTTATCTCCGAGGTTTCAATACACCCACCCTGATCGATACTGAGATCGATGATCAGCGAATCGGGTTTCATTTGCATGACCATATCTTCATTCACCACGTGCCGGGCCCTGCCCTTTTCAGCCCTCAGCGCACCAATAAGAACATCGGCGTTTTTGAGGGTTTCATTCAGCGTGATGGTATCGATAGTGGATGTGTAAACCTGGGTACCAATAAGGTGCTTTATACGCCTGAGTTTATAAAGGTGGTTATCAAAAATCTGAACCTCAGCGCCCATGCCTATTGCCGCGCGCGCTGCGTATTCGGCAACCGTACCCGCCCCGATGATGACAACGCGTGTAGGCGGCACACCGGTGATCCCTCCCAGGATGACACCCCGGCCGTTGTGCGCGGTGCTAAGGTATTCCGCTGCTATCAACATCACGGTGCTACCCGCAATCTCACTCATGGCCCGCACGATAGGCATCCCACCCACCTTGTCTTCGATAAATTCGTAAGCAAGACCAGTAATTTTCTTCTTCAGCATGGCCTGAATAAAGTCCACCTTCATGGAACCCAGCTGGATGGCCGAAATAACGGTCTGACCCTGATGCATAAGGTCGATTTCTTCCAGTGTAGGTGGTTCAATCTTGAGGATGACGTCGGCCTGATAAACTTCCTGCGCCGAATAAACGATCTTCGCACCGGCGTCGCTATACTGCTTGTCGGAGAATTTTGATCCTATTCCGGCCTTGGTTTCGACATACACGTCGTGGCCGTTGTTAACCAGAATGGCGACCGCGTCCGGGGTAAGGCATATCCGGTTTTCCTGTAGGGAAATCTCACGGGGCAACCCGATAAAGAAACAATGTCTACGTTTGCGTACTTCCAGTAATTGTTCCTGGGGAGTCATTGCCGCCTTGGCCAACGCTTCAAACCCGGTTTTCTTCTTATCCTGCATGAACAGAGATCGCTATAGTTCGTGTTGTATGGTCTTCAAAAGTAAGGGTAACCTCACCTCTTTCTTCCGGCAGCAAAGATGGTATCTTTTCCGGCCATTCTATAAAACATGGGTGGCCGGAAAGAAAATATTCGTCAAAACCCAGATCCATCGCCTCAATTTCCGAGTTCAGTCGGTAGCAGTCAAAATGATAGACGCGCCCGAACTGCCGGGAATGGTATTCGTTCACGATCGCGAAAGTCGGACTACTCATCGCATCGTCCACGCCAATAGCTTCTCCGATGGCCTTTATAAGCGTCGTTTTTCCGGAGCCCAGATCCCCGCGGAAAATCCAAACCGGCACTTTTTCAAGGCGAGTGACAATAGCATGTACCGCCGTCGCCAGCTCTGACTCGGCCACTTTCCGAAATACTTCACCCGAATCTGTCATTCAGACGTTTTTCGAATTTAGGAAAATAATAGGAATGATCATTTCCTCCATACTAACACCGCCGTGCTGAAAGGTGTCTTTATAAAAATTAACGTAGTAGTTGTAGTTATTGGGGTAAGCGAAGAACTGATCTTCGATGGCAAACACATAACTTGTGGACACATTAGGCCGGGGTAAAAACAACTTCTCCGGGCGCGAAACCTGCATTACTTTTTCACCGTCGTAACCAAGATTCTTCCCTTGTTTATACCTGAGATTGGTGTTCACACTTCGATCGCCAATTATCTTGAAAGGCCTCTTCACCCGTATCGTCCCGTGATCCGTGGTCAATACAACTTTGACATTCTTCTCAGAAATCTTCTTCAATATGTCCATCAGGGGTGAATGGATAAACCACGAACGGGTGATGGATCGGTAAGCCGATTCGTCGGGTGCCAGTTCCCGGACCATGGCCATGTCAGTCCGTGCATGTGAAAGCATGTCAACGAAATTGTAGACGATCACATTCAAGTCATTCTTGAAAAGATTATTAACCGTATCCGCCAGGTTTCGTCCCTCCTCAAGATTTTTGATCTTATGGTAAGAAGACTTGATATTCAGATTATTCCGGCGAAGCTGTTTGACAAGAAACTCTTCCTCGAAATTGTTTTTGCCTTCATCAACATCCTCTCCTACCCAGAGATCTGGATGTGTCTTCGCCATATCGGAAGGGAGCTGACCTGAAAAAATCGCGTTCCTTGCATACGCCGTGGTTGTTGGGAGAATTGAGTAATAGCTTTCCTCTTTGTCGATGGTGAAATATTCATTGATAATCGGTTCGATCACTTTCCATTGATCGAAACGGAGATTGTCTATGAGAATCACGAAGACCGGTTTTCCCTGGCCAATTTCGGGAAACACCTTTCGCTTCATGATTTGATGGGATAACAAAGGCTTGTCTGCATTAGCGTTGTTCAGCCAGCTCTCGTAGTTGCGTATCACAAACTTCGCGAAGTTTGCGTTCGCTTCGGTTTTCTGCATATCGAGAACGTCACCCATTTCCTGATTATCAGGCTGGTCCATCTGCAGCTCCCAGTGTATGAGTTTCTTGTAAATATCCGCCCATTGATCATGGTTCATTTCATCCATAAAAGCCATGCTGATCTTGCGGAATTCCTGCTGATAGCCAAGGTTCGTCTTTTCCATTACCAGACGCTTGTTGTCGAGTATCTTTTTCACTGACAATAAAATCTGACTTGGATTCAACGGCTTTATCAAATAGTCGGCGATTTTGGAACCAATCGCCTCTTCCATAATCTGTTCTTCCTCGTTCTTTGTAATCATAACAACGGGCAGATTAGGCTTGTTGGTTTTAATCTGCGTAAGCGCCTCCAGCCCTGACATTCCCGGCATGTTTTCATCCAGAAATACAACGTCAAAATGCTTTTCATCGCTTAGTTCTACCGCATCCGATCCATTGTTCACGGGCGTAATGTCATATCCGCGTTGTTCAAGAAAAAGGATATGAGGTTTCAATAAATCGATTTCATCGTCCGCCCAGAGAATACTGTATCTTTGCATAAGCCAATTTTTTTCGAATTTAAGTATTAGTTTGATGTTTGAAGTGCCCGCGCCGCAACGCTTTTTGAATTTTATCCCGTTTATGCGCTATTTGAAGCGCAATTGTATAATCTGTACGGTGTGAACAAAAAAAAGACCATTAACGATCCGATTTTCGGATTTATCACCCTGCCCAGCGACCTATTCTACGACATCGTTTCTCATCGATACTTTCAGCGACTCAGGTACATCAAGCAATTGGGTATGACTGACTTTGTCTACCCGGCTGCTCTTCATACACGTTTTCAACATGCCCTGGGTGCCTCGTTTCTTATGGGAAAAGCGCTGAACACGCTTCGGCTAAAAGGGATCGACGTGTCGAATGAGGAGTACGAAGCGTCCCAACTCGCTGTGCTGCTTCATGATATCGGTCACGGTCCGCTCTCACATGCGTTGGAGAACACCTTGCTCTCATCGGTCAAGCATGAGAGTTTGTCCTATCTCTTTATGGATAAGCTCAATGACGAGTTTAACGGTGCGCTTGATCTTGCCATCCGCATTTTCAGAAATAGCTATGAGAGGAAGTTTTTCCATCAGCTGGTTTCAAGCCAGCTGGACATAGACCGGCTTGATTACCTCAACCGCGACAGTTTTTTTACGGGCGTACAGGAAGGAAGCATTGGTCTCGAACGTATTCTTTTAATGCTGAATGTGCACGAGAACGAACTGGTAGTTGATGAGAAAGGTTTGTACAGCATCGAAAACTTTCTAAACGCCCGGCGCCAGATGTATTGGCAGGTATATCTGCATAAAGTAACGGTAAGCGCTGAACGAATGGTGGTGAATATTGTTCGACGTGCGAAGAGTCTTATACGCGCAGGCAACCCGTTACCCGCAAGCGAACCATTAATGATCTTTCTCAAGAATGACATTACGCTAACCGATTTTATGGAACGAAGCGAAATCCTTGATGCGTTCGGTTCGCTCGACGATCATGACATCTGGGGCGCGATCAAGTTCTGGCGTTCTTCAGACGATCACATCATCCGCATGTTGTGTAACGACCTTCTTGAGCGAAAACTGTTTCGTGTCACACTTACAAGCGATCCGATCCGAAAGGAAACAATTGAGAGCATCCGCGAAGCCGTAAGAAAACATTTTCACACACTGGGATCTGAAACACATTATCTGTTTTCGTACGGTACCGTGACCAACGAAGCGTATGCGGAAGGCAAACAGATTAACATCCTTATGCGCTCCGGAAAAGTCGTTGACATTGCCACAGCCTCCGATCTCCCGGCGATTCGCGCGCTAAGCAAAATCGTGAAAAAAAACTATCTGTGCTGGCCTAAAACTGTATCTTTGCAAGATTAGTATTTCAACATCAGACGTGGAAATACGTGGAACGACAAAGATAAACACCTGAATTATGGAGTTCACAGTCAGCCAGATCGCGGCAATGCTACAGGGAGAAGTGAGGGGAAACGGCGGCTACAAGGTGAATATGCTGGCTAAAATTCAGGAGGCCAAGGTCGGGCAGATCGCCTTTCTTTCCAACCCGAAATACGAGCATTATATCTACTCTACCGAAGCTTCAGCGGTAATTGTTAAAAAAGATTTCACACCGAAAAAAGAAATCAAAGCATCGCTCATTCTCGTAGACGATCCTTACTCGAGCTTCACCGCGCTGCTTGAGGAATATCACAAGCTTGTCAGTTACCAGAAGACCGGCGTGGAACAACCAAGCTTTATCGGTGAGCGTTCTTCAACCGGCGACAATGTTTATCGCGGGGCGTTTTCGTACATTGGTCACAAATCAACAATTGGCTCGAATGTAAAGATTTACCCGCATGTGTACGTCGGCGATAACGTTACCATTGGAGACAACACGATTCTGCATTCAGGAGTTAAAGTTTACAGCGATACCCGAATCGGGAATAACTGCGTTATCCACTCCGGAACCGTTATCGGAAGTGATGGATTCGGATTTGCGCCGCAGACCGACGGAACGTACAAAACAATCCCACAGCTCGGCAACGTTATCCTGGAAGACAACGTCACTATTGGCGCAAACACCGTGATTGACTGTGCCACGTTTTTCGGCGACAGCACTTTCGTTCGGAAAGGCGTTAAACTTGACAACCTCATACAGGTAGCTCACAATGTGGAAATCGGAAGCAATACGGTAATTGCTGCTCAATCCGGAATATCTGGGTCGACGAAACTGGGCGAAAAATGCGTGGTAGCAGGCCAGGTCGGCATCGCAGGCCATTTGGTGATTGCCAGTAACACCAGCATTGGGGCACAGTCCGGAATTCTTAAGTCGAGCAGAGACGGAGAAAAACTAATGGGCTCTCCTGCCATCGATTATAAGGGTTATTATCGCTCCTACGCCGTTTTCAAAAACCTGCCGGAACTTGTCGACCGACTCAGGGAACTCGAGCAAAAAATGAACATTGACAATGAATCTTACTAATAAGATCAGAATGTGACCGCCGCACTGTCTTAAAAGCCCCAAAGTTTGATTATCTGGATATTGAGCTTAAATTTGCCCACTTTTCACGGCAATGCTCAACATCAAACAGCAAACAATCACGAAATCGGTTACGCTCTCTGGGGTCGGCCTTCATACCGGGGTTCAAACCAATATGACCTTTGTACCTGCCAAGCCGAACCACGGAATCAAATTTCAGCGAGTCGACATACCGGGATCTCCCATTATTGATGCTGATTGTGATAACGTTGTCGACGTGTCGCGAGGCACTACGATCGAGCAGTCCGGGGCCCGGGTAAGCACAATTGAACATACCCTTGCCTCTCTCACAGGTCTTCAAATCGACAATGTCCTCATCCAGCTCGACGGCCCTGAGTGCCCTATTATGGATGGTAGCTCTCTTCAATTTGTTGAAGTTCTGAAGGAAGCCGGGGCAGAGGAACAAAATGCGATTCGCGATTTCTTTGAGGTTCAAGAGCCGATATTTTACCGCGAAGCGGCACGAAATGTCGAAATTGCGGCTCTTCCACTCGATGACTACCGCGTCACGGTGATGATTGATTACAATTCACCGGTTCTTGGCAGTCAGCATGCGTCGATTACCGATATCCATCAATTTGAAAAGGAAATTGCATCCTGCAGGACATTCTGTTTCCTGCATGAACTTGAAATGCTCTACAAAAATAACCTGATTCGCGGGGGTGACCTGAATAATGCAATTGTTATTGTTGACCGCGTCGTGCAGGATAACGAACTGGATAACATTGCCAAAATGCTCGGCAAACCGAAGGTAGCCGTAAAGCAGGAGGGCATTCTCAACAATATTGAGCTTCGCTACAAGAATGAGCCGGCACGTCATAAGCTACTTGACATCGTAGGAGACTTAACACTGGCAGGGCGCCCGTTAAAGGCTCAGGTACTCGCGGCCCGCCCCGGTCATGCGGCCAACGTAGCATTTGCCAAGAAGCTTAAAAAAGCCATGCAGGAAGCCGACAAGCTGGGTCGGCCGAAATACAACCCCAGCCTTCCGCCGGTCATGGATATCAACAAGATATCGTCGATTCTCAAGCACAGGTATCCCTTCCTGCTCATCGACAAGATCATTTATCTCGATAATGAAAGCGTAGCCGGTGTAAAAAACGTAACGGTTAACGAGCCCTTCTTTCAGGGTCATTTTCCCGGAAACCCGGTAATGCCAGGAGTATTACAGATCGAGGCGATGGCTCAGATCGGTGGAATTCTCGTTTTGAATACCGTTCCGGATCCTGAAAATTACTGGACGTATTTCCTCGGAATAGAAAACTTTCGGTTCCGGAAAATGGTTTTGCCTGGCGACACGATGGTCATACAATGTGACCTCGTAGTGCCAATAAAGAGAGGAATTGCTAAAATGTCTGGTCGTGCGTTTGTCGGCAATACCCTAGTGTGTGAAGGTACAATGACGGCCAGTATCGTTCGGAAAGATTCATGAGTCAATATCCCCTAAGCAACGTACATCCAGACGCAATAATCGGTAGTAACGTTACCATCGAGCCATTTGCAACCGTTCAAAAAAATGTTGTTATCGGTGACGGAACGTGGATAGGACCTTACGCCACGATAATGGATGGTGCCCGGATTGGTAAAAACTGTCGGATTTTTCCCGGCGCCGTGATTTCAGGTATCCCCCAGGATCTGAAGTTCCGCGGTGAGGAAACCACTGCTGAGATCGGCGACAATACCACGATCCGAGAATCGGTTACGATCAATCGCGGGACCGTCGATAGATATAAGACGGTGATCGGCTCTAACTGCCTGCTGATGGCTTATGTCCACGTGGGCCACGACTGTCTGGTCGGAGATAATTGTATTCTGGGGAATGTTGTCCAGTTAGCTGGCCATGTTCTGATCCACGATCACGCTATTTTCGGTGGCTCCTGCGCCGTCCAGCAGTTCAGTAAAATTGGTTCGCACGCTTATATTGGCGGCGGTTCCCTCGTACGTAAAGATGTTCCACCATTTACTAAGGCCGCCCGCGAGCCCTTGTCTTATGCCGGCATCAATACAGTTGGTCTTCGTCGACGGGGATTCTCTTCCGAGAAAATCAGCGAAATTCAGGAAATCTACCGATATATCTTTTTGAGGAATATCAACCACTCAAAAGCTGTTGAAATAGTCGAAAAAGAAATTGCTGAAAGCGCTGAGCGCGACTACATTCTCGACTTTATCCGAACTTCCGAAAGGGGAATAATGAAGGGTTACGGAGGAATAGACTAAACAATACACGTGACCGTTGGAATCAACCGATCGCAGTGGCCTCTCCATTCAGACTGAGAATCTGGGAAAACGCTTCAACCGCGAATGGATCTTTCGTAAACTTTCTCTTACATTTCATGCTGGCCGCATTTATGCGATAACCGGCCCCAACGGCTCCGGAAAATCTACTTTATTACAAATACTTTGGGGGCAGTCGCTTCCGTCGTCTGGAACGATCCAATATGTTAGTGGCGATACCTTAATTCCCCCGGAGGAGGTCTTTCGCAGAATTTCGATCGCCACCCCATACATGGACCTGATCGATGAGTTTACACTGGAAGAACAAATACAGTTTCACTTCAAATTCAAGCCGATCCGTAAAGGGGTGTCCCTACCCGCGCTGATCGATCTCATGTACCTGGAAAATGCCCGAAATAAGCAAATCGGCAACTTTTCTTCAGGAATGCGGCAACGTCTTAAGCTTGCCCTGGCATTCTATACAGAATCAGACATGGTTTTTCTCGATGAACCCGGCACCAATCTGGATCAGCGGGCTTTTTCATGGTACGTTGCCGAACTGCAAAAACTTCCGAAAAATGCCCTGGTTCTTATCGCATCAAACAACCCCGCGGAGTACCCACAGGCCGGACAAATCATAAATATTATGGATTTTAAATAGGTAGTAAGTGCCTGACTGGCGATGCATTGCGTTGCCAGGCCCATTCAGTGTGTCTTAAATGACATAAATCTTACAGGCCAAATCGCTTCCCAGACGCTTGATTCTTTGATATTATTAATTTTCCCCCCATATTCGTGAACTATAAATCATATGAGATGAAGCTGATATCACGCATTCTTACCCTCCTTATCCTCGTTAGCGCAACTGTTTATTTCAGCGGATGTGGTAAAGATGGAGATGAAGACAAGAAGACCGAAAAAGAACTCCAGATTGATAAACTCGTGGGTACCTGGAATGCCCAGGCGGTTACCTATGATGACGATGATATGACTGCCGATTATGAAAGTTTCCAGATAGCTTTTGCAAAAGCGTCGGGCGATGCGATGACGTTCACGACATCAGGCAGACCCGGGAAACTTACACCCTGGCCCGCAAGCGGCACGTTCACCTTTGGCACCCCTGTCACGTCCCAGCTCGTGCGCGATGACGGTGTGAACATTGTTTACGCCGTAAGCGCCAACACACTGACACTTACCATGGAGAACTATTCAGGAACGGGTTACAACGGTCGTACCGAGACCGTTGCCGGAGACTGGGAATTCACATTGACGAAATAACAGGACAGCTCCTGAAAAATAAAAAAGGCTCTCATCAGCCTTTTTTTATTTTAACACCACGACGGTAATTCCGTCGCCTCCGCGTTCCACATGTTCATCCGAAACGGAAGCAACTTCTTTATAGCGTTTCAGCGCGTCGCGAACCACTTTCCGGAGAACACCTTCACCTTTGCCATGCAGTATCCGCAGTTCGGCCTGGGCTAGCAAAATTGCGGTATCCATAAACTGATCCAGTATAGCGCCAACCTCCTCCACCCGCTTTCCGCGGATGTCCAACGTACTCTGAAAGTTAGCCCGTTTCGCATGCACATCAATCCCGGCAGTCCGGAGTCGCGTTGTGATCTCCTTTTCAACTGCGGCAGTAATTTTTTCCAGGCGATCCATCTTGACAATGGATTTCAATTCTCCAAACTGGACTGTCGCGGTTTTGCCCTGTATTTGTGTGATCACACCACTCCCCTCCTGACCCGAGATACGTACCCGGTCACCTTCCTTCAGTTCCACGGGGGCGTCCTTCTGCCTGACCGGGGACTTCACGCGCGACGTCAACTCTTGAAGACTCCGACGAACTTTAATCGTCTCCTTCTTCTCAGCCCGGTTTTCACGGATGTGCCGTATCGTCTTTTCAATTTCGCGGTTAGTATTCTGAAGCAACGCAGCCGCATCCTCTTTTGCTTTGTCAATAATCTGTTTCTTTCGGGATTCCAGGTCATTTGATAAAGTCTCGTATTTGGCAAGGGATTGCGTGAGCGCCGAATCCTTTTTCTCCATTTGTTTAAGCTTAACGGAGAGTTCCTGCCGCTCTTTTTCCAGGGAACGTACAAGCGTTTCAAACCCTGCGAGATCCTTACCAACTAATTTTTCAGCCTCAGCCAGTGTTTCAGCCGGAAGGCCGGTTTTGCGTGCGATCTCGAGGGCGAAAGAACTACCCGGTTTCCCCTGGTCAAGCTGATAAAGCGGAATCAGATTCCGATCGTCGAAACGCATTGCTGCATTCTGTATACCCTGACGCTGACCGGCGAAAAGTTTAAGGTTATAGTAATGCGTGGTAGCTACACCCCATACGCGCTTTGTGAGCAGAGAATCAAGAATGGCCTGCGCAATTGCTCCGCCAAAATTGGGATCCGTACCAGATCCGAGTTCATCCATCAGTACCAGCGATTTATCCGTCGCCTTCTGGAGAAAGACGTTCATGTTACGCAGGTGACTGCTATACGTACTTAAATCGTTTTCAATGGATTGCTGGTCACCGATATCGAGAAAGATCTGGTGAAAAACCCCCACCCGGCTTCGATCCGAAAGAGGTATTAGCAAACCACACTGAAACATGTATTGAAGCAGACCTATCGTTTTAAGCGCCACCGACTTGCCACCCGCATTCGGCCCCGAAATCAGCAGCATCCGGTTAACATGACTCAATTCAATACTCAACGGCACAACCTCGCGCTTTCCTTTGAGGCTTAGGAACAACAATGGATGGCGGGCATTATACCAGGTGAGTTCCGGACGTTTTTCCAGAACAGGTAAATCAGCACCTATCTCCAGGGCCAGTCTGCCTTTCGCACGAATGAAATCGATCTGCGCGAGGAACTGGAAGGCCTGCCGAAGCGAGGCTAAATCTTCCCGGAAACGGTCCGTGAGCTGCATGAGAATCCGCACAACCTCGCGTTTCTCCGCGTGTTCCAGTTCCCGGATTTCGTTATTCGCGTCAAGCATTTCCGTCGGCTCGAGGAAGACGGTCTGACCTGTAGCCGACTCATCCAGAATAAATCCTTTAATCCTTCGTTTGTGCTCGGCCAGAATCGGAATTACAATCCGGCCTTCGCGGATAGTGGGAAGTGCTCCTTCAGGAACCCACTTCTCGGCCACGGCGTTTTTATAAAGCTGATCAGCAAGTCTTCGTAAACGTGTTTGTTCATCTCGCAGGCTTCGACGAATTCTTCCCAATTCCGGGCTCGCCGTATCGCGAACAACCCCCTTATCGTCGACAGTCCGGTGAACCTCAGCGATGAGCACGCCGCCCAAAGCCACGGGCTCGGAGAGGCGATACAATTCAGGATAGTATTCTTTGGATTTGTTGAGGAAATCCTTGCAGTCGAGAATGGTTTGCAATGCATACGCGAGGTGAAGAAAATCTTCTGCTTCAAGCCAGTTCCCTTCCAGGGATATTCGTTTGAGCCAATCCTGACCATCATAAAAATGCCGCGACGGAAAGTTTTCACGCTTTTCGAGAATCTGGCGAAACTCAAGGTTCTGCCTGAGAAGAACACCTATGAAATCAGCATTCGAACTGAAACGCATGTTGTCGACCCAGGCCGAGCCGCCATCTGAAAGACAGTACGCTTTTAGCTTCTCACGGATCTGATCAAAACCAAGTTTAGATTCGAGGTCTTCCGGATAAATCATTGTGCGTCTGAACCAAAAGATGACCGTTGTTCCATCAGATTGAGAGAGTCCACAAGGATGGTATAGATTTCCTGCATCTCTTTGGGTCGTTCCATATAGTAGCGCAGAGATTCCTGAAAAACAGAATCAGGGATTCCGGTTTCCTGTTCAATTTTTTTGTTCACCCGGGCAAAGAGTTTAGCAGACGAATCGGTCTTTAACCCTATTCGCTGAACCTTTTCCTCGGCCAGATAGATTTCCGTCAGGACACGGACCATATCCTCTTTCGGCAGGACTGTCTGAGTGTTTCTTTCAGAATCGCAGGCAGCCGACCCCATCAAACAGGCAACGAAAATAAAAATGGCACCCTTCACTGCTTTAATAACCATTGATAATCAAATAGAACCAATATTGAATTGAGCCCAGCAAAATAAACATAATTGTTCTATTTTACGGCCCTGATTTCACTATGCGGTAAACCGCCAGGAGTTGAATTACGTTCCTGTGGAGTTATTAGCCGTGCAGAAACTGTGCCCGATGAGAGACCTTCTGAAGAAGCTGCGAAAATACGAGATCCAGATACGAAAGGCTATCAACAGCCACATGCAGGGAGATTTCCATTCGGTCTTCAAAGGATCGGGGCTTGAGTTCGACGACGTGCGGCCTTATCAATACGGCGACGACATTCGAACAATCCACTGGAACGTCTCGGCAAAAGGCCATGGTACCTTTGTAAAGACTTATAGGGAGGAAAAAGAACAGACCGTTTTTTTTATTCTGGACGTAAGCGCTTCTGAAGACATAGGAGTAACCGGCCGCACAAAAGGTGACGTAGGCCGGGAAATCTGCGGCGTACTTACTTTGTCCGCCGTAAAGGAATCCAGCCACGTCGGCCTTATCTGTTTCTCCGACGTTCGCGAGGTATACCTTAAACCGGTAAAAGGCCATTCACAGGCGTATGAGATTATCAAGGCGTTATCCAATCTCAAGCCACGGTCACTTCAGACTAACCTTTCGAAAGCGATTTCATTCGCCCTGAACATTATTAAGAGGCGTAGCGTCGTTATGCTGATATCGGATTTTATTGACGAAGGATATTTCGATAACCTGAAAGCCCTCGCCAGACGCCATGACCTTGTCGTTATTCATTTGAGTGATCAACTTGAGAGTAACCTGCCGGGCCTCGGCATTATTCCGGTTCTTGATAAAGAGTCCGGAAAAACACTCTGGGTGAACAGCTCTTCGGCCGATTTCCGGGAGAAGATTAACGAAAGCCATATCCAAAGACGCGATGACCTGGCCCGTTTCAGCAGAAAGCATGAAGTAAACTTCATTTCACTGGACACACAGGAAGACTACGTGCCAAAGCTGCTCAGGTTATTCAAAGTGAGGAATAAAATGGCAAAAACAACCTGATGGATACACGCAGATTCCTCATGAATCCCGGATGCTGTATCCTGATATTGTTGTGCAGCCTGACCGGCATGTCGCAGCAAAACATCAGCGTTGAGGGGCGCTTTCTTGACGACAGCCTGCGCGTTGGTGACGAGATCTTTTACGCCCTGAGCGCCCGATACCCTAAAGAATCTCAGGTTTTGTTTCCCGACAGTTCTTTCAACTACGCACCGTTTGAGTTTGGAAAGAAACGTTACTTTATCACCCGCACAGAGAATGGACTAAGCTTTGACAGCGCTGTATACCATCTGACAACTTTCGAGACAGATTCTATTCATCGCTTTAGGTTGCCGGTGTTTCAGATCAACGCCCTGGATTGCACAAGATACCATTCCAACTGGGATACCGTGCGAATGCGACTTATGGTTAATGTTGTTCCTGAAAAAATTGGTCCCGACTTACCCGTAAGAGCAACCATCGCCTACCAGCGCGTACCAAAACCATTTAACTTTCCGTTGATACTGGTCGCGGCATCAATGACACTTCTCCTGGCGGGAGTCGTCTGGATAGTGTTTGGTGGCCGGGTGCAGCAATACATCCGGACCAAACGAATGAGACGTGATCACCTGAATTTTGTCAATAGTTATACTGCTGAGATCGACAGCATCAAAAACGAATTTTCACCCCTTAAAACCGAACTTGCACTTACGATGTGGAAAAAGTATATGGAACGTCTGAACCGGCAGCCCTATACGCGCCTGACCACCCGTGAAACGTTTCAGGCGGAAAAGGATGAAAACATGGTTAAGAACCTGCGTAAACTGGACGCGGCCGTCTACGGAACCAACTCGGAAGTCGTTGAACCGCTTCTGAATCTGAGAACGATAGCAGAAAGAAAATTCAACGATAAACTCAGGGAGGTGCGGAATGAATGACGAGATACTGAGCCCCTGGTATAGCCTGGAATGGTTTTTCCCTTCTGTGATCGGGGCTTTTGAGTGGGATAACAGGATATTTCTTTATGTCGCTGTGGCTATCCCTTTCTTATTCATCTTGCGTTGGGTTTTGCAATCACGATTCAGCCAGAAGCTCCCCGTTGCCGTTACCCGACGGGAGTTGAAGAGTTCACCACTCACATTGGTGAGATTTATCCCGGACGTTTTCCTGATACTTGCCTTATGCCTTGTGTTTATCGCATTGGCACGCCCACAGCGAAGCAATGAAAAGGTGGAACAATGGAGCGAAGGCATAGACATCATGATTGCGCTCGACATAAGCCGATCCATGCAGATTGCCGACCTTGAACCGGATCGACTTACGGCAGCAAAGCAGGTGGCCCTGAACTTCATCAACGGTCGAACGCAGGATCGAATAGGGCTGGTGGTATTCTCGGGCGATGCCTTTTCATTATCACCACTCACCAGCGATTATGAATTACTTCGAACGTATCTCCGTGACATTGGCTTCGATATGATTCAGACTTCCGGCACGGCAATAGGAAGCGCAATGGCTGTGATGACTAACCGAATGCGGGAGTCGGAGGCGAAATCAAAGGTATGCATTCTGCTTAGTGACGGTGACAACAATGCCGGCCACATCGACCCGATTACGGCGGCGGAACTGGGAGCGGCGTTCGGCGCGCGTATATACACTATCCTTGTTGGTAAGGAAGGCCTCGTTCCCCTTGGAAAAGATTTCTTCGGACGCACCCAGATGTTTGACAACACCGTCGACGAAACCGTTATGCGAAAAATGGCGGACATCGGAAATGGAGAGTTCTTCCGGGCCACCGACAATGAGGCCCTTGCATCTATCTTCAACAAAATTGACGAGTACGAAAAGGCTGAAATAAAAGAAACCCGTTTTCGCGACAAGACCGACTTCTATGTAAACTACCTCACCTGGGGCGCTATATTTCTCCTCGGATGGCTTGCGTTTAAATCAACCTTCCTAACCAACGTCCTTCAGGATTGATCAGTGTGGTATGCGCTCGGGATCCAGGATTAACCGGCATGCGAATAGCACCAGCACAATACCCAGAATAATGTTAAGGATTCGAACAAATCGGGGCGTAATAAGAATGCGAAGTTTGTCGGCAAGCTTCGCTTTCATTAAGTCAGTAATGAAAACAGTAAGCACAATTGACGAAAAATAAGTGATGATTTCCCGGCGTGTCGTATAGCCGAACTGCGTAGTCGCGACGCCCACCGTGGCAACCCAGAAAAAGAGAACCATCGGACTGAGTCCGTTGATAATAAATCCCTTCGCGATGAGCCGGCCCGGACTCCTTGCCCGTATAGTTGCGGGATTAAAATTGGAAAGTTTACGGCTTTTTATAAAAAGGTAGTAGACGCCGAATCCAAAAAGTACCAAAGCCCCGCCGTATGCCAGAAAGTGACGCGAATTTTCGTCGCTGACAAAGCGCGCGAGCCCCAGATAGGATATGAATATATAGAATGCGTCGCTCAACGATACCCCTATTGCTACAAAAAAACCGCTATTGAAACCTCGTTCGATGCTGGTCTGGAGTATAGCAAAGAATACAGGCCCAATCAACAGTGCCAGAATAACACCTGAAATGATCCCGTTAAAGACTATTTCCATTTCGATGGTGTTGGAGGAAGTTTTTCCAGTCCTCCAGCTGGGCATTTTTCATCACGCGAGGAAATTTATTCTGACCACCCACCTTTCCTTTCGTCTCCATATAATCGTAGAAGGTTTTAACTGGCAGCACATCAAGATAGATTTCTTTCAAGGCAGCACTTCTTTCGACTGCATAGTCGTCGTTCAACTCTTTCAGGTGCAAATCAATTTTTTCTTTCAGTTCGGTCGCATTGATCTCAGCGTCGCCGTCAGTACCAACAAACCAATGATGAGCAAACAGCGAGCCGTGCGGGATACCTGCAACTGTAAACTCGGGGATTGTGATATTATAATCATTCGCCACGAGCTCAATCGCTTTATTCATGTTGTCAACCGAAAGGTGTTCCCCGCATAAACTAAGGAAGTGCTTTGTCCGGCCTGTTATAACGATTTCCGATTCTTCCAGGGATATGAACTTAATCACATCACCTATCATATACCGCCATGCGCCCGAACACGTCGATAGCAGGATCGCATATTCTTTTCCTTCTTCCACTTCATCGATGAGAAACGTCTCAGGATTTTCTTTCAGTTCGCCACTACCATCGAAGTTTCGCTCATCAAAGGGAACGAACTCGTAGAAGATCCCATTGTTAAGAACAAGTCTCATCGACCTTCGGTTTGGATACGCCTGGAAAGCGATAAACCCTTCGGAAGCGAGGTATGTTTCAATATAGAAAATAGACCGGCCCAGCAACTTTTCAAACCCTTTGCGATACGGATCGAAGGATACGCCACCGTGAACATACACGTTGAGGTTGGGCCATATCTCGTGAATATTCTGAACCTTATAATACCTGATTATTTTTTCCATCAGGATCTGAATCCATGCCGGAACGCCGACTATGATGCCAATATCCCAGTCGCGGGCTTTACGCGCTATCTCGTCAAGCTTGGCATCCCATTCCCGGGTTTTAGCAATTTTTTTTCCCGGCTTGTAAAAATGCTGGAACCAGAACGGCAACCTGGCCGCCTGAATGCCACTCAGGTCTCCTTCGAAATAACTACCGCGTTTATTCAAGTGAGTACTTCCACCTAGCATGAGGATTCCTGCTTCGAAAGTTTTGGAAGGAAGATCGTATTTCGATAATGTAAGGATCTGGCGTATACTGGTTTTTTGTATCGCCTTCGTCATCTCTTTTGTAACAGGAATGTACTTCGACGAAGCTTCTGATGTACCTGAACTCAATGCAAAATATTTTATCCTGCCCGGCCAGCACACATCCTTAACTCCTTTGAGAGAAAGCTTCCACCATTCATTATAAATCTTATTATAATTGTGAACCGGGACGTTCGCCTTGAACGCTTCGTAGAATTGCCTGTGACCCTTGCGGAAATCGCCGAGTATTTTGGGAAAGTTATAGAACTTGCCAAATTCGGTCTGGCTCGCGGTGATTAAAAGCTCCTTAAGTTCTTTCTTCTGTAGATCAAATGGCGAAGAATACTCCTGCTCCAGCATTTCCCTCAGGCGGATCCCTTTTTTCAGCAATGTTCCGAGTATCGCCATAATTTGCTTTAGCTTTGTTTAATGGCTAAAAATAGGAATGAATATCAGAAATAACATTAATAATCTGCGGCAAAACTTACCCGCTGAATGCACACTGGTAGCAGTGAGCAAGACACAACCCATTGAAATTATCGAACAAGCTTATGCGGCTGGTCAGCGAATCTTCGGCGAGAATAAAGTTCAGGAACTGGTTCCTAAGTGCGAGAAGCTTCCCAAAGATATTTCGTGGCACATGATCGGACATTTGCAATCGAACAAGGTAAAATACATTGCGCCTTTCGTCGATTGTATTCAAAGCGTTGACTCGGTCAGACTTCTTGAAGAAATCGATAAGCAAGCGCGAAAAAACAACCGCACCATTCGCTGCCTCCTCCAAATGTTTATCGCATCTGAAGAAACAAAGTTCGGTTTCTCCGAAGACGAAGTCAGCCAGCTTATTGAATCACGGACCTTGTTGGCGTTGCAGAACATTGCCATCAGCGGATTGATGGGTATGGCCACTTTTACCGACGACGAGAAGCAGGTCCGGGGTGAGTTCAGAAAACTAAAAACGTTCTTCGACGATCTCCGGATCCGAAATCTTCCGCCGAACTTGCAGATGAAGGAATTATCGATCGGAATGAGCGGCGACTACCGAATTGCCATTGAAGAAGGGAGCACCATTGTACGGGTGGGTACTGCTATCTTTGGAGAACGTAACCTTTACAAACCTTTATGATATATCGGATTACCCTAATTTCAGGAGCGGTTCTTGGGTTCCTATCGGTTGCTTTTGGAGCGTTCGGGGCACACGCATTGAAGCCATTCCTCGTTCAGCGAAACCGGCTCGAAACGTTCGAATTGGCTGTGGAGTACCAGTTTTATCACGCGCTGGCACTGCTGCTCACGGCTGTCTTCATGCACTATATTGATTCGTTTAAGCTAAAGTATGCCGGGATATTTTTCCTCCTGGGAATCCTGTTGTTCTCCGGAAGTTTGTACGGGCTTTGCTTTTCGGGGCTGGGCATTCTCGGACCATTAACGCCGATTGGTGGTATTTTGCTACTGGTAGGTTGGTCGTTTTTAGCAGTAGGACTGATCCAAAGCAAAAAAGCCCCGGGAGGGGCTCTTCGATAAGAATTTATTGGATAATTACTGATTTTGCTTGCGATCCAGCACGTTAGTCTTGAAGCTAATAAGCCCACCTTCGGCATTTGAGGCGTTGCTCACTACCGTAACTACCTTATTTTGTTTTCCGTTCTTCCCGGCACTATTGAAAGCAACCGTGATCTCTGATTTCTGGCCAGGCATTATCGGATCTCTTGGCCATGCCGGTACGGTGCAGCCGCACGTAACCTGCACGTTAGTTATAATCAAAGGCTCGGTTCCGGTATTGGCAAACTTATACGTGTGCTCGACCTTGTCACCCTGATAGATATCGCCAAAATCATGTGATTTTTCATCAAAAGTAATGACTGGACCTGTAGCCGGCTTATTGGCTTCCTGCGCAAAAAGCTGAACGGAGAGGAAAAGGACCGCCAGCAGGAACATGGACTTCTTCATATGCTGTTTTTTTTCAAATTTAACATGCTTAACTCAACAATATTGCCAAGATTATCAAAATTTCTTACGGTTTGTGACTTTCTTTTCCGAATGGTATTAAATCCTTAGCGTATGCATGAATCCGTTACGAACCTATATGGTAACAGGCTAAGAATACGGGTTTGCGGGCTATGCTGGCAGGAAGATCGGTTGCTCCTTGTAAACCATGCCGGAATAAACCAGGCCAATTTCTGGGCGCCGCCGGGTGGAGGCGTTGAGTTCGGCTCTTCCGTCCATCAAAATCTTGAACGGGAAATCCTGGAGGAGACAGGGCTCCTGGTGGAAATTGGGGCATTTCGATTTACCTGCGAATATCTTCGCCCTCCCTTCCATTCGGTAGAATTGTTTTTTGAAGTACGACCACAGGGAGGCGTTCTACGGACTGGAAGGGATCCGGAAATGAACATTATCCAGGATGCTAAATTCATGAACTGGAACGAAATTGAGGCTCTTCCCTCCACCGACCTCCATGGCATTTTCCGTATGGCCGGAAATGCAAAAGAATTCCGGAAAATGGGCGGATTTCACAGGATTTAATTCGATTTTCAACGAATTCTGCCTTGTTAATTACGCGGTAAAATAACTATTATTGCAACACTTAAACCATTAACGATGAACCTGACTAAAATACTTTCCATTGTCCTTTTCCTGGTGAGTCTTGCCCTTGCAGCGTACCTGTACTATAATATCAACTCGACCATCCAGTTTAAGGAGCACGTAGCATCAACGGAAAACCGGATAAAAGATAAGCTTGCTGTCATTCGCGAAGCGCAAAAATCTTACCTGGAGCGTCATGGAAAGTACACGGCAAGCTGGGACACACTTATTAACTTCATCGAAAATGGTCAGGTTCCAATTACTGTCAGAACTGAAGAAATTGAACTTCTCAGCTATGGTGAGGAAAAGGTCACTGTTAAGATCGACACAGTCGGGTATATGTCTGCCAAAGACCGGATTTTCAAGCGGAATTTTCAGTTAACAGCCACCAACCCTGGAACGTTTATGGGGTTTCTCATTAAAGAGGGCGATTACGTTGTTGCAAAGTCAAATGCATACAGGCTTCGTGGTGAAAACGGAAGGACTGATGTTTATCGATTCAACGAATCAGGAACAGTAACCAGTCTGGCGGACATTGAAGTTGGCGCGCCTATCAAGAGAGGCCAACTCCTTGCAAATCTCTGGGAATATCAGGTGAATCCAAATATTGACATCCAGACCCTCAGTCAGGTTCCGGGCTCCAACAAGACATTCGATATTTTTGTTGGAAAAGTGAAACGGGGGAACGTCGAAGTAAGTGTCATCGAAGTAAAGGACCCCGCCCCCATTAACCCCGAACGTAGTGCAGCAAATGAAGTGCGTAATCGCCAGCCGCTTGGCTTCGGTTCCCGTGTGGACGTGAGCACAAGCGGAAACTGGGAATAATTTTGCAGGTCACCACATTGAATTACAAACAAATCAAGAGGATCCGGGATGACCGCTTTGATGAAGATTATATTCATCAATACCATCTGCTGGTTAACATCGGGACGCGCGACTTCCAGCTCGCTGTTGTCGATCCCCGGGAAAATCTTGTCCTCCTCATGGAGGATTTTGTTTTACCAAACATTACATCTCACGAAGAGCTTCTTAGTCTGCTCGACCAGCTCTTTGATTCGCATAATCTTTTGAAAGCCGGATTCTGGAACAGAATCAAAGTCTCATTCAAGAACCACAAGTTCGTTCAGGTGCCGAAAGTGTTGTTTGCCCCGGAGGCGTTGCCCGAATATCTGAAGTTCAATGCAAGTATCGACAGTCGTAAAGAGGATTTTCTAGCCACTGAGAATGTTCAGGCCGATGCCATGACAGTCTTTGCTATAAATAAGGACCTGAAGCAATGGATTGAAGGAGTTTATCCTAATAACAAGCCCTCGTTCACTCATCAATCCGCGGTGTTAATAGAAGGCATCCTTCATGTGGCGAAAACGCGTGCGGACAGTCCTCTGTACATTTATGTCGATCGTTTTAAATTGCATATTGTGGCTTGCACCGAAGGGAAGTTGCTTTATTATAATCAGTTTGTAATTAAACAGTTTTCTGATTACGTGAAGTATATCATGTTGGTGATGAAATCGCTTAACATGGATCAACAAACCAGCGAAGTCGTCTTATGGGGTTATATCGGAAAAAGCTCCCCGCACTATAGCGAGTTTTACAAGTACATCAAGAATGTAACCTTTGGGGGAAGACCTTCTTACCTCAGGTTTGGCTTCCCGTTCGATGAAGTGCAGGAGCATCACTTCTTCGATCTCTACAACATTGCACTCATGAACGAAGGGCGCCCCTGACAAGTTGGCGACAATATCTCCTCTCACATGAAAAAACGAATTGCACTTTTTCCGGGCTCATTCGACCCTTTTACCAAGGGTCATGAGGATATCGTCTTACGAGGCCTGCAACTGTTCGACGAGATCATTATCGCCATAGGCTACAACAGCCAGAAAAATATCCGTTACTTCGAGATAGGTTTGATGATCAGCCTGATTCAGAAAACTTTTGAAAATTATCCCAACATAAAAGTTTTGACCTATTCAGAACTTACGGCCGAGCTCGCCAGGAGGCACGGTGCTACATTTCTCCTCAGAGGACTGCGAAATACTACGGATTTCGAATATGAGAACAGCATTTCTCAGGTGAACCGCAAGCTTAACGACGAACTCGAGTCAGTGTTTTTGATTACATCTCCGCAACTCACATGGATCAGTTCATCTATCATCCGGGAGGTTCACAAGTATGGAGGCGACGTTTCCGAGTTCCTGCCATACAAGCTGTAGTTGGTTCATTTAGCGGATTTCAATCCGTCCTTCTCATAAAATCTTTCGAAAACGTAGTTAATGGACTTGTATGAGTGTTCAAGGGCATGGTATACCTCCTTTTGGCTCATCCATCGCACGTCTTCAATATCCTCACTTGTCTGCGGCTTCATTTTCGAGTCGTCCTGGATCTCCATCAGGTACCACTTCGTTTTTTTCATCATTGCCCTTTTGTTCATCGTGTATGTATGCCAAGTCGTACAAATTCTTCTTCCAAGCTTGACGTTGATGTTACACTCTTCTTCAACTTCCCGTACCGCAGTTTCCTTGTAATTTTCGCCTTTCTCCTTCTTGCCTTTGGGGAGGTCCCACTTTTTCATACGGTAGATCATCAGGGACTTCTCCTTTTTGCGCACTAATCCACCTGCGGCTTTTTCGATCTTGAACTTATTTCGGAGTTGGCTCTTGGTTAAGGCGTAGTTGGATACCGATATGGTAACGGAAAGGACATTAGTCGGCACCTTCGAATCGAGAAACTCCAGAATCAGATTCAATTCAACATCGCTTACGTTTTTTATCCAAACATGATGAATGAGTTTCGCCTGTGTAACCGGCTCTGAAGCGGCATCGATAACCTGATTGATTCGTCCTTCGTCTGGCAATTCCTGAGCCTTTAGAATTCTCAGTGGAATGTCGTTGATAAAAATGATCATTCAATGCGGAGTTAAGACGAAACCATTATCACAAAAGAAGAAAATAATCTCTAGGTGGCAAGGCTTCTAAAGAATATTTCTCATCAGGGGAAAAGAGCCAGATGAAAACCCGTGAATGACAAACTAAAAAAGGTTTTTTGTTCTAAATTTCGGCGCTATGCCAATTCTTAAAGTTCAGGAAGAAACAGCCGGCCAGGTTGCGGCCAGCCTTCTTAAAATTCAAGCTATCAAGTTAAACACGGATAAACCTTTTACGTGGGCCTCAGGGTGGAAGTCACCTATCTATTGCGATAACCGGCTGTCGCTGTCCTATCCCGAGATCAGGACGCTTATTCGCGACGGTCTGGTTGAGGCAATCCGGCAGAACTTTTTTACGGTGGAGGCTATCGCAGGCGTTGCCACAGCAGGGATCGCCCAAGGTGCCCTGGTGGCCGATAAACTGAATTTACCTTTCCTTTATGTGCGCCCCAAACCTAAAGACCATGGTATGGAAAACCTTATCGAAGGACGTATTGTTAAGGGCCAGAAAGTCGTGCTCGTTGAAGACCTTGTCTCTACCGGTGGGAGCTCTCTTAAGGCAGCTGCGGCCCTTCGTCAGGAAGGTTTCGAAGTTATGGGCATGGTATGTATATTCAGCTATGGTTTTGATATTGCTACCAGAAATTTCTACGAAGCCAATACGTCGCTGATCACGCTTAGTGATTATGGACACCTGCTAAACTATGCGCAGGAGCAAAAATATGTCACTGAAGAACAACTCGTTTCGCTAAAGGCGTGGCGCGTCGATCCTACAAACTGGAAAAAATAATTTAGAAAATTATAATGAGTGCGCCGAACATAAACACTTTTGAGCCTGCGTACGGAGAAAGTTTCAATTACGCGCCGCTTCCACAGATTACGAGCGGAAGTCGTGTAGCCGTTGTTGGTGCTGGCGCATTCGGCGGCTGGGCCGCCCTCCATCTCTTAAGGAAAGGATACGAAGTCACCTTGTACGATGCGTGGGGCTCCGGCAATTCCAGGTCCAGCTCAGGTGATGAAACACGGGTCACGCGATCCACCTACGGGAAGAACGAGCTGTACTTTAAGATGAATGCGAGGTCGCTCCAGCTATGGCGCGAAAATGAACATCTTTTCTCCAGGCCGGTATTCGTAAACGCCGGTGTACTCTGGTTTTGTTACCAGGAAAAAACGCCACTGGTTGATGAATCTATTCCATATTCAGAGAAGTACAACATGGAATATGAATATCTTTCCACTGCCGAAATCCGCAGACGCTATCCCCATGTAAATTCGTCGGATCTTCATCACGCATATCTCGACCCGTTCGGAGGCTATCTGCTTGCAAGAGATTCATGTCAGGAAGTAAAAAATCTTTTTATCCGGGAAGGTGGAAAATATTTCCAAAGCGATGTGAAGCCTGGCCGGAAATCCGGTGCGAGAATTAACGAAATCATTCTCTCTGATGGCAGGCGCGAAACCGCCGATGCTTTTCTATTCGCGTGCGGATCCTGGTTGCCATTATTGTTTCCCGAGGAATTGCAGCAGGTCATCAAGTGCACCCGGCAGGAGGTCTATTACTTCGGCGTACCCGCGGTTGAATCGGCGGCATTTGACGCCATGCCGGCATGGGTTGATGCGGATGGAAAAGATTTCTATTACGGTATCCCGGGAAACTCACTTCGCGGCTTCAAGCTGGGGGTAGATAAGCGAGGCGAAACATTCAATCCAACTTCAGGTGAACGTACTCCGGTTGAGTCAGTACTGAAGGAAGCCAGGCAGTTTTTAGCTCACAGATTTCCTGCATTAAGGTATGCTCCGCTTATTGAATCAAGAGTTTGCCCATACGAAAACTCGCCCAGTGGAAATTTTGTCTTCGATCTTTTACCAGAAACGGAAAATGTATTCGTCCTGGGTGGTGGCTCGGGCCACGGGTTCAAACATGGACCAGCGCTTGGCGAACTCGTCGCCGGAATTCTGGCTGGAAACGAGCGCGTTCCCGATGTCTTTCGTCTTGCCAGGTATGAATGATCTAGCCGTTCCGTTGGGAGGCATCTCTTTTTTCAGCCTTTCTCAAAAAAAATAATGGCAAAGTATTCAAAAAAATCGGGCGAGATGGTTGAGCGCGCCATGAAGAAGAAGAAGCAAGGAACGTTGCGCACCGGCACCGGAAAAAAAGTAACCAGTCGAAAGCAGGCAGTAGCCATAGGGTTATCAGAGGCCCGTGAAAAGGGCGCAAAAGTACCGCCGAAGAAAAAGAAAACAACCAAAAAAAGGCCGGCAGCCAAGCGAAAGGCATCAGGACGAAAAACATCAAAAAAGTCCAGGAATTCGTAACAGACGAACCGCATCTGGTTGCACCGTTGCATTTCGCAATACCGATCTGTGCATCTGGTATAACTTTTTTGTAATATTCTTTCAACCAGAATTTTATGAAAAATAGACGAAACGAAAAGCTGCGGTCGGACAAGCCATCCGGTCGACAAGCTACGGAACAGCCTGAGCATAATGATAAGGCGCCGGATTCCTCAAGTTTGCATCAGGGGCAAGGTCCTGACTTCCCGACGCAGGATTCGAATCTTCAACATGAGAATCCGGGCATCGGATCAATGCGGACGCCGATGCAGCCGCCAAGAAAGGTTTCAAGCAACGAACCTGAGAATCCGCCTCAGACGATCGAAGAGACCAGAGATAGAGATAATGAATAAAAAAGGGGACTTCAAATCCCCTTTTGTTCTTCGTGCTAAGCCTCTGACTGTGCGAGCCAGGTGGTCGTTATTTCATTCAGTACACGGACCTTCTCAGAAAAATCTCCTTTGATCCGCGTACGTATTTGTTGCATGTTGTTCAGTAAGTCGTTGGTGTCGTCCGGAAGAGCCTCTTCCAGATACTCCCGAATCCTTTTCGCGACCGTGGGTGACTTCCCATTGGTAGATACACCAATCTTTAGATGACCTTTTGTTACCACGGATCCCAGATAAAAATCACATAGTTCAGGAGTATCAGCTACGTTGATAAGGAGTCTCCGGGAGCGGGCAAAATTACGGATGGTTTCGTGTAATTGCCTGTTGTCAGTGGCCAGCATCACGAGGTCTTTGTCCCACAAATCCCAAAGCTTAAAATTGCGTTCAAACAACGTTACGCCTGAATGTTTTCGAGCAAGATCTCTTATTGGCTCCTGGATCGATCTCGCAACCAGCGTGACCTTTGCAGCAGGACTGTTTCTCAATACTGCGTTTAGTTTTTCCAATCCCACATTTCCCCCGCCAACGATCAGTGTTTGCAGGCTTTCAAGTTTCAGAAATACCGGAAAAAGATTGTTTTGCTCCAACATGTTCGTACTATTTAATAATCAGGAAAGGCGTCACTCGTAGTTTCTCAGAACATTCTCATCCACGATTTTTTGAACATCTCTTGCATAATGAACAACCTCGCCAATAATGATGATTCCCGGTGAAGATATGTCCTCATTCTTCATACGTGATGTGATATCTGTAACCGTACCTATCACACTTTTCTGGTTCGGCATCGTGCCGTTCTGAATTACTGCTACCGGGGTTTCGCCCTTCCCGTTCAGCTTAAAGACATCCATTATCTCTTCCATTTTTCCAATGCCCATCAGGATGACAATGGTTGCTGTTGATTGAGCCGCTAGTGCAATATCCTGTGATAGTTTCCCGGCGCGTGTAGTGCCCGTGATAACCCAGAAGCTTTCGCTTACGCCTCGTGCCGTTACGGGGATATTGAGCGCCGCCGGGACGCTGATAGCACTCGTTATTCCAGGAACCACGGAAGTCTCTATGCCGTGCCTTTCTGCGAATTCAATTTCTTCCGCGCCTCGTCCGAATACAAAAGGATCGCCTCCCTTAAGACGAACAACATGTCCGAAACGATAAGCCATATCCACGATTAACTCATTGATCTCATCCTGCGTATTGGACAACGTTCCTGCCCTTTTTCCAACCGACAACATCGGTGTTTCTTTCGGAATAAAGTCAAGGATTCCTTTGGAAACCAAGGCGTCGAATAGAACAACATCAGCTGCCTTTAAGACGTTGACGGCCTTCAGGGTCAGGAGTTCGGGTTCACCGGGACCGGCTCCTACCAGAGTAACCCTCGGGCGTTTATTCAATATTGAAATCGTGGGGATCATCGGCTTACTTCTTCTTTAGCGGCACGGAAAACAAATGCATCTGCAAGAAACCTTTTGGAAGCCTCCAGGTACTCGATTGCAAACTCCTCCGTTGGCTCGTTCTTGTTGATCTGAAGCACCATCTCTTTAAAATCGTGGATTCTGAACTGCCCTGATTCAACAAAAGTTTTTTGGAAGTCAAGAATCGTTTGAATCTGTGTACTGGGTCTGACATCAGCTGTTAACAAAAGCGCCTTTGCCGTATTTATCATTGCGCTGTAACTATGATATATACTGTCGGCATATTGTTCCTTCCGAAGCGCTTCGGCAGACCATTCGATTTTGTCTTCAGAGTCAGCCAGCAACGTTGAAACGAGATCAATCATCACTCCTGCACACTCCCCTACCGCTGTATGCAATATGAAATTATTTTCCTGTCCCCAGTCGATGTAATCTACCGGTACCACGGCTGTAAGATCAGCCAGGGGCTTAAGCATGGAATAGAAATAATTGCGTCCCGCGCGCTGATAATACGCATGGAAATATTCGCCTTCATTTGAATTTGCGTCATAGTCACTAAGCAATAACCGAAGCGCATCGGGACCGCGTTTACTGGGAATTTTTAAAATCTTGTCGCCGATCCGGCCTTCGCCATTCCCGAGATTTCCTCCGCCAAGCAAAACTACCAGGGCGGGAAGCACTTTGCCCTGCTTATCTTTAATGGTACTACCGTGTAATCCGATACTTGCCAGCCCGTGCTGGCCACAGGAATTGGGACAACCACTGATCTTGATTTTGATATCGTTATTATGAATCAGCTCCGGAAACTCCTCACGTATTACCTTCTCCAACGCCAGGGATATGTGCGTACTGTCGGAAATCGCCAGATTACAGGATTCGGTGCCGGGGCAAGCGGTAACATCGGCAACACTATCAAAACCCGGATCAGCCAATCCGAGCTGATCCAACGCATTAAACAAGTGTTTAAGCACCTGGGGGCGAACATAGCGAATCAGGTACCCCTGATTCACGGTAACTCTCAGTTCCGTTGACGCAAACTGATCGATCACGTCTGCGAACTTTCGGGCCAGGTCAGAGGACATGTTTCCCAACGGAAGCTTTACATATACTGCATTGAACCCTTCCTGCTTCTGTCGGATCACATTCGTCCGTAGCCACTTGTCATATTTGGAAGCATCTGACAAGTCAATATCAGCAACCGCGCGTTCAGTGGGTATTGGGGACGCAGGGACGATATCAAGGTTGATCGGATAGACTTTATTTTTCAGCGCCTTTCGTTCCTCCTCGACAAGTTGAAGGATTTTTTCGAGACCAAAATCATCAAGGAGAAATTTGAATCGGGCTTTCATTCTTCGGTTTCGTTCGCCGTAACGATCGAACACACGAATTACCGCTTCAGTGAAAGGAATGATCTGGTCTTCTTCGAGAAACTCGAAAGCCACCAGTGCGAGGTAAGGATTTGCGCCCAGACCTCCGCCGATCATTACTTTAAAGCCACGTTTCCCATCGCGAACCCGAGGTATAAATCCCAGATCATGGATAAAGGAAAATGCGGTATCAGAATCACTTGAGGAAAAGGATATCTTGAACTTGCGTCCCATCTCCTGGCAAATTGGGTTCCTTAGCAAGTATTGAAATGTCTCATATGCATAAGGTGTGACGTCGAAAAGTTCATTCGGATCGATACCTGCGATGTCCGATGCCGTAACATTCCGGACTGTGTTCCCGCAAGCTTCGCGAATGGTAATCGAATCCTGTTCAAGTTTCGTCCACAGCTCGGGTGTGCGATCGAGGCTTACGAAATGTATCTGGATATCCTGACGGGTAGTGGCATGGAGATTACTGCTTGCGTATTCATCCGAGATATCAGCAATCCGGCGAAGCTGCTGAGTCGTTACCCGTCCAAGCGGAAGCTTGATCCGGACCATCTGCACGCCAGGTTGTCGCTGTCCGTAGATGCCCCTGACCAGTCGAAGGCTGCGAAACTTGTCATCGTCGATTTTGCCATCGCGAAACATTCTGATCTTTTTTTCAAGATCGATAATGTCACGAGCAACGACGGGATTGGTTATATCCTCTAATTCGGAGCGGAAGCTTTCCATACACTAAGGGCTGTTAGTTCGTTTGTGATTGTAAATAAAAGAGCCTTTCCTGTTTTGCAGGAAAGGCTCGTTATATCGGTTAAGTTTTCAGGCTTAGTTAACGTCCATACATTCCTGCATGCGCATGAAAAGTTTACAGCAACACTTCTTGCTTGCCATAAGCTTGTCGGACATACAGGAGTTGTAATTCAGCATACTATTACGAAAGTAGTCCATCATGGTCAGAAATTCAAATGCTTTGACATTAAAAAATTATGAGTCAACACATTAACACTTGTTAGCCTTTGTCGCAAACGATAGCAATCACCAAAAGCACGATCGGTTGTTAAGAATGCCATAACAAAAAAGCCACCCGGGAAGGTGGCTTTTCCATTTATTCCGACTGACTAGTTATTGCCCATCTTCTCCATTTCTTTTTCAAATGTCTCTTTGAACTTCTCGTAGTCGTAGTCGATTCTAAGACGATCATCTTGGGAAAGTCTTTCATTATACGTTTTTACGAGTTCATCAGCGGAGAGTTCGATCGCGATATAAGTCTTGAACGTCCCGCCTTCGGTTTTCATAAGCTTTTCGCAAAGGGTTCTTACGCCTGATAACTGTTGCTCTACAATTTCACGATTCAACTGTTCGAAGCGTTCTTCCACCTGCTCTTTGTTGTTCATTTCACGGGAGTTGGTGTAGTTATCCGTTACAGCTTTAACAGTCGAGGAAATGCTGGCAGCGAGCTCGGCACGAGCATTGGCAAGCGCTTTCTTCTTGGACGTAACCTGATCCATACTTTCACCAATAGAGTTGGCGCGAAAGAATTTGTTGTTAGTGAAGAATTCGGATCCGGAACAAGGCACGATGACTTCAGTCTCTCCTTTCGGAGTTTTCTCTTTGCCCTTACAGGCACCAAAAAAGACAGCGCCCAGGGCAAGAAGCATAAGGGTGGAACTAGTAACGTTTTTCATATTGGAGACGATTTTAAGTTTTCAAAAAATATAAAGGCAAAAGGAATACCAAAAACAAACAGTGATCTTTACTGAAGCACCGTGTTTATCAATTCATTCATCTTTTCCTTCTCCAGGGTATCCATTGCCTTGTTATAAGCGTCAATACTCGATTTATCATAGTCAAGACCGAACCCTTTGATCCGGTCGAGGACGGTCGCGTAAATCTCTTTACCCTCCCTGACGGTCATTACCTTTATTAATCCCGTAAGGTAGGTCACATAAATGCTTCCGGTTATCGAACCTTTTTCGGCATCAGCTCTGACATCGAACCATAAATCAGCTATGTTTTTATCGTTAGTGAATTCGAAGCCGTTGGTAGCAAGGAGGTTCCTTAGCCGGTTTGACAACTGAGAGTTGTTCCTGCGAAGTCCGAAGCTTTTCTCATCAGATGACAAGAAAACCAGGGGGCGCTCTACCTTGAGATTGATTTGAACGCGTGGTAATTTCAGTGTCTTCAAAATCAAACCATACACCTCTGATTTGCCGGCGCTGCTCAGCGCATCAAGGTCGACCCTTACATTTATGGACTGATCAATCTCTTTCGAACTGATTTTGTTCAGGAGTATCCGGCTTTCACCTGCAGCATTCGTCTTGTAGGAAGGGAAGATATCCCCTGAGCCTTTTTCGAAGGACGCATTAAGCGGAAGTGTTTCGACAGGACTACCCGAACCTGCAAACACAGCCTTGATCAAAAGCGTCTGACTTCTCTCCTGAATTCTCCGGTTCACATTTAGCTCGTCCGGACTGGCCCGCAGAACAATATCGTTCAATGCGGTTTGTACGGAAGCATAAATCTCATTTACGAGAAGGATTTCACGCCCATCAACCGCTACACGGACTGCTTCACCAAGATATTTCTCCATCGCACGCAACGCCTGAAAATAATATGTGATAGCCTGAAGTTTCTGTCCAGCGGCATCTGCCGACCTAGCTTTGGAAAAATAGTCCGTCGCAAGCAGGGTTGCGTTTCGTTTTTGTTCCTCCTTGATCTGTTTATAGCGTGAAATGGAAAGGCGGTAATAGACCCAAAAATTCGAAGCATTCTCCCAGGTATCAACGATTTCGAATTCTTCGATTTCATCAGCCGTAGTGGTCTGGATAATCTGTTCGTATTGTTCAGAAAACTGTTTATCGACCTCCAGCTGACTTAATACCGAGGTACTGGAAATGTTTACCCTTATTTGGGAAACGAGATCATCGAGTGCGCTTTTCTTGGCAGACTGTATGTAGTTATTGTTACCATCCTTGTTGCTGTGTCCGATCCCAACGTAGTATCCGACAGGCGCTGGGTGTGCCTTAAGCCAGGATGGCTTGAGTGCCTCCGGGTCTGGCGGAGTCACCTTCGGGCTACAGCCGATAATAAGGATCAGCAAAACTGTAAAAAATAGCTTCACAAAGTTTTCGTTAGGCTTACGGGGTCAGCCGATGCCACATCCGTGCCAGAATTGCAAAAAATCGATGACTTGTCTGGCGTGCGGATTCTGGGATTCTAAAGGTATTGGTATCCGGCATAAAAACAAAAAAGGGGATTGACCACAATCCCCTTTTTCTTACACGGTTGATATTTCTCAATTGCCCCCACCCTTTGATTCAAGGTCGTAGGAGGTCGCCACCGCTGAAAAGTACTCGCGGTTAATTCGGGCGATATTGCTAAGGCTTATTCCTTTCGGACATTCGGCTTCACATGCACCAGTGTTCGTGCAGGAACCAAATCCTTCGGCGTCCATCTGGGCCACCATTCTCTCGACCCGCTCCTTGCGCTCGGGCTTGCCCTGCGGCAGGAGCGCCAGCTGACTCACCTTGGCGCTGACAAAAAGCATCGCGGATGCATTTTTACAGGCTGCGACACAAGCTCCGCAACCTATACACGTAGCTGCATCGAATGCTTCGTCGGCAATCTTCTTGGGGATCGGAATTTCGTTTCCATCCGGAACCCCGCCTGTGTTGACAGAAATGTATCCCCCGACTTGCTGAATCCGATCGAAAGCGGTTCTATCCACAATAAGATCTTTAATCACCGGAAAGGCCGATGCCCTCCAGGGTTCAACAGTTATGGTTTCGCCATCCTTGAATGATCTCATGTGCAACTGGCACGTAGTCGTCTGAAGTGGACCATGAGGACGTCCATTGATATACAGACTGCACGCTCCGCAAATACCTTCGCGACAATCGTGGTCGAAGGCTACCGGTTCCTGGCCTTTTTTAATCAAATCGATATTAAGTACATCGAACATTTCGAGGAACGACATGTCGGATGAAACATGGTCCATGACGTAGGTTTGAAACGCTCCTTTTACCGCAGCGTTTTTTTGTCTCCAGACCTTAAGTGTAATCTTCATATGGAAGTAAATTCGTTAATTCTTATTTGTAGCTTCTTTGGGTAAGCTTGACGTTTTCAAATTTAAGTTCCTCTTTGTGAAGAACCGACTGCTGATTCTGGCCTTTGTATTCCCACGCAGCAACATAGGCGAATTCATCGTCCTTGCGTTGAGCCTCCCCCTCCGGGGTTTGCGATTCCTCTCGGAAGTGGCCACCGCATGACTCACTACGGTTAAGCGCATCGTCGACCATAAGCTCCCCAAGTTCCATAAAGTCAGCCACACGCATTGCTTTCTCAAGTTCCTGATTTAGTTCTCCGGCCACGCCGCATACATTGACATTCTTCCAGTATTCGTCGCGCAGCTGCTGAATTTTGACCTTAGCGCCTTTCAAGCCTGCATCGTTTCGCGACATACCACAGTAATCCCACATGATCAGGCCTAGTTCGCGGTGGTATTCATCTACCGTTTTTGTCCCCTTGATAGAAAGTAGCTGGTTAATCTGATTGTTTACCTTCTCCATTGCTTCGCGGAACTCAGGACGATCGACACTTACCTTTTCGTATGGCATATTGGCCAGGTAATCTCCAATGGTGTACGGAATGACGAAGTAACCGTCTGCGAGCCCCTGCATAAGCGCGCTGGCTCCAAGCCGGTTAGCACCGTGGTCGGAAAAGTTTGCTTCGCCCAGCGCATAAAGCCCGGGAACGGTAGTCATAAGGTTGTAATCGACCCAAAGACCACCCATGGTATAGTGTACCGCAGGATAGATCTGCATCGGGACTTCGTACGGGTTGTCACCAGTGATTTGCTCATACATATCGAACAGGTTTCCATATTTCGCCTCCACAAGTTTCTTGCCGTCGCGTTTAATGGCATCGGAGAAATCCAAAAATACGGCCAACCCCGAACCTACTCCCCGACCTTCGTCGCACATATATTTGGCATTCCGCGAAGCCACATCCCGCGGCACCAGGTTTCCGAATGACGGATATTTCCGCTCAAGGAAATAGTCGCGTTCAGACTCGGGCATATTCACAGCTTCCTTCGCTGTTAATCCGGGACGTGCGGTCTTCGGCACCCATACGCGGCCATCGTTTCTCAATGACTCCGACATCAGCGTGAGTTTCGACTGATGTGTACCCGACACCGGGATGCATGTAGGATGTATCTGTGTGAAACAAGGGTTGCCAAAAAGAGCTCCTTTTTTGTGTGCCCGCCATGCAGCCGTGGCGTTAGAACCCTTGGCGTTGGTCGAAAGAAAGAATACGTTTCCATAACCACCCGTACAAAGTAACACCGCGTGTGCGCTATGCGCCTCGATCTTGCCTGTTACGAGATCGCGTGTAACTATACCCCGGGCTTTGCCATCAACCAGAACCACATCCAGTAGTTCTGTGCGATTGTACATTTTGACCTTACCGTTGGCGATCTGGCGGTTAAGTGCACTATACGCACCCAGCAACAGCTGTTGCCCAGTTTGCCCGCGTGCGTAGAACGTACGTGATACCTGAGCCCCACCGAATGAACGGTTGTCGAGAAGCCCGCCATACTCGCGCGCGAACGGTACCCCTTGCGCGACGCACTGGTCGATGATATTACCGCTGACTTCAGCGAGTCGATAAACATTTCCCTCACGAGCGCGGTAGTCGCCGCCTTTCACCGTATCATAGAACAGGCGAAAAACACTATCTCCATCGTTCTGATAATTCTTTGATGCGTTTATCCCCCCCTGTGCCGCGATGCTATGCGCGCGACGCGGGCTGTCCTGGAAACAAAACGCTTTTACATTATAACCCAATTCACCTAAAGATGCTGCGGCAGACGCCCCGGCAAGTCCTGTTCCTACTACGATAATATCGTACTTGCGCTTATTGGCAGGGTTAACCAGTTTCAGATTGAATTTATGCTTCGTCCACTTTTCGGCGATTGGCCCTTCGGGAATTTTTGAATCTAATATCATATGATAATGGAACTGAGAGTTAAAAAGTAATATCGAAGTACATGAAGACCGGAATAATTGCGAACAACAAAGGGACGATGATCGCAAATGCTTTTCCGATAAATCCGACAACAGGATTGTACTTCGGATGGTTTAATCCGAGGGTTTGAAACGCGCTGATGAAGCCGTGCCACAGGTGGAAGGCAAGGACGGCCATACCGACCAGATAAATGACCACGTATATTACCTGACTGTAAGCGAAATCAACTACCGAATAAAGATCCTTCACCGGCTTGTCATCATAAACAACAGTCCTGATTTCGCCCCAATGCATTTCGTACCAGAAGCTACGCAGATGGATGATTAAGAAGATGAAAATCAACGTACCAAGTATTCCCATGTTCCGGGAAGTCCAATGCGACGAGTTCTTTTCAACAGCGTATCCTTCACTTCCCCGCGCAGCCCGGTTTTGCCGGCCCAGCCAGATTGCCCAGATAACGTGGACAAGTATCATTGTGTAATTTAAGATTCCAACAATCTTGATCACAAGATTGCTGGTCATGAATTGAGAGTATTCATTAAATGCTCTTCCCCCATCGGACTTCAACAATTGCAGATTACCGGCAACGTGAACAACAAGAAAAAGGATGAGAAATAGCCCTGTCAGAGCCATGAGAAGTTTTCTGCCAATGCTACTCGACACCAGCCTTGTTAACCAATTCATACTGCGTTTGAAAATTTTTGCGAAAAATAGCCTTCAAAGCCAATTCTACCAAGGACAAAAGTACTTTATATGTATTCTAAATTGGTGCAGGGGCGCAAATATAAATCCCGGTAACAGATGAAAAGAGTCAGCGAAAATCCGCTTTGATTAACAGGTCAGAAGCATTCGAAAAAATAAATGATCAAACCGATGACGCAGATCGTCACCATCAGAAACCATTCCCGCTTAAAAAAATCCGCTACTGTCTTGAACACATGTTTCATGGCTAAGTGTTTTGGTTGCCTGGTATGGCCAAAAATCGAACCGGATACATAACACATTGATCCAAAGCTTTTTAGGAATATCACCAAACCTCACCCTGGAAACTTTGTTGTTCAAAACTGTACTGAATTCCCAAATTTGGATTTAACAAATTCCATCTGATCTCCTACCTTTGCCGATCAACCACCACGAGAAAGATGTATTTGATTTTCGATACGGAAACCACCGGTGTTCCGCATAATAAGACTGCCCCTATTACTGACCTTGACAACTGGCCCAGATTGGTTCAGTTAGCCTGGCAGTTACATGACTCAAAAGGAAAATTAATATCGCGGCATAATTACATTATAAAGCCGGAAGGTTTTGACATTCCATACAAGGCGGAACAGATTCATGGTGTATCCACCAGGCGTGCACTGGAGGAGGGAAGTGACCTTGTCCAGGTACTTAGCACTTTTGTTCAGGATCTGACGAAGACATCGCAACTTGTTGGGCACAACATCGAGTTCGATATTAATATAATCGGTGCCGAGTTCATCCGGATCAACTTCGCTCCCGAGCAATTTCTAAATCTCGCCAGACTCGATACAGGTATTACTGGTACCGAGTTCTGCAACCTAACGGGAGGAATAGGCGGCAGGCTCAAGATGCCCCGCCTGAATGAACTGCACGAGAAGCTCTTCAACAAGGGTTTTGGCGATGCTCACGACGCGGCTTACGATGTCGCCGCCACTGCGCGTTGCTTCTTTGGTTTAGTGACCAACCGCATAGCCAAACCCTTCGACGACACGCCGGTAGAAGCAATTGTTTACGAAGAGCCAAACCTTGAAGCCGCCAACTTCACCAAACGCGAAAAGAAAAAAGACGCCTCGTACTCCCTCAGCCCGGAACACACTGAAGTCACAGACAAACCTTTTGTCCACCTTCACGCGCACTCGCAGTTTTCAGTTCTTCAAGCAACGCCCGACATTAAGTCGATGGTCGCGAAAGCAAAAGCGTTGAACATGCCCGCAGTCGCGTTGACGGATCTCGGAAACATGTATGGCGCTTTTAAATTTGTTCGCGAGGCGCTTAACCATGAACTCAAGCCCATTGTGGGGTGCGAGTTCTTTGTTGCCGATGAACGCAAAAAATTGAAGTTCACCAAAGACAATCCCGACAAGCGGTATCATCAGGTTCTTATCGCCAGGAACAAAAATGGCTATCATAACCTCGCCAAGCTGAGTTCACTGGGATTCATCGAGGGATTATACGGCATTTATCCGCGTATTGACAAAGATCTTATTGTTCAATATAAAGCCGACCTGATCGCGACAACGGGAAGTTTGAACAGCGAAGTACCACACCTCATTCTGAATGTTGGTGAGAAGCAGGCTGAGGATGCCTTTATCTGGTGGCATAACCAGTTCGGTGACGATTTTTATGTTGAACTCAACCGCCATGGTATTGCCGAAGAAGACCACGTCAATGAAACCCTGCTGCGATTCGCCAACAAGCATGGAGTGAAATACTTTGCAGCGAATGAATCATTTTATCTTACGAAAGACGAGGCGAACGCGCACGACGTTCTGCTTTGTATTAAAGAAGGTGAGTTTCAGTCGACACCTATAGGCTATGGCCGCGGCCACCGCTACGGACTATCGAACACGGAATACTACTTCAAGACTCAGGAGGAGATGAAATCTATTTTCCGCGACCTGCCTGAGGCCGTCGACACAATCAGTGAGATCCTTGACAAGGTTGAAAGTTATACTCTTGAGAGAAACGTTTTACTTCCCAAATTCGATATACCTGCGGAGTTCACATCAGAGGACGATTATCTCCGGCATCTCACGTATGAAGGCGCGAGAAAGAAGTATCCGGAAATAACTCAGGCCATCCGTGACAGACTTGACTTTGAACTTGAAACGATCCGGAAAACCGGATACCCGGGATATTTCCTTATCGTACAGGATTTCACTTCGAAGGCGCGGGAGATCGGTGTTTCAGTCGGACCCGGCCGCGGATCTGCAGCGGGTTCTGCTGTTGCCTATTGCATCGGGATTACAAACGTTGATCCTATAAAGTATGATCTGCTTTTTGAGCGTTTCCTTAATCCCGACCGCGTTTCACTTCCCGATATTGATATTGACTTTGATGACGAGGGGCGCGATCGGGTTTTGAAGTATGTCATTGAGAAATATGGCAAGACACAGGTCGCGCAAATCATAACATATGGTACGATGGCAGCGAAGTCGTCAATCCGCGACTGCGCGCGTGTTATGGAACTTCCTCTGACCGAAGCCAATATTCTGGCAAAAATGATCCCGGAAAAACCGGGTACGACGCTGGATGCCGCATTCCATGAAGTAAAAGAGCTTTCCGATATCAAAAAAGGGGACGACCTCAAGGCGCAGGTGTTACAGCAGGCCATCATCCTGGAGGGATCGGTGCGAAGTACGGGAACTCACGCATGTGGAGTTATCATCACACCCGATGACCTGACCAAGTTTGTTCCGGTCTCGACCGCCAGGGATTCCGACATGCTCGTAACTCAGTTCGACAACAGCGTCGTGGAGAGTGCGGGGATGCTGAAGATGGACTTTCTGGGACTCACCACACTTTCGATTATCAACACGGCGATTAAGAACATCCGTAAAAGTAAGGGTGTTCAACTCGTCGTAGACGATATTCCGCTCGATGATGTCAATACGTACCAATTGTTCCAGCGCGGTGAAACAACCGGAACATTTCAGTTTGAAAGCTTGGGAATGCAGAAGTATCTGCGTCAGCTGAAGCCTGACAAATTTGAGGATCTGATCGCCATGAACGCGCTCTACCGTCCCGGGCCGATGGAATACATTCCTGCATTTATCAGCAGGAAGCATGGACGCGAGCCTATTCGGTACGACTTGCCGGAAATGGAAGAGTTTCTGGCTGAAACCTACGGCATTACGGTGTACCAGGAGCAGGTGATGTTGCTTTCACAGAAACTTGCCGGCTTCAGTAAGGGAGACGCCGACGTCTTGCGAAAAGCCATGGGTAAGAAACAGAAGGCTGTCCTGGACAAGATGAAAGACAAGTTCCTGGCGGGATGCGCGGAACGCGGCCATGGCCGGGAAATCTGTGAGAAGATCTGGACCGATTGGGAGGCCTTCGCACAATACGCGTTCAACAAGTCACACTCAACTTGTTATTCGCTCGTTGCCTATCACACCGCTTATCTGAAAGCAAACTACCCCGCCGAATACATGGCTGCGGTGCTTACACATTCACAGAACAACCTCGAGAACGTTACCTTCTTTATTGAAGAGTGCCGAAGTCTCGGAATAAGAGTGTTGGGACCTCACATCAACGAGTCGGGGATTTATTTTGAGGTGAACAGGGCCGGTGAGATTCGCTTCGGCCTGGGCGCTATCAAGGGCGCGGGTGAATCGGCGGTTGAAGCTATCATTCAGGAACGCGATACCCGAGGTCATTTTACTGACCTGTTTGAGTTTGCCAAGAGGGTAAATCAGCGTTCAGTGAACAAGAAGACCTTTGAGTGTCTCGCTTTGTCAGGGGCATTTGACTGTTTCGAGGGTATGCACCGAAGGCAGTATATCTATGCCAAAGATGGCGACATCAGTCTTATCGAGAAATCGATAAAATACGCCATTAAAAGTATTCAGGAAGAACAAAGTTCACAGGCCAGCCTGTTTGGCGGAACGTCGGGCGCGGCAATGCCTAAACCGCGCGTGGAGTTTGTTGAACCGTTTACAGAAATCGAGAAACTGAATCTTGAAAAAGAAGTTGTCGGAATATATATATCAGGGCATCCGCTTGATAACTTCAAATTCGAGATGGAGGCTTTCTGCACCGCGTCGTGCTCCCAGCTGAATGAAATTGAGCCATTGCTGGGCCGTGAGCTCAAGCTTGGCGGAATCGTCTCTTCGGTTGAGCACCGGACCACGAAGACCGGCAAACCATTTGGTAAGTTCACCCTTGAGGATTATGCCGGCAACACATCCTTCGTATTGTTTGGCGAGGATTATCTCAAGTTCAGGAACTTTATGAACATTGGGTGGTTCATCTTTGTGGAGGGCGCTGTGATGAAAAACAATTGGGGTCAGCAGAATATCGAATTCAAGATTCGTAACATTGACCTGTTGAACGAAATCGGAATTAAACGAAGCAAAGGGGTCCAGCTTCGGGTAAATGCGACTGAAATCACTAAGGACTTTATCGGCAGAATCGAAGATGTTTGCCAGGAATTTTCGGGAAACACGCCTTTGTTTGTCAAGATTCGCGATGAGCAGGAAAACATCAACCTGGAGTTATTGTCACGACGCTTTCGCGTGAACCCAATTAACGATATGGTTAAAAAAATGAAGAAGGTCGGAGAAGTGGACGTTGAGGTTGTATTCTGATAGAAGGCGCCGGCCGGCCAAAAATGAAAGCTTTTTAATGCTCTTTGAACTTATACAGTTACCTTTGTGTTCGGATAAAAACTATATAACTATTTACTCCAATGGGAAAAGCAATTGAAATTAACGACGCCAACTTTGATCAGATCATCAACTCTGATAAACCCGTACTTATTGATTTCTGGGCTGAATGGTGTGGTCCCTGTAAAATGATTGGTCCTGTAGTGGAAGAACTCGCAGGCGATTATGAAGGTAAGGCCGTGGTTGGCAAGTTAAATGTTGACGAAAACCCGACGGTAACAGCCAGGTTTGGCGTGAGAAGTATTCCCACCCTGCTGGTGTTCAAGGGAGGGCAGGTAGTTGACAAGCAAATTGGCGCTGTTCCTAAGTCTGTTTTGGCGCAAAAGCTTCAGGCTCAAGTGGTTTAGATTCATTACCCACCAATATTCAGGGCATTCCGAACGGGATGCCCTTTTTTTGTTATCAAAAGTTTTCGCCCACGCAACCCTGGTGTTGAAAACCGCATCTTAGCTTTGTACAAGTTTAAATGACCTTAAAGATTCTGCAAGGCAACGAAGACGAGCTAATACAAGGTTGTCTTAAGCGCGACAGAAAAGCGCAAAAGCAACTTTACGATACCTATTCAGCGCGAATGTACGGTATCTGTTATCGCTATGTCAAAGACCCGATGCTGGCAGAAGATGTTCTGGTAACGTCATTTACAAAGATCCTGGAGAAGATCGACCAATTCAAAGGCGAAGGCAGCTTTGAGGGCTGGATTCGGCGGATCATGGTAAATGAATCCCTCACCTGTCTTCGAAAAAACCGCACGATGTACGTCGAGACGGACCTGGAATCCGCAGAGCGCCACCCTGACTATGCCAATGTTGCGGATCATTTGCAGGCCGAAGACTTGCTTACGCTGATTGAATCCCTTCCAGCCGGTTACCGGATCGTATTCAATATGTACGCCATCGACGGATATTCGCACAAGGAAATCGCCGACCACCTCGGCATCAGCGAGAATACATCGAAATCACAACTCAGCCGGGCACGGGTCTACTTGCAAAAACTACTGCTTGAACAGGATTGCTCATGGGAAAAGAAAACCGAGAAAAGATGAAGAAGGAACAACCCGACAAATTATTTCACGAAAAACTCGCGGACTTCGAAAAAGCTGCTCCGACAAATGCCTGGGATCGCATCGAAGCCGGCCTCGATGGTAACAAAAAGTTAGCTGTCCCCTACTGGCGGGTAGCTGCTGCCATTTTGGTGATTGGACTCGTCTCCTACCTTGTATTAAATAGAACAAACGAAGCTCCCGCCCCCATCGCTGAAGCCATCAACGAGAACCCAATTGATCACTCGAATACTTCAAAACCGGAAGTTCCCGCCGTGACAGATAGCGGTGTAGTTACTGATCGCGTTTCCGGGATGTCAGAAACAGCGGTGTCGGAAAAAGATGGCAAAAAAGAAGACACGAAACCCGCAAGCGGAAAACCAAAATTAAACCGGACTCAACCGAGGCCCAATCCGAATACCGGCAATTCGATCGCGTCACGCGAGCCGGATGAATCGGCAGCACCTGAAACGGTCGATACACCGAAGGCTGTTGAAGAAATTGTTGCAGAAAGTACAGATAGACTTTTAACGGAGAACCATACCCAAGTCGCGTCTGCAAATCGTCCACCCGCTTCTAATGAAAGGGAAAGCATCACGCTTATAATGACCGCTGATGACACAAAAGCTTACTTGAAAAAAAATTCCGAGGATGGAGCAACCCCGGGTTCACGGAAAACATCTACGTTGAAAAGAGTGCTTCAGAAAGCCTCCGAGCTGAAGAGCAGTGATCAGGATCCGATCGGTGATCTTCGGCAAATGAAAAATGAAATTCTCGCGCTGAATTTCAAATCTGAAAAGCATCGTGAACAAAAACAAGTGAACCAATGAAAACCATTATAACTGTCCTGCTGGCGTTACTGACAACGGCAGGGTATACGCAAAGGGCCGACACTGTCAAGATTTCTCTGGGAAAAGCGAGTACCATTATTTTCACAATGGAAGATGCCGAGGATCTCGACGTTCTTAAACACTACAATTTCCAGCAGTTATTCATGGACGTTTTGGATAAACTCGCGAAACAGCATCGACAGGCCGGCGACTCGACGATAGTAGCGGAGTCAACCGAACCTGAGGATTCAAGAGATACTGAAGAGTGGAATAGCTCGGGGGATGGAGACAGTTCCCGGACAGAGGACAACTGGCATAGCCGGAGAAGTGATGACGACGACGGTGAAGATTATGAGTGGGAGGATAACGATGACACCGATGAGTGGAATGGTGAAAAGGTCAAGTGGCATCGCACCCGCCAGTCGTTCAACTTTGACCTTGGCCTTAATAATATTCTGGAAGATGGCAGCTTTCCCGATGAGTCGGGAGGTTACGCGGTTCGGCCCTGGGGCTCTTGGTACGCAGGTCTGGCCTCAGTACAGCGAAGCCGGGTAGCACGAAATTTCTTTATTGAATGGGGATTGGGGTTCAACTGGTATACCTTCAAGTTTGAAAACGACAATACCCTGATTATTAAGAATGACGATGGGGTGTCGTTCATTGAAGACCCCCGGGACGTCGACTTCATCAAGAGTAAACTTTCTGTGTCGTTTGTACAGGTTTCACTTATTCCGGTCATCGACTTTAACGACCGGTATAAAAAGCACCGTTTCTGGGATGGCCACAAAGATTCATTCCGTATTGGAATCGGGCCTTATGCGGGTTATCGAATCTCAAGCCGTTCCAAGACGGTATACCGCGATGATGGAAGGGAACGCGATAAAAACAAAGACAGTTTTCATCTTAACAACTTCCGGTATGGCGTTAGATTACAAGTCGGATACAGATCAACCGATCTTTTCTTCAACTACGATTTGAACGAACTTTTCAAGGAAGGCAAGGGTCCTTCAGTAAATGCGATGAGTTTCGGCGTAATTTTTTGATAAAGATCAATACAAACTAACGAATGGAAGCTCTGGCTAAAGTCAGGGCTTTTGTTTTATTGTCTCGAGAACTCTGGATTTTTCAAAACAAATTTGTCCAACACGGCTTCGAATTGTTACTTTTAAGGACAATTACTAAATCGCTTAAGCGACATCGCACACATTTTATGGGTGAAGGCATTTCGAATTTATCCCGGAAGGAACAAGTTATCAGGAAAGCAGCGGAACTTTTCAAAGAAAAGGGTTATGCTGCCGCCTCAATGCGGGACCTGGCGCAGCTTCTAGGAATTGAAGCTGCTAGTTTGTACTCACACATTAAGTCTAAAGAAGAGATACTTCGAAGCCTGTGCTTCGATATGGCGACGGAATTCCGCAAGTCCCTGGAAGAGGTTGAAAAGGAAGAGGTTTCCGCAAGTGAAAAACTAAAAAAAGGGATCATTGGTCACATTCAGGTAATGGCGAAAGATCTTACCGCCTCGGCCGTTTTTATGAACGAACACCGGCACCTGAGCCAGCCTTACCTGCGCGACTTTTTGTTGCTCCGGATCAATTACATCAATCGTTTCAAAAGTATAATTGAAGAAGGCGTCCGCAATGGCGAATTCAAAAATAACATCGACAAGAAACTGGCGGTAATGACCCTTTTCTCTTCACTGAACTGGATGCCGATGTGGTATGATCCCGATTCTGCAATTGATCCTCAACAACTTGGCCACCAGCTGGCTGATATGTTGGTCAACGGGCTCAAGAGGGTTTAATATTTCAGGCTAACAATCGTTTGGCGCAATCGTTTTAAAATTGTAAATAGCTATTCATTGGCTATTTAAAACCGATTGCTATGTACGGAGGGGGAACCATTTTCGAATCCATAAAAGACGCAGGCCCGGACACAGAGGATCCGGAAAAGCTTGAAGCTTTTGAATCCCGAATCATTCGGGGCGAAAAGATTGAACCATCGGACTGGATGCCGGCGCTATATCGTCGGCAGCTGATTCGAATGATCGAGCAGCATGCCCATAGCGAAATTATCGGGGCCCTCCCTGAAGGTACCTGGATTACGCGCGCCCCTGGTTTCCGGCGCAAGCTGGCATTGATGGCCAAGGTGCAGGATGAAGTGGGGCATGCACAACTTTTGTACAGCGCTGCCGAAACCCTCGGCAAAACGCGCGAACAAATGATCGCCGACCTGATCAACGGCAAGTCAAAGTATTCCAACATTTTTAATTATCCGGCGTTTACATGGGCTGATTCCTGCTTTATCTCGTGGCTTGTAGATGCCGGCGCAATTGTGAACCAGCTGGCCAATGCGAAGGGAAGCTACGGCCCCTATTGCCGCGCTCTGGAACGGATTTGTGCGGAAGAATCATTTCACCTGAAATTTGGTCATCATTGCGTAATCTATCTCGCAACCGGCTCAAAAATCCAGCGAGAAATGTTTCAGGAAGCCCTAAACAGGTGGTGGCCGCCAATGATGCATTTTTTCGGACCGTCGGATAAGATTTCTGCGCATACGCAAATACTTATGAAATGGAAAGTAAAGATGGCCACCAATGACGAAATGAGGAATCAGTTTTTGGATATGTATGTACCCAAAATTCTGGAGCTTGGTTTTACGATACCGGATCCGCTGCTCAGGAAAAACACTGAAAGCGGAAAGTGGGATTATACCGAGCCCGACTGGGAGGAATTCAAACGCGTGATCAACGGCGACGGCCCATGCAATAAAGAACGGTTGGCGGTACGCAGAACAGCGGAAGAACGCGGAAGATGGGTACGGGAAGCATTAAAAAATCCGAAAGCTTCATATGTAACGCCGCTGGCGTGATACTAATTCAGACGCATAAGCGGCCCCACAATGAGTGCTAATTCCTTCCATATTGCATTCAATGCATCATAAGGTGAATTAAAACAGCTTTTGAGATAAATCAGCGTACTGCTGTCCTCGGGCAGTTCATTGTTAAGCCACTTCAAAACATCATCGGCCAGCAGAAACAACTCGTGCGAATGGTATCGCGGATAATACCGTGAAAGTAAGTCGAGCGCAAAAAGGAAATCGATATACTTAACCATATGAAGATTACGTGGCTGTGACTTGTTTGTTCCTGAATGATGAATCTTTATTGTACGAAAAAATAGTACCAGGTAAAAATAAAACGAAACACATTGGAATCTCTTGACCCGCGTGTAAATCGCCTGCAGTTAATAAACGATCCGGAAAGTGTCGCTAAGACACCTTTGGATCAGTTTGCCACTTTTGAAGTTTTTGTGCAGCCCCGCGAAGGCAAACCATTCCAGCACGAGGGCGCTGTACACGCGCCGGATCTTGAACTTGCATTCGTTCTGGCAAAAGAAACGTTCACCCGAAGGTTTACCTGCTCCAGTCTCTTCGTAGTCGACACTCGCGATGTATTTGTGTCGGTTATGACCGAAGGCGATCAATCAGTCTATGATCTGGTTTCCGGGGAGCCGCCTGATCAATCCGGCGGAGTGGTTTATGAAATATTCCATCAGACCAGACGTGGCAAGCAACATGCTCATGCCGGACAGGTACAGGCTACTGACGGGGATAACGCATTACGACAGGCGAAGCGACTGCATTCGGCGGTCGTGCTTAACGTATGGGCTATTCGCCAGGATAAAATTCGCTTCACACGAGAAGATGAAAAAGATTTCTGGAACACGCTTCCTGATAAAAAATTCCGTGACGCAGCGGCGTATAAGGCAGGTGACAAACTAAATACATTCTTACAAAGAATTGACGATGGAAAGTGAACTGACAGCTCTGAAAGAGCTCCTCTACAAAATGGCCGATGACCAGCTGATTCTGGGTCACCGGAATTCGGAATGGACGGGTTTTGGTCCGCTTCTGGAAGAAGATATTGCTTTTTCAAGCATGGCCCAGGACAAGATTGGCCATAGTTACGCGCTTTACCAAATGCTCAATGAACTAGGCGAGAAGGAACCTGACACGATCGCCTTCATGCGGCCCGGCGAAAAATTTCATAATTCACGATTTGTTGAACTGCCAAACGGCGAATACGATTTTAGTTTAGTGCGACATTTTCTGTACGATACGGCAGAACAAATCCGGTTCGATCTGCTGCAAGAGTCCGCAGCTGAACCGCTGGCTGATCTTGCCGGGAAAATCCGGGGAGAATTAAGATATCACTCACTACATGCGAATACGTGGATCAAAAAACTCGGTACCGCCACGGATGAGAGTGTTACACGGCTTCAGAAAGCGCTCGAATATGCCATGCCTTTTGCATTGGGGATGTTTGAAACGTCTCCCGTTGAAAATGACATAATCGCCAGCGGCCTTTTTAAGGGTGAGAAATACCTGCAACAATTATGGTGGGAGCGAATTAATACGGTGCTGGCGGAAACAAGCCTGACCTTGCCAGACATCACGAATATCGCGCCGGAGTATGGTGGGCGGCAGGGAAAACACACGGAGCACCTGCAGCTGCTTCTCGACGAAATGAGTGAAGTTTTCAGAATTGATCCGCAAACTGAATGGTAAATTATGGAAGACACTATACGCGAACTTAAGATTTTGATTGAAACGTACTACCGGCGATTCCTGGAAGTGGATGAAAGCGCTCTTTCCGCGAAACCACGACCTGACAAGTGGAGCAGGAAGGAAGTAATTGGCCACCTTGTTGATTCGGCCCACAATAATTTGCGCCGCTTTATATGCGGCCGGTATGAAGAGCCGGGAAATGCGATAGTTTATAATCCTGATTTCTGGGTAAAAGCCAACCATTACCAGAACCTCGACTCACGGAGCGTCATCGATCTTGGGAAGATGATGAATGACCAAGTTCGCATTGTGCTTGCTGCGATGCCCGAAGAAGCGCATACCAGAAAGTGTAATACAAGTTTCACCGGCGTGGATCTTCATGAACTTGGGTGGCTTGCCAAGGATTACGTCAAGCACTTGAAGCACCATCTGAACCAGGTTTTCCCGGGTGAGTTCAACGTTACCTATGAGTCGAAATGAAGGTAACACGCGCCGATATTTACCAATGGCTCGAAGAGGTGAAGGATCCGGAAATACCGGTGCTTTCCTTGCCTGATCTTGGGATCATCAGAAACATTGAAATGCACGACGACGGGAGCGTAAGCATAACAATAACGCCAACGTTCGTAGGATGTCCGGCGCTTGAAATGATGAAATCCGAGATCATTGAAAAAGTTCGAGCCTACGGAGTCATGGAAGTAAACGTGGATGTGAGTTACAGACAGCCCTGGACCAGCGACGATATCTCGGAAAAAGGTCGACAGGCGCTAACCGGGTTCGGAATTGCCCCGCCCCCGGAAACGGCTTTATTTACAGACCTGGATATTCTCGAGCATGCGCAATGCCCGCGTTGTGAAGGGAAAAATACGGAAATGCATACCCTTTTCGGATCCACGCTTTGCCGCTCAATACATTATTGCCACGATTGCAAAGAGTCATTTGAGCAGTTTAAACCAATTTGAGGTTGAAAATCTTACATCGGCGTGCTATAATGCGAAGAATCTCAAACTTTAGCGAATCGGGGCACGTTTATCAAAGGCAGAATACGAGACATGCGTAATTTCTACACAATAGCTTTTCTTTTCAGTGCACTATGGACCCTCAGCAGCTGCGACGGGAAACCGGAAAGCTCTCCGGGAGTTTTCACCAAAGCCGATTCGCTTGCAGATGTCTACCTCAGTTTGCATGACACTTTGCACCTGCGCTGGAATATCATGATCAATGATGACAATGAAAAGATCAAAGCGATGAACCACCTCCTTCATGAGTTGGCGGTGACCGGTAACAATGATGGCGATTTGCATAGGTCCTACCAGGAACGCCTGCGGCAGCTTTCCCGAATCCGTTTTACTCAAAAGTCGATGGCCAATACACACGTCGTGGAAGAATATGATATCGCATCGAATACCCTTATTATGGATCTGATCAGCACCGCAGAGGCGAAAAGAGAATATAATTACAACACCACACTGCAAAAACTGGTCGACAATATTCTGTTGGCGGATCAGCGGATGATTCGTTTCCGCGCCGAATATGATAGTCTGGTGGAGGAGTACAATGCCTTTGTCAGTCAGCACAAAGATGATCTCACTGAGGCCAGCATCTCCCTTGAACCGAAGCCGTTATTCCAAATAACCTCATCCGAATAACACCCCATACAAGGGATCGTCACCCTCCCTCGTGTTAGACCTGATGAAATACCGATTTGACGGATACCACTCGGTGCTGGGCACCGGGTTTAACGAAAAAAGGTAAGCTCCACACGGCGATTGATCTTTCTCACCGCTTCTGTTTCGCCATCGATCAGTGGGAATCTCTTACCGAAGCCGTCGCTTTGAATCCGCTCCTTTGAAATCCCGGATTGCACAAGATAGTCTGCAACTGTTTTCGCGCGCATGCGCGACAAGTGAAGGTTATAGTTATCACTTCCCACGTCATCCGTATGTCCTGAAATACGAAGGTGATAATCCGCATTTGTATTCATCACGGAAACCACCTCATCAAGTTGATCAAAAGACCGGCGAAGAAGTTTAAAGCTATTAAAATCAAAAAGAATATTATCCAGCACATACCTTTCATTAAGCTTCACATTGTTGCGGGAAAATGATGCTAAGACCGGTGGAATTTCCGTGGGATCGAATTTCATCCGGATGACCACGTCGTCGATATAAAAGTATGCTGCGTCTTTCAGCATAAATTCCTGCGCGGGCCGATGTTTAATTTCGTAATGCCGGGTTTTGTTGTTGTCGTCGAAGTTTCCGATTGTGAGAAACTTTTCGGTCCCCCGGGCGCGATACTCAACCTCGCCAGATTCCCACAGCCCGGTAGTTGGCCTTAGGGCAGAATCTGAAATGAACTGGAAGGTTGGGGTTATATTCCATGCGCGATCATTCCTGACTAGAATTGCGCTGTCGCTCAAATGAAGGCCGATCCTGTCAATACAGTATTTGGAATACGACGAGAGGCGATACCTGAATGATACCAGATAAATAGTGTCTTTAACGAGCGGTGCATCCATTCTACACTGCAGATATTCACGAAAGTTTTTCCCGTAAAACCAAAGATATATGCCTGCATACCCCGACCCTTCGTAGGCCTCAGAAACGCCGGCCCAATTATATGGGACGTCTCCCTCGCCGTTGCTGCAGGCGTTGTATGCATCCGGCGTTCCTTCATTTGCAGAGTACCAGTGATGCAGGCGGAAATCCTCCTTCTTTCGGGAATAACTTCCCGGGCAAACAGTGAATTCCTCAAAGCCAGGATTTGGAACGAGGTTCTGCGCTGACGTGAAGTGGCATGAAACGATACAAAGCAGGACGGCAACGGTTCTCATATAATCAAAATAACTGCTTTTCAGGGCAGTTATTTTGTTTCGCATCATTGCATTTACTTGTAATACGTCAACTCAACGCGGAATCTCGGATCGATGGCGCCGAGTCGATCATAGGCTGACCGCGACAATTTGATGATCAACTTGTCGTTAACGGCTGTATCCGGCAATTTTCCCATAACCCGAACGAACACCTCACGATTGTTCATCTCGTTTCTCACTTTCAAAATTGTTCCTACCGGAGCGGTTCTGTGCATGGCCAGATATTTTCGATTTCCTTCTGTTCCTTCAATCAGTTCTGCGAGCCCGGCTTCGATGACTTCGTCGCTGTTCTTCATTGACTCCGAAATGCGAATAGTTTGCGTCCCCGATGGTGCGGGTTGAGTGGGTTGAGTAGTTTTCGCTGATGGTGAAGGTTGAGAAGGCTGCGACGGCTGGGTTGACTGCACCGGTGTCTCGTCTGCTCTTTGCGGTTCCCTCCGACTCTCCACTGGTTCCTGTCGCGTTTCCTGCTGCGCAACAACCGGGGCAGCGGGCTGATCGGTCTTCGTCTCCGTCAGGCGGATTACCTGACCAACTTTTAGATCGTCGCCTTCAAGTGAATTCCAGGCGCGAAGTTGCCCAACGGACAGGCCATACTGCCGCGCTATGGAGAACAGCGTTTCTTTCGTTCCTACCGTATGTACACCCGACGCAGGGACTGAAGCAACGGTGGGGGTATCCTGACTCTGGGGAATCGTGCGAGCAGGATCCGGCCTCACCTCTACGGCAGGTGTCTTTCCAACCACAAGCTGCTGCCCGATCGAAAGCGTGTTGTCGGAAAGATTATTCCATTTCCTGAGATCATCAATCGAAACGTTGTACATTTTCGAGATGGAATACATGGTTTCTTTTGCTGCCACCGTGTGAATCCTGCTACCTTCAACCGGTCTGACGGAAACTTTTTTGTCATACGGTACTTTGATTATCTGGCCGATCTCAAGATTTGACGTTGCTCCTGGATTGCTTTGCAGAATCGATTCAACAGAAGAACCGTATCTCCTGGAAATGGCAAAAAGGGTTTCCTTTTCATCCACACGATGAAGGATATACATCTTGCCATCAATCGTTTCTGTGCCGATGGAATCTTTTTCTGCCTGCGGGTTAAAAAATAGTGCACCCGCCAAAATAACTTCATGGATCATAGGATTCTGTAACTTAACAGCTCGTTTTTATTCTTAATAAAGATCAAATTATTCCGAAGAACAAAAAATGTATCGAAACCGATACCTTTCACCCGGGAGCTTATTTCTTCTTTCAGCAAACATTCTCCCGTTTTGGAGAATACAATCAAAAAATTGGCCAGATCATGGCTTTCAGCATCGGCAAGGTAACAGGAAATGACCATACTTTCTTCCGTCTCCAGATATTCCAACGCCGAAACGACCTTCAAATTTAGTTGTTTTGATAAAAATGTTTTTACTGTCTCAAAATATTCCGTTCCCTCCACGTACTGAACGGGCTTTTTTAAAAGAAACGGTTCGAGAATCGTATCATCATGAGGAAATTTGATCTCTTTTCCAGTAGCCATTTCTACGGTCACTTCTTTCATCCCAAATTTCTGACTGTATCCGCGCAAAGCAGATGAAGTCAATGAACTCACCGAAAAATCGTTATTCCACCAAATGAGGCTCAGGTCGGTTGCGTTATACGCCAGTATCCCCTTCTTGTCAGGGTTATTCGTATCCAGATAGACGGTAAAAAGAACGACACCATCACTAACCAGCGTAAGATTTACCCACCACGGCTCTTCCAGCATACGGTCACGCCAAAGGAAATCGCCGGTAATAGGATGAAGTGCCGAAAAGCTAACACGTCTGGTAGTCATATCTCTCACCTCGATCACGAGTGGATCACGTTCCCCACCGGCAACCATATTCCAGATTAGCCCTTCAAAACGATGAGAAAATTTCAACTCGAGAATACTGACCAACCTGGTTAATTGTTATTTTTATGCAAGTTTAACCCCCTCCCCTCAAGATTAAAAGGTATTACCGATGAATCGTTAATAATCCGGTTAACACCACCCGACAACGAATTTATGAAAGCAGTTACGATTTTTCTTCTTGTGCTTGCCAGCACCATCGCTTTTGGCCAGAAAACGCAGGTGATGGTGATGGAAATAAAGGCGACCATCGATCCTGCGATGAAACGATACGTTGAGGTAGCCTTCGACAACGCTAAGAAGACTGAGGCCGACATCGTGATCATCGAAATGGACACTTACGGCGGCGTACTTACCGACGCAAAGGAAATCGTTGACATTATCATGAAGTTTCCCAAACCTGTGTGGGTATTTATTAACTCTGACGCCGCTTCCGCAGGAGCGCTGATCTCTATTGCGTGCGACAGCATATACATGTCGCCGGGAGCTACAATAGGCGCGGCCACAGTCGTAGACGGATCGGGCGAAAAAGCCCCCGACAAATACCAGTCGTACATGCGCTCGATTATGCGTTCGACTGCAGAAGAGAACAACCGGAACCCGCGGATTGCAGAAGGCATGGTCGACGAAACTCTTGAGATAGACAGTATCTCGCCTGCTGGCCAGGTCATCACCTTTACCACCGACGAAGCAATGAAATATGGATTCTGCGAAGGAAAGGTGACATCGATCGAGGATATCCTTAAACGAAATGGCGTCGACGACTTCGAAATCGTTCCTTTTGAACTGAGCACTCCCGAAAAAATTATAAGCTTTTTTCTAAACCCTTTTGTTAGCGGACTCCTCATACTGCTAATCGTGGGTGGTTTGTATTTCGAACTTCAAACGCCAGGTGTCGGATTTCCCGGTCTTGCCGCGGCCATCGCGCTTATTCTGTATCTGGTGCCTTACTACCTTACGGGGCTGGCTGAGAACTGGGAAATCATCGCCTTTTTCGTTGGTTTGATTCTGATCGCGCTGGAGATTTTTGTGATCCCCGGCTTTGGAGTCGCGGGCATCGCGGGCATTGGTCTTACCGTTGTATCACTTGTGCTGATAATGGTCAACAACGACGCATTTAACTTTGAATTTGTTCCAAGCGAAGATCTTTTCGCCGCACTCCTCGCCACGTTGACCGGTCTTCTTGGCGGGATCATTTTGCTCTTTGTAGGAGGTTCGCGCATTGCAGATTCAAAGTTCTTCAAAAAGGTGGCGCTCACGACTACGCAGGATAGAATGCAAGGGTATACATCGTCTTTCCACAGTGACCAGATGAAGGGAAAAACCGGTATCGCACATACCGTATTGCGTCCTGGGGGAAAGGTTCTCATTGAGGGAAAGGTTTACGATGCATATACTCAGGGCGAGTATATCAGCAAGGGAGAATCCATTGAAGTAATTGGAGAAGAGACCAATTCACTCCGTGTGAGAAAAATTACTATTTGAATATCCTAAATCTCTCATGAGAATTCTCGGAGTTATTCCCGCACGCTACGCCTCCACCCGCTTTCCTGCCAAGCCATTGGCTGACATTGCGGGTAAAACCATGATTCAGCGGGTGTACGAACAGGTTTCGAAATCGGAAAGTCTGAGTACGGTCGTGGTTGCTACCGACCACCCCGAAATCCTCGATCATGTGGAAGCCTTTGGCGGAAAAGTATGCATGACAGGCGAACATCATGCATCGGGAACGGACCGATGCTTTGAAGCCCTGACCAAACAGGAGTCCCAGTTCGATTACGTGATCAACATTCAGGGTGACGAACCTTTTATTCAGCCACAGCAAATTGACTTATTGGTCTCGATGCTTGACGGCCGCACCGAAATTGCCACGCTGGTAAAACGCATTACAGATAATGACACGCTCTTCAACCCGAATGTGGTGAAGGTTGTATTGAATCAACTGAACGAGGCTCTGTACTTCAGTCGAAGTACTATTCCCCATTTGAGGAATGTTACCCAGGAACGATGGCTGGATAGTTATGCATTTTACAAACATATAGGTATGTATGCCTATCGCAGCGACATCCTGAAGGAAATCTCCAGCCTGTCCGTTGGCGTCCTTGAAAAGGCAGAGTCACTTGAGCAACTCCGCTGGCTTGAGAATGGATACCGCATCCGTGCTTCCGAGACGAATACTGAAGCGTCGGGCATCGATACACCCGAAGATCTCGAAAAAGCTATAGCATTTATCAAAAATGCCAGTCGTTAAAATTTGTCCATTCATCAGATTTCACCATGAAGCCATTATCAACCCTTGTTCTACCCGCCCTCTTAATTTTCGTCACATCCGTCTTTTCCCAGACGTTAAAACCGGGGCCCCAGGTACTCACTTTCTTTTCTGAAGTTGACGATACGGAACAACCTTATGGTTTGTATATTCCGCCAAACTACAACCCACAGAAAAAGTACCCGTTGGTTGTGATGCTTCACGGTGCGGGGTCGAATCACCGGCTTGCCCTTCGCCGCGTATTTGGCAAGAGTAATGCAAACGGCGAGACGGATGTCGAAGCTTCACGCTATTTTCCCAAATGGAAAGATGTTGAGTATTTTGTGGTTTCGCCTTTCGCGCGAGGAACAATGGGATACCAGGGCATAACTGAGAAAGATGTTTATGACGCCCTGGCTGATGTGAAATCGCGTTTCAATATCGACGAAGATAGGATTTACTTAACCGGGCTTTCAATGGGTGGCGGTGGCACACTTTGGATCGGACTGACCCGTCCGGATATCTGGGCGGCACTGGCGCCGGTTTGTCCTGCACCGCCAGGAGGAACGGATGACTTCCTGCCGAATAGTTTCAATTTACCTATGCACTTCTTCCACGGAGATGCAGACAAGGCTGTGCCGGTAACCGTATCGCGGGAGTGGGTCGAAAAGCTCAAAGCAAACGGAACCCAAACTGAGTACAATGAATATCCGGGTGTGGAACACAACAGCTGGGAGAATGCCTATGAAGATGGGTTCATTTTCAACTGGTTCGCACAACATAAGCGAAACCCGTTTCCCGAACAGGTCAAGTTTAATACCCGCTACTATCGTTACAACAAGGCATACTGGGTCGAATTTGACAGGCTCACGCCTGGAACCGTCTCGGCAATCGACGCCAGGTTCACTGCAAACAACCAGTTAACTATCTCTACACAGAACCTCGATGCGTTCACATTAAATCTTGGTGGTCATCCAAGATATAAGGCGGGAACACAACTTCAGGTGGTTTTGAATGGCAAAAAAATCAACGTCGTTGGTTCGGATATTGTTTCGTTTACACTGAAAGATGGAAAGTGGTTGAACCAGCGTGCAGAACCTTTGACAAACTCTAAACGAGTCGGCGCCGAAGGCCCGTTAAGCGCAGCATTTTCGGATCGTCATGTGTACGTTTACGGCACCAAGGGCAATCCTTCTCCGGAAGAAATGAAGTCGCGGGTGGACCTGGCTACACATGCCGCAAACTGGTCACAATATCGGAATGCATTTCTCGGTCGTGTTATGGTTTTCCCACGGATTATCGCCGACAAAGATGTGCGCCAAAGTGACGTTGAGTCAGCTAACCTGATCCTGTTTGGCACCCCCGCAACGAATACCCTCATTGAGAAGTATGCTCCTACTCTGCCAATGCAGCTTTCGGATTCAGCCGGTGGAAAAGGATTGCTCTACGTGTATCCAATTGGAGCGCGATATGTGGTTATCCAGTCAGGTACGCCTTGGTGGGTTACTAAAGAAACGTCGCGATTCGGTACGCCGTTGCCATTTCAGTTTCTGATGAACTATAAGGATTTCATCCTTTACGGAAGTTCTTCGGACAATGTACTGGCGGATGGATATTTTACCGGGAGTTGGAAACTTACTGATGATCAGAAGAAAAAACTCGCTGAAAACGGCGTCAGTGTTTCTCCATAATCCTGACCATTCATGATGTTTCGAGTGATTCGATTTTTGAATTGCCACGAAGGGAATAGTTCAATAGCACCGGTTTACCCGGATACCTGACTACAGCCTCATTGTCAAGGCTAATCAATTCAATGAGCCGCGTAGGGCCAAGGTTGATGACCGACGTTCCTTTTACCGATTCACACCACACCGTGTGGCTACTCAGATTGGTCAGGTTTAAGATACAGTTTCCTTCAATACCACGGATCATGAGTTTCTTGCAGATGCCGCTAAACGCGACCGTTCCATCGCCGGCAAGGTTGAGCTCCACTGTATTTTTCCCACAATAAATGAGTCCCGAAAGGTCGAAATTGCCCTGAGCAATCAGCCTTACGTCACCGTAGTTGCCAATGACTATTGAATCGTTTTTATGTGTTCCGATAAACTCAATCCTCCTGGGTTTGGCTGGCGTCTTTTGCATACAAGTCTTCGGTTTGGGTTAAGGATTACACGCGGGATGCATGTCACCTAAAATTAGCGGGGTCGCCGCCCTTGTTGCAATTTGTATTTTGAAAATATCAGAAATTATTGACGTCGTACCTTGTAACAACCTGGAGGACAGGTTTTTCTTCAGAGTCCAGCGAAGAAAAATACAAACCGAATATCAGCGCATCAGGCGGTTTTTATCTCCATGATGTACTGCTCGAAGGCATCGTTCGGCACCGTTGATCTGCTCTTGACCCGGGTTTTGTAAGCGTATATTGTATTGACGGAGTATCCCAGAATCCGGGCGATTTTGTCCGGATCCGATATTCCCATTCTGATAAGGGCAAATATCCGCATTTCAGTGTTTAATATTTGTCCTTCTTTGATAACCATTTTTTCGCCGGGAGGAAACAGCGCATTGAAGCGACTGATGAAATCCGGAAAAAGATTTAAAAAGACCTTGTCAAAACTATACGACAATTCTTCCCTCTCTCTTTTCAGATTGATGTTTTCGATTGTATACCGGAGCTCATCGTATTTCCGGTTTATGAGTTTTTGTTCCACCGCCGTCTTGAATACTTCGATTTTGTTCAGATAATCAGCGTTGATATTGAAATAATAACCGATATACTCTTCTTTGATGCGGTTTGCCTCCCGCAGGCTCACATTGGTTTGTTGCAGGTGATCATTCGCCTGCATGATGGTCATTTCAGCTACTTTTAGCCGCCTGAGTTGTTTGAAGATGATGACAACGAACGCAACAACGAGCAAAATCAAGATGGTTAGAGTTATTGAGAACGTCAGCAACTTCCGCCGCTGAGCGTCGACACTATTTAGTTTTGCTGCGGCGATAAGCGGCTGAATAGCGGAAATGGCGACCTGACGCTGTCTCGCCCCATAGAATTGGGCGTCGTGCTGCGCCTGCTGGATGAATGCGTGAGCGTGATCGATGTCGCCTTCGTCGTAGAGCATCCTGGCTAATGAATACATCGCCAGGTTTTCGGTCGTAGCCGCGCGAATATCGGCTGTGGCCGAATGCACCAAGTGCTCAATCGCCTTTTCTTTATTCCCTGTCATACGATAACAATGACTGATATCGTAATGATTTACTGCCAGTTCTTCCCACGACAACGGAAACGATTTAAGAATCGCATGCGAATCCTCCAATGCACCATGGTAATCTTCGTGTTTGATATTTTTAATTCTTCTCAGGCGGATGTCATCGTAGCCTCCCGGAGCACAATGAAGTTGTGCCGAATCAGTATAAACGAGTCCCAGACTGAAGTGGTGCTGCTTGTAGTAATGGTCGTTGTCGAACTCGCCAAGGTCGAAAAACCCCCGCGCCATCAGCGCGTAGTAGTCCACTTTAACACTATCCGGAAGAAGTCTGGCATTTACCATACTCAGCGTATCAAAAGCTTCCTTAAAGAAACCCGACGACACGAGCACGTAACCAAGCTGGGACCGCGCATAGCCAATCCGCTGAGCGTCCTTCTGCTCATGTGCAACTTCAATCAGTTTACTAGCATACTTGAACGCGCTGTCGTAAATAAACTTGCGGTTTTCAAGAAACAGGGCGTTATATAATTCAAAACGATCGTCCCCATTCGAAGTTTTTCTGAACGAAAGCTGATTTCGGAGCCCGTTAATTCGCTCGATTCTCGCCTTAATGAACGTATCCTTACTTCTCATCTCGGCGACAAGGCGATTCAAAAGAGAATCCCTATGCTGTCCCCAGGCCTTTGGCCCAGTTGTTATAACCACCAGTAAAGCTCCAAACAAGTACCGCGTCATCATAGGAAAGTGGAACCTTAAAAATAAAAAAAATTAGCGTCCGGGTGCGACCGTGGCCAGGAATTAGTTCGCATCCGGACATATAGCTTTCGATACTGAACAAGGCTCATCACGGGAATCTGTCCTGAGAGGACTGTAACGCTTATTTGCAGGATTGCATGCTATTTGAAACACCCCCCGCGAATACCAATCCCTCAACTATGTTAAGCAACTACATCAAAATTGCATTTCGGGCCTTGTCGCGGCACAAACTCACGAGCTTTATCAACATTGCCGGATTAGGGCTCGGCCTTGCCTGCTGTTTGCTCATCTTTCTGTTTGTTGAGGATGAATTGGGATATGACCAACACCACAGGCATTCCGATCGAATTTATCGCGTAACGCGGAGTTTTCATTCAACTGATGGCGATGTCAGCCTGCACCTTGCACATGTTGCGCCTCCTATCGGGCCGCTTCTTAGTAACGATTTCGGAGAAATCGAAAAACTGGCGCGGGTGCTAAACTCCGGAATGGTGATAAGCCTTGAAGAAAATGGCGTCATAAAAACGGCGAACAATGAAGAGCACTTGTTTATTGCGGAACCCGAGCTGTTCGACATTTTTGACATCGTCGTAAAAAGCGGTGATCCGCATGAGGCGTTGTCGCGGCCGTTTACCGTGATGCTTTCTGAAAAGGCAGCAATGCGTTATTTCAATAGCCTGGACGTAGTCGGAAAGCGACTTCGTGCCGACAGTCGTGGTGACCTCGAGGTGACCGGTGTCTTCGAAGACTTTCCGGCGCAGTCGCATTGGCATCCGGAGTTTCTGGTGTCATTCAAGACCCTGGAAGATGACAACATTTATGGAAGAACGGGGCTTGAAACGAATTGGGGAAACAATTCTTTCTCTACGTACATCTTGCTCGGTGAGGGTGCAGAACCCACGAAATTAGAGTCGCGTTTTCCTGAATTTCTGGATAACCATTTTGGTACCTATGTCCGAAACAATTTCAATCCGTCCGCAGATTTTCGCGCCTCAAAAATAACTTCTCTCTACTTGCAGAAGGTAACTGATATCCATTTGCGGTCACATCTTGACGACGAGATCGAAGCCAATGGAAACATCAACAATGTTTATATGATGACGGTTATCGGATTATTCATAATTCTGATTGCTTGTTTCAATTTCGTCAATCTCTCCACAGCCCGCGCGACAAAACGCGCAAAAGAAGTCGGAATGCGTAAGGTGGCCGGAGCATTCCGTCATCAGTTAATCCTGCAATACCTCAGCGAGTCCGTTGTAATAACGGCCATCGCCCTACTTTTTGCACTCGCCGCGGGAGCAGCCGGATTGGAGTGGCTGAACAGTTTTACGGGCAAGAGCATATCACTTAGTAAGATCCTGGACTGGAAACTCCTTTCTGGGGTTGCAGTTTTCTCTCTGGTACTAGGCATTCTCGCCGGTATTTATCCTGCATTTATCATTTCGGGATTTAAGCCTGCCCTTACTCTGAAAGGCATGGGTACATCGGGCAGGGGAAATGTAAATCTTAGACGGGGCCTTGTTGTCGTTCAATTCTCAATCTCGATAGTCCTGGTTATCGCTACATTATTGACATTTCAGCAGCTGGATTATCTGAACAGCCGGGAACTTGGCTACAACAAGGAAATGCTGATAACGCTTCCGAACTATAGAGAGCTAAATAACCAGTACGATGCGTTTTATAATGAAGTAACTAGTTCAAGCCGAATACTTAACATTGGCCGGTCTTCGCGGATTCCAACGGGTCGGCTACTCGATTCTTATGGCAGCGCAAGCATCATGGAGGGTGACTCGCTTATGCCAACCCCGGTAAGCCTCAAGACGCTGGTAATTGATGATCGTTTTTTTGATACCTATAACATCGAGATGGCGTCAGGAAGAAATTTCTCGAAAAATATCGTTACAGACGACTCCCTCGCGTTTATCGTAAACGAGGCGGCAGCAAGAGAATTCGGCTGGACTGATTTCAAAGAACATATTGATCAGGAGTTTCTGTATGCCGGCACCCGCGGGAAACTTATAGGTATTGTAAAAGACTTCCATTTTGAGTCTCTGCACCAACGTATCACACCCATGGTCTTCGTGAACTCAAACCGATTCAATGTGCTATCAGTTAAAATTGGAGGTGGATCAATTCAGGAGTCTATTGCAGAACTGGAAAAGCATTGGAAGGCATTTTTACCAGAGAGGCCGTTTGACTTTCAGTTTCTCAGTGAACAACATCGGGCGCTATATGAGGCTGAGCATAAACAAAGTACACTGTTCACGACATTTTCTATCCTGGCGATCTTTATTGCAAGTCTAGGACTGTTTGGACTTGCCACCTTCAACGTAATGCAACGCCTGAAGGAAATCGGCATCCGGAAAGTTCTGGGGGCCACGGTGCCACAGGTTTTGGGATTGTTGTCCCGGGAAACGGTTATATTGATTCTTGCTGCGAATGTTATAGCGTGGCCAGTGGCGTGGTATTTGATGCGTGAATGGCTCAATACATTTGCGTATCACATCGAAATGAATCTGCTTGTTTATATTACTGCGGCGGTTGCAGCGATTGTCCTGGCTCTCGTGACCGTAGGTGTCCAGTCATTGAAGGCCGCGACAAGTAATCCGGCGAAGACACTTAAATACGAATAAGTTGCACGGACTCATCGTCTGACGACAAGTTTACCTTTTGCTTCTTTCGTTTCGGCTCCAGCAAATACTTTCAGGCGGAAGACATACAACCCGTTGGGCAGGGTGCTTCCCCACTGATCCGAACCATCCCATAAAAGCCTGTTTCGACCAACAGTCAGTCCGTTGGTTTGCTGATACGAATAGACGAGTCGACCCGACAGGTCCAGAATTTCGAGACGGGTTTTGAATGGACCCTCAGCCCCCGAAATTGAGTATGTGAACTCCGTTCGCAAAGTCATCGGGTTGGGATGCGGCGGATCGATGGTAATTACCGTCGCACCCCTTACAAGGAAGCTGATCTCATAAGGCAAGGCCGGTTTGTTTCCCCCCTCATCCGATGCTTCAACGGATAGTGTATAGGTTCCATCAACCAGATTTGGTGCGAAGTCAATAGTAAATTTGCGTTCCGAAAGGTGGGCTGCCCAGGTCACGTCGGACCGCGAGAACGAAATATACTCAGGGTCGCACGAGTCATTTTCACAAGGCGAGGTCAAAAATATTCTTATTCCCGTGGTGTCGGTTCTCGAGATAAACCTATTCTCGTCGATAATGGAGATACTGATTCGTGGATGAGGTGAAACGTATTCGCCGTTCTCAATAAGCTTACCGTCAAATGTCACTTCCGTCACCGGCGCAATTTTATCTACTGTGACGTGCGCCGTGTTGTTGAGAAGAACAAGGTTGTTATCGTAGTACTGTTCCGGTAGAAGACGTGGATTGACAAATACATGCAAATCATTCCAGCCCGCGAAACCCTTTGTATTCCGGACTAATTCAAACTGTGTTGTATCTCCCGGAACTGGCTTTGCGATTTTCGAAAGGACCCGATCGCCGATTCCAGTCGTTTTGTTCGATAGCGACGACTGGACTGTCAAGGAATCCCGATATTCATGCTCACTGATATTAATAAAACTGAACTGTTGGCGATACAAGTCGCCTTCCTGAATTACCAGCGCTTCTCTACTCCGGTCTGCGGGAATAAGAATTCCTTCCGGTACCGGTGTATAGAGGACAATCCAATTCCTCAACTGCCCGGTTGTCAGCAATGTTTCATCCGATGTATGAAATACAATTCTGAGATACGGAAACTCTGTTGCGTCGATGCCGGTTAGCGAAACCGGAAGCGAAACATCATTCAGAATCGTGACTTCTTCCCGGCTTAACCGCACCCCGCGTATCTCGAAACGGACGTTGTCCGATGGCTCAAGCTCATCGACGGAGAAAGTAAGTTCGTCCCAGTCGTACGCCGGACCAATAAGCGGTGACGCCATGTGCCCTCTATCGAAGCCTCCGGTGATGGTTTGTGTGACTTTCAAACGGGAGGTTAAAGGATTTCCATCAGTTTGACGAAACACTTTTGCTGTTCCCGGATCACTGCCTTTTTTGCCGAAAATCACTACCGGTTCTCCTGATATAAACTGGGAGAATTGCTCCAGTGAAACACCGAATTCGGCAAGCTTGGCTTTCGCGTCATTGGGCCAAAGATGGAAGTTGGCATTTCCCATCGTATAAAGCACCACGCTGTCGCCATCCGCTACGTTGTTCACATAGGCGATAAGGTCGTTCTTTCCAGTAGACACCTCGTTATGAGCAAAGCTGTTGATCACAAAAGGTTCCCTTCCGCAAAGGAGTCGTCTGCCCCCATATTCCAACATAATTTCGTACCATTTCAGGTATACGCCGATATAGGGATTCGTGGAACTTCTGTCGAACGCAATAAGATTGATGGTATTCAGTCTGCATCCGAATCCCTGAGTGTAGAGGTTATATTCCTGGCCTGCTATGCGAACACTGACGGAGTCGCGCGGCTTTCCGGCCGAAGCGCCAAACGTAAGAATATCAAGCGGAGTTTGAGACTTGAGAAATGTCATTCGCCTGGAAGATTCTTTCAGTTCCACACCCCTCATTGAGTTGTCAAGAAACTGCGAAAAATGAACCTGTGCCCATCCGTCGGGTGAACCTTTTATAAATGTAAACGTCGACTCGGTCCACTGATCATTTTCTTCTTCAACCGGGTCCTCCAGACGCGTTCTCCAATAATACGCTAATGAATCTTTTGTGAGCAACTCAACGGGATGGGCCAGCAGAACTTCGCCGGTGAGACGATACGCTGATTTGAAAGGACTGTCAAAGGTACTCACCGTATCCAGTTCCAGTAAAAAACTCCGCTCACCCGAAAAAACGTCTGTAGCCTGGAAGGAAACCCGGACTGATCTATCATGAACGATTGTATAATTCACCGGGTACAGGTTGCGGGTTCCGTTTCCGGGAATGAAGAGGCTTACTTCGGCTGAATTGTTGGATTCGTTCATTTCGTCAATAATCTCATCCGCATCGATGGTAACGAGGAAATGGTTATTTCCGGACCTCGATTCTGCATCGTTCCGGATAATCACAGACAGCGTGTCAGTGTTGAGAAGGTTCGAAAAAATAGAATCATACACCTGAAACGAATTATCGGAATACGTACGGCGTACTTCCACGCGATATGGTCTTCGGTCGGCCCGCCCATAATTCCGCACTATAAATTTGATCGCGAACGAATCAGAGGACACCGTAACCTGGTCGTTGTTAAATCCCTCAATACTTATCTGGTTTTCACGAACCTCAAAATCAGGTTTTGAGGCTCCAAACAATTTGACAGCGGGGTCGCCAAGAAGAATCATCTGTTCGACCTGCGAACGGTTTGAGATGGATGGGTTAGTTTCATTAAGAAACCTTCGCCCAGTTTCCATTTGAATGTCGCCGATACCCTGATTGATCAGCAAAGAGTCGGCATACGCCACTTCATAAAATGATTTCGAATAACGATATAAAGTATTGACCGATGCGTAGGCATTATGACCTATAAAACCGGAGGCACCCAGGTCTTCGGCAAGAATCCAATCCTCTCCGAACAATTTCGTCCTCAGAAAGAAAGCACCTACCTCACATCCATTCATCAGCAGCATCGGGTATTTGCCCTTGTTGCTATAACCCATGATTTTATTGGTAACATATCCAATGTCGAAATCCAGTGTGCTTGTGGACGAGTGACCAAAAAAAGTAATGAGGCCAAGTCCGTTATTAACCTGGTCTGCAATGTTTATCGTTTGAATATCCCGCGATTGCTTGGCAATGGCTTCAACTTCACCGCCGAGAAACGGACCCTCGGCAATCCGCTGGAAATCCTCAAGGTACTGCTTGAAAAGCTCCGGCTCCCAGGCCTCAATGCCCCCACTGAGGTGAAGGATCTTTTTCCTCCAGAGTTCATTGAACGGAGCGCTTTCCATTTCCTTAATCTTGTTCAGATACGCCGCTACGTGTGCCGCAGTCATTGCAGGTAGGCGTCCCGTGGGTATCCCTTCACCTAAACCCGTTGAAAAAACAGCATCCGACCCAGGTGCACCTCCCGTGGGGACCAGGTCCTGTTGAGCCCAGGTTCCGGAATTGGCCGTGCGATAATACTTCTGGTGGTACTCGAGTCCTTTGCCGATAAGGAACAAGTATGACGGCGGACTGGATGCCGACAAAAATCTCAGAAAGTTATAGATCGCGAGGGGTGACTTCTCGCCGAAGTTGAATTGATCAAACACCTCGCCTATGTCGACCACCAATGGTCTGTGGGATCCACCAGCATCGGAAGAGCGGTAGTCAGCATACGCTCCAACCGGATCACTATACGCGCCGGCGGATTTGCGAAGCAACGTGTGGGTTATGATAACATAGTTGTACAACGCCGGGTCCATCTCTCTGAAACTGATACGGGTTACTTTTGCCGGCACGTTCCAGGTCGATGAAGCATAAATCCGCAATCCATTCTCTACCCCGGTCAGGGTGACATTTGACGTCGCGTCTTCAACGACGCCGTACCTACGCGTGGCTGCCGGATTGGTAACATCAAAAAACCGCGTTCCGGGTTGTGCGTTTTCAACCTTGAGATTGACAGTTGACTCGCCCCCCGGGATTTCGAAAAACTTTTCTGACAGATTAAACGCATCAGTTGCCTGAGGGTAACGAAAACGAACGTAGCTGACGCTAACCTGATCATTATATCCCCGATTCGGGACGGATACATTTACCGTTAGTTTTCCATCGACTGAAAGATCCGACCATTGGATTTCCTGTTTGATCAGTGTAGGCTCAAACGGGTTGAGTGTTACCGGCACCAGCCGTTGAGAAACCCCAATGCGGATTTCGACAGTATGCTCAATTGCATTTCGGCCCACCAGCATAAGTTCAAGCTTCGGAACCGTTCCGGAAACCACGGTTCGTGCGATATCCTGGAGCTGGAAATCGCGGGACTGCCCTTGTCGGATGGGAGTGCTGGTCCAGCCTTCGCCGGTTTCGAAAGCACTTGAAAACACTTCGTCGCGATCACCTTCACCATAGGCATATTGATCACCAAATATCAGGCGCTTTTCGTCAATATGAAATGTCGCGAGCGGAGCTGCCCCATTGTAATTTTCGAAATATGCCATGCGCTTTCCGGCGCCGGGCCCCACCGTGAGGAAGTAAATGGTGGTATCCGTGAAAATCGCGTGATACGGGTTGTGCTGACTGACTCCATCTGGATACAAATTTGCATCGGAGCTTGCGTCATTCTTTCGTCCGAAGAATTCAATATAATCGTCTGAATCGAAAGACCCGTCCGAATCACCGGCAACGAAGATTGCCTGTTCAATTCCGCGATGAAAAACCCTGATCATAGCCGGATCTACTGATCCTGCCGGAAATCCATTTTCAAGAAGTTGTTCTGAACCAATCCGGTAAATGCCATCACGGGCTACCGGTATTCGGAAATAATCCTGTTGGAAATTAATCCATTGATTCGGATGCTGGGCGATGGCCCCGTTAAAGACGAAAACGCCGAGACACAACCAAAAAAGTCTGATCATCGCAAAGCAGGATACCCGTTCTTACAAAACTAGCATATGCAGGAGGGTTTCGCGCTTTCGGATTCACGTATTTGGGTTGGATGTACTGTTTTGGTTAAATAAGAATAAGAGGCTACCACTGGGCAACCTCTTATTCACACGGTAATTACGTTATTGTTTAATCAGTTTCCTGGTAGTAACCCCTATCGCCGTCGCGGATTCTTAATACGTAAAGCCCTTTTTCCAGATTCTGTCCAAGTTCCACAGGGATATTGCCCTGCCCGGAATGGCGAACCAGTACGTTTCCGCTCATATCGTTGACGACAAACTCAAGCGATTGACGGCCCTCGCCGTCTAACACCGCCCTGAAGGAGTCGCGAAATCGAAAATCCAATGCCCGTGAAGTTGAATTTCAGCGATAAGAAGCGCAGACTAATTCGGGATTTTTATTCGACAACCGCATGGCTATCCTCCAATATAGCCCCATCCAGTAAACCTTAATAATCCGGTGGCTGAATCTTCGGGAATCATCAAGGGCATTAGCCCCAAGAGGCGTCGTCAGGATTCAGACACTCACGTTGGAGGTTATTCCGCGATGCCATTCGGCCAGTTCATTATTGAACAGCAAAGGTGCACACAACCGAACAGTTTGCACTCGAAAATGGTGGTCATGTGCCGTTAACTCACCCCTTGGAACATTCTACCAAAATTATTTTAATCTGATTATCAATACGTTAACACTCACTGAAGGCCGTATTCACTATAACTTGGCCCAGTACTTGGTCATACATAGTACAGAATCGTATAACACGAAATATGACCTTAACACAGGATGTATGAATCTTGAAAACACACAAGTTCAAATGAGAAAGGGGATCCTGGAGTACTGCATCCTACACATTATTTCCCGGGGGGAAATCTACGCATCGGACATGCTGGATGAGCTGACCTCCGCAAGAATAATAGTCGTAGAGGGTACACTTTATCCCCTGCTGACCCGGCTGAAAAACGCCGGATTGCTTGAATACAAATGGATTGAATCCAAATCCGGTCCGCCCAGGAAATATTACAAGCTCACCGATAAAGGGAGCAAGTTTCTCAGTAAACTTACCGAGACATGGGACGAGCTGGTACACTCCACACAAATGATCACTTCCAAATCAAAAGCCATTACTCCAACTGATCTTTAAGTTCCTATGAAAAAGAACATCAGCATCAATATAAGCGGGATTATCTTTCATATTGAAGAAGACGGATACGAAAACTTGCGAAGATATCTCGATTCGATCCACAGATACTTCTCCACCTTTGAAGACAGCACCGAGATCATGGCTGACATTGAAAGCCGGATTGCGGAAATCTTCCTGTCCAAACTTAATGAAGGGAAGCAGGTAATCACATCAGAAGATGTTAACGCGCTGATAACGACCATGGGTAGCGTAAGCGACTTCAAAGCGGCGGAAGAAGCGGAGGCATCAACCGACGACCCGGGGACTGAAGTTCCGCCGGGAGCTGGTCAGACCTTTAGTGATCCACAAAACCCGTATTCGCCGCCACGTTCGTTAATGCGCGACCAAAAACGCAAAATCCTGGGCGGTGTTTGCTCGGGACTAGGTAACTATCTGAATGTCGACCCACTTTGGATTCGATTGCTATTCGCCGCGCTCGCGTTTGCGTGGGGGATTACGATTTTCATTTACATTATCATGTGGATCATCGTTCCCGGCTCTTATGACCTTTCGGAACCCGAGACCAGCAAAAAAATGTTTCGCGATCCTGAAAGCAAAGTCTTGGGAGGCGTTAGCGGGGGAGTTGCGTCGTACCTCAATATCGACATTCTCGCAGTAAGAGTACTCTTCATCCTACTGGCTTTCGCCGGATTTTTCGGCGTGTTCCTTTACATCATTCTGTGGGTGATCCTTCCTGAAGCCCGCACGCTCACCGACAGGATGCAGATGCAAGGTGAACCCGTGACCCTGTCAAATATTGAGAGTTCATTAAAAAAAAACCAGGAAACCCAGGGCGCAGCTTCTGAGGAAAGTGATTTGACGAAGATCCTGTTGTTTCCTTTCCGTGTACTGGGTGCTGTGCTGCAGGCACTTGCGCGGATAATCGGACCCCTTGCGGAAGCCCTGCGAGTATTAATCGGCCTTTTTATCGTAGGCACGGGTCTGATGTTCCTGATATCATTGCTTGTGACCGGCGGTATCGGCCTTGGCCTGTTCTCGTCTGCAGTTGTCGATGTGCCATGGGGTCGGAACTATACTGACCTGACCTTTCCAATGGACGCCTTTGTTCGGGCGGTGCCGGGCTGGACAGTTGTTGCCGGTTTCCTTGCCATGCTGATTCCCAGCCTGGTTATCATTCTGCTTGGAATTTCTGTTATCGCCCGCCGAATGGTATTCAATGCCGCAGTAGGCTGGACGATGTTCGCAGTTTTTCTCGTAAGTATCGGAATGTTGTCTGTTGGTGTTCCAAAACTTGTGCTTGCCTTCAGTCAGTCGGGCGAATACACGGTTGAAGCGAATTATTCGCCTTCGGGAAAAACCGCTGTGCTTAAGATTCATGAGGTTGGACTGGACAACTACGACGCCACCTCGCTTGTGCTGAAGGGTCATCCCGACAGACAGTTCAGACTTGTACAAAACTTCAAAGCTCAGGGCAGTACAAGAGCGCAGGCGATTGAGAATGCGAGAATGGTTGACTACAATGTTCAGGTAACCGACTCAGTGTTTACTTTCGACAGCAACGTTACCTTCAAACCCGATGCGATCTTCCGTGCACAGGAAGTGGATTTGACCCTGTACATTCCATATAATTATCCATTTGTATTAGACCGATCGTCAAGCGATTTCATCAGTCAGTACGTAGATTACAATTACCGCGACGGTTACACGTGGCAGATGACCGAAGAAGGCATGGAATGCATTACTTGCCCTAAGCCTACAGTAGAGGAAATCGCCCATGAAGACCTTCGCGACTTTGATCAGCTGGATATTCATGGTATCTTTGATGTTCGCATTCACCGGGGCGATGGATTTTCCGTTGAATTGAAAGGACCGGAGTCTGAAAAAAGAAAATACAATATCTACAGGACTGGAAAGACACTGGTCATTGACTTTGAAGGCAAAAAGCGTTTTGACTGGAACTGGAATTCGGAAAAGGTTTTGAATGATAAAGTACACATTTCCATCACGATGCCGGAAATAGATGGAATAAAGGCCACCGGGTTTGGTTCTATCGATTTTGACGAGATGACGGGTGACGATATGGATTTCGACATTCGCGGTCCGATCCGCATCAAAGGAAAATTGAATACAGACCACGTTATGATAAATCTGGCCGGCAAATCTGAACTAGACCTGGAAGGACAGGCCAACCGTATGTCGGCTGATCTGGAATTTGCCTCGCGGCTCAACACATATGACTTTGAAGTTCAGGAAGCCGTTGTCGAAGTCCGAGGCGCGTCCTCCGCTAAGGTGAACGTTATTAAGAGACTGGAAATCGAAGAAGGAGTCGCCAGCGATATTGACTATCGTGGCAATCCGGAAGTGATTCGCCGCCGTTAAATTGAAACCAACCCTACAGCTATGATAATTCTCTTTTTAGTATTGATTGCCTTGCTCGTGAAGATTATCATTTAGATAATCTTCTTGAGCCGTTCCACCATTTCAAAAACGGCAGGACAAACAAGCGTGTTCCTGTGAGTGAGATCCATAATCTGAACCACTTTCTTCCGATCGGTATGTGGGTATTCGCGACAGGCTTTCGGCCTGTCATCGTAGACAGCGCAATAATTTTCGCCGTCGAGAAATGGACATGGTGATGATTTGAGAACGTAGTCGTTATCTTCATCTATGCGAAGATACTTTTCAATAAACTCACCTGGTCTGATGCGCAACGCCTTGGCAAGTCGTTCGATATCATTATTGTAAAATATCGGACTGGTCGTTTTGCAGCAATTGGCGCAGTCGAGGCAGTTGAAGGTCTCAAAAACGTCATCATGTGTGGAATGAAACATTTCATCAACTCGGCGTGGATCGCGCTTTTTTAGAGCGTTTAAGAATTTTTTATTCTCTGCACTTTTATTCTGCGCCTGATTGTTAAAGCTGGCTGGAATCACCGTAATGCTGGTTCAATAAACAAAGGTATCTAATACTCGTGAATTTAGGAGCCGGTCGAAGGTTCTCTGTTCAACGCAGATGGTGAAATAATTCAACTCCGCGGCCGCGTCTAAAACGATGGTCTGGCGTACGGTACGAAATGATTGCGTATCTGCCTGAAAACACAAATCCTGATCATCACATCAGAACCGGCTTATAATGATCATTCAGTTCTTCTACCAGTTGCAGCATCATATCTCTAACCGATTCAGGAGATTCGATCTCAACAGAGTTTCCGAACATTAACAGCCAGCGCGTAATACCTTTCACGTAACAAGTCAGAAAAGTCATACGAATCCGGCCTTCGTGTTCTTCCTCAGATACAAAGCCATAGCCATATCTTGTGTTACCTATATAGCGGGCTGCGCCTTTTTGAAATAGCACCACAACTTTCATCATTTCTTTGTTCGACTGCATCACCGTTGCCAGATATTCCTTAAGTGTAAACAGGTTTCTGGAATCAAACTTCTGGCTTGTATTGCGGAGTTCCATTATGCGATCAGCCCGGAAGTCCCGGTAGCCACCACGAAGCCGGCACCAGGCAATGAGATGCCACGCCCCACCGTAGAAGAAAAGACCGATAGGTTCCACCTCCCTGGCCGTAAGTGCGTCATTGTATCCCGAGATGTAATCCATGCGTAAGACTTCCTTAGCCACCACCGCCTGTTGAATATCGGTAAGGAACCGATCAGGAAAGGCACTATCGGGTTTGGATTGTTGCCAGACTTCAATTTGTTGCTGAAGACTTTCAAGGTGATCTTTCTCGCGATCATTGAGTACGGCACGAATCTTATTTAACGCAGAAGCAAATTCCTCCCGAACGGATTTATCAGTCATTTTTTCAACCAGTTTTGCAGCGACCATCATCGCGCTGGCTTCTGACTGGGTGAACATGACTGGTGGAAGATGATATCCGTCGACGATGAAATATCCTTTTCCGGCTTCCGAACCGATAGGAACGCCGGCTTCCATGAGCGCTTTCACGTCCCTGTAGACGGTCCGAAGACTTATTTCAAAACGATCTGCGATTTCCTCTGCGCGAACCACGCGTTTGGTTTGAAGTTGGATAAGTATTGCGGATAAACGGTCAATTCGGTTCATATGGCCCCTTGAAATGTCATCAAATTAAATATACTATTTAAACTTAAAAGGGAAAATGAAACACGGACGAACAAATCACTTTCGGTGTTGCGCCGTATCAATCGAGCAATGAAATCGGGAAGTCGTTTCCGGTAATGTAACCGGTAGGGTACTGCGTTTTTCCGCCGTACTTTTTAGTCAGTTCAGGTACCCGTTCTTCCATGTAGAATTTTAATTCGTTAACGGTTACCTTCTTATCGCCAGTGTCGGCTTGTCCATTGAGTGCTTCGAGGAGAGCATACGTAAACACACCATGTTTCAGTTCGTCGAATTCGGTAGCATACTGCCTGGTACCACTAGACGCAATCATCACAACGCCCGAACTCCGCGCCAGCTGAATGATTGCCTTCTCGTCGGTCGCCGCGCCGCGAACACTCATACTTTTAACCGCGCCTCCGGAATGACACGCATCCATCAGAATGACTTGTTTCTGGCTCCTGACCTGCGTCAGCATCTGGCGCAATTCGGACGCCGAAATTCCCTTTCTCGTCAGCTGGTCTCGATCGCCATACAACTTGGTAACATTCGATGGGACAAGGTAGTACTCGTCGTCGTTTTCTTCGTCGAGCGTTCCATGACCCGCATAATAAAACAAAAATAAATCCTCGGGTTTCGCGTATGAGGCTATCGTTTTGAAAGCCATCATGATGTTTTCGCGCGTAGCATCCTCGTCATAAATTTCGATTTTGTTTATACCCTTGAATAGTTTCTTGCCCCGATCATTAAGTGCTCTAACGAAGGATCGCGCATCGGGCTCAGCATAATTCAGGGTATATGCCTCGTTTTGATATTTATTGATTCCGATTGCCAGTACGTGTAGTGTCGACGTAACAAGAATATCCCCTTTGTATTCGATGGAAAGGATATCCGGCCGGGACTCAATTTTCTGATAATTCACCACCACAACCTTGAACTCGTTAACTTCATTCACCATCTCGACTTCATAGGTACGCGTTACCTTATCGCCCTCACCTTTCGTTTTGACGTCATTATCGGTGATGATCAGCTTATCATTTTGAAAAATATTAACTTCTTTGATCCCGCCACCTCCGTCGTAAACTTCGACAACCAAAGGCAATTGCTTCGCTTGTGTGAATATCTTTCCTTTTTCAAACTTTAATAAATCCGTAGAGCGACTGACGACCCGAGTATCAAAGAACGCTGCAGGGGGGCGATGTAACTTGCCAAGATCAAAAATCCGTTCACCTTTTTCCCGGAGAATTTCGTCTACACGCCTTCCCTCGCGAATACTCTTCGCAACTTCCCGGGGGCGAAACAAGACTTCAAAAAACTGCTCCGCCGCATAGTAGTCGGCAAGTTTGTGTATGCCTCGGTTGATATGCCATCCGAAATACTGGCTGCCTTCTGAAGAGCATCCGAAATAGCCGTGAGGAGTCCAGCACACCCACTCATTATCCTCGGCGAGGAATAATGTAGTAAAGGGAAGAACTACCTCCGCAAGGCTTCGGTAAACATCCTCAACATTACGATAGGCACGGGCACCATCATTTTTCAAAAATGTAATCACATCAAGCCACGCCTTCTTTGTTTGCACATAGGTCAGTGAGTCTACCGGTAACGAGGAAAAGAACTGCGCCCAATCTTCACCGTCGAAGGTATCTCTCAATGAAGGCGCATTACCGGAATCGGCAAGCCGCCAAAGGATGATTGTCTGGTCTTCGCTGCCTGAAGCGAGGTAAGCACCGTCAGGGCTAACAGCAAGTGTTCGGACGGAACCAAAGTGTCCGACAAACTCTTTCAATGGCGAACCATTTAAATCAAACATTTTAAGTGAGAAATCGCTGGCAACGACAACACTCCCGTCAGGCAGAACTTCATAGTCGAGTATTCTCCCATCAATATTCGGGTCGGTTTTTACCGCCTTGCCCTTTCCAATGGTCAAACTGTTTTCGTCCGTGAGAGCCACGGAGGACTTCTTTTTCACCGTGGACTTGCCATTTGTAACACTTCGACTCATCGTCAGATTGGCAAAATCAAATTTGATCTGATACTTATCACCATCACCGTCACGGTGCTGCGTCACAAACAAGTTAAGGCCATCACCAAAAGCAATTTCTTTTACCGCATTTCCCTGCCCCTTAATTTTTCGCACAGCCATGCCGTTGATTGGATTCCACAAAATAATTTCGTTATTCACTCCTCCCGCTGATGCTACAATGTAGTTCGCATGCGAAGGTGCGAAAGCGGCGCAGAAGACCGTGTTATCATGGCCTTTGAAGTCTGAAAATTTATTACCGGATGGAATCGACCAACTCATCCCCTGCCCTTTTATATTAAGGCCAACGAGAATCTTGGCATCTGCCGAGAAAGACATTGCGTAAACAGGTTCACTAAGCTGACCAAAGTTTTTTAGCAGGCTTCCGTCAGGTTTCCAAAGGAGCAATTCATTTTCGAGACTAGAACTGGCGAGATAGGCACCATCCGGCGAATAGAGTACTTTTTCCACCGGGCCTTTGTGATTTCTAAACACCCGTGGAATTGCTTTCTTTAAACCTTGTTCCAGGCCGCCAAGCGGAAACACCACAACATCCCTGCTCCCAAAAGCCACGGCCAGATCATGGGTTTTTGAATTAAACGAAAGACTGGTAACAATTCCGTTTACCGGAACAGACAACAAAGTGGGAAGCATTTGCTCTCCCCGCACCTTCCATATCCTGATCGTCTGATCGGCTGAGCCACTTGCAAGGTATTTACCATCGCCACTAAATGCGAGTGCGTTTATAACATCAGTATGACCAATCGCCGTAGCAATCTGTTCACCTTTTTCGATATCTATGAGAACAATGTAGTTTTCTTTTTCCGAGTTAACCTTGTATCCCGCTACTGCGAGCAATTTTCCATCAGGAGAAAGCGACGAGGCGTAAAACATTCCTTCAGGACCCTGCCCGATCTGCGATACAAACTTCCGCGACATTTTGCCTGACTCCACGTCCCACATCTTTATGGTCTTATCCTCGGAAACAGTCAGAAGGTATGATCCATCCGAAGTGTAGTGAATACTATTGATGCGAGCGGAATGCCCTTTTGAATCAATAACAATTCTGGGAATCTGTGTGTATGCGGCAAGATTGAGAAGACTACACAAACCCGCAATAAGAACTAAAATCCTATTTGATGACATTACCTGGCAGTTAGGGAAAGGCAAAGGTACCGCTTTCGGGTCAATTTTTCCAGTTGATGCCTTGATACTCAGGCTGGTGTAAGAAACAAAAAGGATCCCCACAATCAGGGATCCTTTCAGGGTTTGGTTTAGGTGTATTTTATTACCAGAAGACGCTGTAGAGGACAATACAAATGAGTATAATAATGATAGCCCCGATATTGAATGCCGGAGGTGTTTTGAACAATTGCGGCACGATGTCGATTCCTTTTGGATCTGGTTTACCCTTACCTTGCATGTTACTAAGAATTACGATAGTCAGGAAGGAAAGAATTGCTGTGATCATCATTTGATGGAGGAAAGGCAACGTAACAAATAGCCCCGAGATCGCTGAATCGGAAAGCCATCCGTTCGGACCAACCTTAAAATACATGGCAATAGGAATTGAAGCGATCACACCCAGAATCGCCGCCCTGTTTGTGGCGCGTTTATAAAATAATCCGGCGAGGAATACAGCGAGGATACCCGGAGAAAAGAGACCTGTATATTCCTGGATGAACTGAAAGGCCTGGCCGAGGTTTCCAAGTTTCGGTGCGATTATCATAGCAATGACCAAAGCAACACCTGCTGTAATTCTGCCGACATTAACGGTCTGCTTGTCCGTCGCGGCTCTGTTGATATAGGGCCGGTAAATATCCATTGTAAAAATGGTCGCCGTAGAGTTGAGCATTGACGCGAGAGAGGAAACGATCGCCGCAGCCAGTGCCGCCAACACAAGTCCTTTTATACCTGCAGGCACAAACTTCTGGATCAACCACGGCCATGCGTTATCGTTGGCAATTGTGCCTGTCTTGGTAATGAAACTCGGATCGAGGGTTGCACTGGTAAGGTTACCGGAGGCGTCGGAGTTAAGAACGAAAGCTACGATACCCGGGATAACCACGATAAGCGGAAGAAGAAGTTTAAGAAAGGCAGCGAACACGATACCCTTTTGCGACTCTTCAAGACTTTTCGCCGCCAGCGTGCGCTGAATGATATACTGATTGAAGCCCCAATAATAAAGGTTTGCTACCCACAACCCACCAATCAGAACAGCAAGTCCGGGCAGATCCCACCAGGCATCTTTTCCATTTGGATCAATGATTTCTCCCTTGTCGAGGATCATCGAAAACTTCTCCGGTACGACTTCAATCACATGGGCTAATCCGTCAAACACATTTCCCGAAGGCGCCACATGCGAAAGGGCGAGATACGTTGTCACCAGTCCGCCGAAGATCAATAGGACAACCTGCACAACATCCGTCCACGCCACCGCCGAGAGACCGCCGTACAGCGAGTAGGCTGCGGCGAAAAGACCAAGGCCGACAATTGACGTTATCATCAGGCTGTTATCGCCGGAGCCTATGATCGTGTCGAGCGCGCGTGCCCCCAGGTATAATACCGAAGTAAGGTTTACGAAAACGAAAAGAGCAAGCCAGAAAACCGCAAGAATAGTTTTAAGATTCGTACTGAACCGTTTTTCAACAAATTCCGGAATGGTATATATACCCTTCTTTATGAATATCGGAAGGAAGTACTTTCCCACCACCAGCAAGGTGATTGCCGCCATCCATTCATAGGAGGCAATCGCCAAACCAATGGCGAATCCAGATCCGGACATGCCTATGAATTGTTCTGCAGAAATATTGGCAGCGATCAGAGATGCTCCGATTGCCCACCATGGAAGGGATTTCCCTGCGAGGAAGTAGTCCTCAGCACTCTTCTCGTGACCCTTTTTATCTCTGGATACCCAAAGGCCGACTCCGAGAATCAGCACACAATAGGCTACAAAGACGACGATGTCCAATGTTGCTAAACCCATGTTGTATTAAGTTGTAGGTAGGTATTCTTTAACCAGCGAAATATAGCGATTGAATTTACTTCTCCCACACGATACCCCGACAATCGAAGCTGCGAACACAATAGTAAATCCGCAATATGACCAGATTCAGGTGCACCTTGAAAAAAACTCCACGTAACGTGATCAAAATCCTTCATCAGACTATCGTTTCGCGTTTGAAATAAAAAAGGGGCCACGAACGCCCCTGCATTTTTTACCGTGTTCCGAACCGGAAGATGGTTTTCGTTTGATATGTCTCGCCCGGATTTACAACTACACTCGGAAAATCCGGTTGGTTAGGCGAATCCGGAAAATGCTCGGTTTCCAGACACAAGCCGAAGCGATGGTCATACTTCACTCCGCCTTTGCCGGTTATTGAGCCGGTTAAAAAGTTGCCAGAGTAAAACTGGATACCAGGTTCGGTAGTAAGCACCTCGACATATCTTCCGGAAGACGGATCATGAAGTGATGCTGCTGTTTTCATCGACTCCTGACCATTAAGGACCCAGCAGTGATCGTAACCGCCCGCAATTTTTAGTTGGCGATCGTCATCATTGATTCGTTGACCAACCGGAGTGGGCTGCGTGAAATCAAACGGAGTGTTCTTCACCGGCGCCAGAGTGCCTTCCGGTATCAACGTTTCGCCTACCGGTACATACCGATCTGCATAAAGGGTAAGAACATGATCAAGAATGTCGCGCTTGACGTCACCGGTAAGATTGAAATATGTATGCTGTGTCAGATTCACCACCGTCTTTTTGTCCGTCACGGCGGAATAATCGATTTCCAGTGCATTGTCGTCAGTCAGATTATAGATTACAGTCACATCCAGGTTGCCTGGGTAACCCTCCTCCATATCGGCACTACGATACGTAAGCTCAAGCTTCTGATCAGAAATTGGATTTATGTTCCAGAATACTTTATCGAAGCCCTTGATCCCGCCATGCAGATGCTGGCCATTATTGTTCTGTGCCAATGTGTACTCCTGTCCATCCAGTTTGAATTTGCCGTCAGCGATACGGTTTCCGTACCGACCCACGATCGCGCCGAAATAGGGTGATTCATTCAGATATCCTTCCAGCTTATCATAGCCAAGCACAATGTCTTCAAACTTTCCGTTCTTGTCTGGCGTCCTGAGGTGCGTGATAATAGCGCCGTAGTTGATCACGTGGACTTCTACGCCACTGGCGTTCTTCATAACAAAACGGTGTACTTCTTTTCCGTCTGGAGTCATTCCAAAAAATTCCTTTTGCATAGATGTATCATTTGCCGTTGTCGCAGTATCCACCTCTCCTGTTTTAGATCCTGGACCACAGGCAATCACAGTCAACACAATGAGGGCGAATACGATTTGTTTTGTGAGATTCTTGAACATGGATAAATTTAAGTTAAATATTTCAGGCTGGTTTAAGTGTTTGGGAATCCATAACAAATTGTTGCCATTTCCAGGCGGAACGCATCATATCTTCAGCTGTGCGTTCTGCGTTCCATCCAAGCTCCTCATTGGCGAGACGGGTATCGGCATAGATCTTCACTACATCTCCGGAACGCCGATCTACAATGCGGTAATTCAACTTGATATCGTTAACCCTTTCAAAGGTGTTCACGAGCTCAAGAACTGTCATTCCCTTGCCTGTCCCAAGGTTGAAGAATTCGTAGTTCATCTTCTGTTTACCATCGAGTAGCCGGCGTACTGCCTTAACGTGTGCGATAGCCAGATCAACGACATGAATATAGTCACGCACCGCCGATCCGTCAGGGGTGTCGTAGTCGTTGCCAAAAACCAGGAGTTCCTTGCGTATCCCGGCCGCGGCCTGGGTGATAAAAGGAACAAGGTTATTCGGTACTCCTCTGGGGAGCTCGCCAATAAGCGCTGACTCGTGGGCTCCGACCGGATTGAAGTAGCGCAGCGATATCGCCTTCAGACCGGTTTCGACTTTGCAGGTATCCCGGAGGATTTCTTCGCAAATCTGTTTGGTGTTGCCATAGGGTGATTCCGCTGGCTTGAACGGCGTTTGCTCAGTCACCGGAAGCGTGTCCGGCTGGCCATATACCGTACATGACGACGAGAACACAAAATTCGATATGCCCACGCGCTTCAGATTTTCCAAAAGAAGCACCAGAGAAAACAGATTGTTACGGTAATACAGCAACGGCTTTTCAACCGATTCGCCCACCGCCTTACTTGCCGCAAAATGTATAACTCCGCCGATGTCCTTATGGGCATCAAAGAAACTGGAAAGCTTTCCGCCGTCACACAGGTCAAACTGGTGAAACTCGGGCCTTTTTCCGGTTATCTTTTCGATGCCATCAAGCACCTCGACTTGCGAATTTGAAAGGTCATCAATTATCACGACATCAAAACCATTGTTGATCAGCTCAACCGCAGTGTGCGATCCGATGTAGCCTGTGCCTCCCGTGACGAGTATCTTCACAAATTTGAAATTAGAAAATTTAAATCATTAATTATATATCAGAAATCAATCCCGTGCCATCCTCAATACTAACGATGTATGATTTCATCTCATGACCAAACCGTTTAAGGTATGCTTCTTCTGCAGATTTTAAGAAGGGAGCCGTTTTGTTCTTTTCAACGATATTAATGGTACAGCCACCGAAACCTCCACCCATCATTCGTGCGCCAACTACGTTATGTTCGCGGGCTCGTTCGACAAGGAAATCAAGCTCCTCACAGCTCACTTCATACAATTTCGAAAGACCGTTATGGGTTTCGTACATCTTGTTACCGAATTCGGTAAGCCGATTGGCTTTGAGATCATCACTGGCTTTCTGAACGCGCTGTATCTCCTGAACGACGTATAAGGCTCGGTCAAACTCCTTTCCCTTAAATTCGTTCTTATGCTTATGTAACATCTCCTCCGAAGCGTCCCTTAGTGACGTGACATCCGGGTAATACTTGTGCAAAACGGCAACGGCCGATTCACATTCCTGCCGACGTGTGTTGTATTCGGAATCAACCAGTGAGTGTTTTACCCGCGTGTCGCAAAGAACGACATCATGATCAGGTAAATCAAGCGGTGAGTAGTGGTATTCCAATGAGCGACAATCAAGCACAATGACGTGACCCTTCTTACCCATCATAGAGGCGAACTGATCCATGATCCCGCACTTGACTCCGACGAAATTATGTTCCGCCCATTGTGCCATGTGGATCATTTCGTCGCGCGAAAGTCCGAGGCTATTGTGTTCGTTCAGCGCGAAGGCAAAACCACATTCAACGGAGGCGGAAGAAGACAGACCAGCTCCGAGAGGAACATCACCACCAAAAACGCATTTGAATGGTTTAACACTCAATCCCTCCATGTTAACCTGTTTGAGTACGCCCAACAAGTAGTTTGCCCATCCGGGTGATTCAACGGGTTTGGGGTCATCAATATCAATTGGAAATACTTCGCCATACTTCACAGAAAAAACCTCCGATTTGCCATCCGGCGCGTCGCCAATGGCAAACACAGTATCATAATTGATTGCAGCCGGCATGACAAAGCCACCGTTGTAATCAGTATGTTCACCGATCAGATTGATCCTGCCGGGTGATCTGACAATGATAGGTTTTGATTGATATCGCTCAGCAAATCTGGTTCTTACCTCATTTGTGCTTGCGCCCATAGTTTCTGAAAGTGCTTTCCCAGTGGGTATGCGTTTTTTTTCTCAATGATAAAGAATAAAATTTTCAAAAACTGCTTTCCCGCTATTTTGTCCCGTAGAGACTAATCCAACACGCACGGCACGATCCCAGGGCGGCAGGAATGACCCATCAACCGAACCGCTTCCAGTCTCTATAAATGTTTTACCATCAACACTATAAGAGAAACTCATGTCTTTCCCATTGCGAACGTCAATCTGCAGGGTGACCTCTTTTGAATTCGCAAGGACCATTTCGTCGAGTATGGTTAGTTGCCCCTTCTCAAGCTTCCAGACGCGCAACTTGTTTGCCAAAACCGATGCTGCAAGCATGTTCTCATCATCTCCGATCGCTGCCAGGCCCGCTTCCGAACTTGATTTATCCACGACGATAGTAGTCTGCGCCTTATATTCTGTCGAAAAGGTCTTTTGTCCAACAAAAGCCCGTGTGTTGCCTCCGGCTGTGGAGAGTTCGAGAACACCTTTTCGCTCGCGGAACTCCGGCGGGTTAAGTACCGACCATTGCCACAAGGACGAAACGCTGCCATCATTGAACTCGTCCTTTATTTCAGGTTTAACTTTCACGTTGGGCGTAACCTCATCCGTAAACCGAAGCCATCCGTCAGGGGTAAATTCGAATTCGCGAAGTAGACCCTGCCGACCTGCGTAAACGGAGCTCTCGCCATGGTATGCATGAAAAAGGAAATAGTACTTACCATCCTTCTCCACAGGTGTGCCGTGACCCGGGCACTTCCACTCTTCCGACGAATCGAGAATAGGGTTCTTCTCATATTTCTCCCATGGTCCAAGCAGTCGTTTTGCCCGCGCTATACCAGTGGCGTAGGTACATCCGGTTCCGCAACATCCGGCAGCCGCATAGAATGCATAGAAGTAGCCTCCATGCCGGATAATCGAAACGCCTTCAACAAGATTCCGTTCCCATTCAGCATCGTTTCTGAATAGCTCCCGTTTTTCACCGATCAGTCCGGTGCGGTCTTCTTTCATCTCGCTAATCCACATCGGTGTTGGTTTGCCCACACTGTTGCCGTCTTCCTTCCAGATCAGATGGAGTTTTCCGTTTTCATCGCGCACAGGAAAGGCGTCGATCGATCCCACTTCCTGACACATCAGCGGGCCGTGATCGGTGTAAGGACCTTCGGGTTTGTCGGCACTGGCTATCGACAGACAGAGATTGCCTCCTTTTTTGTGCGCGGAATAGTAAACGAACACCTTACCATTCTCGTATTCGATTTCAGGCGCCCAAAAATAATAGTCGGCCCACTTGGGCGCGCTTTTGAAAACAAAAGCTTTCGTTTCCCAGTGAATGAGATCCTTCGACGCAAGCAGCGGAAATACCGGAGCCCAATTGGATGTAGTTGCACTCGCCCAATAGGTGTCTCCTACCTTGGTAACAGAGGGATCCGGATAATCGCCGGGTAATACCAACTGGGCCCGGGTATTGAACGAAATCGCGAATAGAACGGGAAACAGAATTAATAATGCGGCAGAACACTTCATCGTATTACATTTTCTAAAAAGAAACACCTTCATTATACAGTTCGTCATGGAGCGATTTGAGTTTCGTCTCAGGAATTTTGATCACCTTTCTATCGTAGGTCATCAATCCATTGGTCTCGATTTCAACATCCGTTGTTTGTGTGTAGACGGCGGCAGAAAGCCCCTGTGTTATCAACTGCTTTAACGTTTCCATGAACGCACTGTACTTTTCGAGGAGCTCGTCTTTACTGGAGAAGCTTTGATAACCCCAATTGTTTTTTTCCTGCCACGTGTGATCTTCCACCGGCAAGCCCAGCCCACCGAATTCGCCTAGAACAATAATCTGACCCTTGCCAAACAACTTCGGATCAGGCATCGCAGGCGGTGGGTAGTTATGCAGATCAATGATGTGACCGGTACCCATGAAGTTGCCTCCACTGGCTTCGTTAATAAGACGGGTGGAATCGAGATCCAGTGTGAAGTCGACGATCTCTTTGGTCTTGAACTGACCCCAGGCTTCGTTGAAGGGCACCCAAACAACAATACTCGGAAAGTTGTAGGTCGCGTTCATGATAGCGGCCCACTCCTTCCTGAAAATGTCTTCGGATTCGGGGGTCCTTTCCTGTTCCGTGGCAACGCCAATTACGCCGGGGCGGCTATCCCATCGGTTACCCATATCACCACTCGGCATATCCTGCCATACGAGCAGTCCGACCTGATCGCAATGATAGTACCATCGCGCGGGTTCAACTTTGACATGTTTCCGAATCATATTGAAACCCATCTCTTTCGTTTTGACCACATCAAATTTCAGCGCTTCATCGGTGGGGGCAGTATACAATCCATCGGGCCACCACCCCTGATCCAGCGGGCCATACTGAAACAGAAACTCGTCGTTGAGCATCATGCGCTGCACCCCGTTTTTGTCGGGACGCATTGAAATCTTGCGCATGGCGAAATAGCTGCGAATGCGATCCACGACTTTTCCCTTGCGCATTATGCTGATATCCAGATCGTACAACGTAGGTGATTCTGGTGTCCACGCATTGAAGTTTTCGATTGGAAGCCGTATCTCCCCTCCTGACGATTCCGCTTCGCCAATCTTTGTATTTCCATCGAGAGCTGTTACACGTATCTTGTCACCTGTCCGCAATTCCGCGGCATCAACGGATACAAAGAGCGCTTTATTGTCGAGATCAGGCGTTTGCCTGGTTGACCGGATATAGGTTTGGGGAACTGATTCAAGCCACACGGTCTGCCAGATACCCGTCACCGGCGTGTACCAGATACTCTTTGGTTCGTTGACCTGTTTTCCACGCGGCTGCGGGCCATCGTCTGTCGGATCTGAAACGGCAACTACAATTTCCTGATCGCCTGAACCCTTGATCAGTTTCGTGACATCGAACGAAAAAGGATCGTACCCGCCTTCATGTGTCCCGGCCTGGCTACCGTTTACAAACACTTCACACTTCCAGTCCACGGCCCCGAAATGGAGCAACACTGTTCCCTTCCTCATGGACGAAGGAATTCTAACGGTACGCCTATACCAAAGTTGATTTTCTTTGCCAACGGGTTTACCTACTCCTGACAAGGCGGACTCCACCGGGAAGGGAACGAGGATTTTACCCTGATACGAAACAGGACGTGTATTGGTTTCAGGCACAATGGCGAAGTCCCACAGACCATTCAGGTTTATCCAGTTATCCCGCACCATCTGCGGCCGCGGATACTCTGGAAGAACCTTACCCGGATCGACCTGTCCGGCCCATTCCGTCATGATTTTTCCCGAAACCGGCTTCCACGCTGAAGTTTGTGCGAATCCGTTAATAGAAAGTAAGAGAACAAGTGCGTATACGTGATACTTTATGCGCATGAGTAACATATTTTGTATGACAGTTTTAATTTTCGCCCGACGGTTTTTGTAAAGGGGAGTTCAACGGCGCAGGTTCACCAAATACGGGAAAACCATTTTCATCCCAGGTGAACTTCTGCATCCGGAACGATCTGGCATTGCCGCATCCCAGTCCGGATGAATTGTTTGCATGATAGACAATCCAATCCTCTTCCCCATCAGGTGACTTGAAAAAACCATTGTGACCGGGTCCGAATGCACCTCCTGATGCGTTCGTCCGGAAAACCGGCTCCGGGAATTTGATCCATGAGGCCGGATCCAGAATATCATCTGTCGCGCTGGCATAAAGAAGCCCCAGTGTGTATTGATCAGTCCAGCAACCGCTCGCAGAAAACGTAATGAACATTTTGTCATCATGATGAATAAACTGCGGGCCTTCGTTTACTTCAGGTGGCGCGCCACCTTTTTCCCATGGGTGTTCCGGTTGGGATAATTTAATCCGTGGACCGTCGGCGGTGAATGGATCGGTCATAGTGGTGATGTAAATATCCTGCCTTCCATTGATTGTCCCTTCCCAGCCCGACCACATGAAATAGAGTTTATCCTGATGTGCGAAGATAGTACCGTCAATTGCCCAGCGATCCTCCGGAAGTTCAAGTTTTCCGCGGTCGACCCACGTGCCGGCGAACGGATCGGCTGATGTATTTTCGAGCACCCACATCCGATGGTTGTCGTTGTTGCCATCATCGGCCGCGTAATAGAAATACCATTTGTCGTTAATAAAATGAATTTCCGGAGCCCAGATATTTTTTGAGTTCATTCCCATGAGCGGCGGAGTCCAGACCGTTTTTACTTCAGCTTTTGAGAGATCACTTATTGAGCGTGAGCGGTATAGACGAATACTATTTCCAGTTGTATGCGTGAAGTAATACCAATCGTCCTTCCTGATTACCCACGGATCCGGGGCACTGGAAAGCACGGGGTTTCGAAATTCATTTTCTTCGGGGACGGGCTTTGGCTGCGCCGAACCGTTGTCGTCTTTGCATGACAATACAAAAATGACGAGGCTAAGGAAAAACGGTACGTAATATCTTCTATACATGGAATCTCAATCAAAGAAGTGAAGGGGCACTGCCCTTTTCAAGCAATGCCCCAAACAAACCAAACTAAACCAAACCTACCAATTCGGATTTTGCAGTAGTAAAGGATTGATGTCTATCTCCTGCTGCGGAACTGGCAATAGTTCATCCTTTCCCAAATCAAAACTATTGAAAGCAGGATCGCGATCGGCCACTTCAGGACCGAGATCACCCCACCGAGCCAGGTCGTTCCAGCGGTGGCCTTCACCTGACAACTCGAGCAATCGCTCGTGTTTTATCTGTTCGCGGAACTGATCCTGACCAAGTCCGGGCTTTACATCCGATAAAGGGGCCAGTCCGGCCCTTTGTCTCACTCGGTCAACGTGAGGATACGCGTCCGCTGTGCTTCCGGTTTCATTCAGTGCCTCGGCATACATCAGCAGCACGTCGGCGTAGCGTATATACCTCCAGTTGTTAGGCGAATTGTATCCCTCGAAATCCTTCCAGTGATCGTTTTGAAACTTCCTGAACCATACACGCTGATTATCGGCGCCATACCGTTCGAGAAATGTTTCACCATATATCATTGTCTCTGAAGGACCGGCTTCATCGGTATAATCGAAAAGAAACGAAGCTGCCAGTCGCGGATCACGTTCGCCACCGACAGTTTGCTCTTCAAGAAACGCATCAACAACCCATCGGTTTGCTTCTCCGTCAGACCAACCTATTCCGCTGGGGCCGAAGAACTGAGCGATTGACGTGCCGTAGTTCAATGCGTCGGCGCGCTCATCGGTATCATCATCATGATTCTCTCCCGGGTTAAGCTCAAACTGCCATTCGAATACCGATTCCTGATTGTTCTCTGTAGTTATCAGGAAATTGTCTCGATAATCCGGCATCAAACCATAAATAGCGCTACCCTCTCCTTCCACCAGCCATTCAAGGGGAACGAGAGCCTGCTGAAACTTACGTTGTTGCATAAGGGCTCTTGCCAGCAGCGCCTGCGCCGCACCTTTTGTCGCGCGGCCCAGATCCTGAGGGTTAGGATACGACGAAGGAAGACTCGCCACTGCCTCGCCAAGGTCTGTTTCAATCTGTGCCCAGACCGCTTCCATAGACGACGTTGCCGGTCTGTCATTAGGTGTTGAAGGAGTTAGCATCAATGGCACATTTCCCCAAAGCGTAACAAGGTGATAGTAGAACATTGCTCTCAGGAATCTGGCTTCTCCAAGCACACGTGCCTTCATGGTTTGATCCATGTCGATGTCGGGTACATAGGTGATCACCTGATTCGCGCGGAAAACCCCCACATAGTTATCGCGCCAGATGTCGTACGCACCCCAGAAGTTATAGTCAGTGACCAGGAACTGGTCCATATTGTTGACGATATCTGTTGCGGGGCTCGTGCTCCTTCCTTCGTCGGAACGAATGATATAATAAAAAGGTAACCACCGCGAGATGGCGCCCCGGTGAAGTGTGCTATAAATAGCGTTGACCCCGTCAAGTGCGTGATCGGCACTCTGCCAATAGACTTCTACTGTGGGTTCATTTGGATTTGTTATGTCCAGTTGATCGTCACAACCAATATTCAACAAACTCAGAAATATTGTTAGTAATAAGATTTTTTTCATAAGTGGTAGTGGTTATAGGCCGAACATAAATCCGACGGAGTACACACGGCTTGAAGGCCAGTTTCCGTTGTCAAAGCCTCGTTCTATGATACCATTTCCGGTGACATCCGGATCGAGACCGCTATAGCCGGAAATCGTGAAAAGGTTCTGACCGCTGACAAAAACGCGGGCGTTTTCGATGCCATATCTCGACATGAATCCGGCTGGCAACTTATAACCGATCTCAAGGTTGCGCAGTCGCAGATAGGAACCGTTTTCAAGCCATCGGTCAGTGTTTACGCGATTGTTATCGATGATGCCCTGATCGGTATCAAGGCCGATTCGCGGATCATCGGTACCAGTGTTGGTAGGGGTCCATGGGCTGATATCACTTCGGAAATTCGTGCGTTGATAACTATCAAGGATTCTTCGTATATCATTGTATATCGTGTAACCAAATACTCCAACGAACTGAAGGTTCACAGAGAGATTTCCATACATTGCATTGAACTGGGCACCCGCTTGTAATGTGGGCCAGGGCGAGCCGGCAAAGTCGCGGTCTTCGTTGTTTATCTCGCCATTCCCGTCTTTATCAACATATCGGATGTCACCGGCCTTTGCAAACGGCTGAATCACTATACCGTCCGCGTTCACATGGTTCTGAACTTCGTCATCACTCTGGAAAATGCCATCGGTTTCCAGCACGTACCATTCGCCAATGGACCTGCCCACCTGCGTTCGGGTCTGGCCGATCTGGATGTAATTAATACCTTCGCCGCGGTTCCCGACGTCTTCAACCACGTTCCTGATGGTCGTGACATTCGCCGAAACGTCCCACTTAAAAGTACCCCGGCTCTGACGATAGGTAGCGGCGATCTCTACACCTTTATTTCGAATTGAGCCCGCATTAACGAAAGGGTCTCCTCTGAGATTCCCAAGATAACCTGCTACGGGAAGCTGAAGGATGTTATCCTTCGCAAGGGAGTTATACGCTTCGAGTGAAAAGGTTACACGATCTTCAAGAATACTCACATCGATCCCGATATTCTGAACGATTCTTTCCTCCCATTTGAGGTCGGGATTTGCTAACTGAGCCTGCGTACTGCCCACGTATGGGAACTGATCCGGGCCGAACACAGCACGTGGGCTGTTGTTGATGTACGCAGTATATCCATAAGAGCCTGCTGAGACGATCCCCAGATTCCCGTATGATGCATGAAGCTTCAGGTTCGAGATCCAGTCAACATCGAAAAAGTTCTCATTGCTGATTCTCCATCCGAGTGCTACCGAAGGAAAGAAACCCGTACGGTAATTTTTCCCGAAACGCGAATCCTGATCGACCCGTCCTGTCAAGGTTAAGAAGTATGTATCCCCGTATGAATAGTTGACCCGGCCCAGGTAGCCAAAGCTTTTGTAAAACACCGGAACACCGCCGCCAGAGTATGAGGTTCCCTGTCCGGAGCCAATAGTCGTGAGATAATCATCACCAAACTGTTGCAAGTCGGTTCGGCCCCCACTGGTTGTTTCCCGTTTAAAGTGTTGCCGCGAAATACCAACGACGCCATTGATATTATGTTCACCAAATTCCCTATCAAAATTCAACGTGTGTTCGAAAAGGAAATTAGTGAACCGTGACCGTTCCTCGTCTACTGAACTGGGATAGACAGCGGCATTGTATTGCCAGACGCCGACTTCCCGTATTCTTCTCCAATGATCAAAACTTACTTCCGCACCGGCGTTGAACCGATACTTCAACCAATCGAAAAGTTCTACGTCGACATAGGCGTTTCCAACAAGCTTTGCGTAGTTTGAAGGTGAGCGGACCAGATTCGCTACGCCAACGGAGTTCCATGCATAGGTCACCGCGTCATTTGTACCGGTTCCCCACCCTTCAGGATTAGTCATTGAAACAAATGAAGGATCGCGCACCGGAATAATAGGCAGCATCTGTGGCATGTCATAGAAAGGATTCCCTTCGCCTGGCACTTTAACATTGGTATTGGAAAGCAGAAGGTTTTCACCAAACGTCACGCGGCCCTTCTCCGATTTCGTGTTAACACGAAGGGTGGCCCGATCGAAATCATTGGCAATGAGAACACCCTTATTGTTGAAATAACTTCCGGAGATAAGATATGAACTCGACGACGTTCCACCGGAAAGACTGATGTTATAGTCCTGCATGTTGCCCGTGCGAATCACTTCGTCCTGCCAGTCTGTGTTGATCGACGGATCGAAATCTGAACCGATGCTTGACGGAATAGGTGTATTGGAATTCTCATACTGGGTCCGTTGCATGGCGGCAAATTCCTGATTGTCCATCAGGTCAAATCTTTTAGGAATCTGCTGGATCCCATACTTCGCGGAAAAGCTCACCTTCGGTGGTCCTTCTTTTCCCGATTTGGTGGTAATGATAATCACACCGTTCGCTGCACGAGAACCGTAGATGGCGGCCGAGGACGCATCCTTTAGTATCTGTATGGATGCGATATCGTTGTTATTGATCGTTGTGTTGGCGTCGGCGATCATTCCGTCAATAACATACAGTGGATTTGTATTGGCAAAACTGGCAGCACCACGAATTTCGATTGTCGCCATCTGGCCCGGAGCACCGCCGGTACGTACTGTTACCCCCGGAGCAAGCCCCTGAATCGATTCAGCGATGGAAGTTGCCGTAAGCCGATTCGCTTCGTTTGGATTAATTACCGATACTGCACCGGTAAGATCTTTCTTATCGACGGTTTGATACCCAATGACAACGACTTCCTGCATCTCAGTAATATCTGTCGCCAGGGTGATATTGAAATTCGTTTGTGTACCCACAGTTACTTCCTGCGACTGATATCCGATAAAGGAAAAGACCAGCACACTGGTTTCGCCTGCGACTTCAAAAGCGAAACGGCCCTCGGCGTCGGTAGTAGTGCCGTTGGTAGTTCCCCTTTCAAGTACATTCACCCCCGGAATACCCACGCCGTCTTCATCACGAACAACCCCTGATACCTGGAGCAGAACATGCGGCTCCGGGGCCCGGGGCGGATCAGGTACGAGATATGGACTTACCGAGATGGTATTATTAATTCGTTTGAATTCCACCTTGGCTTCCGAGGCAAGATCAACAAGGATCTTTCTGAGGGAAGTTTTATGGTACCTGAGATTAAACGATTGGTCGAGCGCATCTATCGGCTCAGTATAAGCGAAAACAAAATCCGTTTTTGCTTCGATCTCACGAAGAACTTCTGTAAGGGGGGCGTTGCTCACAACAAGGGATACTTTGACTTTATCCAGGTCCTGGCTATGGATATTTGCCGCCAGAACAAGGTTCATACCAACGATCTGAATGATCATCAGACGCAAAGTAGTCCTCGAAATAAGCATAAATAGCTTAAGTAAAAATTTCATAGATTTGAAATGGTTTGAGTGAAACATGTCTCAGACTAAGTCCGGGGATACATCGGCCAAAATGAGTCTCCCGGACTTTCCTTTTTACATAACCATATGTAAAAGGCCTGGTCACATTAAGGAGGAATGGTATTTCGGTTCATAGGCTTAGTGTTTGGGTTAAATCCATTTACATCCTTTTCCGGATATCGTTACTTTTTTATCCTGGAGTGTATATTCTCCTTTTAACATGAACTTGAAGCTCTCGAGAACGTTTTCAAGGGATTCGTTTTCATATCGGGCTGTTATTTTACATGGCGTGAGCTCAGGGTTTAGCAGGGTGACCTCAACGCCATACCAGTTTTCAAGGTCGGCGATCGCATCCCCCAACTGGCGTTGCCGAAACGAAAGCACATTATCTTTCCATTCAATAAAGCGGCGTACATCAACTGAAAGTGTATCGATTCCCTGCTGGCTTTCCGTTAGTCTGGCTTGCTGATTTGGTCTCAATAATACCGATACAGCGTTATGGTCCGCCACGCGAACTTTACCTGAAACCAGGGTGATTTCCTCAACATCTTGCATTTCTCGGATGTTGAATGTTGTACCGAGTACGGTGGTCAGTCCACGGGAAGTATTGACAACGAAGGGCGACGACGGATTATGAACTACTTCGAAGTAGGCCTCGCCGCTTAGGGTCACTTCACGGTGTTTGCCATCAAACCTTTCTGGAAAGGATAGCGAACTATTTGTATTCAGTTTAACGACGCTGCCATCTGGAAGGCGAATGGTGAGCTTCTGGCCTTTAGCCGTGGTGCGGGTTAGCAGGATAGCCTGTTGGTGTATCGGCGTCGAGGTGTTTCGACCTGGAAACACATAAAAAAAACCTGCAATGATAAGGATCGACACGGAAGCAGCTACTGCCCAGGTCCATGAGCGACTTGTTGTTTTCCGCGAGGAAATCCGCCGTTTAATATCAGTTCCCAGGCGGTTTTCGAGGAATACAAATTCTTCTGCTCTGACGTTTTCTTTCAAAACGTCATTCTTGTGTTCAAGAAAGAATCTTTCCAGAATCTGCTTTTCTTTCTCTGATGCATTCCCTGCCAGGTAAGCGTCCAGCACGCGGCGGATATCGTGTTCTTCAAGCGGCATACAATACTAGTTGCACACGATTGCACTTCCCCCTACGCGATTGTGAGGTTTTTTTAGAAAAAGAAAAAAAGAATAATGGCGGTTAGTTTTTCCATTGAGAGCCTGAGGTGTTTCAGGGCTTTGGTGATTTGATTCTCAACAGTTTTTGGTGAGATCTGAAGTTTCTCTGCAATCTTTTTATTAGGCAGGGATTGAATCCTGCTAAGGTAAAAAACTTCACGGCATCTTTCCGGCAGGTGATCGATGGTGCGTTGGAGAATTTCTTCCACTTCTCGTGCGTCGTACTCCTGCTCGAAACTCTCTGACGCTCCGATCCGGTTGAAATGTTCAAGATGTTTCTTACTGATAGAGCCCGAACGTAAATGCATGAAGCAGCGGAATTTGACCGCCTGATAAAGGTATCCTTCGATGCTTACAATATTCTTATGACAGCCTTTCTCCCAGAACGAAACGAATGTATCCTGGATCATATCCTGGGCGACAGCGTCATTCTCAGTGATGCGGCAGGCCACATGATACAAGCGGAGCCAGTGTGTCTTATATATGGAGTCGAACGCACGTTCATCACCAGACCGCACCCTGGCAACCAATTCAGCATCGGTATATGAAGCGTCATTCATATTGGAGAAGGTCATCTAAATTAGTCAATTCCCTCCTATCGCAATCGAATTAGTGAATCAAAATAACAATTTATTAAGGTAGTCTGGTTAAAACAAAAAAGGCTGCACCAAAAAACGCAACAGCCATAACGTTCCTCAGAGTCAGGGCAAGTCAATACGCGGGATGGCATTCATCGTATACCAGCATTCTGTCGACCACAATAGGTTGTCGTTCTCACTGTGGAAGGCTTCCTTGTTGAGCTTTACATAGACTACGTGCTTTGGTTTCATGTTCCGCAGCTTCAGCGTTACACGTTTTCTGTCGGATGAGACGGATATACCGGAAACTGGCAGTTCTTCTTCATCAATCTTTGGTCCGCCGTAATTTTCCGTTGGTTCGTACCTCCACTGGCTGATGAAATAATCTTCCGGTCTTGTGCCTGCACCTTCCTTCAAAGGTTCAGTGAATTCTATTTCCAACCCCGACGATAGCGCGCGGACGGCGAGCATCTCAAACGTAATTTTGTTATTGAATGTCAGTCTCTGCAAGCCGTAGCTCAACTTTCCGTAGTGGGCCCAGTTCCCGGTCGAACCCACGCCGCCGGCATACAAGCTTCCGTCGGGGCCCCAGACGATTCTGTTGATACCGGCCTCCAGTCCTTGCGTAAAACGAAATACTGCACCCTGATACTGACCATCCACTTTCTCAGCAAAAACACGTTTGATTCCACCGTGCGTTACTTCGCCATGAATCATTTGGTTCTGATATGGCCCTACATTCAAGGGCGCGGGCTGACTGGGCGAATTACCGATTTCGTCTTGAGGAAGCCAGACCACAGGGAGTGTCTCTTTGGCATTCGCCGTTCCGTCAAAGTCGACCGACCGCGAACCATACCATGCACCCTCCTGCAAATGGATGATCTTGCTTGATGGCAACCAGTCACCCTGGTTATCCGCAATGAAGATCTCATTATCTACACCGAGCCCTATTCCATTAGGCGTACGGAGGCCAGTGGCGGCGAATGTGAACGATCCGTCTTCGCGGGAAATCTTTACAACCTTACCCCTATCCGGTATCTGCGGCTTAGTGCTCGCGCCACCAGGGTTGATCGCCGTGGCCAGCGTACCATAGAAGTACCCGTCTTTATAAAGCAATCCGAACGCGAACTCATGAAAGTTGGCTGATACCCGCCATCCATTACAGATCGTTTCGTATTCATCAATGACGTCATCATTATCGCGATCAATAAGTTTGGTCAGTTCCTGTTTTTGAAGGACGTAGATTTCGTTATCCACGACTTTTACGCCAAGAGGCTCGGCAAGGCCGGAGGCGATACGTTTCGCCTTTACTGAACTTCCACCTTTTTCAACGCCATCAAGCAGATAAACCGATCCGAGCGAATCCCAGGTTGTGACCACAAGCCTGCCGTCAGGAAGAAAGTCCAGGCCCCCAACTTTGGGATGAAAATCCGGAGGCCGGGCCTGAGCCAGGTCGAAGCTCGGATGGACATTAGTGAGTGGTGATCCGTTACCGGGATCGACATCCTTTTTCACCACCATGGGCGCAGACTGCGTTTGACGGATGTCTTTCCCCAGGAATGAAAAGACTTCAGGCGGCACCACGACGAAGTCTTCCGATCCGTGAAGGCGCCACTGCAGCGAAAGTCCTTTTCCCCCACTGCCCTGGAAGTATTCAACTTTGAAGGGATGCTTCCCTGCGCTCAGGTTCATTTCTCCATCCCGGGGATCAAGCCCGTGGTTTCCCCCGTTATCAACAACCAGTTTATTGTCGACAAACAGCCGGGAGCCGTCGTCGCTGACCAGGCGGAATACCAGATTTGTTGTCGACTTCACTGAAATGAATCCGGAAGCATGAATGACAAAGTTATCGGTCAGGGGACCGAAATCATTTTCATTCAAATGGAGCGCGTTTATAGATCCGGAGGCCAGTGGGCGCATCTCATCATTGATCTCAACAAAGTCACTCACTAACTCTTCGAATTGGTAAACATTGACAGCAATGCCAGGCTGTTCCCTGGCCGGGTCAATCTTTGATGGATCCAGTTGTTCGAAGTTTACCTCGTATGATGGTTTGGGCATCAGCTTGTTTGAAGCTGCCTCTGTTTCTTCCGCGGCATCCAGTGACAGAATGTAGTCAACCATCGTCGATGCGTCGTCTTTCGACAGGTCGGGGTGCGGCGTCATTGGTACATCACCCCAGTTCCCCTGGCCGCCTTCAAGGATCTTTTCAATCAGCGACTCCTTTCGCTGGGGTGAAGAATCGTATCGCCTGGCGATTTCAATGTATGACGGTCCTACTGTTTTTACATCTTTATTGTGGCAGGTATTGCAGTCACTCCTCGCCATTATAACCTCGACAGCCTGTTCCCCCGCCACCTGCTCCTCCACGCCTTCCAGCTTTGGTTTGGGAGTCAGAAGAATGGTCACTTTGTTTTGTCCGTTTTTCAGTTTCAACGTAGCGTCTATCCGCTGAAACGACGCTCCTTCAATCGATTCGGAAGTACGCGAATTGGTGATAAGTTCGCCGTCCGTCTGAATGTCTTCGTCTGATTGAATTGATGCGATTTGCATTCTCAATAGTACTGACTGGCCATCAGCGAGGCCGGAAACGACAAAGCCTCTTTCGAAGCCTGCCTTATCATCGTGATCCCTGAATTCAGGGGATTCCCTAATGGTCACCTCAGAGGAACCATGCTTTAAGATGTAGCTGATTGAGACCTTGTTATCCTTTATATGATGACCTTTGTAGATAACCTCAGGGGTAATCGTCTTGCCATTGCTTTCGACTCTCCACGGATTGGTAACCGCTTCATTGATGTAAGTGATACCTTGTGAGGTAGGCTGAGGCCCGTGGGCGCTGGTATAAACTGCCCCATCGAATTTTATCCCGCCGGTCCAGGCTTTAAAGAGCGATCCATATTGTGTGCTGTACGCCACCCATAGTTTGTCGTTCAAAGCAATGCTCATCATGCGCGGCTGCTGATCAAGCACCGATCGGACTACCCAGACCTCGCGGGGCCGTTCTATTCTGTCAGATTTGTCACACGAAATGAAACACAGGAAAACGAGGCCGATAACAGCAATGCGATTCATGATTAAAGGTTAAATGTTGGCGGCCGGGGCCGATCCAAAAAGGTACAAGGAATGCTCGTTTAATCAATTTATTGGGTGAGGTTAAATTCCAGGAAATCGTTCCCGGTAACGTTTACAAGGACTATTAAAGCCGCCTGGCAGAATTCATTTGGGCTCGTCTATGGTGAAGGACTTCTACAAGGGGAAACAGAATAGCGGATACACACGCCGCAGTAGGGTCTGTTCAGCAATCCCACGCAGCCCTGGCTTTCACGATGCAACGGTATAAAGTTTTTATGACCGTTTTAAAGAAAGAGAGAAGGATATGCGTAAGGGGAAAGGAAAGTCGTTCACGATCATTGTGGTCGCATTGTTTGTAGCAGCTTGCACAATCCGGTTCTTCTTTTTACCACATTGGGTTACCGATCACATCGATAGCCGGCTCAGTTTACTTCCCGACTATAAAATCTCCTACGACGACTATTCCATATCATTGCTAACTGCATCCGTTACGCTTAAGGACGTGAGGATGATAAGATCTCAACAAACTGGTCCCTTGCCATTCTTTGAGACTGAGAAACTCAAAGCCGGGCTTGACTGGAAATCGTTGACCAGGGGATTCTGGGTTGCCCGTATCATGGTGGATCACCCCCGAATAAACTTCATTAATAGTCCTGATAATCAAAGCCAGCAAAATCATATTCCCGATCGTTGGACTGACGTTGTGAAGGAGCTCGCTATTCTTCCTGTCAATGTAATAACAGTGCGGGATGGCGAGATCATTTACCACGATTACAACGTCGCCCCAAAAGTAGTGTTACGCATGACCGATGTTTCGTTAAATGCAACCAATCTTCAGAATGCCAACGGCGATGAGAAAATTCTATCAGGGCTGGCTGAAGGATCAGCGCGAGTCAACAATGCGAAAATTAAGGTAGATATTCAACTTAACGCATTTTACAACGACCCCATGTTTCTGCTGAATGCCGAGCTGTCAGAGTTGAATCTGTTCGACGTTCGGGACTTACTTCGGGCATATGGCCAATTCGATGTTCAGCAGGGCTTATTCAGTTTTTACACAGAAGCCGGAACGAGAAACAACAAGGTGATAGGAGTTGTAAAACCTTTGATTCAGGACGTTACAATGGCATCACACCAGGGAAAGGATGAGCCGGCGACATCATACCTGGTTCGTCCTTCCATGCGCCAGGAAGAGGAGAATGTATGGCTCGTCACGAGTCTTGTGAATAACGTTGAAGAAATTCAGTTTGAAGGGTCTCTGGCAAAGGGCAAAACCAATCTGTGGGCCGCCGTCGGATACACGTTACACAACACATTTGTTGAAGCGCTGGTGGCCATGCTCGAGAAATCGGCACAATCCGCCGACAAACCTGGTTCTCCCCGTCTATCCGCGAAACCAGAACAGAAAGCATCCAAGGTATCGGCGGATGCTGATAAGAAGAAAGGATTCCTCCGCAAAGTTTTTAAGAAGAAAGAAGATCGTAAAAAAAAGTCCCGCGACAAAAACTAAGCGGTATCTACTCTTCTTTCTTTACCCTGGCTGTCTCCTTCTGTAGCAACATCGATGGATCAAAAGGCTTGAGATCAGAAAGCGAAGGCCCGTTTACGACTTTTCCGTTACATGAAAAACGAGAGCCGTGGCATGGACAATCGAAAGATTTCTCATCTCCGTTCCAGCGCACATAACAGCCAAGGTGAGGGCAGACTGCCGAGTACGCATGGATGTTTGATTCCGCATCTTTGTATACAGCTACTTTCATTGCTCCAGACCGGATAATTGCACCATTGTCGGCGCCGAGGCTTTGAAGTGTGTCGATATCACCTGGTGTAAACAAGTCGCGGTATTGACCCGCCATATTCAGGGCCTCCTTCAAAAAGTCCGGAGCTATTGACATCGATAAGGTAATCCGCGCGGGATCGTAGAGGTCTCTCCACCTGTTCTTTTTTCCAAGAATGATATCCGGGATAATAATACCAGCCAGCGTGCCATGAGTCATTCCGTGTCCGGAATCACCAGTCACGACGTAAATGTTTTCATCTCCGGGATTGAGCCCGATGAAACCCATCATATCAACCGGCTCCATAACCTGACCAGACCAATTGTACGCAATGTTGGTAATCATCGGGAAATGCAGTTTCGCCCATTGTTCGAGATAAACATACCTGTCTTCTTCGGGAACGCCTTCGTTGCCTGCCTGACCGGTTTTATGATCCGCACCGCCCACGATCAGGAGGTCTGCCACGTCGTTGAACGGCTGCGTGCGTGCATAGTGGTATGGTTTGGCGACCCATTTCGATTCCATGTCACCGGTATCCCACCAAAGTGCGCGAGGTAAAGAACCCTTGGGAATTTCTGCGGCAATTACATACGTACGGTACGGATGCTGTTTGGTGTGCATTGTTACGCGATCATTGACCGGGGAATTGGTCGCGACTACAATCTCCTGAGCCATGACCCTGAAACCGTTTGCCCATACGCCGTCTTTTGTTATCTCATCTACATGCGAGTGACAGAGGATTTCACCGCCATATTTCAGGATTGCCTGGCAAAGTCCATTCATGTACTTCATAGGATGGAACTGCGCCTGATCCGGGAAGCGCAGACATGGACCAGGTTGATTCGCAAGTTCGGGAACCACTGACAGTATTTCTGTCGGCAATCCTACACGCCGCGTGGCGTCAAACTCGTCTTGAATCGTACTGACTTTATCCGAAGGATGGAGAAACAGGTAGCCGTCTAAACGCGTGAAATCACAATCGATGATTTCCTCCTTCACTATCCGCTCAATAAAATCAATCGCTGCCGAGTGGCTCTCGGCTGCCAACCGCGATTTCTCCAGACCAAATGTCTTCTCAATTTCCAGATAGCGATCATCCAGCGCGTTGCTCAGATGGGCGGTCGTTCTTCCCGATTCACCGCTGCCTATTTCACCATCTTCCAGGACGATCACCCTTCTGCCGGCCTTCGCCAACGTATAGGCTACTGACAATCCCGCTATGCCGGCGCCAACCACGACCGTTTCTGTGTTCAGATCACGGTCCAGCGCCGGGAATTTCTGCCGGTCCACAGAGTCAGTCCAGAACGTCTCATGAAATCCGGATGTTTTTTCCGGCGAATTGTTAATTGAATCCATTGCGTTTGGTTTTGATCAGCGATTTGAATGTTGAGTGGATATGAGAAAATTCAGGAGCCGGCAGGCTCTCCTTTTCTCCTCTCCTAATCAAGCGCTTATTGAGTTAATACAAAATAAAATCGCTCCGGGATTCCGTTGAACCGGAACCGGAGCGACTTTTCGGGTTTAACCAACAGGACTTACCTGGTCAATGTCACTTTTACGAGAAGCGTGTCCACGCTCAGGGAGCGCGCGCTTCACCGATCCGATAATGTTCTGAACTTTATCACCGAATCGTCTTAGTGGCTCACGGCGTTTACCACCAGTAAGCATAGTACCTAAAAGCACCGCCGCCCCTGAGGCCGCAAGCACAGTATATAAAACTCCTTTACCTGAAATCATAATAATTGTATTTAAGTTGAACACTTATTCAATGCAGTAAGAAAAAAACAAATGCCTCGGAGCATTGACAGCAAATCGTCGAATATCACAACGATATCCCTATTGGTGAGTAATATTCTACGCACAGGCTACTGAAACAATACGCAAACCCGGGAATAAAAAAGGGGACAACGCGTCCCCCTTCCTGGTATATGCAAACACTTATCAATCGGCCTCTTCCTCGTCTGCTTCCTGATTAATACTGCTTTCTGCGATTTCGGTCAGCAGCTGATCGGCTTCCTTCTCCTCAGCCAGTGTTTGGGCAAGCAAATCAGCAACATCATTTTTACCCATAGTTTTGGCAAGTGTAACCAAACCTCCATAAGCCGCAATCTCATAGTGTTCTACCTTCTGGGCAGCCATAATGATCGCAGCATCGCGTGTCATTGAACCTGACTCGGTTTCCTGAATTACATGCTCACCTTCTTTGGTGATCCCCTCCATCGCTTCACATTTTTTCGACTGGGGTTTCTGATCCATAAGTTCAAAAACTTCTTCCAGCCGCGCAATCTGTTCCTGTGTGATTGCCAGGTGTTCCTCGAGAGCTTCCTTAAGTTCTTCCGTTGTCGCAGCTTTCTGCATTTTTGGAAGTGCTTTTATGAGTTGTTTCTCGGCACCATACACATCTTTCAATTCATTGATAAAGTATTCTTCAAGTTGCGAACCTGAATTTTGTCCGCCTTCGGATTTACGTGTTGTTGACTTTGCCATAATTAATCAAAGTTTAATTTGTTTGAACCGAAAGCAAAAATGTTGTGCCACTTCACGTCGTTTGAAAAGAGCTCTTTGTATGGAATCGGTCCTCGCGTTGCCACCATCCCGGTTGCTCCAGCCACTCCTCCGTAGAAACAACTCCCCGGGTTACATCCCTGACGAAAGTAGCGTTCAGGGTTTCCATTATTGGCTCATGTCTTATGTCGAATGCTCCGGGTTCGTACTCGGCCTCGCCAATGGACGTAACCAGTTTGTTCCATCCAAACTCACCCAGCAACGCCCAAAACGTTACGGCCCTGACATCCACGCCCCGTGACAGCGATGCGCGAACATCGTCTAATACATGACATAGCCACCGTACCTGTTCGTCTTCGCTGCAGCTTAGATAAGCCTCCGTAACAGCGAGTGGGATTCTGAAACGTTCCCAGGCTTCGGCAAGTAATACCTGCAGCCCGAAGGGTTCATCATGCCGAACGCGTATTGCTTCAGTATCAACATAAGAATCACGGCCGTTTCCTCCGTGCATATGGTCCGGGTAATACTCTATCTCAGGATCAAGGAATCGCTCCGAAGTGAGATAATGGTTAAAACCGGCGATATCCGGAACACAAGCATTCTCTTCAAAAAAAGCAAAATCGCGTTCACCCATGCCCGCCCATTTGAAATAGTCCCATAGCGGATGATCGTTGTTTACCCTCCCCATGAGTAAGTCGTATGTAAGCCATCGACGCTCGTTCTCAAAGTCCGCCTGATAACGCAACGCTTCCCCGGCGTATGTTTTGCCCAGGTCATCGGTTTGAACAAGTTTCGCATCGCGGTTCACTTCCCTGATAGCTTTCATGCTAAGCACTATGCCCTTCACTTGATTGAGCAACATCTTCAGAAAAGCATGATCGGATTTTTTATGCGGATACCAGAACCCGTAGAGACCACTGAATCGCGCCGTTGTCAGCGGTTCATTTACTGGCGTGTAATACGTCACCCAGGGAAATGTCTGTGCTACCTGACCAGCATACGCTGCCAGTTTTTGAGGGAACGCTTCATCAAGGAGGTCGGTAAACGCAGGCCCACTGCCGTGATGAAGCAGTCCCACAATCGGATCGACCCCGAGATCACGTAATGAACTCAACTGCCGCTGTGCCCACGTCCATTTGATCGGGTGACGCTGATGAGGCTGATGCACCTCCCAAAGCACGGGATACCGAAGCCGCGAAACCCCAAGTGAAGCGATCCGGGCGATATCATCAGAACGGTTATAATGTCCCGTAAAAGAACATTGATCATAGAAGTCATCTCCCACCCTGTTAATGGTGCATTCCACACCACCCCATACTTCAAACGCTGAGGGTTGGTCGCGCTTTTCCATTACCATTGATTTCCACAGGTCTTGTGATTAATTTCTTGAACAGGGTCAGTGACTGAGCTACGACCTGATCCATATTATAGTATTTGTACGTGGCCAGCCTTCCTGTAAACCAGGTATTCTTCATCTCCCCAGCAAGGGCCTCATACTTCTTATAGACTTCGGCATTCTCCTGTCGGGGAATTGGATAATATGGGTCGCCTTCCGCCGTAGGATACTCATATACCACGGTTGTCTTCCTGTGTTGCTGACCCGTCAGATACTTGAATTCCGTAATGCGGGTGTATGCATAATCATTTGGATAATTTATCGTACCCGTGCTTTGGTATCGTTCCAAGTCGTAGGTTTCAAATTTGAAATCGATGGACCGGTAAGGCAATTTCCCATAACAATAGTTGAAGTATTCATCAATCGGGCCTGTATAGATCAGATTCTTATAAGGGACTACATCAGCGATCTCACGGTAATCGGTGTTCAGCATTGTTTTGATATTGGGATGCGTGAGCATATTCTCAAACATCCGCGTGTATCCGTGAAGGGGCATCAGCTGAAAAGTGTCGGTGAAATACCGGTTGTCGCGATTTACCCTCACCGGTACACGCGCAGCTACCGATGCGTCGAGTTGTGAAGGATCAAGATCCCATTGTTTTTTTGTGTAGCCCCTGAAAAACTTTTCGTAAAGCTCCCGTCCTACTTTAGATATAACGACATCCTCCGACGTCTGAACCTTACTTATTTGTTCAGCCTTTGCCTCGAAGAACTTACCAACGCCTTCAGAGCAAAGATTAAGTCCGTAAAGCTGATTAATCGTATTAAGATTTATCGGAATAGGCAGTAGTTGCCCGTCGACACTGGCAAGCACGCGGTGTTCATATGGGCGCCATGCAGTGAACTGACCCAGGTAATCGATGATCGTCCTGGAATTCGTATGAAAGATGTGCGGCCCGTACTTGTGGATCAACACGCCATCTTCGTTGTAAAAATCATAGGCGTTTCCGGCAATATGATTTCGTTGATCTATTATCAGCACTTTCTTGTTAGCAACGGACGCCAATCGTTCAGCCAGAACGCTTCCTGCAAACCCCGCTCCTACTATCAAATAATCAAACATATTCCTCTCCTTTAGCGTTATTAACTATTTCTACCGGTCCTTCTTCCATTGTCGTTTCGATGACCTGCAACATTTCGTTGTATGTAATATCCCAGGACGAAAGACTTAAGAAGTCATCCACTTTTTCAAGCCACGCCGACCTATCCTTGTTCACAAGTTCCTCCTCTGCAACCTTTACAAACTCTTCAGGCGTCCCGGCGATTCGAACCAATCCTTTGTTGCCATAAGGGCGTATAACATCTATAATAGGCGTTGAAACCACGGGCTTTCCTGCTGCAAGATATTCCGGTGTCTTGGTCGGACTGATATATCGTGTTGCTTCGTTATGCGCGAATGGAATAAGCGCGATGTCCCACCCGGCAATATATTCGGGAAGTTCTTTATACGACTTGCTCCCCAGGTAGTGAATGTTCGGAAAATTAGGCAGCGAAAGCGGATCAATTTTCACAACCGGCCCGATCATCACGAACTGCCACTCCGGGCGCATACTCGCCACTTTTTCGAGCAGGTCTATGTCAAGTCTTTCGTCAATCACGCCAAAGAACCCTAAACGCGGATGAGGTATTTGCTCTTGTTCCGGTACATCCTTTTCTATCGATCTGGTGCGACCGAAATGATGACGATCTATGCTACTTGGAAAAAGATAGGTCCTCTTGTGGTACCGTTTCTTGGATTCAAAAAGGCTCTGCCCGCCGGCAAACACCACGTCGGCCCGGGTCATTAGTTCCTGCTCCAGCGTTTTCAGTTCGGGCGATGCAGCTTTAAACGCAGACAATTCATCCATGCAATCGTAGATCACAAAACGGGGTTCAAATTCGCGCGAGAACTTAAGCGCCATGGGCGTATAATACCAAAACATGTAATCGGTTACACTTTCTTCGGAAAACATTTTCTCGATCAACTCCTGCAACCGGAAATGAATATCAGGCCGGGTATGATCACCTAATAAATGAGGTACAACGACTGTCACGTTTTCGTCAGAGACATAGAACTCTAACTTATCAGTTGCCGCGTTCAACATGGGCTCCTCGATAAAAAAAACACGAAAAGATTTCGCGAACCTTGATATCAGATGCTGGGGGCGCTGATAAACAAAGTTCCAACGCAGGTGAGAGAAGCATATCAGGTCTTTCACCTTTTTATATGGATTGCCATTCATTAAAGTAGGGTTTTGTTGCTATTAATGCATTCTTATGCCAAAGGTTTTTCAAGTCGCGGTAATTCTTATCAGATTGAATGTGGAAATCACGTAGAACATTATACTCAGAGCGTATATATCAACCGTTGACACTCCAACAACAAAAAAAGGGCTTTACGGAGCCCTCTTCTTGTTCGTGAACATGTTCACGAATTGACAATAATAAGTAATGTCACTTCGCCTTGCGTCTCGTCGAACTTTCTTTCCTTTCCGGATCCCTTTTTTCGGGATTCGAGGTATCGGCGTTTTCCGTTTCGGAGCTAACAGGAGATTCTGCCTGCCGCACAGAAGCCGGTTCATCAAAACCTCCCTCCTCATGGGTACTTTGATTCACTGCCACTTCCTGTTCATCGGAATTCGTGATTCTCTTATCCGGGTCCGGGTCAGTCCGAGTCGTCATATTATCCTCTTCTTCTGGCTAGATCATCTTTCATGGTATCAAACCCTTCCTCGGCATCGGCCTCCAGTGAGCTCAGGTCTTCAGAAGCACGGCTTCTTACCTCATCGATATATTCTTTTCCCTTCCCTACCAGATTCGATAGTTCATCTACCCAATCATCGGCGGTTTGTTTGAGATTTCTGCGCATGTCTGAACCTTTTTCTGGCGCGATCAGCATACCAATTACCAGACCAGCGGCCGCTGCGCCTAGTATTCCTACAAGTACTTTTGTTGTTTGCATAGCCTTATCAACTGTTTACGTTTTTTAATTATTACAATAAAGATGTTAAAAATATGATACCTAAACCCAGCGGGTGAAACCTCCAATTGTTGTAGACGCTTATCTACATCGGGTCGCTGTAAATGCGCATTGTAATGTGGTGGCTGCCCATTGTAAGTTTAGACACTCATGGTCAGGCTCGCCGGATAATTCCCAACAAGAGGGCAATCACGGCGATAACCAGGAGAATGTGAATAAGACCTGAGACGCTATAGTAAAAGACGCCCAGAAGCCAGCCAATGATCAGGATGACAGCGATAATATACAAGATACTTCTCATGATGTTAGTGTGTTTGTTTCACGAAGCCGTTAAAATCTACTGCCACTAGGTAGGGCTTGTCTATTTATTTCCGCGGGCTTCCGCACGCTCCTTTTTCCGGAAGAAGCCACGAAGCAGGAAGTTGTGCTGCATCGCTTCCATGTTGTCATCAAACTTAGCAGAAGCAGACTCCGCATTCTCGAGTGTCTCCTTAAGGCGTTCCGCAAACAATGTGTCGGCAAGCAATACACCAATCGCATTGTTGCCCTGATTCATCTTATCTATGAGCGATTCGATACCCTGCGACATTTCCGCAGAATTTTTGCTTACTTCCCTTACGTTTGCGAGCGTTTGATCAAAAACATAGTTTAGGGTCGTATCAGTGGCAAGTTTATGAATAAGCCCTTCACCACTATTAAGCTTCGTCAGCATGGCATGAAGCTCCTGCGACGCCAGCGATGTCTGTGTCGTCGTTTCACGAATACGTTCTGCCGCCATTCGAAGATCCTGAGCAAATTTGCCATCGTGCAGTAATTCACCGACTATTCCCTGACCCCGCGCAATCTTCTCCGACAAGTCTTTCAGGTTATCGGTAAGGCTTCTGGTGTTATCTCCAACGTCGCGGGCGATATTGATCAACTCTTGTGTATCCGTGGGCGACAATGCCCCAATGGTATCAGTATCCTGGATCACCTGTTCGGAAACACCAGGTCTGATAACAACGATCTTGCTTCCTACAAGCCCATCCGAACCGATGGAGGCCGTCGCATCCCTTTTAATGAAACGGTTCTGATTCTCTTTCAGGTTTAACGTCACAACTACACGTCCTTCTGTAACGATGCGGACTTGTCTGACGGTACCAATTTTCACCCCGGACAACCAGACATTGTCTCCTTCTTTTAGCCCTTCAACGTTTTTGAAGATTGCGTGCGTTGTAAAAGTGCTGCTAAACAGGTTGTTTTCGCTTCCTACCAGAAACACGGCTGCAAAGAACAAAACCAGTCCCGCCAGCACGAAAATTCCCAGTTTAATATGTTGTTGAACTTCTTTAGATTTCATACCGTTTCGCTATTCGATTAACAAAAGTTGTAGCTGAAAAACGCTTCCAGCTCCGGGTTTTTGGTGTGTCGCAACTCGTCGAATGTTCCCTCCAGCGCACTCACACCATCTATCAGCACTACAATTCTGTCGCCAGTCTCCCGGGCGGATGCGATGTCGTGGGTTATGATAATGGAAGATGTATTGTATTTGTCCCGAACCGCCACAATCAAATCATTGATTTCCCGGGAAGTTATCGGATCAAGGCCCGACGTGGGTTCGTCGTATAACATTATCTTCGGCTGAAGGATAAGCGTGCGCGCTATGCCGATTCGTTTCTTCATACCCCCCGAAAGTTCCGCCGGAAATTGATCCACGGCTTGTGCCAGACCCACGTCATCCAGCGCATTCATGATCCGTTCGTCAAGTTCACGCTGATCCTGAATGCCCAGGTTTCGTTTCAGGGGAAACTCAAGATTTTCTCTCACTGTCATCGAATCATAGAGGGCGCTTCCCTGAAACGAGAATCCTACCTGCTTACGAAGTTCATTCAATTCTTTCACACCTAAACGGGCCACATCGTAGCCAAGTACATTGATTTCACCGGCATCGGCACGAATTAATCCGACCATACATTTTATCGTTACCGATTTGCCCGTACCTGAACGTCCGAGTACCACCAGATTCTCACCCTCATACAAGTCGAGACTAACGTCTTTCAGCACCTGTTTATCATTGAACGACTTCTGAAGATTACGAATCTTCACTACCCGTTTGTCTTCCGAGTGTAGAATTTGTGGGTCCTTATGTTCCTCGCGATGCAGCATTAGCGGAAGAGGTTGAGAAACTGGATCGAAACCAGATCAATTACAAAAATAAATATCATCGACACGACTACTGATGTATTTGCTGCCTTGCCCACCCCGGATGTTCCGCCGGATGTATGATATCCTGCGTAACAGCTGATAATGCCAATGGCAAAACCAAAGAAGGCCGACTTGACCAATGAAGAGAAAATATCGAGATAGGTAATCGAAACAGACACTTCATTAAAAAAGAGTAGAAAGCTCGAATTATTCGTCATGTTTACCATCATATAGGATCCCAGCAAAGCGATTACGTCGGCGTAAACCACGAGTACGGGAAGCATTAATGTGGTAGCGAGTACTCTTGTTACCACGAGGTAACCGAATGGACGGGTACCTGATACTTCCATCGCGTCGATCTGCTCTGATACCCTCATGCTTCCAAGCTCAGCACCGATGTTTGAGCCAAGCTTGCCCGCGCAAATTAGTCCGGTAATCAGCGGACCGAGGGAACGAACCACGGCCTGTGAAACAAGTGAAGGCAACCAGGATTCAGCGCCAAAAGAAGCAAGTGAAGGTCGCGATTGCTTCGTGAACACAACCCCCGCTATAAAACCGGTGAAGCCTATTAAGAATAATGACCGATAGCCAATCACAAAACACTGATTGAGCGTCTCCCGAAGTTCAAATGACGTGAATAAGTGGCGGATAGTCTTACCAATGAATTTTGCAATTCTGGCAAGTTCAATCAAGAATCTTTCCATCTAACCCTTTAATAAAATCTAAGGGTTTAAAAAGATAATGCCAGTTTCCGTCCGCTTAAGCAAGAAGCGACCGGATTCGCGAGAGGGTTACAGGTTTGCGCAGCACATTTACATTTGGGCGCTGGTATTTCTCCGGATCGAAATCATACGCGCTAACCAAATTTATCCGGCAATTCGGAATCTTCGCCTGAATAACGTCAAGATGTTCCCACCCCAAACCGTCGGGAAGGTTATTATCAAGAAAGATAATGTCCGGTCTTTCGGCGTCAACCAATTCCAAACCCCGCCGGAGTGTTAGCGCGGTGAATACTGTGTACTTGAGCTGCGTAAGGAACGTCTTCCAAAGTATACAGGAGTCTGGTTCGTCATCGATGATAAGGACTTTGTCCGGAGTTTCCATACCTGTAATAAGGGAAATAACATCTGAAAAGTTACCACATTGGCAGGAAAAGTTTTCGTGTAGAAACAAATTCACAGGATTTCGTCACGCAAACCTGGACACGGCACAACTTTTTTGTTAACCAAGGTATGAATGATCTCTAAACTGAAAATACCATATGAAAGAACTTAAACATAAAGCGGAGAACCTTACGGATCACGTTACGGAGTATATTGAAACGTATTTTACGCTGAACGTACTGAAAGCCACTGACAAAGCAGCCGGCGCCGCATCTGCGAGCATAACCGGCATTCTTATCGGCGTGTTTGCCTTTTTCTTTCTCCTTCTGGTGAGTATAGGTGTTGGCCATTGGCTCGGCCGGCTTATGGATAATATGCTCGCGGGATTCGCCATTATAGCCGGCTTCTATGCGTTGTTGGCAGTGTTGCTAATCGCGCTGCGCAAAAGCGTTATTCTACCTTTCTTAAAAAACATGATAATCAAGAGTGCATATGAATAGCAGACCAATATCATCATACGAGGACCTCTGCAAAGAGCAGGAGCGACTTACCGAATTGTTAAAAGGCCAGCGGGCTCAAATTCAGCGCGACATCGAAGAATTGAAAAATGAATTCAAACCGGTGATCAGCCTTTCAGAGAATGTAACTAAACTTATATCGCGGGATGATGGAAAGGACCCGCTCGTTGCGGCGGGAACTAACCTCGGCATAGACATACTTGTATCCAGGATTTTTTCGAAATCAAATTTCCTGTTACGGCTTGTCCTGCCGGCAATTCTGAAGAACATTTCCTCGCACTTACTGCCGGATGCACCTCCATCATTGAGAAAACCGAGGTTCAGAAAAACTGTGGTTGAAAGAACAGTCATACGCGAGCAGAAACCAGCATTAGAACATGTTGCTGTCTAGATTCAGATAGAAACTCTTGAGTCGCTTTCAAAACTAATAGCCATACCACTACGGTATGGCTATTTCATTTCCCGTCTGTTTGGTGATGAAAAAATCAACAGTTCCCGTCTGTATATAACGACCCGCATACACGCATATGACAAAACACGCATTCCCGGCCCGGTTTGACGCATGGCATCGCTTTTTCTCCTGTTAGCGTTAAGATGTGCTGCGATAGACAGCACGATGTTGAACCAAATTTTAAAGTAGTATGAAAAAAATAACGGCGATTGTGATGGCTGCATTCCTTAGCATATCCATCTTCAGTTGCAAGACATTTAACAAGTCACAGAAAGGCGCTATGATAGGAGCTGGTGCTGGTGGAGCAGTTGGAGCCGGTGTAGGTAAGGCTGCCGGAAACACAGCTCTGGGCGCAATTATCGGAGCCACAGTCGGCGGTGTTGCTGGCGGTATTATTGGCAAACAAATGGATAAGCAGGCCGAAGAGATCGAGCAAATTCCCGGCGCGGAAGTAACCCGGGTCGGCGAAGGTATCAACGTAACCTTTGATTCCGGTGTTCTGTTTGGGCATGACAGTGAGCAATTGAATGCGGAATCCAGAGTGAAGTTGAACCAGCTTGCCGATATCCTGAACAAGTATCCGGATACCTATATCCTGGTTGAAGGTCATACCGATGCCTCAGGATCCGACGCTTACAACAACAAACTATCCAAAAGAAGAGCGAACTCTGTGGGTGACTATCTGGAAACAGTGAATATAGATAACTCGCGGGTACGCACGAAATGGTATGGTGAAGACCAGCCGAAGTTTCCTAACGATACACAGGAAAACATGGCCAAGAACAGACGGGTAGAGTTCGCTATTTATGCGAACGAACAAATGAAAGAAAATGCACAGGAACAGGCTTCAGCCCGTCAGGAGGATTAGCCTTTCTGCATAAGCATGGACATCGGCATTAAACGGCCTGTGTCCATGCCCCTTTCAGCAAAGAACTGGATGATTTAAACAAGTAGGTAAAAACGAAAAACAAAAAAAGAGTATGAAAAAAATAAAACTGACTATTGCATTGGCGCTTATGACTTTTATGGCAATGCCTGTATTCTCGCAGGAGTCCAATGTAACGCGATTTGGTGTTAAAGGTGGCGTGAACTTTTCTAACTTCCGCATCGACGACGTTGAGGATAATAATCTGAAGGCCGGCTTAAACCTCGGTTTGTTTATGAAACTACCCATATCTGATGTGGTGGCCATTCAACCTGAACTGCTTTACAGCAGCAAAGGATCAAAACTGAAATATGACAACATAATCCAGGGTGAAGGCGAGTATCGGTTCAACATGAACTACGTGGAACTTCCTATAATGGGTGTTTTCCACATTGGAGACGTGTTCAATATTCAGGTAGGTCCTTATCTGGCTTATCTGGCGTCGGCAAACATCAAGAACATGGATGATGACCTCACCATACAAGGTGTAACTGATCTCAATGAAGACAATTTCAAACGCTTTGACTATGGCGTAGCCGCGGGAATCGGACTGGATTTCAATGGCTTTATTGTCGGAGCGCGATACAACTACGGCTTGGCCGAAATTGGAGAATCGGGTAGTCTGTCAGGTCAGTTAACCAACGACTCAAAAAACAGTGTCGGTACAGTTTACATTGGGTTCGGATTCTAGGAAACACATCCTGTTATGAAAAAAGGCCCGCAGTTTTGCGGGCCTTTTTTTTTGTTAATGTTGCGGGGAATTAGTCTTGCGGGTCTTTGATCTTCGGTACACTGACAATGAATTTTGATCCACTGTCTACTTCAGATTCCACGTCTATAGTCCCACCGTGTGATTGGACAATATTTAGCGTCGACGCTAGCCCTAAACCCATCCCGTTTCGCTTGGAGGTGAAGTACGGCTCGAAAAGCTTCGTCAGGATTTCTGGCGGTATTCCACTGCCGTTATCAGTAATTTCGACAACGTAATGCTCAGGTCTTTCAGACAGAACAATATGAACTTTTCCGTTACCGTTGGCGATAGCTTCAGTTGCGTTTACAACAATGTTGAGAAACGCAATTTTGAGTTTCTCCTCGTCGGCCTGAATAATGCATGGGTCCGAGGGATATTCAGCAGAAATTCTAATCCCTTTTAAATGGATCCGGTCATGGGCAAGGTGAAGGGTATCCTCCAGAATATTTTTAAGGTTAGTCACTTTAAACGTCTTCTCGTAAGGCCGATAGCTGTCCAGCAATTCACCAATAAGATTATCGATGCGTTTTGTATTCCGCTGAATGATCTCGAGGAAGATTTTATCCTCCTCGGGAAGGTGTGTTGCGTCAAGCTGCTCAATAGACATCTGAACGTTGTTGAGCGGATTCCTCACCTCGTGGGCCAACGTGCGTACCAGGCGCCCCGCTGATGCAAGCTTTTCGGCATAAAGGGTGGCCCGTTCCGCTCTTTTCAGATTGGTAATATCATGAAGTATTCCCTGAATATACGTTTCACCGTTAGTACCTTCCTGGGTGGAAGCACTCAGAACAAAATATTTTTTCTCCTGACTTTCACCGGTAAGCACCAGTTCAAAGTCAACGACTTCTCCCGAGGAAGAAAGTCCCTCCTTTATTTTAGTGTGGATCGCGGGATCTTCTATCAAATCGTAAAGACTTTTTTCAAGGAGCGTTTCCGGATCGATTTCCAGTAGTTGTTGTGTCGCAAGGTTAACATCCTTAAACCGCAGCTCCGCATCGGTGATGAAGACAGCATCTTTCGACCTTTCAAAAATATTCCGATACTTCTGTTCATTAGCCCGAAGGGCTTTGATGGCCGCTGATCGTTCCAGCGAATACCGGATACAGCGCTCCAGTTTTTCGGTTGTTAGTTCAGACTTCACCAGGTAGTCCATTGCGCCGATACGCATCGCCTCCTTATCCACCTCGGGATTTCCATAACCGGTGAGCAGAATGATAGGCTCCTCACACTTCAACGCCTCAGCGTCGCGAAGCAGGTCCAGACCAGTTTTAGCTCCAAGTCTGTAATCGACAAAATATACATTGTGCGCCTGACGGGAAATTTCCCTGACTGCATCCTGGTACTGGTAACACCAGTTGATTTCAAAACGATTCGGATCTATCGACTTGAGATAGTCACTTATGATGAGAAAATCGTCGTGATCATCATCAATGATGAGAATCCGAACAAGGTCATTTCGTTGAGACATTTTATTGATGTTGTTTCTCAGGGAGGATGACTGAGAAAGTCGCGCCGCTGCCTTGCATTCCGGTAGCACGAATCAGTCCTCCGTGATTTTCTACGATTTTTTTGCAAATGGCCAACCCGATGCCGGAGCCGCTAAATTCACTTTTGCCATGAAGGCGCTGGAATATTTCAAAGATTTTCTCCGCATACACAGCGTCAAATCCAATACCGTTGTCGGTCACCTCAATCCGGTAAAAAGGTTTATTGAATGGAAGCGGCAGCCCGGACTTCTCCTGATGTGTTAATTTATGTGAAGAAATGCTGATTGTCGGAGGAATGTCGCGGTTGCGAAATTTGAGCGCATTGCTTATAAGGTTGTTGAACAGCTGCCTCATTTCAGAAGGTACTGCCTCAACGACGGGTAATTGATCAAGGGTGATTTTCGTCGCCGTCTCTTCAATTCTTAATTCCTGATCCGCGAGCACATCCGTCACTACTTTCCTGAGATCACACGGTTCAAAAGAACGGGTTCCTCTCGACACACGGGAAAATTCCAGGAGGTTATCGATCAGGCTCCGCATGTTTCCTGCAGAGGCGCCGATACGGTCCAGATAAACTTTACCATCATCGCCCAACGCATCGGAGTACTTCGTTTTCAGACGCTCAGAAAAAGTCAGAATTTTGCGAAGGGGCTCGTGCATATCGTGCGATGCCACGTAAGCGAATTCCTCGAGTTCTTTATTTGATCGGTTCAGCTCTCTGATGTAACGATCAAGGTCCTTTTCAAAACTTTTTTTCAGCGTAACGTCTCGGGTGATACCGAAGATCCGCTGCACCTTTCCTTCCTTATCAAGGAGTGCTTTGCCCTTGCTGTGAACATATTTCTCGTTCCCCTTCCTGGTACGGATCACAAATTCCTCGTCAAAGCCCGTGCCTTTACTTACAGCCTCATTCACCGCCTTGCTGACCGAATCGATGTACTCAGGTAGTATGTGCTCCAGAAAGAAGTCATTTGAAACTTCAGGTACTTCATCTTTGCCGTATTCCAGTAGCTGAAACATTCCGTCAGTCCATTCGAGTTGATCTGTTTTTTTCGTCCAGCTCCAGGTTCCGAAAAGAATCAGGTTTTCGGTCTCCTCAAACAATTGACGGGTGGTGTGTGCCTCCTCCTCCTTCCTAACCCACTCGGTGATATCCTGGGCGATGCAGAAGACATGCGAAGTATTTCCCAACGAACTGGTCAGACGGTGGCCTGTTGTCTTTAAGTACCGGCATCCGCCGCTCTTTTTATTGAATCGTGTAGTGAATGTATGTGATTCGCCAGACTTAAGCCCGCGAAATGCCTGTAACGCATTGGCATAAACATCGCTATCATCCTCATAAACGAAAGCAGAAAGAATTCGCCCATGCGCTTCAAGGTCAGCGACTGCGAATTCCAGATATTCCGTCAGCTTTTCATTTATAGAGATAACTTCTCCCCGGTCTAGGTCCATGGTAAAGACCAACGCCGGGAAGAAGCTAATGCAATTATCCAGAAAGGACTGATCCTTTTCGCCTGCCACTCCTAATGAGGTAAATTGCTGAATTTGTTGACTCATATCTCGGACTCAAACTTCTCTCCTCTAAGTTCCTGATATTGTCTTATTTTGTTATACAGCGTTTTTCTATCGATCTGCAATACCTTTGCGGCCTTGCTTTTATTAAAGTTCACTTTCTTGAGCGCTTCAAGAATAAGTTCGTATTCAGCATCGATGCCTGCGCTTTTGAGGCTCTGCTCTTTCGGAAGCGGCTTCTTCACAGCGGGATAAGTCGCCACCGGTACTGTCTGCTGTGGGAATGTCACCACGCCGGGAGATTGTTGAATCGATTGAACGGGCTCATTCGACGCAGATCCTTCAAACTGAAGTTTCGTAAAATTAGTCAGTTCAAATGGAATACTTTTTACATCAATATATTCTTCATCACAAAGAAGCGTCGCACGTTTGACCACGTTCTTGAGTTCACGAAGGTTGCCGTACCATACATAAGATTTGAACAACCGCTCCACTTCAGGATGAAATCCTTTGATATTTTTATTCAGTTCCTCATTTGCGATTCCCAGGAAGTGATTGGCAAAAACCATGATATCGCCCACGCGCTCGCGGAGGGGTGCAACCTGAATAGCGAATTCATTGAATCGGTGATAAAGGTCTTCACGGAGTTTTCCTGATCCAGCCGCGTCCCAGAGCTTCTCATTACTTGCCACGATAATGCGGACATCTAAATCGATGTCTTTGGTGCCTCCGACGCGTCGCATTTTTCTTTCCTGAACAACACGCAGCAACGAAATCTGAACATCGTAGGACAAGTTGGCAATTTCATCCAGGAATATCGTTCCTTCATTTGCCAGTTCGAAGCTTCCTATCTTCTGATTCAAAGCCCCGGTAAACGATCCTTTCTCATGTCCGAAGAGTTCACTGCCCGCCAGTTCTTTTGAAAGCACACCACAGTCGATAGCGATGAACGGTCTGTTGTTTCTCTTGCTTCTTTTGTGAATCTCCTGAGCGATAGCTTCCTTTCCGCTTCCACTTTCACCATAGATGATGACACTGTAATTTGTGGGCGCCACCAAATCGATTTGCTTGAGGATGTTCTTGAAGTACGGACTATCGCCGAATATGTAGTCAGACTTGGTATTGGCCGGAGAGCTACGCCGGGGTGCGCCGTTCTTTTCCTCCCGTTGAGTGCTTTGCCCGCCCCCCATTGCACCAGGTATCGGCAACAACGCGCGGTCCAATGCTTTGCGAATGGTTAACAGGATTTCCTCGGGAATCAACGGCTTGATCACATAATCCACTGCGCCAAGACGCATCACTTCCACCGCAGTCTTGATGTTGCTGAAACCGGTGATGATAATCACAGGGGTAGCAGGGTTAATTTCTTTGATGGCTTTCAACACGGTAGTGCCATCCATGTCTTCGAGCATGAAGTCGCACAAAATGAGATCCGGGTTACTCTCATTCACAATCTCAAGGGCCTTTTTCCCCTTGTGTGCTTCCATTACTTCGTACCCATGTTTCGAAAGAAAACGACTTAGCACCAGACATAAGTCCTTTTCATCATCAATAATTAGAATTTTCGCCATTTTTTATAGTTAGGGTTTATGCAACTGCTTAGGCTGATGCGACTGCCGTTCGATGGTGTATGGTATTCCATCTTAATTGTGCAGCCGGGATTCTCAATTCGTCTCGGTATTTAGCCACGGTTCTCCGGGCGATTTTCAGGCCGCGTTTAGCTAAGAGTGTTGCGATCTGCTGATCGGAGTATGGGCTGTTTTTGTCTTCAGCCATAATTACCTGCTGAATTGCCTCCTGCACCTTGCGCACACTCACGGCCACACCTTCCTGATTGGTTATCCCTTCATTGAACAAATTTTTGATCAAAATGTTTCCCGAAGGAGTCTGAACGTATTTATTACATGTGATACGCGACACCGTAGAAATATCAACCCCTACCATATCCGCCACATTTTTGAGAATCATCGGCTTAAGCAGCAGCTCGTCACCCGTAGTGAAATAGTCATACTGCAGTTTCACAATTGCTTTCATAACCTTAAGCATGGTGGACTCGCGTTGCTTGATAGCGTTGACGAACCATTCTGCTGCACTGAGTTTATTTGTCAGGTAACGGGTAGTGGCCTGATCGCCATTAGCTTTTTCAATATCCTGAACCTTCGCCTTCCATGATGAATTGATCTTTAGCGAAGATGCTTTTTCCTTGTATAAAGTTACGTGAAGGGTGTTGTCCTGCTGGGTAACAATGAAATCGGGGATGATGGTGTCCTGTTGAATTGGCGAGCTGTCACCTTTTGGAACAGGCTTAAGCTTCAACGTCGCCAGAAGGTCGAGCACCAGATTGAAATCTTCCTCATCAATGTCGAGTGCATCCAGTATCCGATTGAAGTTCCGTCCCTTCAACTCGTTATAATAATTTTCAAGAATGTTTATCGCGAACTTTACGTCAGGCTCTTTGGTATTCATCCTTCGCAATTGAATCAACATACATTCACGGATACAGCTTGCACCCAGCCCTGTTGGTTCAAATGTCTGAATGTGATTGATCACTTTTTGAACCTGTTCAGGATCTATCAACTGAAGATTTTTGAGCGAGTAATCATCCGCGATACCATCTGCATCACTTTCCAGGAAACCCTCGTCGCTAAGACAGTTGATGATAAATTGCCCAAGCGCCTTTTCCTCGTCATTCAATTTGGAAAGGTTTAATTGATTTATCGCTTCTTCGCGGAAATCGGAAACAGTTACCAGTGTCTTGCTCGGGAGCATCTCCTGCTGGGAGAACTGGGGATTGCTGTTATGATAATCCGGTGTATCATCATAAGCATATTCATCCCAATCCTGATATTCCTGAGGTTCGTCTTTATCATTTTTTTCAGTCTGAAGATCAGCTTCAGCATTCTGTTCTATCAGTGGATTCTCTTCGAGCTCATTCTGAATCCTTTGCTCCAACTCAATCGTGTTTAGATGAAACAAGTGCAGCATCTGAAGTTGCTGGGGATGTATCTTGAGTTGTTGTTTCTGAGTGATGTGTTGATATAGCATAGAGTTGTGGTCTTTGGTTACGAGATCATATTCATTACAACCTTGGATCCAAATTTTTCATTTCGAGCAACCATTTGATATCCAATACATTAGGGTTTTATGACTATGCGAGCAGCGTCCCCCATAATGAGGACGTGTGGCTATTTATCCCCTAATTGGGGAATAAAGTTAATTTTATTCTCGATAACGCAGTCAAAAATCACGCTTACGCCGTTTTGGGGAAGTCCCAAGCTTTTTATCAGCCAGGATGGGGAACGACGCCGTGGGAATGAACCGAATTCAGCGAGTTATTTCAGCCTTTGAGTTGCCGGAAACTCGCCGGATATCATCAAGAAGTGAGAAACCCCGCCTCATAAGTAACTCGTCCTTCTCCTTCTTTTTCATTTCGTTGATGAGATCGTCTAATTGTTCCTCATACCCGGAAAGACTTTCATTAGCCGGGTTGTCGCCAGACTGATTCTGCCCGATATTCTGATTCTGAGAATCGCGCACATTTGAAATCGAATCGCGTACCTCCGTAAGCTGCGTCAGTAACTCCTCATACCCTTCGAGGTGCGTCATCTTTACATCTTGTTCTTTACCACCTATTGAGATTGTATCAATAGGCATTTCGTGTCTTCCTTGTTGCGCAAAAACACCACTCATTGAGAACGTAAACAGTATGGCAACCAACGACTTCATAAACAAAAATTAATTGTGTGCAGGCTTTAATTCGGGCATATCAAATGCACGATGTGTCTCCTGCGTTGAAACTACGCGAATCTTCTGAAGGTTTCTCTTTTTCGTCCGTCGCGCACGTTGCAGAAGCATGACCTTCTCATGTTTCCGGGCCTCCTCCTGTTCATCAAGAGGCGTGAACAGGAATTTATACATGCCGAAGGCGAAAATCATAAAAACGAGGTAACCAAGGGCGAACGAGAGAGCGATCATTCCAATCATAAACAGGCGTTTCCCAAAAAAATAAAAAAAAGATGCCGAATCGATCGATGCACTCCTGATCTTTCAGGATCGGTTGACGAATACCGGAATTGTGCAGCGGTTTCTACAAAAATAAAAAGCTGACCGTTTATGGCAGTCTTATCCCCCGACAACTTCTCCCCCGTTTATATGAATCACCTGACCAGTAATATATGAAGCGTCTTCGGAGGCCAGAAAGACATAGGCCGGCGCGACCTCATACGGGTAGCCTGCCCTGCCCATCGGAGTTTTCTTCCCAAATTTGCTCACGTGTTCCTTGTCGAAAGTGGCCGTGATCAGGGGCGTCCACACAGGCCCGGGTGCAACCGCATTCACCCTGATCCCCTCTTTGGCCAGATTTTTTGCCAGAGATCGCGTAAAAGAAACAATCGCACCCTTTGTTGCTGAATAATCTATCAAATGATCACTACCCCGGTATGCTGTTACAGACGTAGTATTAATTATCGACCCGTTTTTATTGATCTTCCGGAGAACCTCTCTGGTGAAATAGAAAAATGAAAACATATTAACATCAAAAGTCCGCTTCAGCTGTCGGGAGGTTACCTTGCGAAGATCTTCGGCGTCTTCATGCGTTCCGGCGTTATTGACGAGAATATCAATACCCTTGAATTTTTTTGCAACGTCACGAACAACTTCGCGGCAAAAGCTTTCCTCACTGATATCACCTTTGAATAGCAGACAGTTTTTCCCGAACGATTCGACCATTTCACGGGTTTCGTTTGCATCATCATCGCTCTTATGATAAACAATAGCCACATCAGCTCCTTCCGCGGCGAAATGTACGGCAATGGCGCGCCCGATCCCGCTGTCACCGCCGGTGATCAAAGCCTTTTTGCCCTCGAGGCGCCAGCTGCTTTTGTACGAATCACGGATCGCAAGAAATTTCTGATCAACGAGTTTCTTCTTATTCATTGGTGAATCATTTTTTTAGTTTATCAAAATCAATTTCCTTAACCTCCTGTTTCAGTATGAAGACGGCCGTCTTATCCGGTTGAATACCCGACCCATAGCTCAATGCATATACCTTTGTAAACTCCGCACCGAAATAAAGGATGATTGAAGAATAATACACCCACAACAGGATCAACACGAGTGAGGCCGCCGCGCCGTAGGTTACTCCTATGGTAGAATTCGCGATATAAAGCCCGATAAGGAATTTCCCTATTATGAAAAGACCCGAGGTAAAAGCTGCACCAATCAACGCGTCCTTCCATTTTATCCGCGCGTCAGGAAGGACCTTGAAAATAATCGCAAACAAAACCGTGATAATCGTTAGCAGAAGAACGTAGTTGACAGCCTGAAAAAAATAAACGGAAACCTCATCAAAGAGATGTACAAATCGGTCGTGTAACAAATCGACGAGAGCGTGTATGATCAGGGAAACCAGGAGAATAAACCCAAAGCTGATTATCAATGAGAAAGAGACAACACGATTCACTAACAACTTCAGCCAGCCCTTCTGCGGCTTCGCTTTCACAGACCAGATGTAGTTAATGGAATCCTGCATTTCAGTGAAAACGCCTGTGGCTCCTATGAGAAAGACGCCAAATCCAAGGATAGCTCCCGAAGCACTGAACTGGGATTTCTCAATATTCTTAATTATTTCCTGAACCTGAAGGGCAGCGCTGCTTCCAAGAAGTCCATTCAGCTGATAATAGATTTTCCCCTGGACAGCTTCTTTCCCATAAAAGAGACCGGCGAGCGATATAATAATGATCAGAACGGGACCAATAGCGAAAATCGTATAGTACGATAATGAGGCGCTCAGTTTCATGCCATTGTCATCGATAAAATCCGAGCCTGCCCTCTTGAATACACGCCAGTATCGTAGCATTTACGAATTATTCTCTGTCTTCTATCTTCACCTGCTTCATAAATTTCTCGACGTTCTCGTCTGAGTATGCGCCATATGCATCGATCAGTGTACCTTTCGTTCCATCCGATGTTTCAATCGCATACAAAATTGAATTGTCGGAAGGATCAGAGATTCCTTCAAAGCGAAAGAAATTGACGATTTGAACTTCCGCCGGACTATAAACTTTTGATGTCTCCAGGCAGCACAGTCCTTCTTCGGTGGCCTTGAAGTTTTTTTCGAATCCCTCCTGCATAAGCTTGTTATGGCTTTGCGCGAGATCACGCATATAAGGGATCTTTATGTTCGGATTTGATGGGTTGTCCATTTTCTTAGATTTATTTATGATATGGTTTAATAGTCCGACTCAAATTCAGCGATCAGCGCCTGATTTCTACTCATGAGTTCTACCGTACTGTCAAGTAAATTCTGAAGTGGTTCACTTGCCTCTTCGCGATACTTGCCAAGCTCACGCTGCAAATCACTATTTAGTCGTGACATCTGTTGTGTCCACGATTGGCGAAATTCATCGCCGGTTTTGTCATACAAATTTTCAACTCTTTGCTTTGTCTTTTCCGGACCGGAAAGAGGGATACTTACATCGTGTTCTTCTGCAAACGTCTTTAGACGCATAGCTACGCGTGATTGTTGTTCGATAATCCTTTTGGCTTTACCCTTTTCAACCGGGTCATCAATTTTCTCCTCGCCAAGCTGAGCCACCTCAAGCAACGCGTACGACTTGTCCACTGCGTCAACCAGGAACTGAGCCTCTTTACGGTCCGTCCGTGAAGAGAACTTGTCGGTATTCTGCTTTTCAACTTTTGCCTTGTCAGAAGAATTGGTACAACTTAGCAAAAGCAGTGTCTTGAACACCAGCGCAAGACCGGCCCGGCTTAACAACATCCTTTCGTCCACTTTTTTACATTGAAATTTCAAAATATAATGCCATTACTAACGGGCTCAGTATAAGACATCCGGCCATCAGAATAAAAAAAGTCCGCCGATCAGGGCGGACTCTTAAAATAAAAGGCAAAACTACGTTACGGGCGTCGAGCCATTCCTGTTATAAGAGATATTACGAATAGTATCAAAAACAGGAAGAACAAGACTTTTGCTATTCCAGCAGCACCCGCTGCAATTCCACCAAATCCAAAGATTGCTGCGATTATCGCAACAACAAGGAAGATTATTGTCCAGCGAAGCATAACTTATAAATTTAAGTAAAACATAACTCATCATAGAGAAAAGCGGTGCCAGCGATTTAATTGGTGCATCGAAACAACCTAAGCGGCTTTGAGTATATAATTCTACAGTTGATCCCTACAACCAGACCTGTTTTTTCCCTGATTGTTTCAAATCAGTCAACAACTCGCAAAGAAGTGGAAACAATTTAAACGCAACGAAGTTGATTAGAAAAACGATTAATCTTTGTTACGGTTGAATCTCCTTCCGGAAGTTAGTCAGCCCATTTCAAATCCGCTGTTCGTTGCGAATTGATAGCACGAGTCTGCTATGGTCAGTTAGAAGACATGAAGTACCATCGGTTTTCTTTTATAAAAACAACACGTCACAGTACGCTCGCGAGGGCTGGTCAGTGAAGTGCTTTCAGGATTTTCATAAACACTTTTTCGTCGCTAGTGAGGTCGGCTTTTTTGTCGGGTTCTTCAATGACATCCAGGTCCTTCAAATATCTGGAAAGCGACTGTTTTTCATATAGCTCTATCAGGCCCGGATGCACATAATATTTGCGACAGACTGACCGCGTGTTTCCCAGTTTCCGGCTGACTTCGTCGAGCGCTAACAGAATATTTCTTTTGCATTCGGTTTTACTTTCTGCATCGCCGATTACGCAGAGGGATCGCAGGAGATTCAACGATCCGGCCCACGTACGGAAATCCTTTGCTGTGAAATCTCCATCGGTTGCCTCACGGATGTATTCGTTTACCATTCCGGACTCAACGGGTTGCCGCTGACCTTCTTCATCGAAGTACTGGAACAATACTTTTCCGGGAATATCACGACATTGTTTTACGGCCCGCGCCAGCCTGGCATTTTTTAATGAGACCGATTGATTAATACCTTTTTTTCCCGTGAAGGAAAAACGTAATTCATTGCCATTGATCTTAACGTGATTGTCTCTTAGGGTTGTAATTCCATGCGAACCATTAAGGCGTTTGTAATCTTCGTTTCCGATTCGGATGTAAGTCCGCTCCATCAAACTAATAATCGTAGCCACAACCTTTTGCTGATTCAGCGTTTTCAACTGCATATCCTGTTCGATACACAGACGAAGTGCCGGCAATGCTTTTCCGAATTCATAAAGGCGATGGAACTTGGTTTCGCTTCGCACCGATGCCCACGTGGTATGATACCGATATTGTTTGCGATTACGAACATCATATCCTGTGGCTTGAATATGGCCGTTATGAAAAGGGCAGATCCAAACGCGGCTCCATGCCGGTGGTATCGCCAGCTTCTTTATGCGCTGTAGTTCTTCCTCGTTTCTCACGAGAGCACCTCTGAAGTAATAAGCAAACCCGGAGCCCTTTTTAACGCGTTCAATTCCTTCAATCGTATCCGTGACATAGCGAAGCCGGGCTGTTCTGGCCGACTGGACATAGTCCCGGTTTAGCTCCAGCACCTCTTTATGTGACAAACTTCCAAATCCTGTTTCGATTCGTGTTTCCATTCGGAAGCAGACAGTAAAAAATCTAATACCCTTATCAGAAAGGGTATCCGATAGCGAGGTTGTAGATCAGGTTTTCGCCGCGCCAGGCGGAACTTCCTAAATCGATCTCGTCGAATACCCATCGGTCACCGCGGGTTCGCCACGGCTTGCGTAGAGGAAAAGCGATATCCAGGCGCAATACAAAGAAACTTAGGTCGAAGCGAAATCCGAGGCCGGTACCGACCGCAAGTTCACTGGCAACATTGTTCCACCTGAATTTACCTTCGAGCCGGCTTGAATCTGTACTAAGCAACCAGATATTACCGGCATCAACGAACAGAGCTCCCTTGAATGCTTTAATGATATCGAATCTGAATTCAACGTTTCCTTCCAGTTTCACATCAGCACGCTGGTCAATAAACAGGGGCACGTTGGGCCGTCCGTCCTCACCTTCCGATACCGTATCCGTTGCAGTGACCACGTAATAACTCCCTGGCCCTAATGATCGGGCAGGGAATGCCCGAATACTGTTTGATCCCCCTATTGAAAACTGGCGAATATAGGGCATCGCCTTGCTGTTCCCGAGCGGATACCCGACGCCAACAATCAGCCGGCTCGCCAGTTTATTGTGTTCGTCGAATTGCCAGTAATGGCGGAAGTCAATATCTCCCCGCACGAACTGCGAGTATGCTGCGTTGAATATTTCGAATGCGCCGGACTCGTCGTCGTGCACCAGTTCCTGGACCGCATTCAGCAGGTTACCCGCCACCTGAATATTCCCGTTAAAAAATATACTGTGGGGCCGGAATCTTCGCTCCCGGAACTCGTCCAGAATGTCTGGTTTCAACTGGTTGTTGACTGTGTACGAATATCTCGAACCAATGATAAACTGGTCTTCAAAGGAATTGCGCAAAAATGGATTGCGATTGAGGATCTCCTGAAATTCGTCTGATTTTCCGGTCTTGACAAAAAGAATATCAATGGGAAACAGCTCGTGGGACTTGGCTTCATTCTCCCGCCACTGATAACCTGCCGCAGCATTAAAGGAATTCAATCGGAAATAGCTAACGCGGTTTTGTAAGTTGTAACTGAGCCGAAACTCCGTCTTCGGAAGATATTTTTTAGATGAATAATCGATTCTGATTGGAGAAATGAATCGTGGGACCATCAATGATGACTGAAGCCCCAGCTCAAACGAGTTCAACGGCCCGGATATGCGCTTGCTTAGCTGTACTTCGTAGGAGGTATTGGCGCGTACTTCAAGGAGTTCCGCCCCGCCCAGGAAATTCCGGTTTGTGTAGGTCGCCTGAAGGCCTGGCCCTACGAAACTGTTCGACTTTGAAACCAGCTGAAATTCGGCCCGCAGGGAATGTTGCTTGAAAGGGGTTAGAAAGATATTGGTCCGAAGCAGGTTTGAATCCGAATACATTTCCTCGTACTGAACATTCACAAACTTGAATACTCCAAGGTCCATCAAATGCGATAATGTCAGTGCGTGGTTCGTTCGCGCGTAGACCCTATTGCGGCGTTGATTAATCACCCGTGTTATTACCCGTGGCCTGAAGGTATCGGTAGGGTCGAAATAATTCATGCTATCAACCACCGTCCTGTGGCTCCGCAGCTGCGACGTATCCGAATCTAAAGTAAAATTGGAGAATATGTTGACCTCTCCGATTTTAAAGACGCGCCGGGCTCGTTCAGGCATGCCTTGTTCCAGTCTCAGGCGAAGATCTACTTCTTTTTGCCCTACAGTGCTATCGGCTTCATGAATGAGGTATCGGTCATCAAAATAATAAATACCGAAGTCCTCAACCTCTGTTTCAATACGCTTCTGTTCGGCCTGAAGCCGCGCAAGCTCGTAGCGTTGATTGGGTTTCAGATATGAGTTCGGTTGAATTGCCCGAATAATTCGTGCATACGTGCTATCCTTAGGCGACGGATAGGTAATCTCCCTTAGTCTGTACGGAGGCTGAAGAAGCACGCGATAAATTACCTTGCTTTCCTTTTTCCGTTCCCTGACTTTAACCTCGTGCTTGACTTCAGATTTGAAATATCCATCGTTCTGCAGCTGACCAGTGAGTAATTCCGCCACCTTGTCGGGTCTGACATCGGCCATAAGTACGGGTGTTTGTCCGAGTTTTCGCCGGATAAAGGCCTTCAGGCCTTTGTCTCTTTCGTCGTTCTTCTGCCGGAAATACAACCATACCCCTGGCCGCATACCCAATACCTCGGTGTTTGGCTTCGGTGTAAGGAGCGTGTTCAGGTTGTTCTCCAGTTGTTTCCTTGGGCCAACCTTGCCCTGCGGCTCGAATTTTATCTCGGCTCCGGCATAAAAACTCTCCCCCTCTTTCAGGTATTTCGTTGCCGAACACCCCGAGAGCGCGACGAGAATTCCACAAGAAGCGATTGCCAGTAAGAGTCGGTTCATGTTAATTCTTATCGGTATCGTTTTTCTTAAATAATTCCCTCAGACTGTCGTAGTCCTTGATATAGATAAGTCCGGCACCCGTTTCTATAACTTCTCCATTGATCATGTCATAATTATTGTTACGGAAGCCTGTCACCCGGAATCTTCCATCCTCAGTAAGCTTATACTCCAGCGCAAGGTCTCCGATAAAATCGGTAAAACTGTTTTGCTGCGAATTCTCCCCTTCAATATTCACGTTGCCTGAAACCTTCACGACGAGTCGATCATTCATCAGGCTTTTTGATAATCCCAGCTCAAGGTCTGTCTGGCTTGATGCAGAACCGCCGGTATAATCCTCATACGATTTCACGTCGAAGCTGAGTTCAACCCCTTCAATATTCGATGAGAGTCTGTTCAACTGGTCGGAGAGTATTTTGCTCACACTTTTCCGCGCTGAACCTTCGATGCCACCGCCCCCCTGATTATCAAACGGATTATCGGAGATAAAACGCTTTAATATCAGAAGCGCAAACACCTGCTTATTCAGATCAGCCTCCCGCGTATTGACATCCTGGAGTTTTGCATAGACTGCCCCGCCGAACTGGCCCCTTTCATCTTCGGGCATGCTCAATTCAAATGAGATTTCAGGAGAGAGAAGTTCACCCTTAAGAATAAGGAACACCTGGAAAGGGACTTGCTTCTTGTACATTGGGAGTTCTTCCTCAAGTACCTGATTTGATACAAGGTCGATTGGCGCAGTTTCGACTTCATAAATAGCCCGTATATCCATATCGGCATTCATGATGTCGCCCGACCACGTTATCGTACTCCCCGGATTAATCTTGAAGTTACGCTTTACAAACTTGGCAAAGGAAAGGTCATACGTACCGTTTCGAATTTCGTATCTACCCGTCAATTGCATATCGCCGGTCGGATCCATATGCAGCGTCAAATTTGACGTACCTTGAATCGAAAGCCGGTCACCCGTTACCGGATCGATGACAACGTTGAACACTTCGCTCCCGGTCAACTCGATGTTCGCCGTCAGGTCAAGCCCGGTAAACCCGGAATCAACGGAATCCCGCAGATCGATTGACTTCATGAAAGGATCATTCACGTGATCCTTGTCTATAAACACTACAACACCCTTCTGTTCAATAATTCCTGCCTCACCCTGCGGCACAACATAAGTCAGGTGGCTGTTTTCAGCGAGGCTTACGTTCATATTTACAATCGGCGCCGACGAGGTTCCTGTGATAGCTGTTTTCGTATTCAGACGGATATCTCCAAAGAACAAATCATTATCCTTTTCTGTGGTATTGAGCAACTGGAATCGATTTGCTGTCAGGTTGAGCCTGAGATTAAATCCGCCTTCTTCACGTGAAGAAATAAGACCATCGATTGTTGCCTTGTTTTCGCGATTGTCGAAAATATCGAACCTGTCAAAAACAAGATCATCATTTCGCAGGTAGATTGTCTCGTCAGGTAGTGAAAATGCGCTGTTGGCAAACGTCGACACAAAACTGGCGTCTCTGAAGTTTACGCTTCCTGACATTTCCGGATCCGCTGTTCGTCCTTGCATGGTAAACTGTCCGGTAAGATTACCTTTCATATCCCGCAACTGGCCCATGGTAAGAGGTTCAATGATTGCAAGGTTCAACCTTGGAATTCGCGCACGCACCAGCATCACCGGGTCGTCACCGCTGGCAAGAAACCCATCCGCGCGAAGTTCCGCATCCTCCCCTTCGATATCCAGTTTGAAGTTGGTGGGCGAATCTCCCTCTTTATCCACGTGCAGAACAAGGTCGCCCCATTTCTGTTCAAGAATAGCCAGTTCATTAATTCGTAAATCTGTGGTAAACGAACTCTGAGCTGAAGACGAAAGGGTAAGTTCGCCGTCAATTATTCCACTTATCGGAGTAGTTCCCTCCACCAGACTCGTAAGATTACTTAACTCCACTTCCCGGAAGGCAACAGCCAATGCCGAGTCTGCATTATTCTTTTTATACAAAAGAATCCGCTGTTGATCCTGCGCGATATAGAAGTTATTGGGATCTAGGCCCGCCGCGGTAAATCGTAACGTGTTATAAAGGGGCGTCTGCCAGTTTTCATAATTCAGTGTAAGTTGGTTCTGAAGAAACGAGAACTGGAACGCGTCTTCGAAGCTGTGAAACACACCACCGAAATAATACTTCTCTTTTTGCAGCGAGTCCAATATCGATAAGTTGGTACGAATTGAATCATGCATTACGTTTCCGGCCAGACGCAAACTCTTAATATTAAGCGTGTCTATTAATATATTTTGAAGCGCCAGGGTAAAGTCAAATGACTTAGGGTCGGACAACGCTTTGAGGTAAATCGAATCAAAGGCGATTCCGCCATAGTTTATTTCGGAGAGACTAATATGTAGAAACAGCTCATCTGATGCGCTGTCAAACTCGCCAGTGATCTCCCCGGGAACAAAGGGTTCCAGATCGGGAAGCAACACTTCGGTGATCAATTCCGTGTTCTTGAGAACCAGATCAAACTTGAACCGCTGATCTTCGATTGGCTCCTGATAGACGGTATCGCGAAGGGAAAAATACTGGTTAAAGTGTCTGGACAACAGATCGGGCAACTCAAAAATATTGATCGTTCCCTTGAAATCTCCCGACAAAATATCGGAGCGTATCGAGATCTCACTTCGTCCTTCCTGGTCGATAGATGCAAACAACAGCGAATCCACCGCATAGAGTGATTCACCATTATACATGGCAAAATTGCGAATGCCAATGTCTCCATTGATGCGTTGAAAATCTGCTGTCGCAAGATCGACCTCCAGCTTGCCGCGGGCTCTGAGGGGCCGGGCAGACATTTTCAGCTTTTTAAAATCGGCATTCTTAAGGTCAAGATTAAGTACATAGGAAGGAACGTCATTCTTGTAATCGAGATCTCCGGTCAGTGTGAAGTCGAGATTTTCATCAGCCAAAGAGGCCTCTCCCGAGAAGAAATATTCTTTCATGGAACCATCTACCCGGAAATCACGGTATGTATACCCGCCGTATTGGAATTTATTTACGCGCACTTTGAACAACGCATCAAGGGTTTCAATACTGAGGCCGGCCCCATTAACCGTAGCTACCATATCCAAACTACCCATTTGCTGGGGTTGTTTGAGAAGTCCCCCCATGTTGAAGTCGAGCACGCGAATTTCACCCCGATAATCTTCTTTACTATTCTCACCCAGGTTGGCGCGCGCATCAAGCTGCACCGCCCCGAAATCTGTTTCCGCGTTAGCCGTCACCGACGGCGTGGTGAGCGTTCCGTGGTAAGCCATATTAAGTCTTATCCATTGAGGAACCTGAATGGAGGGCGGAATTAAGGTGTCTGCAAGAAGGGTATAAATATCCGCCCTTGTGGTAAACAACCTGTCCACATTCAAGTCGATCAGCATATTGGTCGAATCAAGAACGTTCTTAACGTACCCGTTGGCAAAGAGACTGGTGTTGTCCAACGCATGTACCTGGAACCGGTCAATAAAGATCTGTCCAACATTGCCTCGCGCAAGTGCATCAACTTTGAACATCGAATTCTGCGGCAGGGAAAGCGGCAGGCTGTCGAGAACCGTCGGGGCGAGATACAGCACATCTCTCAGCGAGACAGTCGACGAAGCTATCTGAAACACGCCGTTTACCGAAGCTATATTCTCGCCGGCGGCGGCAAGGGAAGGATAGGTGGCAGATGCGTTCATTAGGATGTTGCTGTGTCCGGTTTCGAGGGCAAAGCCCTTTACGGCCATGGAATCACGCAACAGGGCAAGGGATGTTTCAAAGGACTTGATCCGGAATCCGCTCTTCTCACGGAATGAGAACCGGGTTACATCAGCGTATGCCTCTGAACCGTTGAAGAAAACATTCCTTACACCGACATTAAAGTTCGACACGACCAGATCGGCAAAATCAATTCCCTCCGACTGCCGGATCTGATTCCCATCGAAATACTGGATTCTTCCACCAGTCAGTTCAAAGGATTGAAGAGTCAGATTCCACGGGTCCTGCGCTCGTTTCTCTTCAACAACAACGGGATCCGGTTGCTGGAGTCCTTTGTCCGTTTCGATTTGTTGAAACGAGATAAAAGGATCGGTTAGCGCGATACTCGCAAGGTTGATCTGTTGCTTTCTTATATCAAACGTATCTGCCTCGATAACGGCTTCGGCCAGATCAAGACGAATAATCTGACCAAGTGCTTTTTGATTGTAGTCGGCTCTGATATCACTGAAGGCCAGTTCGCGAAACCCTATGTTGAGCGCGACGGCGGTGCTGTCTTCCGGCAGAACCTCGGTGGAATCCGGTATGGTCTCCGGAATCTTAAACTGAACCAAACTGGTTCGCACACCCTGCAGGGCTATTTCGTCAAAGAGAATCTCACCAGCATTCAGGTCGAACTCCTCCGTATTCAGCGCAAAATTCGCGAGCGCAAGATCAAGCTGGTTTCCTGATATAGAGTCATTGAGATGTACACGAAGGCGATCGACCTCGAAATCGCCAAGCTTGAAATCCCAGGCCGCGGCAGTGGTATCGGCAGGAACCGAATCCTGCGAGGCAAATGCGGCAACGATGTAGTCAAAATTAAAGGCGCTATCCGTTGCCGACCTCTTGATCGTGGCCACAATATTCTCTAACTCAACGCGGTTCAAATCAATAGTATTATCCATCAATCCCCACAGGTCGGTATCAATTCCTACGCGACCCGCATAGAGCAACGTGTCCTTTTCCTGATCCTCCAGGTAGAGGCCTTCCAGGATGATCTTTTTGGGGAATGACAAACTGAAGTGATCAAGCCCTACGGGGGTGCCGATCTTGTTCTGGATAAACCCTATTGCCTCTTGTTTGATTTTGTTCTGTACCCAGGGAATCTGCACAGCACCAATGATAATAAGCAGCAACGCAAGAACCGAGAGAACAACCCATCCGACGATTTTTAGAATTTTCAGCCCTACCTTTTTCGCTTTCCTTTTTTCCATTATAAAAAATCCTTCAGTATTAATAAAGTAATGCCATCACCTGGTTTTCCTGAGGCGCGAAACATCCGGCACTTGTGTATAATTCTACACATCTGCCGGTCAGCAATCAATGGCCTGCCCCAAATTTCATGATTAGCTGCTCCTTTCGCCTGCACATACGGCCAAGTGCCGGGGTTTTTAATTTGTACTCCCTACGAAAACTGCTCAAATGAACGACATTCTTTCAAGGGTCAACCAGCATCTGCTCTTCTTCGTGCTCATCGTGGTGACGCTTTACTTTGGCAAACCTGTTCTGGTGCCACTTATGCTGGGTGCATTGCTTGCTATGCTAATGGCGCCTGTTTGTCAAAGCCTCGACGACAAAGGTCTTCACCGGGCCATCTCGACGGCTATCTGCATCTTGATTCTCCTTGTTGCTTTTGCTGCAGTCTTCACGATCATAATAACGCAGATAAATTCCTTCATGGAGGACCTGGCCATGATCAAGGCAAAAACGCGAGGTCTTCTTTGGGAACTCCAGTCATTCATCGAAGATAGATTTAATATCCCCAAGAAAGACCAGGAGGACATCGCCAAAGGCCAGGTTAACGGTGAAAATGAAAACAATGCGGGCCTGGCCGGATCTATCGTCTCTGGTTTCACCGCCACCATGGGTACACTTGTTCTAATGCTTGTCTACACCTTTTTGTTTTTATATAACAAAGAAAAGTATGAAACTTTTTTTGTTCGGATATTCCACACAGAGGACCCGGAAAAAGTCAAAAACATTGTCGGAAAGATCGCGATGGTTGGTCAGAAATATCTGACGGGCAGGGCAATGTCTGTAATCATCCTAACTACCTTGTATTCCATCGCGCTCTTCCTCATCGGCCTTGACAATGCGGTAATCCTTGCCGGGATTGCCGCACTGCTGACCATTATTCCTTACGTCGGCACCACTATTGGCGGCATGTTTCCCTTTCTTGTTGCACTGACTACAGAACCAACGATTCATCCTGCTTTGATGGTGGCCGGAGCCATAATTCTGATTCAGACTATTGACAATTATTTTATAGAACCCAACGTGGTGGGCGGTGAGGTGAACCTAAGTGCGTTGGCAAGTATCATAAGTATCCTTATAGGAGGCATCATATGGGGTGTGGCTGGTATGATTCTGTTCCTTCCTTTCATGGCGGTCCTGAAGATAATCTTTGACCACGTCGAAAGCCTGAAACCTCTCGGGTACATCATCGGTGACTCCGGTGACCGCGACAGAAAGAATTTTTTCGTTCGAATCAGGGATCGGTTCCAAAAGAAGGAAGATCAGGTTTCATGACCGAAAGAGCCTTCTGTTGCCGAGGTAGAAACATACCTAATAGTTGCAATTGACAGGTCTGTGGCCTCCGGGTGTGATCACCCGGAGGCGCGGATCGAGCGCAGAATCACTATGACATTCGGTGAACGCCGCCTTTCCTGAATTCAATAAGATGATAAAGGGATAAAGTAATAAGGTTTGGTTAGGAGCTTCTTCTTTGTTACTAAGGTGGATAAGGCTGAATACAACCCAACATACAAGTCCGTGGCCTCCGGGTGTGATCACCCGGAGGCGCGGACCGACCACAGGAGCGCTGTAACATTCAGTGAGCGTCGCCTTTCCTGAATCAATAACGTAATAAACTTAATAGGTTGGCGGCTGTTGGGTTGATGGTTACTGAAATAAGGTTTAATACAACCCAACATACAGGTCAGTGGCCTCAGCGTGTGATCACCGGAGGCACGGACCGAACAAAAGAATCACTATGACATTCGGTGAACGCCGCCTTTCCTGAATTTAATAAGGTGATAAAGTTATAAGGTAATAAGGTTTGGTTAGGAGCTTTCTCTTTGTTACTAAGGTTAATAAGGTTGAATGCAAGCCAACATTCAGGTCTGTGGCCTCAGGGTGTGATCACCCGGGGGCACGGACCGAAAACAGAATTCCAATCGACAGCCAGGATTCAGTGGCTTCAGCCTGCGATCACCCGGAGGCCCTTACCTCTGAACGTGGATCTCCGGCCTTATGGTAACGAACCTTATTAGCTTGACTTTTGAAAAATGAATCCGGAATGAGCCGAGACGCTTTCCTTCAATCAGCGCGTCAGCAAAAAAAGAGACCGCCCTTCCGGACAGTCTCGTTAGTTTTAAGATGTGGTTAATTAGGCCACATCACAAATTTGTACACCTTGCTTTAGCGACGCGATCTTATCATCACGCTTTGGAACAAATTCCTGGGCTACGTAACCCTTGAATCCGGTTTCGACTATGGCTTTCATTATCGCCGGATAATTCAGCTCCTGCGTTTCGTCGATCTCATTGCGGCCGGGAACGCCTCCTGTATGGTAATGCGAAATGTACTTGTTGTGTTTTCTGATGGTGGCGATCACATCACCTTCCATGATCTGCATATGGTAGATATCGTAAAGGAGCTTGAACCGGTCCGACCCGATTTTATCGCACAGCGCCACACCCCACTCAGTATGATCGCACTGGTAGTCGGGATGATTAACCTTGCTGTTAAGTAATTCCATAACCATTGTGACCTTATGTTTCTCGGCTACCGACATCAGCTTCTTCAGTCCAATCGCGCAGTTCTCAATGCCTTTTTCGTCGTCGAGACCGTTGCGATTACCAGAGAAGCAGATGATTTGATTATAGCCGGCCGCGGCTACTTTCGGAATCATCGTTGTATAGCTTTCGATCAGCTCATCGTGTAAAGCCGGATTGTTAAACCCTTCCGTGATTCCCTTTCCTGCGCCCCAGGGCAGCGCCGCGGTCAGGCCATACTTTTGAAGGACAGGCCACTCTTCCGGGCCGACGAGTTCGATTGAAGCAATACCAATATTTTTGGCAGCTTTGCATAGGTCTTCAAAAGGTATGTCCTGATAGCACCACCGGCAAACCGAATGGTTAATCTTCCCTTTAAGGTTATTCATCAGAACCGCCTCAGCAGCAGCAACCCGGTGTGAAAGTGAAAGGCCCGCCATAGTTACGGCAGCGGAGCCTGCTATTTTTTTCAAAGCGCTTCTGCGGGAAGGTGATGATTCACTATTCGTTCTCATGGGATTGTTTTTTGGATTTTGTTCCATTTGACCAATGACGTCTTTGTCAATTTAGGATATTGACCCCAATTATTATAGTCTTTTTCTTTCAAGGATACTTACGAAGCCAATTGTTTGTTGCGCACGTAGACATGGGAGATGTTGCCTTTTCCGGAGCTTTCCTTGTTTATCTCAAACTGATTAAGGCTTTCGATCATAGATACGAGTTTCTTGAACCCGAAATTTCTCGGATCGAAATCCGGCTTCTTCTTCAACAGAAGATTACCCAGATCACCCAGGAAAACCCAACCGCTTTCATCGGCAAGATCGTTGATCGATGTTTCCAGCAAATTGACCAGCTCCCAGTTAATGTTGTCCATCGTCTCTAAAGCTGCATGTACTTCAGCTGGTTCTTCCTTGGTGCGCTTTTGCGGACTTCTCTTCCGTGCCGGGGGTGGTGTTCTTTTCTTGTTTTCAACCTCGCTCTTGAGAATCTCGATATAAATAAACTTATCACAGGCGGAGATGAATGCATGGGGCGTTTTCTTCTCGCCGATGCCAAACACCTTCATACCTGCTTCCCGCAGACGCGTCGCCAACCTGGTGAAGTCGCTGTCGCTGGAAACGATGCAAAAACCATCAACTCTACCTGTATACAGAATATCCATGGCGTCGATAATCAGCGCTGAGTCAGAAGAATTCTTTCCCGTGGTGTAGCTGTATTGCTGAACAGGTGTAATGGCATGTTCAAGGAGCTTGCCTTTCCAGCCGGACACCGTGGGCTTAGTCCAGTCAGCATAGATGCGTTTGAAGGTGGGTGTCCCGTATTTTGCGATTTCCTGAAGCATTGCCTGTACCTGCGAATAAGGCACGTTGTCTGCGTCAATAAGAACGGCGAGTCGAAGGTCTTTGAGTACGTCCATTACGTGTAGTTTATACCGCTACAAGTTTATCAATAAATGGGGGCTATGCAAGTAATTCGGTTTTGCTGTAGGTTAACGAAACAAAAAAAGGCCGCCCAGCTAAAGGCGGCCTTCCCTCCGATTAATACTGCTTAGAACGTTATCTGATCGGTAAGAAGAATGTTAGCCGAAGAATTCCCTACCATGATGGTAAACTTTCCGGGCTCAAGAAACCACTGCTTCCGCTTGTCATCGTAGTACTGGAACGCCGACTCCGGCAGGTCAATCTGAACCTCCTTTGCTTCACCGGGCTGCAGGAAGACCTTGGAGAATCCCTTCAATTCCTTTTCAGGACGCTCAACTGAAGCTTCGTCGTCTTTCACATAGATCTGAACAACTTCAGCACCCGGTACCTTACCGGTATTTCTCACAGTAACCTTTACACTGGCCTTGTTGTCAGCTGCAGTGATTGAAAGGTTCTCCATTTCAAATGTCGTATACGACAACCCATGTCCGAAAGCATAAAGAGGTTCAACCTTCTTTGTATCGAAGTACCGGTATCCGACCAGGAGCCCTTCGTTGTAGTGGACAACACCATTCTGTCCGGGGTATTCACCCATCGCATGCGCGGGCGAATCTTCAAGTTTCTTCGGGAAGGTCATAGGCAATTTCCCTGAAGGATTGGTTTTTCCAAAGAGGATATTGGCAAGCGCCGTTCCCCCTTCCATACCTGGGTACCAGGCCTGGATTACTGCCTTTGCATTTGTGTTCCATGGGGTCATATCGGTGGCGGCACCACCATACAGGATCACCACATTATTTGTGTTGGCCTTCTGGATTTCGGCGATAAGCCGATCTTGTTCAAAAGGCAGTTTCATTGAAGGTTTATCGACGCTTTCGGAATCAAAAGCATTGTCATTCCACGCATCCGAATAACCGTGTATCCAACCCCCTACATATACGACGAGATCTGACATCGCGGCGAGACGTGATGCGTCTTGTATCAGTTTGGGATCCGCTTTGCCGTCTTTTGAGATAACATATCCGGGAGCATAGGCAACTTTGATATTTTCATCAGCAAGTTTCCGGATGCCTTCCAGCGCAGTTACTTCATACTTGGCATTAACCTGCGAACTACCTCCGGCGCCGGCATGTTTGCGGTCTGCATTTGCACCAATCACGGCAATAGTGCGCACGTTGGATAAAGGCAGCACGTTATCGTTCTTAAGCAACACAATGCCTTCTTCAGCCACTTTTAAAGCAGTGGCCTGATGGTCTGACGTGTTCAGCGAACCTGCAGGCCTGTTACCGAACATGTGCGTCTTGAACATAATGCGAAGGATACGACGGACTTTGTCGTCGATGATCTTTTCGTCGACTTGCCCACTCTCCACCAGTGTTACAACTGTGTCGCCGAGGAAATACTTACCGTAATCAGGATTTGGTCCCAGCGCGAGGTCGGTACCCATTTCGAGATCAGTGCCATTGTGAATAGCTTCCATGGTATTGTGCACAGCACCCCAGTCGCTCATCAGTACACCTTTGAAACCCCATTCACCCTTGAGGATCGTATTGACGAGATATTCATTGTGTGTTGCATACTGGCCGCGAAACTTATTGTACGATCCCATCACTGTGTTTGCATCGCCCTCCTGAACCGCAGCACGGAATCCTGGCAGGTATATTTCCCTCAGTGCGCGCTCACTCATTTCAACGTTGATGGTATTTCGTTCAATCTCCTGATTGTTTGCCGCGTAATGTTTTACACTGGTAGACACACCCTGGTCCTGCACGCCTTTCACATATCCAACAACCATTTTACTGGTCAGAAACGGATCTTCACTCAGGTATTCGAAATTGCGACCATTCAAAGGAGTCCGGATAATGTTAACGCCCGGGCCCAGAATGACATCCTTACCCCTTGCATTGGCTTCGGCGCCAAGGACTTTCCCGTATTCGTAGCCAAGCTCGGGATTCCAGGTGGACGCCAACGTTACCCCTACCGGTAGATACGTTACCGAATCAGCCACGCCTTCGTCGGGAGCATAGTCCGTACCATGCTCCTTGCGAACGCCATGAGGTCCGTCGGACATTTTCCAGGACGGTATACCAAGACGTGCGACGCCGCCTGAAGTAAATGACGACTCCGAATGTATCATAGCCACTTTCTCCGCTATGGTCATAGCCGATATCAGTGAGTCTATCCGGCTCTCAACGCGATCGGTCGTGGCAACTTTCTCGGAAGTCGAACATGAATAAAAAATAATAATCCCGACGAGTGCCGGGATCAGCTTTGTCAAACGCTTGCTCATAGGTTGAATCTGTTTATAAGTAGAATTTCTTTTAATCATAATACGTCTTTAATGTCCGGCTTTCGTTTGTAGCGCTTCCACCGCCCCCGAAAGGTAAATCAGTGGGGCGTTCCAGTTAATCGCAATTTCATTCGAAGCATATGAACACACATCGTCGACAAAAGCTTCTTCGGCGATAGCAGAAGGATAGTTGCACTTATCCTGCATGCCGGGGTTCGGTCCACCGCTAAGCATACCCGGAATTGGTTCGGAAATTCCATCCGCTTCCGAAGGCCGATGGTGAGGATGCATCGGATATTTCGATCCAAATCCGGTTACAAAACTATATCCTGTGGCGTTTCGTCCGAGCAGGTAGTCGAGATTGCTCAGGGCCAGATCCAGGTATCGCCTGTCATCCGTAATGCGATACGCCTGTATCAGCGCAACGCCCTGGTTAGCCGCAACAGAGCTACTACCCCAGATGTAGTCACGAGCAGATCTCCCCATAACGGTTCTGAAAGCGCGTGACTCCACACCTTCACCGAGTTCATTGACAAACGACACCAATTGTGTTCGGATGGCATCGAGGTGCGCAGGTACACTTTCATTGAGTTGATCCGCGAAGCGCAGGATGCTGTAATAGCCCAGGGCCCTGACCTGATTCCACGAGGGCAGCTGAAAGGTTACTTCGCTCACGGGAAGATACTCGAGAAATGTTTTGTCCCGTGTAGTTACAAATAACTCCGACGCCGCCCAGGCAAATTCATCTTTCAAATCACGGTCGCCATATGCGCCGGTGACGATGTCGGGATTGAATTGTTTGTTCAGCTTTTCCTGTTCGTAGAGGACATCCGGATTTTCTATCGCCCATTTCCAGGCTCTTTTCGAAGCCGCGACACAACTGTCGGCAAGGCCGGGAAACTGTTGTTCAAAATCTTTGTAGATTCTTCCTGCCTGCGCAGTAACGGCGGCAAAGTTAAGCGCAGCGCTCGTACCTTTTTGTACGACGTAACGTTCTTTGGTAGCTTCATGAGGCATCACCATTCCGTCGAAGCCAGGGTTAGTCAGCTTGTGATAGACACCGCCATCGTTGGGATCCTGCATGGCCAGAAGCCAGCGCAGATTCCAGCGGATTTCATCAAGCAGGTCAGGCACACCGTTTCCACTTTCCGGGATGTTTAATTCGACCTCGGCATAATACAACGGGAAGTCTTCATAGGCCGCCAGCATCGTTCCCATGGTGATGCCGCTGTTGACGACATACTTGTTGTAGTCACCGGCATCGTACCAGCCTTTGGGCGCGGAAAGCACAGTACCCACAGGGCGCGCATCGGACGCGGCGGATTCGTGGACCAGAATTCTGGTGTCGGGATGTCCTGCGGGCCGGGCCCACGTTCCGGCGAAGCGTTCCCCAAGCGGAATAGACATCCGCTGGAAGTAATAATTTTTGATCGCGGCTTTTGCCAGTTCCTGATGAACGTTGCGCCTGATCTCAAATGGATAGCTTTGTCCCGCACCCGGTATGACAAGTACGTACCGGCCTTCATTTGTGAGTTCACTAAAATCGGCTGTCTGATATTTCTTATCGGAAAAGTCGGATTTTACCGCCTGGGAAAGTACGCCTTTGAAAACGACCTCACTTTGATCGACGGAACGTATTTCAAAATCGCGTAAATCGTCGCCGAGG
>JAEZEH010000161.1 GCA_023417785.1 Bacteroidota bacterium
ATTCCCAGCAACAACACCAGCGCGAGGCTAATCACGATCTCGGTGGCCCCAATCGGAACATTGAACGCCTGAGCCGTAAGCAACAATTTTTCCATCATGAAAGTCATGGTTGGAATCGTAATAATACTTGCAATAACCATAATCAGAATAAAGTCCCTGGAAAGGAGGTAGACGAGACTTTCGGATGAGGCGCCCATTACTTTCCGTATACTGACTTCCTTTACGCGGTTTTTGATCGTAAACACAACGGTTCCGAGTAATCCAAGGCATGCTACCGTGATTGCGAGTAATCCTAAAAATCCCCATATCTTCACAATGACAAAATAAAACGAGTAGGCATCGCGGATCTGATCAACGAGGAACGCCGCTTTGAACTTCGCGTCTTTGGCAAGGGCCTTCCAGGCCTTCTCCATCTCTGCAAATGCCTGGCTCTCATTGGTAGATTGAAATTTAATATTACCGTACGCGAATTGTTCCGGATCATATTCAAAGAAGAAGTTACCAATGGGTGATCTTAGGTTCAGATGAAAATCCTTGACGATGCCGGCTACCCGGACTTCCCGATGGTCCGGCAGCCTGAGGACCCGATCGAGTGCTCCATAAGAGTCGTCGGGACTTAACTTATTGGCGAACACTTCATTGATGATGATCAATCGCGAGTTGTCAGTGGCGTCATCGGCAAAGTTCCTGCCACGCAGGAGGGTAAGCCCCATATTCCGGATGAAGTTTTCGTCAACCGACATCTTGCCCGTTGCGATCGAATCTGTTTGTCCGGACAGCCTCACATATACCTCGGGAACGAGTTCTGCTCCGGGCACATGCGACGACATGGAAATTGATTCGGCAAACGAAAACTTTCCAAACTCGTTCTTGAACAGCTGTGGATCCGCTCGCTGTAGTTCGACATTGAGTATTCCTTCCTGGTCGAAACCCAGATCATAGCTTACGGAATAACGATATTGTTGCACAACGATAACAACCGCCATAATAAAACCCAGCGACAAGATGAACTGTCCCGCGATCACCAGTTTGCGAATCGAAAAACGCGACCTTCTTTTTGATTGCAGTTCTTTGCCTTTAAGCGCGTTCACCGGAGCGATCCTTGAGAGATGTATGGCCGGAACAATACCTGAGACAAAACCGATTAATAGGGCGAAGAAGATGAAGCTACCAAACGTCACGACCGTTGGATCGAGATCGACGAGGTCCGTCTCACCCGCAATGGATAGCGCCTCATCGCGGATAACCTCGAAGAAAAAGTACGAAAGAACCAGTGCCATCAACATGATGATCGTGCTCTCGAGGATAAACTGCATGAAGATCTGGCTCCTTTGTCCACCCATAACTTTGCGCACGCCGATCTCGCGCATACGTTTAAGCGATTGGGAAATGGCAAGGCTAACGTAGTTGGTACACGCGGCTAAAAGGATAATCAAGGGAAGCATTCCGTTCAGTACCATTGACTCATAAGTCCAGCCGTAGCCGATCGGATTATCCAGGTCAGGGCCGGGAACAATTTTGTCGAGTCGCTGAAGTTCGAAAGAGGCCTGATAGTCATTCGTTGTATACTTCTTTTTTGCGACCCTGTTCAGGAACTCTTCAATACGGGAAGGGCTGGAGTGGTCTGAAAGCAGGAGGTAGGTGTACGAGTTGAAGAAGCTTTTCCAGTTTTCGTCCTTATCGATAAAAGCAGCGCCGTGGTAGGAAGTCAGTGTTGCGTATGAAGCCAGCGCCTCAAATACCATGTGTGAGTTTTTCGGCAGGTCTCTGGCAACACCGGTGATCATCACTTCACCAAACGGTTCGATGAAAGTTAGTTCACCCAATGGATCTTTCGGACCGAAGATCCGTTCCGCGGCCGCCTCTGTTATGACCAGCGAGTTGGGGGCGACCAGCGCCGTGGCGGGATTACCCTTAAGGAGGGGAAAATCAAAAACTGAAAGGAAGTCGGGATCGGCAAAGTAGCCTTGGATAGGAATCTGGCTGTCGCGGTAGCCGATCTGGTGGTTCAGCGATGCGTGAATCCGGACAACTTTTTCGATACCACTGAACTGATCCTTCAGAAGCTGGGCGGTACCAACCGGAGCTGACGCATACGACGGGTTTTCGTTTTGATCCTGGACATGGGTTATTACCCGGTAGATGCTTTTGCTATTGGAATGAAAGGTATCAAACTGAAAAACAAACACGACCATAGCCACGAACAGCAGGCTGAGCGACATGCCGATGGCCAGGCCGAAGACATTGAGAATTGTAAAGAATTTATTTTTGGAAAGATTCCGGGTGGCGGTTTTAAAGTAGTTCCTGAAAATGGCAGCGGTGGAATGAATGCGTTGCAAGACGCCGCCGGGCGTTTGTTCTGTTCTCCAGGAGGACTTGCTCATGGTTTGGTTTTACAGCGAGACGTCTGGAAGGTGGTTATGTTACACCAATGGGCATAAGAAATGTTATCCAAAGTCGGTTGTTCCAGGACCGAGACTCAGGATGTATTACAGCAAAGCCGATTATCAATTATTGAACCGCAAGAATCCGTTGTTCCGACTTGACAATCATATCGAGAAACGCCTTCATATCCGAATAATCCTTTACGTCTATGCGGGTTCGCTGGGTATTAAATTTTCGTGTCACTATCAACATCTCTGGCTCGACAAGCGAATACTGAAGATCATACGACATCCCATTAAAGGTAAGAGACACATTAGCGGGAACTTCCACGAATTTCTTGCCTGGCGGAATCTCAACACGGATCGTTGTTTCATAGTAATCGGTATCCTCATAGGCCGGGTAGTCGATGGGATACTCCCTCTTTGCCGATGCAAAATGACTGGACGTCGCGGCGAGGTCGGGGAAGATAAGTTTGAAAGTGCTCATGCTGGCAATTTCGGCGATGCCGTCCTTAATCTGGTACCGATAGGCGAATGAAACGGAATCATCGAGGGAATCCAGACTGCCAAAAACCAATGTATCAATGTTGACCTCTTTGTTCTGAGAAGCCACATAGTCACGGAGTTTTAGTATCTGCTTATCATAAGGGATACTCGAAAAATCGTTTCTCAGTTTCGAAGTGAGCTGGCCATACTTTATTCTGTTCACATCGACAAAGAGATCATTCCCTAACGGCCGCATCGTAACTGAAGCCTTAGCAACGGCACGTGTTTTTGTCCTGGTATCAAGTTTGGTCAGTTCTACCTTTCCCATCGTCCGATCACGCGGGATTTCGAGGATCAAGGCTCCTGTCAAATTAATTGGAAGACTTGCAAATGGCAAATGGTTGTCCGTGAGTTCTATAAAGAAATCCTTGCCGTCGAGTTTCGCCTTGGCGATACAGTGATTAAAATCAATCGACGGCAGAACCATGTCCATTTCACCGTGATCTCTCGTATCCGTCAAGACCATTTGAGCGGTAACTCCGGCCATTTCACACAACTTCATGAATAAGTTCGAAAGATCCTTACAATCGCCGAGACGGGTGGCCAGAGTTTTAGACGCGGTCTGCGGAAGGTATGCACCCTGCCTGAACGACACCGAACTGTATCGGACATTTCGGACAATATAGGAGTAAATTGCTTTGGCCTTTTCAAATTCAGTCATCGCTTTCAGATTCCGCTCCCCGAAAATGTTCTGAAAAGCCGAAGTAAGTTCATAAGTCTCATCAGACGACTTGTTAATGAGATCCGCATACCAAAAGGCGACATCGTTCCAAGTCGCCAGCGTGGAAATATGAAGTACAGGAACAACATCAACAACCGCGGGCCTATAAGACTCATCGGCGTAAGGCGGTTGTTTTTTCATCTCCCAACTATACTGTTTAAATTCGTCGACGACTTGAATTTTGGGCTGCAAGGTTGAATTCGAAACGACGTAATTCAGTTTGCGGGAAGCCGGCAAAAGGATACTATACCGCGAATGGGCGAGATAAGTTTCTTTCTGAAAGAAATGCTTGGTCCAGAAGTCATTTGCAAATCGTCCTGAGAAAAAATTCTGGTAACGGTACCGATACACAATTACGTCGCCCACCTCAAGGTTGGGGAAGACGATCTGATTCTGGTTACGCTCGCCACGAATACGCACGCCGGATGGCTTAATGAGATCAAACTGTTCAATGAAGAGATTTTGACTGGAGTTGTAGTTAATGGTGGATTCTTTATAGGCTTTAATCCCTTTTTCGTTCGTGATTCGGAGAATATAGGTATGGAAGTCTTCGGTCGCCCCGGCGGGATGCATGACCGTACTTCGATCCTGGAAGACGATGTAATACCCTTTGTTTGAAGTTTGCGAAGATTCAGGGGGAGTGTCGTTAGCGATAATCTGTTCGATATTAGCTTCCGGGACAATAGTGTAAATCTCGGGTTTTCCAAGAAGTGTCCTCAATTTAGTAATGACCGTATATTGGTTTGGATCCAGTTCCAGCGATCGCTGAAACGCCTGAATAGCTTCCTCCTTTTTGTCTAACCCACGCTTTGCGTCACCGATCAAATCCCAGAGCTTTCCGTCGTAAGGGGAGAGGGCAATCGCTTGCTCGAGGCATTTGCCTGCCTCAGCATATTCCTCGGCGTTCATGTGATATTCTGCCAGATCCGCCAGAAGAAGGGTCTCATGCGGACTGGTTTCCACCATCCATTTTCGCTTTTTTGTTACCGTTTCAGAATTTCCTTCTTCATGCAATAACTCCAGATACGTCGAGAGAACCGTGTAGTTATGGTTTTGTCTGAGGTATACTTCATAAATGCGCATTGCTGCCGCCTTGTCCCGGTTAATCTCCTTGCGAATCGCGAACATAAGAGGTATCAGCTCCGGTTCGTCAGGATATAGTTTAAACGCCTGTTCTGCCAGGTCCACTAATTCGGGAATTCTATTCTGCTTCCCCAGGACACCCATTTTCAATTTTAATGTTTTCAAATCCTGGCCGTAGCGCTTCTCATATTCCGCGATCGCATCGAGGGCCTCGGTGTATCGTTCTGTATTAATGCTGTTAGAAATATCGATTTCGAGAATCATGGGCGATTTTGGATCACTGCGGCGGATGTTGTCCACTTCCTCAAGCAATACCGTCTGATTTTCTTCTTTAGCGAGGATCTCTGTGAGTTGGGCCCGAAGGAGATTATTGGGAAAAATTCTGATCGCCGACTCTATCAGTTTCCTGGCTTCCAATATCTTCTTGTGTCGCAGGTACACGTCTGATAGTAGGAGGTAGTTCACCATGTTGTCCGGCTCTGCTTCTATCTTATTTGCAAAAAAATCCTCGGCAAAATGCTTCATTGCTGAAGGTGATTGCGATGACTTTTTGTATGGCTTGAAAAAGCTGCTTCCGACCAGGCCGGGGATTGGATTGAATTCGTGATCCGTTATTCGCATCCCAAAATTCGCATAGTACGTATTTGTAAAACTTAATTGCACAACAATGCGATTGACACCTTTCTGAAGACGGCATTTTACTGAATAGGTATCAAATTCCGTGGTCCGTTCGGTGGTCTCTGAGAGAATCATCGAGTCGTTGATCCACACACGAATGGCGCCACTAACCCCGGTATTCACGATTACATCCTGGTCTGCCGGAGAAGTCACAAACGTTTGGGTATAAACAACCGCCGTGGTGTTCTTTATCTGATTTGAAACAGGGATCCATCCATCCGGATTTTCGTGTGGCGGGGTAAACCACTTGATCCGCGCATTCGTCAGCGAAGAGAACTCAGATTTGTCATCGGGCCTTTCCAATGGGCCGTAACTCTTATAGATTCCGCTCTGCGAAAGATTTTCGAACGGTCCTACATACTGCCAGTTTTGTATTCCGCCGATTTTGACGAACTGACTCTGGGCCGAATCAAACTTGTTCTGGAACCGATAATGCATGCCAAGCTGGTACAGGGCCCCAGCTCGTATCGTTCCAAACGTTCGCGGATTGTCCAGCAACGCTTTAATCAATGCCAGCTGATGCGGTTGCGTTTTCTTACCATAAAAACCCAGTACAGGTGGCGAAAACCACAAAGCATAGACATACGGATCCGGATTCTCGACCTTGGTGTAGAACGCGTCGATGAAGTCGGCGGTCTCATCTATTTTCTGAAGATAGCCTTTGAGATAGAGCCCGGTAATATAGGCGTCATGCTTTTTTTCCGGCCTGATCTTGCCACTGGCAATGAGCTCCTCGGCTTTTCCGAATTCCTGCTGCGCGATGAGGCTCCAGAGGGTGGAATAACTTGTATTTGAATTGGTTTGACCGAAGGTGGTGGGGGCAGCAGCTAATAAATAACATGCTAAGAACAACTTTTTCATAACGTGGTCGATAGACGACGCAAGATACGAAAAGATCCCTAATGGACGGTCGGTGATTAGAAATCTGTCTTGGCGGGAAGTCTATTTAACATAATATCAATTATAACACCAACCCATCCATAGAAGTGGCTTGGATCAGATCCCGAAAATGACGCCCAGACCGGCAGCAAATTGGCGGAGGTCGAATCCAGGAAATGCCTGGAATAATTTCGAACGAATTTGTGGTGCCTGTTCAATATTTGACACTCGTTCGCAATTCCGTTCCGTCATTCTGAATCTATACTAATAAAAATAAGGCCATCTGTAGAAAGTAAATTTCTCGCTAACGTCAACCTCGGATACATCATACTCAACCACTTCGAGTGAAAGCGTCCATCGCTGCGTTTATTGGTGGTGAGGGGCTTGCCTTCTTCGTCCACCTGGCCTGTGCGGCGGAGGTATTCCTGAAGGGGTTCGGTGAAATCATCGTCATAAACGAAGTCATTGCCCGTGTTATAGGGAGGATCGATGTAGATCATTTTGATCTTGCCGGCATAGCTCTTCTGTAGGATTTTAAGCACGTCCAGGTTCTCGCCTTCGATGAAGATGTTTTTCGAGTCGTTCACGCCGTCGGTATCGGGTGTGCCATCGGCTTTGAGGCCTTCGCCGTACACGGGCTCCAGCGTGCCCTGTGGCGGGATGGAGGCAATCCTTCGCGCATCACGCTTGCCGGGCCAGAAGAGGCCAAAGTGTTCGAGGTCTTTTTCTTCGTCATCCTGTGCCCAGTCGCCCAGGTTCTGGCGCAGGGTTTCGAAGTTGATCTTCCCGTCCTCAAAACATTCCGGTGCAATTTGCTTCAGTTGTCTGATCTTCTCTTCATCGAAGAGGAATTGGGGTCGTAAGCGTTCGTGTGCCATAAGTAATTCTGCTCTTCCTCCTCTCCCGGAGGCGGCGTCGGTTTGACGTTCTCTATTTTAGTTTTTTTTCGCTTCACCGATCCTGAAACCGATCGGTTCGATATTTTTCTCCTGCCGTATCAGTTGCTGAATGGTATCGAAAACGATCTTGAAACGCTGATCGTATTTGCGTTCGAGTTGTTTGATCTTTTCCGCGAGTTCTTTGTTCGATTGCATCAGTCTGCGGAGGGCCACAAAGGTGCGCATGATGGCGATGTTCGTTTCAATAGCCCGCGGGCTGTTGAGGATGCCACTGAGCATCGCCACGCCCTGTTCGGTGAAGGCAAAGGGCGAATATTTTGGATGCTTACCTCTTCCACTCTTTAAGGTCGCAAATTGCGTCCTTATAGAATTCCATTCTTCCGTACTAAGTTCGAACATGAAATCCTCGGGGAACCGGGTAAGGTTCCGTCTAACCGCTTCTTTCAATCGTTTGGTTTCGACACCGTAGATCATTGCCAGGTCATAGTCGAGGAGTACTTTTTCGCCGCGCATGAAAATGATTTTGGTAGCGATGAAGTCAGGAGTGGCAATTACATCGAGGTCTTTCATTTCTTAGATAACTTTTTTGTAAGGTCGTAAATTGCGGGCTCAGATCTTGTCTATTCGTCGGTTTAAAGGGCCGCGTTTTTGCAGGGTTTCCCGGCACTTGGCCGAAAGGCCCGGTGCCTCCGTCAGATCGCGCATCATGTCGAGCTGAAGGTTGTTTTCCGGCTTCCATTTCTTTCGGTTGACCACTTTCATGAGCGCTTCAAAGTCGGCCTGAACGGATTCTAATTCATTCTGGCGATCAACCACATATTCCTTCAGGAGCGCATCTTCGGCCATTAGTAGTTCCGCCTCGCGCATGGCGCCGATCTGCCATTGTCGGAATTCCCGTAACCCACCGCTGGCCTGTCCCTGGTGACTTGGCCGTCCGAGGATATGAAGCAGTAAGCCGAAGATTTGAACCGCTTCGGGCATATCGAGAAAAGCGCCCCGCTCTGGGTGCGAAAATCTGGATCCCTTTTTCATTCAGTGCCTTCTCAAAATCCGCGACGGCTCCGTTCTTCGCGCCCATGTAACTCAGTGAAGGAAAGAGAAACGCCACCTGATTGTAGTCCTGGATTTTCCCATTTGCCCGCAAATCGAAAACGAACTGGGCCACCTGATCGAACACGGTTTCTTTTTCCTTTCGTTCTGTCGTAACTACTGCGGGAAAATCTTCCTGATTGAATGGTTTTATCTTCTTATCGGCCACCCGATAATGGCCTTCGCCGTTGATTTTTTTCCAATTCGACTGGTCGATGAATGTGGTATAGAAATCAACAATTTTCTTTTTCGAGCGATAGTTTGTGTCGAGGTCGATACGGGTTGGCTTTTCACCGAGGAAATTCAGGCACCGCGTTTCAAACTCAACGAGGTTCTCGACCGTAGCTCCCCGAAAACGATAGAGAGCCTGATCGTCGTCGCCAACCACGCAGATGTTCTTACACTTTTTTGCAAGTTCGAAATAGATTTGTTCCTGAATGGAATTGGTATCCTGATACTCGTCGACGATGATGTGTTCGTAGGCGTCTTTTGAACCATCGTAGCCAGTGATCTTGTCGAAAGCCTTTTGCTGAAGCAGCGAGAAGTCAACCGATTCGATTTTTTCCTGCTGAAGGCTTTGTTTGTAGAAGGAATACATGTTCAGGATTCGCTGAAGCGTTTCATCCTTTGTTTTGACTTTCGTCACATTAAGGTTTTCCTCCGAAAAGCGATTGAAGATGCTGATGAGGTTAGTGGCTGCAACGTGCCGGGAATAAAGGTCCTTACCGGTAAAGTACGTGTTGATTTCACGTTGCGCCTGTTCCTCGTCTTTTTCGATATCCTCCGAATTGAAATATCCTCCGGCGTTTAATAACTCACGCCAGTAGGCTCTGCGATAAACCCTGAAATATTGGGCAAGCGAATCAAGAAGCACCGGGGCTCTGCTTCGCGTCCCGTCGGCGGAGAATCTTCGACCCCGGTCGATAAGAATGTCCTGGCAAATCGAGTGCACTGTGCCGATAGCCATCGGCGAAATATCAAATGGTCTTCCGGTCTCATTGGTAATCATTCCAAGCAAGCTCCGGAGGCCTTCTTTCAGCTGGTGCGCGGCTTTTTCGGTGAACGTGGCGAGAAAGATGTTCCGGGGATTGACGTTGTGAAACACGATAAGATTGACGGTTCTCCACAAAATCACGCGGGTTTTGCCTGAGCCGGGTCCTGCGGTGAGAAAGAGAGGTCCGTCTACATGGCGAATGGCTTGCTCCTGCTTTTCGTTGGGGATGAAGTTCTTAAGTTTCCAGTAGTCTTCGAGGTTCAATCCAAATTCCGGTTTATTGCGCTGAAAATAGAAAATTACCCCGACATGTATTGTCAAAAGTGCCTAATTCCGGGTAAATTCAGAATTTACGATCTGTATGCGGCTTTGTGGTGCGGGTTCAATTCTGGCATTCGTTCGCGATTTTGTTCCGTCGTTGCCAGCTTAAGTAAACGAAAGTCGCTACAAAACCTGTATGTTTATCAAACTCTCTTCAAGAAAATGGCTAAAGACGCATTCGAAAATGATTTTCTAAAAAACCTTGAGTTGCACCTGTGTTAAGTCGTTGCTGAAAAGAACCAAGAGCAATGATCAGCAAACTTTGCTTCAATTTGCGGGAAGTCTTAATTCAACGGACATTCAAGAAATAAGCTCGGCTATCGAAGCAGGGTGCGAAAACTAGCCTTAAAGCAAATCCAGTACTTTAATCAATCCAAGTTTTACCTCCTGCATTTCCATTGTTGACAAAGACCCCAGATGCTTAACGAATCTTTCTTTTGAAATTGATTTAACCTGAAAGCAATCTGCGACACTTTCTTTTGAAATCCCATTGGTCTTTGACGGCTTCAAGAGTACATGCCAATCTCGAATGGACCGAACTGCATCCGTGACAGGAACTACAATTTTTAATTGAAGAGCTCCCATGCTATCATGATTCACAATTATTGCGGGTCTTACTTTATCGATCTCTTGTCCAACTCTTGGAGCAAAATCAACCAACCAAACTTCACCATTCGTCATTCTTCAAGGATGTCAGGATCAGCATCAGAGAAATTATTGGCGCTCTTGGCATAGTAGTTTATTGTTTCAGGATCATTAGCCTGAGATTCCATTCTCTTGTAGAGAGCAGCTTTGTTTTTCCTCAATTTCTCGACAGCCTTCTGAAAAGTTGTGTTTTCCGCTGCAGAGCGTATCAATATCCCGCCTTCTGTTTCTTCGATTATGACCCTTTCGAGTTTGTATTTTTTAACCAGTTCAGAAGGTATAATAACAGCCTTGCTATTTCCTACAGACGTTAATGTTTTAATCATATCCCAATATACGATAAGTTATAACATTGTTATAACAAATTAGTCCGGTTTATAGTGCTTTTGAATTGACACACGAAGCGCCAATCTCCTCCAGATCCGCCTTCTGAATCAACAAATGGCCAGTTTTCAAAACAATCTTTTGAAATGCAACCGATTGCAATTACATTTAACTGTTTCATTTAGAATCTGTCGCCTGAGCTGGTCAATTCGAATGCAACCGATTTAATTAACCAAGCCGCCAAACCATGAAAAGATGTCTTTTCGCGCTCCTTAGTGTCTTTCTCCTCTTCGCGTTCCCCTCAAACGCACAAAAACCACTGATAACACTCGAGGTCGATAGCGAACCCAATCAGGTTCACTCATTCCCTTTCACTTTCCCGTTTTCAAAACCGGCGCCTCCAGATTCGCAGCTTTCCCTTATCGAGGTACGCGGCCGGGAAAAGGTGAGCATTCCCTTTCAATCCGTCAACAATGGAAGTAGCCGGGAAATTTCTTTCATGGTCCCTCCTCTTAAATCGAACGTAGCCGATAAACGTGTCTTTCAATTGATCGCTAAAAAGCCCAGCCCTGCCGTGGGTGCAATGCGCGCCACGAAGTCAAACGGCGCCCTTGTCATCAGTGCTGGTGAAAAGAAGTTGCTGCAATACCAGTTCGAAACTTTGTATCCTCCCGCCGGGGTTGATAGTGTATTCGGACGGGGCGCGTTTATTCACCCGCTTTGGTCTCCCGAGGGACAAGTCTTAACGCGAATTCAACCTCCCGACCACTATCATCACTACGGCATCTGGAATCCCTGGACGCACATCCTGTTCGAAGGCGACACCGTAGATCTCTGGAACCTGAACAAGGAACACGGCACCGTGCGCTTCGCGGATTTTAAATCCATACAGGAAGGCCCGGTGTTCAGTTCCTATAGCGCGTTACACGAACATGTTGTATTCAAGGAAAACGAAAAGGTCATCCTGAATGAATACCAGACGGTCACCGTATATCAACCTGAAGATGACGCCTACATTGTGGACATCGATATTGAATTAAGCTGCGCCACCCAAAGTCCGGTGCTGCTGTTGC
>JAEZEH010000082.1 GCA_023417785.1 Bacteroidota bacterium
CAAGGGGTTTCAGAACGATCCCCCTGAACTGGTCCATGATCCGCAAGGCTTGTTAACACCCTTTATGGAAAAAATTCCGGAGCTGCGAAAGCAATATACGCCTACGGCACAAGGTTACACCCGAAAGACTCCCGTTCGATCTAGCAACTGATTTTGTTGACGCGGTTTGCGTGTCGTCCCCCTTCGAAAGAGGCCTTAAGGAACTGCTCAATTATCGTCTCACCAAGTTCGTAAGGTATAAAGCGAGCCGGAAGACACACGATGTTAGCATCGTTGTGTCGACGGGCGAGAGAAGCTAATTCTTCGTTCCAGCAGATTGCGGCGCGTATACCCTGGTGCTTGTTGGCTGTGATCGCCACCCCGTTAGCACTACCGCAAACCAACACGCCAAAGTCAAATTCGTTCTTCTCCACAACCGTGGAAACGGCGTGGGCAAAATCCGGATAGTCGGCGGAGTCTGACGAATTGGTACCAAAGTCCTTTACCTGATATCCGTTATCCTCCAACCATTTCTTAAATCCTTCCTTATACGTAAATCCGGCGTGGTCACTTCCTATGGCAACAGTGGGTTTCATATGGCTGATTGTTGTTCTTCTTTTAATCTTTCTTCGGCTTCCTCCTTAAGTTTAGCTCGCTCCACCCTTACGGCAATAGAAATACTGATCTCAAAAAGGAGATACAACGGAACGGCTATCAACGTCTGACTAATAGGGTCTGGTGGAGTAACAATCGCGGCGATAATAAGAATCCCCACGATCGAGTGTTTTCTGTATTTCCTCAGAAAAGAAGGCGATACAATGCCCATTTTAGTGAGGAAATAAATAACTACAGGAAGCTGGAAAAGAAGTCCGGCCCCCAGCACCACTGTTACCACGGTAGACACATAAGAAGTGATGTCAAACTCGTTTACGATGATATCGCTGATAGAATAAGTGGCGAGGAAGTATACCATCAACGGCGCTAGTACAAAATACCCAAAACTGATCCCCGCCAGAAACAAAAGCGAAATTGATGCGACAGCCCCGCGGGAATAACGTCTTTCCCTGAAATACAGACCGGGCCGGATGAACCGCCAAACCTCCCAGATCACATAAGGGAAAGCGATGATCAGTCCGATTACAAACGAAGCCATGATGTGCATCGAAAACTGTCCGGTCATTTGCCGGCTTTGAATTTTGAATGGGATTTCTTCAATACAAAGTCCCTGCGATCCGAAAAGCTGGCCGAACTGACACATCCATTGGAACGTCGGAAATGACGCATAAGCAGGCGCAAAAATGATATTCTCAAAAATCCATGGCGCGAAGATGAAGGCCATTATAGTGAAAACCACCACGGCCGCCAGTGACCGGACTATATGCCAGCGCAGCTCCTCAAGATGCTCAAGGAACGACATTTCTTTTTCACCACTGGCTTCAATCGGATCCTGATCTAGGGGCATAATTGCGAACTGAACGTTGCTAATTTAGTATAAAGGAAACTTTTCCATGAAGCGATTCACTTTGCGCTTAACGGCTTTCAGGTGCTTCATGTCCTCCGGCTTCTGCAACGCTTCGTCTATCAAATCAACAACTTTTACAACGTCCTTCTCCATTAGTCCGCGGGATGTAATCGCGGGCGTCCCGATGCGCATGCCCGAGGTCACCATCGGCGACTGCGTATCAAAAGGAACCATGTTCTTATTTATAGTGATGTCGGCGTGAATCAATCCCTCCTCGGCCTGCTTGCCCGTGAGTTTTTTGGATCTCAGGTCAATAAGCATCAAATGGTTGTCAGTGCCTCCGGAAATGATTTTGTAACCTTTGCTGACAAACGCTGCTGCCATCGCCTTTGCATTCTTGGCAACCTGCACAATATAATCCATATACAGATCAGAAAGCGCTTCCTGGAAGGCAACTGCTTTCGCTGCAATCACGTGTTCAAGAGGTCCACCCTGTGTTCCCGGAAACACCCCGGAATCCAGAATTGACGTAATCTTCCGGAGTTCTCCTTTTGGTGTTTTAAGTCCCCATGGATTTTCGAAGTTCTTTCCGACAAGGATCATTCCTCCCCTCGGTCCACGCAATGTTTTATGTGTTGTTGTGGTCACAATATGGCAATGCTCCATCGGATCATTTAATAATCCACGTGCGATCAGCCCGGCAGGGTGCGAAATGTCGGCAAGCAAAAGTGCACCTACCCGGTCTGCCGCCTCCCTGAGCTTTTTATAATCCCAATCACGGCTGTAGGCCGATGCCCCGCATATAATCATTTTAGGTTGTTCCCGCTCAGCGATCTGGATAACCTTGTCGAAGTCAATGGTGCCGGTTTCTTCCTCAACCCCGTAAAAGGCGGGTTGATATAATTTACCTGAAAAGTTTACCGGTGAACCATGCGTGAGGTGACCACCATGAGAAAGGTCGAAGCCCAGGATCTTGTCTCCGGGTTTCAAACAGGCCAGCATTACCGCTGCATTGGCCTGCGCTCCCGAATGGGGCTGAACATTGGCCCATTCGGCGCCAAAAAGTTCCTTTGCCCGATCAATGGCAAGTTGCTCAATTTCGTCTA
>JAEZEH010000090.1 GCA_023417785.1 Bacteroidota bacterium
ATCATCGACCGAAGTCGTCTTGTACCCTGACAATGTCGTTTTCGTCAGATGGCATGTCGGCTACGGTGTGTTGCCAGATTTCAGCAACCACACCCCAATCATCAGTACCGATAAGTCGATGCCGTTGACCTTGCAGCAACTTTATTGCTTCACCTTCTTTCAATGTGACTACTTCCCGCTCCCGATCAGTGTCGCTGATTGCCACCTCTACGGGCCCTTTCAATACAGTCCAGAATTCTCCCCGACGGTGATGATACTGCCACGATAAACGACACGCCGGCGCAACGACGAGTATTTTAGGACTTAATTTATTGGTAACCTGAAAAGTGGATTTATCCAGTTGCGAGAAGTGGAGTTTGATAAATCTTTCTATCTGGTCTTCCGACAGAACAAAGAACCCACCCCATGGGCGGCTCTGATCTTCGTATACAATTGTCAGATTTGAATCTTCAATCAATTTCCTTACGGATGCAAACACCCCCTGCTTTTCATCTTTCATATCAGGCTGATTTATAAAATTTATAACCGAACAAAAAGATGACAACATAGCACACGATCGGGAGATAGTATGCCATCGCCACATCGTGGTCGGCCACCATTCCCATAAGTGGCGGAAAAACGGCACCGCCGGCGACGCCCATGACAATGAAGGATGAAGCCTGTTGAGTTTTGCTGCCCAGATTCTTAAGTCCAAGGCTGAATATTGTCGGGAACATTATACTAAAGAAGAAATTGAGTAGTATTAGTGCAACGAACGATGTCCAGCCCCAGCTCTGCGCTATAATCACACACATTAGTATATTCATCAACGCAGCACCGGCAAGCAACTTGTTTGGAGCGATGTAGCGCATCAGATAAGTACCCAGGAATCTGCCTGCCATCATCATTGCCATACTGAGCGAAAAAAAATAGGCCGCCTTTTCATCAGTGAGCCCTGGCATTTTTTCAGAGCCATAGATGATAAAAAATGCCCATGTTCCACCTTGTGCTGCCACATTGAAGAATTGAGCTATGGTAGCCCAAACGAAATGTTTATGCTGAAAAAGCTTTTTCTGAACACCGGAAGATGATGCGACACCGTCTGAATGCGGATCCTGCAACGCCGGAACCCTTAACATAACAAAACCAATGGCAACAGCAACGATGACTGCACCAATTACTGTGTATAATATTTTCACTGAACTGAGTACGGTCTCCCCGCCACTGCCGGCCCGAAGTATGAAATAACCTCCTATGATCGGTCCGATTACCGTGCCGAGGCCGTTAAACGCCTGCGCGAAATTAATACGCTGATCACTTGTACGTTGATCCCCAAGTGAGGCAACGAACGGATGGGCTACTGTTTCGAGTGTGGCCAGTCCGCAGGCCAGCACAAATAACGCCCCTCTGAAGCCAAGAAAAGACTCCGCGTTCGCCGATGGAATAAAAAAGAAGGCGCCCAATGCGTAGAGCGCGAGCCCCAGCAGGACGCCGTTCTTGTACCCAAACCGTTTCATAAAAAGACCTGCTGGAATCCCCATAACGGCGTACGCGCCGAAGATGGAAAACTGAACCAGACCCGACTCAGCTTTGGAAACCCCGAGCACATTCTGGAAATGTCGATTCAACACATCCCCCATAGTAATGGCTATGCCCCACAACATAAAGAGTGACGTAACAAAGATGAGAGTGGTGAAGTATTTTCTTTCCGTAAACGGGACGGATGTCAACGGAACAGTTGACGGACTCATATCAGTGACTGCCTTCATTTCGTGGCCGGTTTAAATTCTCGCAGATTTGTTCTTATAAAATACCGTGAAGCAGCAAAGGCCTCTCCGACACTATTAGTAAATCGTTTTAGCAAACGTAGGCGATGAGCACGAAAAGAGCAAGCATTTTAAGTAAATCGTTTTAGCAGAATGCGGATTTTTTACTGTTTGTATGAATCGCGCATGCGAATCTTTTGCGCTTCTGACGTTGAATGTGAATGTCACAGAAACAAATGGGTTTAATGGAAGGTGCGAGCGGCAGCGCGAATTGATGGAAGCAGAGTTGATTTTGCTATAATTTTGATGTCCAAAATTCCATCTCCTGGTCCCGGGGCCATGCGCTTCGTCGATCACACGCACACACATTTGGATTTTTTCAGAAATTTTCTGTTGCTTTAATGCAACAACATTTATCGTGGAGCTACGAAAAGACAATTCCGATCTTATCATCAACCTTAAAAATGGAGAGCTCCAAAGCATGGAGTTGCTTTTCCGAAGGTTGTATCCACAGTTATGTATTTTTGCCAACAAATACCTTCACAATCTGCAAGATTCCGAAGACATTGTTCAGGAGGTATTTTATAAGGTATGGAAAAACAGGTTCAACCTCAATGAAAATGAGTCCGTAAAATCCTATCTCTTTACGGCAGTGAAGAACAGTTGTTTTAGTCGTCTTACCCATAGTCGCGTTAAAGATGATTATGCCCGTATACTTTTCAGAATCTACTCTCAGTCGGAGAATGGCCTAATTCCTTTCGCGGATCCGCTTATCACATCGGAGCTGGAAAAGGATTTCTCCGATGCACTTAAAGCGCTACCCCCCGAGTGCAGGAAAATTTTCGAACTAAGCAGAGTCGAAGGTTTAAAGTATCACGAAATTGCCGAACGCCTGAACATCTCTATCAAAACGGTTGAAACACAAATGTCGAGAGCCCTAGCCAGACTGAGGGTGGAACTAAAGGACTACCTTGCCATTGTTGTTATCGCCGCCTTCTTGAAATAATATTTTTTTAACCCGTGTCAGGGTAAAACCTCCCTTGTCAGTATTAAGGTAGTCAAGGATAATGTTGCTATGAATCAATCTGAAAGAATCGATGAACTCATTTCGGGGTTTCTACGAAGGGACCTGTCGGAACCCGAACTGCAGGAATTTGAGCAATGGCTTGGGGAACACCCAGAGAATCGAGGTCATTTCAAAGATGTTTACGAAGATTATCAGCGGTCGCATATTCTGAATCTGTTTACTCCGGAAAAAATGGACCGCACCTGGGAATTGTTTTCACAAAAGATAAGGGAAGAAAAAGTTATCCGGATGCCAAAACGGAAATCTGCCGGGCTTTACCCTTACTGGCGTGTCGCGGCAAGTATTATGTTACTTCTTGTGTTTTCTTTTGTGCTTGTCAGGATCACCGAGACCCAACCTGGCTACACGGAACACATCGTCGTTAACAACGCAAAAAACCGAAATACCTTTGTACTGCTTCCCGACAGTTCCAGCGTATGGCTGAACGCAAATAGTACCATTGAATACGATCGCGATTTTGGCACTAAACACCGAAACATAACCTTACGCGGCGAAGCATTTTTCGATGTTCGCAGAAAACAAGATCACGATTTCGTCCTGAATACCGATCAGTTAAAAGTTCACGTAACGGGTACACGCTTCAACGTTCGGGCATACAAGGGTGAAGAAGCCAGAACTACACTGGAAGAAGGAAAGGTTGAATTGTCGCTAACACGTAGCAAAAAATCTTACTCCATGGTAGCCGGCGATCAGATTGTTGTCAGTAAGGAACTTGATACAGTAACCATCCGGAAAGTAAACCCGACACACTTCACCGCCTGGAAAGAAGAACAATTGGTTTTCGACAATACACCCTTGGCCGAGATAGTCATCAAGCTGGAAAACAGGTACAAAGTTGAAATATCCGTTGATATGGAAATCGGAAAACGAGAACGGTTTACAATGACAGTGAGTGACCAATCGATAGAGGAAGTACTCGAAATGATTCAATTGTCATCCAATCTAAAATGGGAAAAACGAAACAGGAAAATAACAATTTATGAAAGTACCATAAACTGACACGTGTCGACTTAAAGAATAAACCTCCTAAACCAAAATTCCATGAGTAACTATTACCAGCACTTCGCTCGAAGGCATCCAATTCCATTGTGCCTGAAATTCCAGGCTATTTTTACTATTGCTGCCATTTCCGTTATGTTATTCACAGGTCCGGCAAATGCAACAAACCAGGCAGACCCTTTGATCTCTCTTGATTTGAACAACGCCACCATCAAGGAGGCGTTACGCCAAATCGAAAAGCAGACCTCCTACCGGTTTGTGATCAATGATAACAGAATCAACGCCATAAGAAAGCCTGTCACGCTTTCACTTCAGCACAGTGACATCCACTTTGTTCTGATGCATGTGCTCGATGGAACCGGCGTTACCTACAAGATCAGACGACGAACCATCACGCTGATTCCTCCCGCACCACAACAGGGATTTGCAGCGCTTGCAGATTCTGGAGGCAGTTACTTTCAATCGGATAATGTTTCGCAATCCAATAAAGACCGATTCTTCCTTTCCCGCCACCTATTCAGAGTAGCAGGCACTGTGGTGGATGAAAAGAATTCGCCACTTCCCGGCGTCAACGTACTCGTAAAGGGAACCACCACCGGTGGCGTAACCGATGTTTCGGGAAGCTACGCCATCGAGGCGCCTACCGGTGACGTTGTACTTGTTTTCAGCTTTATCGGTTACATAACACAGGAGGTACCGGTGAATAACCAGTCCATTGTCAATGTGACGCTCCAGGCCGATGTAAAAACGTTGAATGAGGTTCTCGTTATCGGTTATGGTACACAAAAAAAATCAGATCTTACGGGCTCAGTCGGTACCATAAAGGAAAGAGAAATTCAGGAGCGTCAACTCCCCTCGCTTAATCAGGCACTGGCCGGTCGGATCACTGGTGTCTCTGTAAACGTTAATTCGGGACGGCCCGGCGGACAGACCAATGTTCGGATCCGTGGTGCCAGTTCAATTAATGCCTCGAATAATCCGCTTTACGTTATTGATGGGGTGATCCTTCCTGTAGGAAGTCAGACCCAGAATTCCAACGCAATTGACTTCATCAACCCGGCTGACATTGCCTCAATCGAAGTTTTGAAAGACGCATCCGCAACCGCTATTTACGGTGCACGGGGCGCCAACGGGGTGATCCTTGTCACGACGAAGCGCGGAAGTGCCACGGGCGGTAGAATTACGTATGACCTTCAATTAAGCGTTCCTACGATAGGGCCCAATCGCGTGGAGATGCTGAATGCAAACGAGTTTCTTGAAGTTGAAGAACTCGCATGGAGGAACGCGTCAATTTATGACCCAACCAGGATCGACGGAGACGGAAACTTTACCGGGAAGGGTGACCCCCGACTCAACAGGACAGACCCTTTGCTCTTCGACGCCAACGGTAATCCCCTTTACGACACAGACTGGTTCAGGGAATCGACGCAAAACAAACTATCCCAAAACCATCAGCTAAGTTTCACGGGAGGAAACCAGGACAATCAATACGGTGCATTCGTAGGATACCGTGAGGACAACGGGCTACTTTTGAATTCGTATCTTCGAAGATACTCCGTGCGACTTGTCTTCGACAGTCAGATTAAAAGTTGGGTAAAAATCGGCGGAAGCCTGAGCTATAACAACCAGGATGACAACCTGGTGGATACTGGCACTGGTGGACTGAACTCAGTGCGGATGATTACCGAGGCGCTGCCATTTCTCCCTGTGCGCTACCCCGATGGAACCTACTCTCACAACTCGCACTACCCTACTATGGAAGGCGGTAGAAATCCGGTCGACCAGCTACTTAACAACAAATATCAACTGCTGACACAAACAACTCTGGGCAGCATTTATGCAAATTTCACTCTCGCAAAAGGGCTTGAGCTGCGTTCGACCCTTGGCACAAACATCGTGGCCCGTGAACGTGATGAGTATTCGAGCCGACCTCCTTTGCAAGGCCCTACCCGAAGCCCACTTTCTGACGGGCAAAAAGGCTATGGCTTTCTGCGTTCTGACCGCGAAACGTTCTGGTCTTTCGAAAACTATCTGACTTACAATAAAACATTCTCTGATATCCACGCCCTTACAGCCATGCTGGGAGTTTCGTGGCAGGAGACCAACATTTTTGGGTTTCAAGCCAGTGGTTCCGGGTTTCTTTCGGATTTCCTAAGTACGAATAACATCGGCTCAGCAATCACAGTGAATACACCAGCTTCAAACAGAGCACGGTTTTCATTCAACAGTTATTTCGGCCGTGTAAACTATAGCCTGCATAACAAATATCTTCTTACAATAACCGGAAGAATGGATGGCTCGTCAAAATTTGGCGAGTCAAACAAATTTGCCTTCTTTCCTTCGGCGGCATTGGCATGGAAAGTGTCAGAAGAGCCATTCCTTTCCGGAGCGAACGTTGTATCAAACCTGAAGCTCCGCGCGAGTTATGGACTGACGGGTAATTCAGAGATTAATACTTATTCAGCATTACCAACACTAAGCGCGGGCTACGTTGCGGTGTTCAATAATGCCCGTGTAACCGGCGTGGGTAAGGGCCGTCTTGGTAACGAAGACCTGCGATGGGAAAAAACGGCTCAGGCAGATATTGGTGTTGAACTGGGCCTCTTCCGGGATGTGATCGCTATTGAAGCAGACGTGTACACTAAGGAAACCACGGATATGCTACTCGATGCACCGTTACCACATACGAGTGGATACAACACAATCACGAAGAACGTTGGCAGTATGCGGAACAGGGGCTTTGAATTGAGCATCACATCAGAGAACATCAACCGAAACTACCTTAACTGGACAACTACGTTTAATATTTCAGCAAACCGGAATGAAGTATTGTCACTGGCAACTGCAGCGCCAATCTTCGGTGTCGGAAACCCGAACTTCACCAATCAAACCGGTATCATTCGCGTCGGCGACCCGGTGGGCTCATACTGGGGCCTTGTGCGTCTTGGCACCTGGTCGACCTCAGAAGCTGAAGAGGCGGCCAAATTCAACTACCGCGGTGGCAAGCCTATGCTGCCGGGTGACGTGAAATATCTTGACGTGAACGGCGACTACCTTATCAACGATAGTGACCGCCAAATTATCGGGAATGCATATCCCGACTTCTATGGTTCATTCATCAACACGGTGCGATACAGGAATTTCGATTTTACACTCGACTTTCAGTACTCCTATGGTAATGACGTCCTGGACATGACTAAGCACTCCGCGGAGGACAGGGTTTCTATTGCTAACAGCTACAAGTCCGTACTCAACGCCTGGACTCCCGAGAACCAAAACACGGATATAGCCGCAATACGCGATACCCGCGCAGGCTATGTAACCAACGTCGACACCCATTGGGTAGAGGATGGTTCATTTATCCGGGGCAGAAACTTCCTGGTGGGTTATACTTTCCCCGCAGAGACTTCAGAAAGAATCAGCGTGAATCGCCTTCGCGTATACGCATCCGTTCAGAACTTCATGCTGTTGACAAACTATTCTGGCAATGATCCCGAAGTAACAACATACGGAAATGTTTTTGCCCAGGGGCAAACGTTTTTCGATTACCCTAAACCTACCACATACATGGTTGGGCTTAGTCTGGGATTATAAATCGTTCAAACCTAAAAAAGAACTCAAATGAAAATAGATCCACATTATATTTACTCCTTCGCGCTCGCTGGCGCGCTGACAATCCTTGGCGGGTGTTCAGAATTTCTGGAGGAAGAAGATCCGTCGAACATAGCACCTGAGACCTATTTTACACTGGCCGAGCACGCAGCGCCTGCAGTCAACGCGACCTATGAGAACCTGCGGTTTCTGAGCGGCGGTGCAGGTATATTCTCCAACAACTTCCAACTTCTCGACGCCTTGAGTGGAACCGCGCGTACCGAGACGGCGCAGAACTCCGACCTTAACAACCTTTATGGATTCAGCTACACCGGAGATAATCTTCATCTCGGCCAATGGTGGCGTGAATTGTATGAGGGCATCGCGAATGCGAATCTCGCCATTGATAAGATTCCGACAATCCCTCCGCCCTTCGACGAAGCAGAAAGAGATCGACTATTGGGTCAAGCACACTTCCTTCGGGCGCTGCACTACTTCTGGCTAGTCCGGCTATGGGGCGACGTTCCACTTGTCACCAAACCTGTATACAATCTTGGTTCGACTGACATGTTCCCTACGCGGACGCCAGTAGCCGAATTGTACGAGGTGATCGTGAATGATTTGCTTATCGCTGAATCCGCCGGTCTCCCCTTCCGGGATGAATCGGGTCGCGCTTCGACGGGTGCCGCAAAATCCCTCCTTGCAAACGTGTATCTCACAATGGCGGGATATCCGCTCAACCGGGGTGCAGAGTACTATCAGAAGGCCACGGACAAAGCCAGGGAAGTTATTGAAAGTAACGAATTCTCCCTCTTCCCCAACTACAACGATTTGCACATCAGGGCGAACAAAAACAAGGTAGAGCATATTTTCATGGTCCAATATTCTGTCTCTGCTAATATTGATAACGGGAACCAGCCGCTCCTGCATCCGAATATCAAAGATATGTCAGCGTATGGAACAGAGATCGGCACCACTGTACCGACCGTAGAGTTTTACAATTCATATGAACCCGGAGACCAGCGTACCGTTGACCAGGCGGGATACTTTTATACGACTTATTATGCCGGCGGAAGCGGTGCCCCCTTCGATTTGAATAACCCTTACATCTTTAAACATTTTGATTTCGAAGCTAACGGAGTGCCTGGAAGCGGTGGAAGCGGACGTAGTGATTTGAACTGGCCTTTGATTCGCTACGCAGAAGTGTTGCTGACTTTTGCCGAGGCGAGCAATGAAATTTCAGGACCTACGGCAGATGCCGTCGGAGCAGTCAAACTCGTTCGCGATCGCGCAGGTCTTGCCACGCCGGAAACCGCAGCCCTCACAATGGAATCATTTCGCCAGCTTATTCTCAAAGAACGATGGCATGAGTTATGCTACGAGGGGATTACCTGGTTCGACATGCTCCGTTTGAGAAAAGTGTACGATGAAGAATCCGATTCGTTTGAAGAGTTCGTAGGCGCAACGCTGGCCACGGGTATTACCCTTCAGGATAAACACCTGCTTCTGCCGATACCTGCAGCTGACATGCGAAACAATCCGTCTTTGACCACAAATAATCCAGGGTGGTAGTTTAGTTTAGTTAGTTTAAGTCGTTTAATTTGGGTGGGCCCTGCTCCGCATTTGGGGCAGGGCTTTTCTTTAGGGTCGCGCAATAACTAAACCCAGACGCAAAAAAAGTTTCAGGACTTGATGGAAATCGCTTCCTTGTGTTTAGTTATGCCCTATACTCCATTATGACAAATTTGAAAATTCCGATTCTCCTGTTCTCTGTTTGGTGTTTCTCTTCTACGGCACATGGACAGTCACAGCAACCCGACAACCTGGTTCGATACGTCAACCCCCTTATCGGCACCCATAAAATGGGGCATACTTTCCCGGGGGCGACTGTCCCATTCGGGATGGTGCAACTGAGTCCGGATACGGATACGCTATCGTATGAATATCAGGGAAGATATAACGGAGCCGTTTATGAGTATTGCGCGGGATACCAATACGACGACCCGACCATTGTTGGATTTAGTCATACACATTTCAGCGGAACGGGTCATTCGGACCTTGGGGATATACTGGTGATGCCCACCCAGGGTGTTCTTCAACTTAATCCCGGAACCGAAGATCGTCCTGAGACCGGCTACCGATCCAGGTTTTCGCATAGCACCGAGGTTGCCGAACCGAATTACTACGAGGTGATGCTCGAGGACCATCAAATTAAAGCCGAACTTACCACCACCACAAGAACA
>JAEZEH010000094.1 GCA_023417785.1 Bacteroidota bacterium
CAAAGACTAAAAATGAGTAAAATACTTTTCTCATTGGATTGTGGTTTATAAATTGTGTTTTTACAGGTTGCAAAACTATACTTATGTGTGTTTTTTTGCAATTATAGTCAAAAAAATAAGATCGGCACCTGCCTTAAGGTCACTCGTTTTGAGTATGTGCACAGAGTGGGAGTTTTGGTCGGTGAATCAACCAAATGGTATGTCGAAAGTTTACAAAATGCAGTTGATATGAATCGCCTAACAGATCAGATTCAGGGCTTCTTCGAAAGCTACGCGTTTGGGGTTTGTACGCGATTAGGGGAGAAACTTGGTGTTGCAACCTCCAGTATCAGATTATTTTTCATCTACGCGTCCTTTATCACGTTCGGATCGCCAATTATCGTTTACCTATCGCTCGCCTTCGTGATGAATATGCGCAAGCATTTGAGGAAGCGTAACCCTATTTGGGACTATTAGGAAAACTAAGCGGTTTTTGGCCCCTAAAGACAGAATCAAGCAGCACTAACCCTGGGAAAACCTGGTCGCGGGGGTAGGTGGGGTGCGCTTTCAGAATCTCGCTTCTTTTACGCAACGTGCCCGAAAGCCTTCTTATGATGGCCCCATGCGCCCTGATAACGGCCCAGGTCAGGCGTGGCTTCCCTTTCAGGAGAAACATGAGCCCGGCAATCCAGTCCAGCGCCACCCTCACTGGCAAGCGTGTCAATAGCTCGGACGATGAATAATGTTTAACTATCATTGTCAGGCCGTTTCTGAAATTGAGAAATGCCTTGCGTGGACTTCCATAGCCCAAGGTGCCGGCGCCGAGATGGTAGACGGTGCTCAGCCCGCAATAGTATACTGCCGACCCTGCGCGCTGAAGTTTCCAGCAGAGGTCAATCTCTTCCATATGGGCAAAGAAGTCTTCATCAAAGCCAGCGAACTGATGGAACAGGGGCGATCGGATCATCATGCATGCACCTGATGCCCAGAACACCGGCCGGATATCGTCATACTGATGGTGGTCCTGCTCAACGTGTTCAAACAGCCTTCCGCGACAAAAGGGATATCCAAACCGGTCGATGAATCCACCCGCGGCACCGGCGTATTCGAAGTGGCTGCGTTTAGTATAAGATAGAATTTTGGGTTGCACCGCGCCGATATGAGGATTTTCGTCCATCAGACGAGACATCGGTTCCAGCCAACCGGGAGTAACCTCAACATCGCTGTTAAGCAGTACGTAGTAGTCGGCGTCAACTTCTTTCAGGGCGCGGTTATAACCACCGCAGAATCCGAAATTCCTCCTTAAGGGAATTCGATTTACGGTTGGGAACTCAGCCTCAAGTATAAAAACGGACGAGTCCGACGATCCGTTATCAGCCACGTGAATGGCTGCTTCGCCAGAGTTGGCAATCACCGAGGGGAGAAATTGCCGAAGCAGCTTTTCGCCATTGTAGTTGAGGATAACGACCGCGATCCGACTCATCCCATCATGCCGCTAATATCAAACCCCGGGATATTTGGGATGAGGCCGTCGGTACTTTTGCGCATTTCTTCCTTTGCCAGGGCATCGGCTTCGTCCTGAGCTTTGTTAACAGCGGCTACAATAAGATCCTGAACGATAACCTGGTCCTCCTGCTTTAGCAGACTCGGGTCTATTTCGATCTGTATCAATTGCTTCTTACCATTCACCGTGGCCTTCACCATACCGGCGCCGGATTCACCCTGGGCCCGGAGTTTCGCCAGATTCTCCTGGGCTTCTTTGAGACGGGTCTGAACTTCCTTCATCTTCCCCATCATTTTCATCATGTCAAACATATCCTGGATTTTGCTTTTTGAACCGCGAAGGTATGCATTTCTGTACGTGCAGAAAAAACTATCCTTTTTTCAGGAGAACTACAGTGCCGGCGTAGTCAAAACTCCGGCCGGCAAAGTCGGTGACCCGGGCCTGAAATACATAGGTGCCTTCCGGCATACGCTGCCCCCTGAAAGTGCCATCCCATCCTACGTCAGAATCAAAGGATTCAAAAATCAATTCGCCCCAACGGTTGAAGATCTTAAGCTGGTAAGTATCAATAAAACTTCCAAGCACCCGGAATGTTCGGTTCTCGTGGAGGTCAGCTTGCGGAATGAATGCGGTGGGATGGGAGAGGTTTGGATTTTTGATGATCCGCTTAGTGTTAGAAATTGACGGATCGGGAAGCTGCGCCTGATCCGCTGCAACGGCCAGAATTCGATAAACATAAATTTGCCCGGCATCGCTGGCCGAATTCTGATCGGTAAAGCTGGTTGCGCTGCCGACATCTATCGACTCGACAAGCTGTCCTGACGGATCATATTTTTCAATGATATAGTGGCTGACGCCTCCAGCCCAACCGTTGTAAGTAGTCCAGCTCAGCGAAACAGCGTTGTTATCTTGCAGGCTTGCCTCAAGCGCAATCGGGCATACGGCATTACCGGCAAGGCTTTGATTTCCGCAAACGTCCGTATAACGAATCTGATAACATATTTCATTATCCGTGCTCCAGCTTTCGTCGGCGTATGAGGGATTCGTAGTTGTTGAGCCCAAACCAGAACTGCCGTCAACAACGCGGGACACTTCATATTCATCAGCTGTGAAGGCAGGATCCTGGAGCCAGGTTAATTTGGCTGTATTGCCATCGACAACACTCGTAACATTATCCACAGTTGACGGGACTCGGTTTGATAATGCAGTTCCTGTCAGGGTTGATGATATACTCCGGATTCCCGATCCGTATTCATTAATCACGCGATAGCTATACGTCGTGCCGCAAACAATGTCGGTATCGGTGTACGTGAACGGAGATGATGGCGAAACACCTGCGCCGGGGCCTGGCGTTCGTTCTATGGTGAAACTGTTCACGCCCGGGTTGCTTGTATTCCATGTTAGTCCGATTTCGTCGTTGGTCACCGATATATCAGGAACGGAACTGCAGATGGTATTGCTTCCCGTGTAAACAGGAGCGGTTCCATCACAGACATTCACGGTACCGAGTCGAAAACAGTAAAAGTTATTTGCGGGATCGAGTGATGTCAGGTTCAGCGTTGATTCATCCGTAACGTCCTGGAGTTTGCTCCACGAAGATGAACTGTTCGTGCTGACGTCAAGCTGATAAAGGAAATTCGGAGTAGTGTTGAGGTTCAGTTCAATTTGGTCATCGTTGACGACGAGTTGAGTAATTGCAGGCGGCCCCGGTGCGAAAGGTCCCGGTACAGGTGTAACCGACTTAGCTGTTGCCGAACAATTAACGTAATCCGGGCGGACTGTTATCGTCTTTGGCGTTGACGTTGCATACGTATGAAAGGGCAGAACCATTCCTGTGGCTGAGGTTGCATCGGGTGTACCATCGGACTCATAGTCGATGCTATACGCCGTATAGTTCGTATCGGTAATGTCAAGTTGAACCCTGTTGCCGCTGCATGTATAGATTTTGAAATCCGGGGCATTGTTGGGAAGTATTGTGAGGGTAATCTGATCGAATCCCTGGGTGGTACCAAATTGCACGCGAATGACGTAAGTGCCCGGTTCGGTATAAGTGTAGTTGAACGAGTCGCCATCCACCAGAGCCAATGTGTTCGGCACGCCGTCTTCGTGGTCAAAATCGATGCTACAGGCGGTAGTCGTTCCGTCGCATTCCGGGGCATTGATAACAATCGGATCTCCATATGGGGCACAAGCCACAATTTCAGCCACGGAAAACCGATTGTCGTCGCTGAAATGCTGGCCCATCGACTTGAATGAGGTAATACTAAGGCACAGAAGTATTAATACGCGTAACGTCATAAGCTGACTGGCCATTTTTTCAGGAATGTTTCCGCATTCCGGATGTCGTGGTGAAGCACACGGTCATCTTCGATAAACGGTACAACTTCCCGGAAAGTATGCATAAGTTCCTCCAGCGGCGGAGAGGTCTTCATAGGTCGCCGGAAAGTCAGCGCCTGTGCAGCAGTGATCAACTCGATGGCAAGGACGGAATAGGTATTCTCCACAATGCGGTAAGCTTTCAACGCGGCGTTTGCCCCCATGCTCACGTGATCTTCCTGGCCATTGCTGGACACAATCGAATCCACGGAAGCCGGCGTACAAAGTTGTTTATTCTGACTGACCAGCGATGCGGCGGTGTATTGGGGAATCATCAATCCCGAATTAATACCCGGATTGGCTACAAGGTAATTCGGCAGATCGCGTACGCCGCTTATAAGTTGGTAGGTCCTTCGTTCTGATATATTGCCGAGTTCGGCAATTGCCAACGCCAGGAAATCCAGCGTCAGGGCCAAAGGCTGACCGTGGAAGTTTCCTGCTGAAATGATCTGGTCTTCTTCGGGAAATACATTCGGATTGTCGGTGACACTATTCACTTCAGTAAGGACAACTTCTGTGGCATAACGGATCGCGTCGGCACTGGCGCCGTGGACCTGCGGGATACAACGGAAGGAATAGGGGTCCTGAACGTGTTTTCTGGGATACGTGATCAGCTCGCTGCCTTCCAGCAGCGCCAGAATTTCTGCGGCCACTTCCTGCTGACCTTTTTGTGGACGGATGCGGTGAACGTTGGCCAGAAACGGTTCGATCCTTCCTTCAAACGCGTCAAGGGAAAGCGCACCGATCATGTTTGCAATTTTGAGAAGCCGCTGCGCGTGCAGTACACACCAGCTCCCATAACTGCTCATGAACTGCGTACCATTCAAAAGAGCAAGACCTTCCTTCGCCTGAAAGGATAATGGTGGCCAGGAAACTTCTTCGGGAAGATCGGACGTCCTGATTTTTTTCGACTGATAACATACTTCACCCATGCCGAGGAGGGGAAGACTCAGATGCGCGAGCGGCGCCAGATCGCCTGATGCTCCTAGCGAACCCATCTCATAAACCACGGGGAACACTTCGGAGTTGAACATAGTGATGAGACGATCTACGGTAGCCTCCTGTACGCCGGAGTATCCGTAAGACAGCGACTGGACTTTCAAAAAGAGCATCAGTTTCACTATGGTGGCAGGAACTTCCGGACCTGTTCCACAGGCGTGTGACTTTACTAGATTTTCCTGAAGTTTACCAAGCTGACCGGACGTGATATTGCGGTTATAAAGAGAGCCGAACCCGGTGTTTATTCCATAGATGGGTTGCGTGGCTTCATTCAGCTTTCGATCAAGATAGTGTCGGCATGCGTTAACTTTTTGGCGTGACGCTTCCGATAGTTCAAGCGTTACGCTTCCTGAAATAATGCGTTCAAGATCACGTAAAGTAAGCGATTTGTCTGAGACAGAATGAATCATGCAGGCTATTGTGCAAAGCTAACTTTTTTTGGCTCACTGTAACGCATGGATTAATTGATCCCGGGTAACATTTCGCTGTTCACCAGTTTGCATATTTTTCAGTGTGAGTAATCCGGATTTCATTTCGTCGGCGCCAATCACAATGCAAAATGGAATACCTTTTTTGTTTGCATAGTCAAGCTGCTTTTTCAGTTTCGTCTGATCCGGAAAAAGTTCGCTGCTTATGGCCTCCCGTCGTAGTGTGGAAAGAAGGCCTAAGCCATAATTAAACGTCTCCTGGTCGAAATGACAAACCAAAACTTTCGAAGCAGCGATGGTGTCCTCGGGAAACAGCTTTAGTTCTTCCATGGCATCGTAAATTCGATCAACTCCAAATGAAAACCCAACGCCTGAGAGGTTGTCTTTATCACCAAATGCTGCCGTAAGATTATCATATCGACCGCCTCCGCTCACGCTGCCAACGGCGACACCACTGATCTTTACTTCAAAAATGCAACCGGTGTAATAGGTGAGTCCACGTGCGAGCGATAAGTCAAGCTCAACATGATCCAGCGAATTTCCACTTGCGTTGACCATGCTGAACATGTTCCGAATGTCTTGAATGCCCTTTGAACCCGCCGCGATGCTTTCGAATTTTTGCTCCAGGATCTGCAGCTTCTCCGTATTCGAACCTTTGGTGTTGAGAATTTCGAAAACCAGGTCCAGACTTTCCTTTGAGAATCCCTTTGCGGTCAATTCCTCCCGGACTTTTTCTTCTCCAATCTTTTCAAGCTTATCGATGGCGATGAAGAGGTTCCCTTCGTTTTTCCGTGTTCCGGCGAGTTCGGCTAACCCGCTGAGAATTCCGCGATGATTGATTTTGATCGTGTAGTTTTCAATGCGAAGCCGTTCAAAAACTTCCCGAATCATTAGAATGATTTCGGCTTCACATAGCAGCGAGTTTGTTCCCACGACGTCAGCGTCACACTGATAAAATTCCCGATAACGACCTTTTTGGGGTCTGTCCGCCCGCCAGACCGGTTGGATTTGGTAGCGCTTGAACGGGAAAGTAATTTCATTCCGATTCATAACCACGAATCGCGCGAACGGTACCGTCAAATCGTAGCGCAAGCCCTTTTCACTGATCGAAGTAGTCAAGGATCTGGAATTTCGTGTTTCCAACGCAAATGAGTCGGCTTGTTTAAGGAAATCTCCGGAATTCAAAATCTTGAAAAGTAACTGATCGCCTTCCTCGCCATATTTGCCCGTGAGCGTTGCCAGATTCTCCATGGAAGGCGTTTCCAAAGGCTGGAAGCCGAATTTTTCGAAGACTGAGCGGATGGCGTTAAAAATGTATTGTCTACGCGCCATGACGGCCGGGCCAAAATCGCGCGTTCCTTTTGGGAGTGTGGGTTTTTCCATACGGCGCGAAATTAAAACAATTTCAGGTTTCCGGGTCCGATTTGGGTATAATGGAATCAAAATTGAGCAGTCGGATTTTGGAAAGATCGAAATACCAGTTAATTTTGCGCTCCTTTTAACAACAAGTGCCATGGCAGTAACACGATTAAAGAGAAAAAACCGGAAGGATAAGGCGGCAGCAGCAGTTAGACGCCAAACACTGAAAATTCAGAACTTCCAGCCCGTAATGAAAACGGTAGATATTGAAGAAGTGAAAAAAGAATTCGAAGCGAAGAAGAAGTAGCATTCCGATATATTTCTCTCTGCTCGATGACGGTTTGAAACGGTTCATCTGATGCGGTTGCAAAATAAAGCTCTGGACTTTCCGGGGCTTTCGTTATTTTATCCAGTCTGTTTGTCGGGCTTTTGAAGCCTATCGAAGCCGCGAGTTCGAATGTTTACTCCATAGTTGCCAGACTTCCCGCGTTCCAACGTTCATTAAAAGTCGAAGCTTTCAGGTGATGCCTGCCGGTTTTTATTTAATTTAAGGTCGACAATTCCTCCCAGGTTATGAGCAATTTTAGTGAATGGTGGGAAGGCCTCAGCCTCGCACTTAAGGTTTACTGGTGTATCGCAATTCCGTTTACGATCTTTTTTGTCCTTCAGCTGATACTGACATTTTTCGGAGGAGATCTCGACGATGATACTCTTTCGAACGCTGACGGCCGGAGAAGTTTGCCATTCCCGTTTCTTACCATCAAGTCGATTATTACATTTTTAACGGTTTTCGGCTGGGCCGGCATAATGTCCGCCGACAAAGGCGCCTCCGACTGGTGGTCAGTTGCAATTGCGGGTATGTCAGGCTTTCTTATGATGTTTGTGATCACAATGCTCGGCTACCTGTGGACGAAAGGTCATCTTAGGGGCGCAAAGATTGTTGACAAAGCCGTTGGCGAGACAGGCCAGGTTTCCCATGTGATTCCGGCGCACCGCGCCAGTCTGGGGCAGGTGCTTATAAAAGTGGAGGGAATCACGCGTGCCATGAGCGCCATTACCGACGATGATTTGGACCTTCCCAACGGAAAAACTATCGTGGTTATGAAAGTTCTGGGGGATAACACTCTGCTCGTTACCGAGAAATAACCGAAGCCAATATCAATTGGCTTCAATTACAGAAGAACCAGAAAGTAATCGAATATTCTTAGCAATATCATTCCGCGACCGTAAACCGTCACACCTTTTTTATTCAGACATTTCGCCTTAAACTTGGGTTTTAATCGCTCAACAAATCGATTATGTCAGCAACCAAACATTTCGTAAACTGGAACGTTAACGGAATCCGTTCCATCATCAAAAAGGATTTTCTGAAAGATATCGCAGCGATGGATCCTGATGTTTTGTGCCTGCAGGAAACAAAGGCTGCTCCGGAAGAAGCGAAGTCTGCCCTCGACTTGTTGAAAGGCTATCATGTTTACGTGAATTGTTCAAAGGCGCGAAAAGGATATTCCGGAACGGCGATTATTAGCAAGGAAGAACCCATGCAAGTCACTTGCGATATTGGTCTGGATGAATATGATAAGGAAGGGCGTGTGATGACCGCTGAATTTCCTACGTATTTCTTGGTAACAGTATACACACCGAATTCCGGCGATGGACTGGCGCGTATCGACTGGCGGGAAAAGTGGGACGAAGAATTCAAGCGGTATTTATTGTGGCTTAACAAGCGCAAGCCTGTGGTTGTATGCGGCGACTTCAATGTTGCGCATCAGGCCATCGATATTGCGCGACCGAAGGAAAACTATAATAAATCGGCGGGCTACACCCAGCGTGAGATTGACGGATTTACCAGGCTGCTCGAGTCCGGTTTTGTGGATACATTCCGGCGGCTTTACCCCGAAGAAGTGAAGTATACGTACTGGAATTATGTTACCAATGCGCGGGCGAAAAATTCCGGGTGGCGGATTGACTACTTTCTTGTGTCGGAACGAATAGCTGGTAAGGTGCGGGATGCGATGATTTATAATCAGTATTTCGGATCTGATCATTGTCCCGTTGGACTACGTATTGAAATTTAGCTATGAATCGGCACCTGGCTACGATAGCAATTCTTGTCAGGGATTACGACGAAGCCCTTGCGTTCTTCGTAGGTAAGCTGCATTTCGAGCTCGTCGAGGATACCATTATTTCCGACACGAAAAGGTGGATCATTATCAAACCCTGGGGGAACGGTGGTGCGAATATGCTGTTGGAGATCAGGCAGGTGGCCGGGTGTTTTTATTCTTGCACACCGATAATTTTGATCGTGACTATAAGAACCTGGTTGACCAGAATTATTTCGGTTATCCGAAGCCCCTCGGATGAAACCTATGGGAGGGTTGTTGTATTCCGTGATTTGTATGGAAATCTCTGGGACCTTATTGGCAGTGCACACACACCAGGAAACACGATTTAGGCATTCAGGCGTTCAATGTCTGCCCCCAGTGCCTTGAGCCGGCCTTCAATGTTCTGATACCCGCGATCGATTTGTTCAATGTTTGAGATTTCGCTGGTACCATTTGCCGACAGGGCCGCGATAAGCAAAGCCACACCGGCCCGTATATCCGGGGATGACATCTTCAGCCCTCGGAGAGCCTGCTTGCGGTCGAGGCCAATAACGGTGGCCCTATGCGGATCACACAGAATGATCTGTGCACCCATATCGATAAGCTTATCCGTAAAGAAGAGACGCGATTCAAACATCTTCTGATGTACAAGTACGGTTCCTTTTGCCTGGGTTGCGACAACCAAAATAATGCTCAAAAGGTCAGGTGTGAACCCGGGCCAGGGAGCGTCGGCGATTGTAAGTATTGATCCATCGATGAACGTTTCGATTTCGTAACGTTCCTGCGAAGGAATGTGAATGTCGTCGCCGTGGTACTCAAGACGAATGCCAAGACGGCTGAACATCTCGGGAATAATTCCCAGCATGTCGATCCGGCAGTTTTTGATCGTTACTTCCGACTGTGTCATTGCGGCGAGGCCAATGAAACTTCCGATTTCAATCATATCCGGAAGCAGCGTGTGTTCAGTGCCCCCAAGCGTTTCAACGCCTTCAATCTGGAGGAGGTTAGATCCGATGCCGGAAATCTTCGCACCCATTCGGTTGAGCATCAGACAAAGTTGTTGCAGGTAAGGCTCACATGCGGCATTGTAAAGCGTGGTCTTGCCTTTTGCAAGAACCGCGGCCATGACGATATTGGCAGTACCGGTTACCGAAGCTTCGTCGAGTAACATATAACAGCCCGTCAGCTGCGAAGCGTCTATATGAAAAAGATGTTCTTCGGCATTGAAATTAAATTTCGCGCCGAGTTTTTCAAACCCCAGGAAGTGTGTGTCGAGCCTGCGACGTCCGATTTTGTCACCACCGGGTTTCGGCAACGTTGCCTTGCCGAATCGTGCGAGAATCGGTCCAAGTAGCATCACGGAGCCACGGAGTGCCGCAGCTTTTTGTCTATATTGGTCGGATTCAAGAAACGTTGTGTTGATTTCGGCTGCTGTGAAACGATAAGATTCTGGGCCAAGCTTCTCAACTTTGGATCCGAGATCTGCTACCAGTTCAATGAGTTTGTTTACATCAAGGATGTTTGGAATATTATGAATGGTAATTGGCTCAGGTGAAAGCAGGGTTGCGCTGATAATCTGAAGTGCTTCGTTCTTAGCGCCTTGTGGTATAATCTCGCCTTTTAGCTTCTTACCACCTTGGATCTTGAAAATACTCATCGTAAAACAGGAGGGATGTTCGTACTTAATTAATGAACAGGACTGTTAAAAAAATAAGGATAGCCGAATTATCCTAAGATCAATATCAATTAAAACAGGATCGGGACACTTGAGAAATCATTGATCCCTTCTTTTTCTGAAATTGCCGCCGCCACCCTTATTTTTGTTGAAAGGCCGGTGACCGCCGCTCTGATGGCGCTGTCCTCCTCCGTTGTTGTGGCTGCCTTGCTGAGGCCGGGCTTTTTTTCTTTCCTTGTACAACTTCTCGAACAAATTGTCCTCCCGCACTTTATCGATCGTCATGTTCAGGGCACCGCCTGACATAGCCTGGATATCTTTCAGGATCACTGAATCATCGAGCGTTTCCTTATTCCAGTTACCGTAAAAGGTTTTCATGAGCTTGCCGAGATAGATGATGGCATCTTCACGTTCCTGCGGATCTTCCTTCTTAAGGGCTTCTTTTACCAGCTTCTCAATATTCTTTCCATAGTGCTTAAACCGCACATTGCTTTGCGGGTATTGCATGGTCATCGGTTTTTTGAAGAGGATCTCCCTTTCCGGCACCGGAAACGGGTTGTTTACGTCGAGGTCAAAGTCGGCTATGATATAAAGGTCATCCCACAGGCGCTGGGGGTCATCACCCTGTTCCTTGATACTGGGTGTAAGTTGTTTTATCAATTCGATAAGCGTGAAGGCTAAATCGGTGCGTTTGTTCTTGTCCGGCGTATTCCGAATGTATTCCACCAGTTTCTGAACATTACGGCCATATTCTTTCAGAATGATATTTGGCCTCTGGCTATTGTATTCTCCAATCATGGGTTTGAATTAAATCGTGACTATGGGTGTATCTTTTTGTCGTACTGCCTGAACTTGTATAAAAAACGGTTGCCATCGAGGGTAAAGTGGGCAAATCCGACCGGGCGAAGCAATTTTGCTAATGATTTTATAACGCAAAATAGCTGATTATTGTGCAAAATTAAAATTATCTTTTCTATTGTACGATTCGCAGCTTGGCAAAGCTCAGTAAAAGGGTTTTTTCCCCGACGGCCGAAAAGTCTATTTTGGCCTTTCTGTCGGCTCCGCTTATATCCATTTGAACAACCTTACCAAAGCCGAATTTGGGATGTTCCACCTGCATCCCTTCCTTCAGGCCTGACGTATCGCTGGGCTTGAAATCAGCTGGTGGCTTATACGCTGCTGCCGAAGCGGGTTTCGAAACCGGTTGTGATGAAATAGTTCGTTTTATACCAGTTACAAGGTTTTTGGCATAATTCCCTGAAGGTGCAGCCGACTCGACTCCGCCAAACTTGGTGCTGACCTTAACATAACCGGCATCGATATCGTCGAGGAAACGGCTCGGCTCACAATTTTTCAGCCGTCCATAGCGATAGCGCGTTAACGCATAAGAGAGAAACAGTTTTTTCTGAGCCCGCGTGATTGCCACGTAAAAAAGGCGTCGTTCCTCCTCCAGGTCGGCTCTGCTGCTCAACATCATTTGCGACGGAAAGAGATCCTCTTCCAGGCCAACGATGTACACATACCTGAACTCGAGTCCCTTTGCCATGTGGATGGTCATCAGCGTTACCTTATCGGGATCTTTGTCCTTGTCTTCATCCTGACCGGTAACCAGCGACACCTCCTGTAAGAATGCCCCCAGTGATTTGTCCTCCTTTTCCGGATCGTCGACGTATTCTTTGATGGCGTTCAACAATTCCTGAACGTTCTCATATCGACTAAGACCTTCGACAGTTTTGTCTTCGTACAGTTCTTTCAGCAAGCCGGAACCCTTCGCGATTTCGTAAGCCGCTTCATAGGCATCCTTGCGTTGAACCTCCACCTGAAACCGGCTGATCATAGCGACAAAATCACTGATAGAACCTACGGCCCTGCCGCTGATAAAGCTGCCTATATTCTGAACTACATCCCACAGGCTTATTGCGTGGTCGTTGGCTGCAACAATGATTTTATCAACCGTTGAATCGCCGATGCCTCGTTTAGGAAGATTTATAATCCTTCGGAAAGAGGCCTCGTCCTGCTGGTTCAGTACAAACCGAAGGTAAGCAAGAATATCCTTGATTTCTTTTCGCTGGTAGAACGAAAGGCCTCCGATTACTTTGTATTTAACGTTCATTCGTCGCAACGCTTCCTCTATGGCACGCGACTGACTGTTGGTTCGATACAGTACCGCGAAGTCGCTGAATTTCATCTGGTGCTGCATCTTCTCCTGAAAAATAGATGTCGCCACCAAACGTCCTTCCTCATTATCGGACAGGGCCTTAATAAGCTCGATCAGATTGCCGTCTTCGTTTGCTGTCCAGACGTTTTTGGGAAGCTGCGCCCGGTTCTTCTTGATAACGGAGTTCGCCGCATTTACAATGTTTTGAGTAGAGCGGTAATTCTGTTCGAGTTTGATGACCTTCAACTCCGGGTAGTCCCGTTCGAAGTTGAGAATATTAGTGATATCTGCTCCGCGGAATCCGTAAATGCTTTGGGCGTCGTCTCCGACAACACAGATATTTTCCCTGACCGAGGAGAGTTTCCTGATGATGAAGTACTGACATAAGTTTGTATCCTGAAACTCATCCACCAATACGTAATGTATCCGGTGCTGATATTTGTTCAATACCTCAAGATGTTCGCGGAAAAGCTTGTCAGTATTGAAAAGCAGATCATCAAAATCCATAGCACCCGCCTTGAAGCAACGTTGTGCATAGGTCTTGTATATTCTTCCGATTTCCGGGCGCATATTGGCGGCATCGTCAGCCATGAGCTCGGCATTGGTAAGATACTGCTGCCAACTGATGAGGCGATTTTTCGCCGCGGAGATTCTGTTGAAGACGGTGTTCGGCTTGTAAACCGTATCGTCCAATCCCATTTCCTTGACGATGTTCTTGATCAGGGTCTTCGAATCATCGGTATCGTAGATCGTAAAATTGTTGGGATAACCCAGGTGCGCGGCCTCAGCACGTAGTATCCGCGAAAACACTGAGTGAAAAGTTCCCATCCAAAGATTCCGGGCATCGTGGCCTACCACCTTCTCAATGCGTTCACGCATTTCCTTGGCGGCTTTGTTGGTGAAAGTCAACGCCATTATGTTGAATGGATCAACTCCCTTTGAGATCAGGTTTGCGATCCGGAAGGTCAGAACTCTTGTTTTTCCGGAACCGGCTCCGGCTATCAGCATGCAAGGCCCCTCGGTATTCAGTACACCCTCGCGTTGAGGTTCATTCAGCGTATCGAGATATTCAGTCATAATTTTTCAACCCGTAAATTAAAACATCATTCGGCGATTAACCCGTTTTATTTCCGATAAAAAATCATTCGGGAGAAGCCTCTGTCAATGATGTTTTTTGCTTCAAAAGCAGTTTAATAGCTCGCACATAACGGTATCGGGAACCCGAAAGCCCCGAAATGTGTATGTCTGTAAAGCTGCAACAAAACTTCGGTAAGAAAAATTGGCTTCTGTCGGAATTTTTCCCTACCGAAAACGGTAAATTGCAAGAATATTTAATCCAATCCCGGCCTTATGATCAAAGTAGGAGAAGTACTCATTTCAGACGATGTGCGCGACAAGGAATTTGTGTGCAATCTGCAAAAATGCAAAGGTGCCTGTTGTGTCGAAGGTGATTTCGGCGCTCCGCTTGAGGAAGGGGAACTGAAGATCCTTGAAGATATTTACCCGGTCGTTAAGCCGTACCTGTCTGCCGAGGGCATCGCCGCGATCGAAAAGCAGGGTACCCACACCGTTGACGACGAAGGCGAGTTGTGTACGCCGGTGATTGATGGACGCGAATGCGTCTACGCGATTTACGACAAGAGTGGCATCCTGAAATGTGGCATTGAACAGGCCTTTCTCGATGGAAAGATCGACTGGAAAAAGCCCATTAGTTGCCATCTTTATCCGATACGGGTAACATCCAAAAAGAATTTCGAAGCCCTCAATTACCACAAGTGGCACATTTGTTCGCCAGCGTGTTCGCTGGGAAAAGAGCTTCAGGTTCCGGTATATAAATTTTTGAAAACGCCACTTATCCGCAAATACGGCGAGGCGTGGTACCAGGAACTGGAACAGACGATTGATCAGTCGCTGAAAGACAAACCGAAAGCAACACCCCGTAAGAAGAAGGCTATTTAAATAGTTCCGTCCCCCCTAAACAACCAGTCCGATACGACGCGCGAGGTCGGAAGTGTATAGATTGTTCGGGTCGTACTTGCGTTTGATATCAAGCCACTCCACATGCTGCGGATACATCGCCTTAAAGGTGGCCTCATCGAGGTACGCATCCTTGCCGAGGTAAATCCTGCCCCCCATTTGTAATACCATTCTGTCGAGCCTCCTGGTGAACGCTTTCAGCTGAGGCGTGATAGGGAAATCGATCGCGAATGTGTATCCCTCGAAAGGAAATGAAAGCAATCCGCCCTGCCCTTTACCAAACTTCTTCAACACGTTGAGAAAGGGGATACAATGACTTTGCGTTATCTCAGTGAGAATGGTTCGAATATTTTTCCAGCCATCCTCTAACGGAATAACAAACTGATATTGTATAAAGCCTCTCTTGCCATAGCCGCGGTTCCAGTTGTTGATCATGTCAAGCGGATAGAAGAACTTGTCGTAGTGCGAGAATGCGGGTGCAGATTTCTGCATCTGATAGATAACCATATCCAGCATTCGTACCGTTAAGGGATTCAGTACGAAGGCAGGAAGGTAAAACGGTACGGTGAGTTTTGGTTTTCCTCCGATCTTCAGGGGATTGTTGCGAAGTTTGGGAGGCAGTTCATCAAAACGAGCATGGTCCCCCATATTGAGAACTCCGCGGCCCAGGCCTTCCCCTTTTGCCATTGGATCGATCCACGCAACTGAGGCTGGGAACTCGTGGCTGCTACCGTCGATGGCCTGGAGCATTTCGTCCAGATTACGCGCTGCAAACGCCTTTTGTCTGAAATAGGTCGTTTCGATTTTCCGAAGCTGGATCGTTGCTGTGAGTATGGTGCCAAGTAACCCAAGCCCGCCAAAATTCGCCCAGAAGAGATCAGGATTTTCGTCGCGACTGGCATGGAGAATCGTGCCGTCGGCGAGGAGTATAGTAAAATCGTATACACAATTGACAAACGACCCGTCAGCGTGGTGCGCTTTGCCGTGAACATCGTTGGCGATAGCACCGCCTATGGTCACATATTTGGTTCCCGGTGTGATCATAGGAAACCAGCCACGCGGCGTCAGATGTGTGAGGATATCTTCCAGCGAAACTCCAGCTTCACAATGAAGTATGCCTCGCTGATCATCAAAGGCCAGGAAGTGGTTCATCTTCTCCATTTTGACAACGACCTGATCGGTGTTCGTTGCCTGATCAGCATAGCTCCGACCCAGACCTCGTGGCAGAATATGTCGTGAATCAGGAGATTTCGTTAAGTCCCTGTCACCTCTCGGATAGAAGACATTGCAGGATGACTTCGGAATATTTCCCCAGCCTGAGAGCGTTTCTTTAGCGAGTTGCATAGGTTTCACGGTTCGGGTTTTAGGCGTTGCCGGAAAATGGACGGATAGACCGGCAGGCAAAGTTCAGATTCAGGTCTCAGGGTCATTTTGGATAATCGCTTAGCTTAATAAATCGCCTGATAAAACAATACCAGGGCGAAAGGAAGTCCTGCGTTTCGCCAATGGCCCAATTTACAACGAGAACTTGAATTCTGTTAGCCTCACAAACAAATGAATGCCAATGGCATCAGTTTTTAACACAGGTTAATTCATTAAAACCTTTACCTTATGAAAACACATCGCATACTTAAATCTTTCCTGCTGATGGTGTTGATGGCATTTGCATCTCCTTCATTTGCAACGATTAGTGAACCAGCACCAGTAACTGAAGAAACACCGGAACAGAAACTTGGCAGGCTGAATCACCGCCTCGAAGAAATCAAGGCAATGGACCGGAGCAAAATGTCAAGAGCTGAAAGAAAAGCATTGAAGCGCGAAGTACGTGAGATCAGGGATGAAGTTAAACAGCTTAGCGGCGGTGTCTATATCAGCATCGGAGCTATCCTTGTGATAATTCTCCTTTTGATAATCTTATTGTAAGATCTCGCTTACCCGGTTCTTATAGAACAAAAAAGGATACGTTCGCGCGTATCCTTTTTTGTTTCTATAAGTTTAGATCAACGATCTTTCAATACTGAAAAGTCAAAGCTTGTTTCCAGAAACTTGGTGGAAAACTTCCCACTTCTGAATACAGGATTATCCATCAGTGCGAGGTGGAAGGGAATGGTGGTTTTAATTCCTTCAATAACGAACTCGCTCAAGGCTCTCTTCATGCGGGTAATCACATCTTCGCGTGATTGTCCACTTACGATTAGCTTTGCAATCATCGAATCGTAATTCGGTGGAATGGTATATCCGGCGTAAACGTGGCTGTCGACGCGGACGCCATGACCTCCCGGAAGATGCAGGTTGAGGATCTTTCCCGGACATGGTCTGAACCCGTTTGCGGGGTCTTCCGCGTTGATGCGGCATTCCATCGCAAAAAGATTCGGGAAGTAGTTTCGTCCGGAAATGGGTACCCCGGCAGCAACCTTTATTTGTTCCTTGATGAGGTCATAATCGGTCACTTCTTCTGTTATGGGATGTTCGACCTGAATGCGGGTATTCATTTCCATGAAGTAAAAATTCCCGTGTTTGTCGACGAGAAACTCGATAGTCCCTGCACCTTCGTATTTAATCGCGCGGGCACCTTTGATGGCGGCTTCACCCATTTTTTCGCGGAGTTCCTGATTGAGGAAAGGTGACGGTGTCTCTTCGACCAGTTTTTGATGGCGGCGCTGAATCGTGCAGTCTCTTTCCGAAAGATGGCATGCTTTACCGTATTGATCGCCCACAATCTGGATCTCGATATGGCGTGGCTCTTCTACGAATTTTTCGAGGTATAACCCGTCATTTCCGAATGAAGCTCCCGCTTCGCGTTTAGCATCATCCCACGCCTTCTTGAACTCCGATGCATCATTGATTATACGCATACCCTTTCCACCACCACCGGCAGTTGCCTTCACAATCACAGGGTATCCGATCTTTTTCGCGATTTTTAATCCTTCGTCAATTGAGCTAAGTAGTCCATCACTGCCGGGAATTGTGGGCACTCCCGCTTTTTTCATCGTGTCTTTTGCAGTCGATTTATCACCCATGGCCTCGATCATAGCGGGGGTGGGGCCGATGAATTTTATTCCGTATTCGTGACAAATCGCCGAAAATTCGGCCCTTTCGGAAAGGAAGCCATATCCGGGGTGAATCGCATCGGCATTCGTTATTTCAGCCGCCGATATGATTCGGGGAATGTTAAGATACGAATCCTTGCTGGGAGCATCGCCGATACATACCGCCTCATCCGCAAATCGCACGTGCAGGCTTTCCCGATCGACAGTGGAGTAGACCGCGACGGTTTTGATGCCCATCTCCTTGCAGGTTCGGATAACGCGCAAGGCGATCTCACCGCGATTGGCAATTAATATTTTCTTAAACATGAATCAATAATTGGGTCCCCATAATTAATCCGGCTCAACCAGGAACAGTACCTGATCGTATTCCACCGGGCTTGAATTTTCAAGCGTGACTTTTACCACGGTACCGCTTACTTCAGATTCGATTTCATTGAATAATTTCATTGCTTCGATGATGCAGACGGTCTGGCCTTTGGATACTTTATCGCCCACAGAAACAAATGGCGGGGAATCGGGGTTAGCGGAGCGGTAAAATGTTCCAATCATTGGAGACTTAATCTCAATGAGCTTTTTGCCTGCCGTCAGGGATTCGGTCTGTGTTTCAGTTTTTCCTGATGACGCGGCTGACAATTGGGCCTGCGCAGTCGGGGAGCCCTGCTGAGAAAGCACTGGGGCCGAAGGCAAATGGGTCATTACCGAAGACGATTTAAAAATCTTCTGATCCGGTTCGCGCTTGACGTGAAGCTTTAATTCTTTTGTTTCAATATTTACTTCGTTCAATCCGGTTTTTGAAATGAAATCGATGAGGTCGCGGATCTCGGAAGTTTTCATTTCAGGTTGTGATGTCGAAGAAACTGAAGACCGGGATGGTTTTGCCTCTTTCCGGGCTGATGTTTTTGTAGCTCGATTTTTACTCATGGATCGATTAATTATTCTTTGACGCGTTCAACATAAGCGCCTGTCCGTGTATCTACTTTTATTTTTTCGCCCGCGTTGATAAACAAGGGAACCCTTATCTCCACGCCGTTTTCCATTTTGGCAGGTTTCAGGGTCCGCGTTGCAGTGTCCCCCTGAATTCCCGGCTCTGTATACTCAACTTCGAGAACCACGTGAGAAGGCGCTTCTGCCGTTATCGGCGAGGTTCCATCTTCGAAGGCAATAAGGATGGTGACACCTTCTTTGATATAGTTCACAGAATCTCCCAAAAGCGCTTTATCTATATAAACCTGATCAAATGTTTGATTATCCATACAGACTAGGCTTTCTCCGTCGGCATACAGATACTGATATTCTTTTGTTTCCACACGGAGGATTTCAACCTCATCGCCGGGGCGAAACCGGTTTTCGGCCAGTTTTCCATTGCGGACGTTCCTCATTTTTATTTGATAGAATGCGCGAAGGTTACCCGGGGTGCGATGTTGCAGTTCTTCAACCTGAACTACTTCACCATTGTAGCGCATGAAGTTGCCTTTGCTTAAATCAGATACAGTTGCCATAGATTTAGGTCGTTAAGTTACAAATCAAGTAATTAAATGCAATTCATCAAACCCCGGGGAAGGCAGGGAGTAAAGAAGTGCTTCCGGGTGCTATTACCAGGTCACGCGGGGTTGTAGGCCCACTTTACGAAAACGGAGCCCCAGGTAAAACCGCCACCGAATGCCGCGAGGATCAGATTATCACCTTTTTTTAGATTTTTCTCATAATCCCATAAGAGGAGCGGAATTGTACCGGCAGTGGTGTTACCGTAGCGTTCGATGTTCATCATCACCTTCTCTTCGGAAATGCCTACCCGGCTTGCGGTGGCGTCGATAATTCGTTTGTTAGCCTGGTGCGGAACAAGCCACGAAATATCTTTTGGTTTGAGATTATTACGTTCGGCGATCTGAGCTGCCACGTCGGCCATATTGGTGACCGCGAATTTGAAAACCGCGGCTCCTTCCTGATAAACGAAATGCTGACGGGCTGAAACCGTAGCTTCAGATGCGGGCCGTCGGCTTCCACCTGCTTTCATATGCAGGTATGCTTCACCGTTGCCATCGCTGCGGTGAATCGAATCAACAATGCCTACGTCTTCGGTGGTCGGTTCGAGAAGGACACACCCGGCTCCGTCGCCAAAAATGATGCAGGTAGTACGGTCGGTATAGTCCATGATCGCGGACATTTTGTCGCCACCAATCACGACAACTTTCTTGTACCGTCCGGATTCGATAAAACTTGCTCCAGTGGTTAGAGCATAAATAAAGCCTGAACATGCGGCACTCATATCGAAACTGAACGCATTGACGGCGCCTACGGCAGTGGCAACGATATTCGCGGTGGCCGGAAAGGTCATGTCGGCTGTTACCGTCGCGAAAAGGATGAGATCTATTTCTCGCGGGTCGATTTTTGTTTTTGCCAGAAGGTCTTTGACGGCCTCTATGCCCAGGACCGACACGCCTTTGTTTTCGCCTTTCAGAATTCTTCTTTCTTTGATTCCGGTTCTGGAGGTGATCCACTCGTCGCTGGTATCCACCATTTGTTCGAGCTCGTGATTAGTGAGGACATAGTCCGGAACATACCCGCCTACACCCGTAATAGCTGCCCTTATTTTTGTCATACTATTGGTTCCGCCTTCGCGGTCAGGGAAAGTTTATCGTTAAAGAAAAATGCCCGATGATATTGTCATCGAGCATCGTGTTTCAGATCAGTCTCCAGGGAGAAACGTCAAAATACAGTTCAGGTACATTGCCACTTCCGGAATGCTAGAGTTCCGTTTGAAATTGCGCAACGTATGATGCACCATTACTTAAGCGAGAACTTCTTTTTCCATCACCACTTTACCATTGAAGTAAAGTTTTCCTTCGTGCCAGAAAGCACGGTGGGGAAGGTGATGTTCTCCGGTTGTCGGGCAGATTGTCGTTTCTTTCGCAAAAGCCTTGTAATGGGTTCTTCTTTTATCTCTACGGGTTCTCGAGAGTTTGCGTTTGGGATTTGGCATAGTACAAACAGTTTATTTTAATTTCTTTAATATATTCCAGCGAGGATCGATATCTTCATCGTCATCGCCTTTCTTCGTTTGATCGGATTTCTCCGAGCTGTAAACAATTTTTCCTTCGGCGTCGTCATCTTCCAGGCCTTCCTCCAGTTTGAACCTGGGGTGAAGTTTCTTCATAGGTATCGCCAGTGCGATGAACTCATAAATATACTGGCCCAACTCCAAAGCAACCGTATCCCGGTGAATCATTACGATCTCGTCGCTGATTTCTTCATTTGCCTCCCCGTACTTGAACAAAACCTTGCGGGTGGTCCAGATCGGGTATTCAAACGTCTCCAGCGATCGGTCGCAGGTTAGCAGGGCCGCGCCTCTTATCTTAAATTCAGCCTCAAGGAACGTTTCGTGTTTATTCAGGGCTACCTCCGCTCTGAATTGGCCTTGCGAAACTGCCACAGTGCCGTATTTTCTGAAGAAGTCATCACCAAATTCGTATTCGAAATGGTGAAGCTTATTGCTCAGACCGATGATATTTACGCTATAAGCCCCCACACCCATTGCCCGCTCGGGCGTTTGAAAATTAGTCGGCAAATTTATGAGAATAAATGGTATTGTGCACCAGACGATGGCCAGAATTTGCGGTTTTTTACAGGATTAGGCGAGATGACTTACTTTCTTCCGCAGAAAACGGGTCATGTGATCATAAAAATCGCGAAAGGGCGAGATCGCGAAATTCCTTTCGGGTCTTTTTACCATGATTTTCCATGAACAGGTCGATCACACCCTTTTTGAAGCCCAATTTGATGGCTATATTCTTACAGAAGATGATTTCGCTTTCAAAAACGTTCTGATCGATAAAAATAAGTTCGATGCAGGAATACAGGTATTCGAACTTCTGGTCGGGCGACAGAGCTCCCAGAGAATCAATGGGTTCCGGGTTTTTAATCAGTTCCAGGACATCTTTTTCGGGGAAATTCCGGTCATTGGCTATTTTGAAGATCATTTCCCGCTCACTCTTAGCAAAGTGCTTGTCGGCCTCCGCCAGTTGGATCAGAATGTTCAATTGCTTTTTGGTGACGATATCCATCTCAATAATTACTTGCGCCAAATATAATGATTAATCCCGCTATCCTTCATCCGGGCGGTCTAAGGGGCCAATCCTATACAGGAGTTTACTTATTTTTCTTTAAGCTGCTCGATACGTGCCTTGAAAATCTCCAGCGCTTTGTAGATCGCTTCGCGAAATGACGTCTCGCTGGCCTCATTTTTCCCGGCAATTGCATACGCAGTACCGTGGTCCGGAGATGTTCTGATAACCGACAGTCCCGCGGTGAAATTGACCCCGTTTTCAAATGCAATAGCCTTGAAGGCCACCAGTCCCTGATCGTGATACATGGCTAAAATTCCGTCAAATTTGCGGTATGCCCCCGATGCAAAAAATCCGTCTGCAGGGTATGGTCCGAAAACCAGCCTGCCTTTGTTCCGATGGTCCGAAATCACGGGTTTAATCAAATGCTCGTCTTCAATGCCAATCAAGCCATTGTCGCCTGCGTGTGGATTCAGTCCGAGGACGGCGATTCGCGGCTTCGCGATACCAAAATCACTCTTTAGGCTCTGCTCCATGATTCGAAGCTTCGACTCAAGTCTTTGGCGCGTAATAGCGCCCGACACATCCTTAACCGGAACGTGTTCGGTAGCCAGGCCAACGCGTAATTCGTCACTGATCATAAACATCAGGCTGTCCTCACCACCAAAAAACCGGGTAATGTACTCGGTGTGTCCGGTGAATGGAAATTCCTCACTGTGAATGGAATGCTTGTCAATTGGTGCCGTAACGATCGCATCCAGATGGGCATCCCGCAGATCTTCACACGCCTGTTTCAGCGCCAGAAACGAAGCCCGTCCTGAATCCCGCGAAGCTATCCCAGGGGTTATTTCAAATTGTTCTTCCCAGCAATTGACGACATTTATTGTCTTGGGGGAGTACTGCCCCGGATTTCGTACCTGGCTATAGGAGAAGTCTTCAATGTTAAGGTGTTTCTTGTAAAATGTGATCACTTTGGCCGAACCATAGACAACAGGAGTGAACATGGTAAATAACCTGTGATCGGTCAGTGTCTTCATGATTATCTCCGGTCCGACGCCATTCAGGTCGCCGATAGTAATGCCGATGCGGGGTTTCTCGTTCGCGGTCATGAAATGAGTTTATATTCCTGCGATATAACAAAATTCCGGCAAAAGACGGAAACTAAACGTCACCCATCACCGTGTGCGTACTTGTCTGTATGCCGCATTATGCCTTCCTTGCGGCGATGGAAAAGGCCAGTCACAATAAGGTTCGCGCCAAGAAATTTCTGGGGCAGCATTTCCTGCATGATCAGAATACGGCACGCCGGATAGTGGAATCGTTGCTGGTCAGCGGCCATGAGGAGGTACTCGAGATTGGACCCGGTATGGGTGTGCTCACGCGGTATTTGGTCGATAATCCCGATATCAGCCTCACGCTGGTTGAAATTGACCGCGACTCGGTTGCCTACATAAAACAACATTTCCCGCTGCTGCGTGAGCGGATCATTGAAGGAGACTTCCTTACGCTGGATCTTTCGAAAGTTATGCCGACGCCGTTTTCGATCATTGGTAACTTTCCTTACAACATTTCATCACAAATTTTTTTCAAGATACTGGAGCAACCGGACTCGGTGCGCCAGGTTGTATGTATGTTGCAGAAAGAAGTGGCAGACCGGATTGCATCTCCTCCTGGCAATAAGACTTACGGGATTCTGAGTGTCTTGCTGCAGACGTATTACAGGATTGAAAACCGATTTAAAGTTTCCCCGGGGGTTTTTACCCCGCCGCCAAAAGTCATGTCGGCGGTAATTCGGTTGCAACGCAATGAACGGATGTCCCTCGACTGTGACGAAAAGTTATTTATCCAGGTTGTGAAACAGGGATTCAACAACCGCCGGAAGACCTTGCGAAACGCTCTAAAAAGCATGAATTTAGACGCGCAATTGGTTTCTTTACCGATACTGGACAAAAGAGCTGAACAACTTTCGGTGGAGATGTTTATTGATCTTACGCAATCAATAGAAAAGAGTCGTGGCACAGCAACTGGTGGAATTTGAACTAACAAAGGAGTATCGCGACCGTTTTCAGCAGGCTATTGATGAAAAGGACGAAACTTTTATTCAGCGCTCGCTGGAGGATGTAGACTCAGTCGATATCTCCACGTTGCTTTACGAGTTTTCAGCAGAGGAGGGCAAATATGTGCTGGACTTGCTGCCGATCGAAGTCCAGTCGGAAGTATTGAATGACCTTGATCCGGATATCCGTAAACGGAACCTTACTGTATATCCCCCGGAAACTATCGCAACCTTCCTGAATGAACTGCAGTCTGATGACACTGCTGATATTCTCAATGAGCTTCCGGTAAAGGAACGGGAGGAAGTTCTTGCCTTGCTCAACGGTGAACTTCACGCCCAGGTTACTGAACTATTGCGTTACGAACCGCACGTTGCAGGGGGATTGATGGCTAAGGAATTGATCAAAGCCCGAATTAACTGGACGGTAGTGCAATGCGTGGAGGAGATACGGAAACAGGCAGAGAATGTTCACCGCTTTTATCAGGTGTATGTAGTAGACGAAAATGATTGTCTGCTCGGCAAAGTTGCCTTGCAGGATCTGATTATATCGGATGCAAGGAAACTCGTGGCTGATATTTATGAAGAAGATATTGTAAGTGTACCGACGTACCTTGAAGAAGGTGAAGTCGCGGACCTTATGAAGAAATACGATCTTGAATCCATTCCGGTTGTCAATGTGCAGAATCATCTGGTTGGTAGAATAACTATCGACGACATCGTCGACGTCATTACGGAACAGGCCGAAGAAGAAAGACAGATAATGGCGGGTATTACCGAAGATGTTGAAGAAGATGACAGTATCTGGAAGAATGCCCGCGCGCGTTTGCCCTGGCTTATTATTGGTGTTTTTGGTGGGCTGCTCAATGCGAAATTTATGAGGCTGTTCGAAGCCGACCTCACCCGTATCGCGGCAATTGCATTCTTTATTCCGTTGATTCAGGCTACAGGAGGAAACGTTGGTATACAATCCTCGTCGCTGATCGTCCAGAGTCTTGCCAGTCCGGCTTTCGTGGAAATCGGATTGTGGAAACGGCTGGTCCGCGTGTTTTCGGTTGCGCTGCTCAATGGACTGGTACTTTCCGTTCTTGTTGTTGTCTCGAATATCTTACTGTTCAATGAAGTCAGGTTGTCGGCAATAGTAAGTATTGCATTGTTCAGCGTGATTGTTTTCGCTTCGTTTGTAGGGACCGTAACACCTCTGATATTGAATCGTTTTGGATTTAATCCTGCGCTTGCATCCGGGCCCTTTATAACGACCACCAACGACTTGCTTGGGCTAACGATCTATTTTTTCACTGTTCACGTAATGCTGTAATGAGAAAGCCGGTTTGCCTTGTTATCGATTCAATGCATGAAAGCCTTTTCGAAATGATGTCGGAGATAGGATGGGACATTGACTATAAACCTGATATCACGCGCGAGGAGGTCCGGCAAATTCATCATAACTACCAGGGGTTAATCGTAAGAAGCAAAACGATAATTGACCGAGATCTGCTGGGCGATTCTCCGACAGTGAAATTTATTGGAAGGGCGGGGGCGGGCCTTGATAATCTCGAACTGGATTTCCTTACTGCGCATGGGATTCACGTTGTACATGCTTCTGAAGGAAATCGTGATGCGGTTGGCGAGTTTGCCGTTGGTGGTTTATTAAGTCTTTTGCGCAACATTCCTCGTGCCGACAAAGAAGTACGGGAAAAGGTGTGGGATCGTGAGGGAAACCGCGGCGAAGAGATCATGGATAAAACGATCGGAATCATCGGCTATGGTAATATGGGGCAGGCATTTGCCAGGCGCCTCAGCGGTTTCGGATGTAATGTTTTGGCGTATGATAAGTATAAAATCAACTATTCAGATCAATATGCGCGGGCCGTGTCTCTGGAATCGATTTACAGCGAGTCCGACATACTGAGTCTGCATATCCCATTGACCGCGGAAACACGGAATATGGTAAATAGTGCCTTTATAGAGCGGTTTCGTAAGGAATTCATTCTCGTCAATACCGCCCGTGGTGAAATCGTTTCACTGGCCGACCTGGTGGAGGCCCTGAGGATCAACAAGGTTCGCGGTGCGGTGCTCGATGTTCTGGAAAACGAAAAGTTATACAAACTGACACCCCACCAGGCCCATGCCTTCAATTCACTTATAGAACGATCGAATGTAATATTGTCCCCTCATATTGCCGGCTGGACGTTTGAATCCCACGTGAAAATTAATGTAGTTTTGGTTTCGAAGATCAAAGCCCTGAATGTGAGGCTTTGATTCAGCCTGAATTTTTTGCTCTCGCGTGAATGTATGCCCTACTTGAAAAAGCGTATCAGGAAATTAAGTGAGGTTTTCAATTCCATTATTGAAAAGCCACTCCTTACTTCTTCGCTCGTTCTTTTGATCGTCACCGTCATTGTACTTGGACTCAGTTTCAAGTACTACCTTGAGGATTTCGACACGTTCATTCAGCAAGTTCTGGCCGAAGCTCATGGTATGATCTTCGATATTGCTGTGATCGGTATTCTTATCTTCTGGTTGAATCACAATGGCGAAATAAGGCAACGCATCAGAACCTATAAAGACGAGATAGATGATTTCCGGCTCTGGGAATCGGAAGAAGCGGCATTTCGTACTGTGGGAAATATTAAACGTCTGAATCGTCATAAGATTCACGAGATCAACCTCGTAAATTGTTATCTGCCACGCACCAATTTGAATTACGTCAATCTATCGGGTTCCAACCTGAATTCCTCCAACGTCACGCAGTCTAGTTTGATTGAATGTAATTTTGAAAACGCCAGGCTTAACCAGACAAATTTTGAGAGTTCAAATCTCAATCAGGCTAACATGAAAGGTGCCTACGCAAGTGGAGCAAATTTCAAGGATGCATTTCTTATAAAAACGAATTTCGACGGCGCCTTTTTAATTAAGGCAAGTTTTCGTAACGCATTTTTAATGGAAGCCAACTTGCAGAATTGTTATGTGATGGGCGCGGATTTTGAAAATGCAAGCCTTTACAAAGCTGACCTTCGCGGAGCCAAGGGCTTGTCGCTGGAGCAACTGGCAAAAGCAAAGACGCTTTACCTCGCCAGGTTTGATGAGGAAATTCTCAAGCAAATAAAAACGGCCATTCCGGCACTCGTGGATGCCTGATTTTGGATTGATTAATTAATTGTCTATATTTGCATATCAGCAACGGCCTCTGTATTAGAGGCCGTTGCTTCTTTTTTGTCGCTTGTGTCCGAAAAACGTCGGATTATTTTCAGAGCACAGAGATAATAACAACTTGTATTAACAATTATTTGTATGAGCAAAGTGTCATATTATACCAAAGAGGGTTTGGACAAAATCAGGAATGAGCTTGCGGAACTAAAATCCAAAGGCAGGGCCGATATTGCCCGTCAGATTGCCGACGCGCGCGATAAGGGAGATCTTAGCGAAAATGCTGAATATGATGCTGCAAAAGACGCACAAGGACACCTTGAGGCAAAAATCGCTCAACTGGAAGATCTTGTTGCCAATGCACGTCTGCTGGATGAAAATAACATCGATACTTCACGGGTTTCCATCCTTTCAAAAGTCACTATCAAGAATAAGAAGAACGGTAAATCCGTGTCTTATACTCTCGTGTCGGAAGAAGAAGCTGATTTGAAGGCTGGCAAAATTTCCACAATGTCGCCTATCGGAAAAGGTCTGCTCGGAAAACAAAAAGGTGAAACCGCGAAGATTGTTACTCCGGCGGGAGAAGTCGAACTTGTCGTGATGGATATTACTGCGTAAGCTATGGCGTCTATCTTTTCGAAAATTATTAACCGTGAAATCCCGGGTTTTATCGTCGCTGAAGACGAACGGTATATTGCGTTTCTCGATATCAATCCGCTCGTGCAGGGTCACGTGCTCGTTGTTCCTAAAAAGGAAGTCGATTACATCTTCGACATGGAGGATGAATCACTGGGTGGTCTTATGATTTTCGCGAAGAAGGTTGCTGTCGCTGTTAAGAAAAGTGTCTCATGCAAACGGATCGGTGTGGCTGTTATCGGACTGGAAGTGCCTCATACGCATATTCACCTTGTGCCTATGAACAGTATGGGTGACATCAATTTCACACAGCCGAAACTAAATCCGTCAAAAGACGAGCTATCGTCAGTCCAACAGAAGATAACGGCAAATTTCAAGTAAGAAGAGCTACTTGAAAAAGAAGGGACACTCTCATCGGAGCGTCCCTTCTTTTTTTTGTGAAAGGCGGTATCACTTGTCAAGCGCTGCTACTCCGGGAAGCACTTTACCTTCGAAGTATTCCAGCAACGCACCGCCACCGGTTGATACATAGCTGACGTCATCGTTAAAACCAAGTTGGTTTACGGCAGCAGCTGAATCGCCGCCGCCGATCAATGAAAAGCCCCCATTTTTGGTTGCCTTCACTACGGCTTCCGCGATACCTTTTGTTCCTGCGGCGAATTTTTCCATTTCAAAAACACCCATCGGCCCATTCCAAAGAATAGTCTTCGACGCCTCGATGGTTTTTTTGAAGACTTCGGTAGCCTGTGGACCAATATCCAGGCCCATCCAGCCATCCTTGATATTATTGTTGTTGGCGATATCCGTATTTGCATTCGCATCGAACTTATCAGCAATTACGCTGTCGATAGGAAGCAGTAATTCGACGCCTTTTGTTTTTGCCTTTTGAATAAGCTCTTTGGCCAGATCAAGTTTATCAGCCTCGACCAGCGAGTTTCCGACATTTCCACCCATTGCTTTGAAAAATGTATACGCCATGCCTCCACCAATGATAAGGTTGTTCACGCGGTCGAGGAGGTTTTCAATAATCAGAATCTTATCTGAAATCTTGGCGCCTCCCATAATTGCCGTGAATGGCCGGGTAGTATTCTCAAGAACTTTTCTCGCATTCTCAAGTTCAGCGCCCATAACAAGTCCGGCGCCTTTCTCATTAAAGAACTGCGCGACAACCGTTGTGGATGCGTGAGCACGATGTGCCGTGCCGAAGGCATCATTTACATAAATATCCCCATGCTTGCTGAGTTTTTCTGCGAACCCCACATCGCCTTTTTCTTCCTGCTTGTAAAAGCGAAGGTTTTCGAGCAGCAGAACTTCACCCGGCTGAAGGGCCGCTGAAAGTTTAAACGCTTCGTCACCGATACAGTCGCCGGTAAATTTCACCGGTTGTCCAAGTAGCTCTTCCGTTTTTTTGATGGTATGCTTGAGAGAGTATTTTTCCTCGGGTCCTTCCTTTGGCCGGCCCAGGTGCGACATCAGCACACAACTTCCGCCGTCTTTTAATATTTTTTTAAGAGTGGGTATGGTCGCGCGTATGCGGTTGTCGTCTGTTACATTAAGACTTTTGTCCAGAGGAACATTGAAGTCGACTCGGATAAGAGCGCGTTTTCCTTTGAAATTGATGTCGTTAATCGTTTTCATAGTAGTTGTAGAAATGGTTTTGAAGTACTTTTCTTTCCCCGAAAGGGCAGGGTCATGCGTTGGAAGCAATTATCTCTACCCGGGTAGCACGGTAAGGTCAATTCGAGCGAATGCAAAACTAAACTTTTTGGTCTCTTTCATGCTATGACATAAATAAAAAAGCCGGTGAAGATTCCGGCTCTGTAGTACAAACCATTGTGGCCTGGCTACTAATCGCCGAAGCTAATGCCCATTCCTTTGGCTGCCCGTACAAGGAAAGAATCCTTGTCAACGAAGTTATAATTTTGGGTAGCTTCTTCGAGGGATACGGAGGTCACTTCATTATTGCGGAACGCCACCATCTGTCCGAATTTCCCTTCATGAATGAGCTCAAACGCCTTCACACCGTATAGTGTCGCCAGGATTCGGTCATAAGCTACTGGTGTACCGCCGCGTTGCACGTGGCCCAAAACGGTTTCACGAATCTCCATCTGACAACCGGCTTCCTTTAACTGTCTGGAAAGCTGAAACGCGACTCCGCCCAAACGCACGTGTTCCGAACCTTTATCATTTTGACTTGATGTGATTGTTCCCGCTTTTGGCTTGGCGCCTTCAGCGATAACAATGTTGGCAAAGCCCCTTCCGTTTTTATATCGCGCGTTGAGTTTTTTCACAATCTTGGTGATATCATACGGAATCTCAGGAATGAGGCAGATCTCCGCACCTCCGGCAATTGCCGTGTGAAGGGCGATCCAACCCGCATCGCGGCCCATCACTTCCATGATCATTGTTCGGTGATGACTTTCAGCGGTTGTCACCAGTTTGTCGATACTATCTGTGGCAATCTGGACTGCTGTTTGAAAACCGAATGTAACATCGGTTGCCGAAAGATCGTTATCGATAGTTTTGGGCACCCCAATGATGTTAAGACCCTTGTCAAAAAGTGCTTTGGAAATCCGTTGGGATCCATCGCCACCAATATTAACTACCGCGTGAAATCCCAGGTCCTTGATACGCTTAACAAGTTCTGCAGAGCGGTCAATGAATTTTACCGTTCCATCCGGTTGGGTTACCGGAAAATTTATCGGATTCCCTTTATTCGTCGTTTTTAAAATGGTTCCCCCTTTAACATGTATTCCTGCAGTTTTCTTACTGGTAAGTTTTATCAGCTCAGTTGGTTCGTTGAAAACACCGTTGAAAGCTTCAACACTGCCGTACACTTCCCAGTTCTTCTCCCTCCGCGCCGTTTTCGCGAGGCCGCGGATTACAGCGTTTAACCCCGGGCAATCCCCGCCTCCTGTAAGAACCAGAATCTTTTTAACTTTATCCATTTGTGTATTGTTATTGCGTTAGCGGTTCAAATAAAAAGAAAAAGTGACGAGCAAAAGAAAACTTAATACGTTTTTATTCCTGATTTTGAGCAGCTGCCCTTCGTAAACGATCATTTATTGCACGGCCAAGTCCAACGTCAGGTACCGGCTCGGCAAGCACGACATCCACATCCATTTTATCGAAGGCCCGTAGTGCACTGAATAAATTTTTAGCCGCCTCTTCGAGGTTTTCCTGAGGGGACAAAATAATCTGATTCGGTGAATTGAAATCGTTTGAAAAAGAAAGTATACCGGAACAGCTCGCTGGATACCTTTGCAGGAGCTCAGTAAGATTCCCAAGAATCAGTCGTTTCGTCGGGGCATAATGACTGGTGAGTTGTCCTGGGCTTTTGGGCTTCGAAGTTGAATGAGCCTGAATGCGCACTTGTCCTATTATGCTTTCGATCTTTTCTATGCTTAGTCCGCCGAGGCGATAGACCACCGGCTCACCAGACTCAAATCCCATGATTGTTGATTCAATGCCAATAGGACATTGGCCGCCATCGAGGATGTAAGGGATACTGTTTCCCAGTTGTTCGGCAACGTGCTCAGGGCGGGTCGGACTTACGTATCCAAATGGATTTGCGCTAGGAGCGGCAAGCGGAAACGTTAATTCCTGCAGTAGCTGCCGGGTAAGGATATGATCGGGGCAACGCAGCCCTACCGTTTCCATTCCGGACGTGACGATATCCGGAATGATATCTTTCTTTGGCAGTACCAGCGTGAGTGGCCCCGGCCAGAAATACGTGGCCAGCCGGTATGCCTGATGGGGAATACTGTTGACGTAGAGTTGCGCCGCATCCAGGTCGGGCACGTGCACAATGAGCGGATCAAACTCCGGACGGTTTTTTACTGCAAAGATTCGCGCCACGGCAGTACCATCAAGTGCGTTGGCCGCGAGGCCGTATACGGTTTCCGTGGGAATGGCGACAAGCTCACCTTTATCGAGGAGCGATTTAGCCTTCTTTATATCAGTACCGGTTTCTGCCATTTAGACTCTAAAAAAAACGTTCGCAAAAAAGCGCTAACTTCCATTCGATTGCCAATCTATGACAAAAGTCCTTCTTCTTAAAATTCTTGTTATGATACGAATGATCGCATTACTCGTTGCAATGAGTGTTTGTATTCCTGCCGTAGCCCAGAAAGGAGACAAAGTACTACAACGCAAGCTGGAAAATCTTACGCGAGACTTTCAGGGCGATGTCGGAATCTATGTCCGCCATCTGTCCAAAGGTCACGAAATGCAAATAAACGCCGACACGCTGTTCCCAACAGCTTCGATGATCAAAATACCGATTACCATCGGTGTATTCGCAAAACTTGAGAGTGGCGAGTTGGATTATCGTCAGGAAATGATTTATCGCGATTCGTTGCTGTACGAAGGTGTTGATCTGCTCGGTTCTTTTAAAGACGGTGAAAAAATCGAACTTAGCAAGATGCTTATGCTGATGATCACAATGAGTGATAATACTGCCAGCTTATGGTGTCAGCACCTTGCGGGGACAGGCACGGCGATCAATACGTGGCTCGCAAATAACGGGTTTGTGCATACACGGGTGAACTCCAGAACGCCGGGACGGGAGCCAAACCGCTCGCGCTATGGGTGGGGTCAGACGACGCCTCGCGAAATGGCCGAGCTCGTCGTGCGCATACGCGAAGGCAAGGTAATCAGTAAGCGAAGCAGCGAACGCATATATAGAAACCTATGTAACATATACTGGGATTCCGAATCGCTCTCGCAGATTCCTCCTCATATACAGGTTGCATCGAAACAAGGTGCCGTCGACGAGACGCGAGCCGAGGTGGTATTGGTAAATGCGCCGCATGGGGACTACGTGTTCTGCGTGATTACAAAAAATCAAAAGGATACAAGTTGGACGCGCGAAAACGAAGGGTATGTTCTCCTGCGAAATGTGTCCCGCCTGTTGTGGGAACATTTTGAGCCAAACGAAAAGTGGGAACCTGCTCAGGGCATTTCGACGTGGTACTGATCAGTTCAAGCCTGAACGATTGAATGTTTAAGGCTGACCTCAAAAATAAACGGCCACAGCCGGGGTAGCTTCACTTTGGATCCTATTCTTTAATTTGCAGTGAATTAGTAACTCATGAGTAATAAAACACGCTCTATTCTGAAAGCAATCGCAGTTGTCCTCGTATTGGTTGCTGTAGCTATTCACCTGGGCTGGATCTCCATTCCGGCCATAAATATGTATCGCTTCTGGATGGTAATCCTCGCCTTCGGACTAATGCTTATTACCAGCAAATAGCCCGTTTGTTTTTGTCGCCATCCGGACAATTGAATCACCTCCATTGGTTACGCTGGAGATTTCATTCATTGAAAACCATTTTACCGCGTGTGATTCATCATTAATCAAAAGTTGACTCTTGCCGTTCACCTGAAGAAGAAAACGGATGTCGTAGTGATAATGCTGCGGGAAATCCGGTCGCGCGGGAATACCATGTATATCGATGTCGAATATTCCGGAATGAGCAATGAACATCTGCAACCCCGTTTCTTCCATCACTTCTTTTTTTGCAACCCTGACAACGTCTTCGTCCCCATCAGCGTGGCCTCCTGGTTGAAGCCAGCGATCCAGTTTCCTGTGATGAAGGAGGAGAACGTTTTCCGCATTCTCGTCAATGATCCATGCCGAAGCCGTTATGTGGCCGGGAAGGTGATCACGATAATAGGCGCGAGGATGCGCCAATAGCTCCACGAATTTTGGAATGAATTCCTCTTCTTCGGCGTAGCCGGTCACGTAGTTGCGCAGCGTATCAATCAGGTGTTGCCGGTTCAAGTGTTTGATTTTTTAGTCAAGTATAACTAACATCGTTGAAAGATGTTCTCCAAACGGATTTTTTTGGTAACTATACAAAAGAACGACTGCAAATGAATCAACCGGTTAAAACGGCACTTCTTTCCTATGGTATGTCGGGCGAGATATTTCACGCGCCCTTTATTTCCTCGCTACCTGAGTTTGAACTTGCAGTCATTGTTCAACGAAAATCCAGTTCGGCGAAAGAGCGGTATCCGCAAGTCCGGATAGCGAAATCAATTGACGAAGCAATCGCAGACCCTGAAACAGAGCTCGTTATAGTAAACACGCCGAACGAAACGCACTTCAGGTTTGCATTGGCGGCCTTAGAGGCGGGAAAGCATGTTGTAGTTGAAAAGCCATTCACAGTAGATCCGGATGAGGGCACAAAACTCATTGAAACCGCCCGTGCGATGAACCGCGTACTTAGTGTATTTCAGAACAGGCGCTGGGATGGCGATTTTATGACCGTTCATAAAATAATTCGCGAAGGCTCGTTAGGCAAACTGGTTGAATTCGAGGCGCATTACGATCGCTTCCGAAACTACATCGAACCAAATACCTGGAAAGAAGAAAAGCGACCAGGTACAGGTATCCTGTACAATCTTGGTTCTCACATGCTTGATCAGGTGCTTGTTCTTTTTGGAATGCCGAAGTACATTGACGCGCGTATTGGTGTGCAACGACCCGGTGGTACGGTGGACGATTATTACGACATTCGAATGGAATACCCCGGACACCTTGCGATAATCAAGTCGAGCTATCTCGTTAAGGCGGAATTGCCCCGATACATCATCCATGGAACGGAGGGATCATTCACAAAATCGGGACTTGATCCACAGGAACAGGACCTTAAAGACAAACGGGATCCCAACAGCCGTGATTGGGGACGGGAAGCTGAAGGTTATTTTGGGAAACTGGAGACCGTAAAAGGAACGAAGACCGTGGAAACAATCCCCGGAAACTATGCCGCCTTTTACAAGAATATCTATCAGGCAATCCGAAGGGGCGAACCGTTAGCGGTAACGCCTGAGGATGCGATTAATGTAATCCGCCTGATTTCGCTTTGCTACGAAAGCGCCAGACAACGAAAAGCAATGAAGTGTGAAATCTAAAGCACTGAATGAACAAACCAGATCACGCCTAAATGTTGATAAATAAACCCGAGAAGAAATGAAAATATACAGCAAGTCACTTGCTATCGTTTTGCTTTTGCTGACGTTTTGCACGGCCACTGCCCAGGAGAAATGGGTGAAGCTTTTTAACGGAAAAGACCTCAACGGCTGGAAACAACTTGGGGGAAAAGCTACCTACGAGGTGAAAGACGGGCAAATTATCGGGACCACTGTTCCTGACGAGCCTAATTCGTTTTTGACCACTACTCAGGACTACGGCGATTTTATTTTGGAACTTGAGTTCAAACTTGACGCCGAAATGAACTCCGGCATTCAATTCAGAAGCGAAAGCAAACCTGACTACCAGAACGGTAGAGTACACGGTTATCAAATGGAGATTGATCCATCGCCGCGTGCGTGGACCGGCGGAATCTATGACGAAGCTCGCAGACAGTGGTTGTATCCGGTTGATTATAATCCGGATGCCCATTCCGCTTATAAGAAGAATGACTGGAATAAAGCCCGCATTGAGTGTATCGGGTCCGTTATGCGCACCTGGATCAACGGTATCCCCGTTGCCCATTTGGTCGACGACATGACGCCGAAGGGTTTTATCGCGTTGCAAGTGCATTCGATTGGCTCACCGCAGGAAGCTGGTCAGAAGATTCGCTGGAGGGACGTAAGAATCCAAACGACTAATCTGAAGGCGTCACCTTACGATAATGTATTTGTAGTGAACCTGATTCCGAACACGGTTTCCGAACAGGAAAAGGAGAACGGCGTAAGATTATTGTTTGATGGAAAGACAAACAATGGCTGGCGTGGGGCTCACAAAGACAAGTTCCCTGAAAAGGGCTGGGAAATAAAGGACGGTATGCTACATGTGTTGAGTTCCGGTGGAGCGGAATCGCAGAATGGCGGAGATATAGTTACGCAGGGTGAATTCGGCGCTTTCGATCTTCAGTTTGAATTCCGGTTGACGCCAGGAGCGAACAGCGGAGTAAAATATTTTGTCACGGAAACTGAGAAAAACACCGGATCGGCAATTGGGCTCGAGTATCAGATTCTTGATGACGAAAAGCATCCCGATGCAAAGCAAGGCGTTGTCGGCAACCGAACCCTGGCATCACTTTACGACCTCATTCCATCCATTAAGGTATCCCGCGGCCTTCATCCAATTGGCGAATGGAACAATGGCCGCATTGTGGTATACCCCGACAGTCGCGTGGAGCATTGGCTGAACGGATACAAAGTAGTGGAATATCAAAGGGGCTCTCAGATTTACAAGGCACTCGTCGCCAGAAGTAAGTACGCTCAGTGGGAAAATTTTGGCATGGCAGAAAAGGGCAGAATTTTGTTACAGGATCACGGTGATGAGGTGTTCTTCAGAAGTATCAAAATCCGCGAACTTGCTCCCGGTAAAATGTAAACTCCAACGCAAACACCTTTATTCATGAACATAAATAAAAATCAATCGCGCCGCGACTTCCTGAAAAAAGCTGCTCTGGCTTCCGCCGGAACATATCTTGGCTCCCTGGCATTCAGCGCAAGGAGTTACGGTCGGATCATAGGTTCAAACGATCGGATTAACGTTGGGGTTATCGGGTTTTCGGATCGCTTTCGTCATTCCTTATTTCCGGCTTTTATGACTAGCTATAAAGAATTGAACTTTGACATTGTATCGGTATCCGATATCTGGAAACTTCGGCGGGAAGAAGGTCAGGCTTTTTTGTCTGAGAAAGTTGCGCATAATGTAAAAGGATATCGCAACAATGATGAACTGTATAATGCCAGGGAAGTCGACGCGGTGATCATCAGTACCGCGGATTTTCAACATGCGCTTCATGCTATCGAGGCGGTCAGGGCGGGATGCGATGCCTATGTGGAAAAGCCATTCGCCGAAACCATGAAGGACAACCGCGATGCATTGAAAACGATTAAGGACTCTAAAAAGATAATTCAGATCGGGTCTCAGAGGAGGAGCGGAGCGAACTATCATGCCGCAGCCGATTTTATTAAAAGTGGGAAATTTGGTGATATTACTTCGGTAGAGCTTACCTGGCACGTTAACCAGCCCGGCCGTTGGCGCCGTCCTGATCTGGTTGCCAAAATGGTGGAGAAAGATACCGACTGGAAGCGTTTCCTTATGAATCGTCCGTTTGAAAAATTCGACGCGCGGAAACACCTCGAGTACCGTTTATTCTGGCCGTACAGTTCCGGGATGCCAGGCCAGTGGATGAGTCACCAGATTGATACCGTACATTGGTTTACAGGACTAAAACATCCGCGAAGCGTGGTTGCCAATGGTGGAGTTTACAAATGGAAGGACGGCCGCGTGAATTGGGATACGATGACCGCTGTGTTTGACTACGGTCCTCAAACAGATCCAACTTCGGGGTTCCAGGTCATTTTTTCGTCGCGGATGCATAACGGTGACGAAAATCCAAAGGAAATTTATTATTCAAACGGGGGCGAATTGAACCTCAATACAAATAAGGTTTCACCAACTGGCGGGCTACGTGAACGCCACGCCATGGCAATGAACATGCAACCCAACCTGTTGCCTGAATTGGATCTTGCGGATCAATCTGTGAGAACCGAAGCAGCTGCTAATACGGGTGGCGATATTACAACGATCTCGCACATGCGCAACTGGCTGGAATGCGTAAGAGACCGGAAACAAACCAACGGGCCGGTTGAAGCCGGGTATGAACACTCCATTGCTACTATTATGACTAACGCCGCCGTACGATCCGGAGCCAAAGCTACTTTCGATTCCAGGACGCAGGAAGTTATGGTGGACGGAAAGGTTTTTCAGTATTAATAACCAACAAATTATCACAAACGGTGGTACAGGTCCGAGTCGTTCTCACGCTGTGTATATTGCTTGCCTCCGTTGGGGCAATGGCGCAGTCAGGATTTTCTTTTTTGGAAAAAAAGGCAGAGAAGAAGATTGTGTTGCAATACGATGGTAAGTTGATTACCGCATATTGTTACTTCGATTCAACGGAAAAACCGGTACTATATCCCGTTAAAACCCTTTCGGGTATTACGGTAACAAGAGGGTTTCCAATTGCACCGCGCCGCGGTGAGCGAACAGACCATCCCCATCACGTGGGCCTGTGGTTCAACTATGAAAAAGTAAATGGTCTGGATTTCTGGAATAACAGCTCTGCTATACCTGACAATCGTAAGCCCGATTATGGATCCATCGTACATCAAAAGGTACTGTCAGCTTCGGCAAAAAAGGACGTAGCAACCTTAACAGTGCTTAGTCACTGGGTGGATCACAAAGAAAATATTTTGTTGCATGAAACGACCACATTTTCCTTCAGGAAGCGAGGGATGGATTTTCTTATCGACAGAAAGTGTACGCTGGAGGCAATAAGTTCTGAGGTTGTTTTCACTGACGTCAAAGACGGTCTCATCGGCATTCGGGTTGCGCGATCGTTGGAAATGCCGTCACCACAGACAGATCGGTTCATCGACAGCCAGGGAAGAGAGACCGAAGAACCGGCGTTGAACAACGAGGGTGTGACCGGCATGTACCTAAACCGCGAAGGCATCAAAGGAGACGAGGTCTGGTCGTCATCATCGGCGTGGACGCAACTGTATGGCTACGTCCGGGATGAGCCGTTGTCAATTGTAATCATTGATCATCCTGAAAACCCGGGTTATCCAACGTACTGGCACGCTCGCGGATACGGTTTGTTCGCCGCAAATCCGCTTGGGAGAAAAGTTTTCTCCGAGGGGAAAGAGGAACTGAATCTGACCCTCAGCAAAGGCCAGAAGCAGAGCTTTCAATACCGGGTTGTGATTCATGACGGCGAGCCGTTAACAGGCGAAGAAATAGACAATATCATGTCTGACTTCCATAAGAGCGAGTAAGCCTACATTCTTGAAGTGGACTTTCTTACAATTAGTTTGCTTTTCACGATGCGTTCTTCCCCCATCAGTTCCGGATGATGGATATGGTTGATAAGTAATTCGGCGGCCGCACTACCCATTTGATGAGCAGGTTGATCAATAGTGCTCAGCGATGGTTCGATAAATCTCCCCACCTTTTCATTGTTGAAGCCCAGTACCGCAATGTCTTCAGGAACACGCAGGCCGGCGTGTCGGATTATGTGCATCATTTCAATTGCAGCAAAGTCATTTATCGCAAAGATTGCGTCGGGCCGCTGGGGCAGATTGATGAGGTACCTGGTATATTCTTCAACCTTCGGGCTTTGAAATTGTGTATGCAGGATGTAGTAGTCGTTTACAGGGAGATGATGCTTCTGCAACGTATCCACATATGCCAGCAAGCGGTTTCGGGTGTTATATATGTGCTGGGGGCCGGCAACGAAGGCGATACGTTTGCATTCCTGATCGATAAGATGACGGGTCCCTTCGCACGTCACCTCATAGTTATCTGTCACCACCCGCGATGCCTGGACATCATCGCAGACCCGGTCGAAGAACACGAGAGGAAAGCCTTTCTCTGTGAGTGATCTGAAATGGTCTGAGCTATCGGTCTCCATAGAGATGGAGACAATTATGCCGTCGACCCGGTTTGCCATAAGTGATCGGATGTTCTTCTTTTCAATTATATGCGATTCATTGGATTGGCAGATCATTACATTGATACCTGCCAGATCCGCGCGGGTCTGAATGCCCCCCAATGCCTGGGCAAAAAAACTGTTAATAGTTGCCGGCACGATCACCCCTATGGTATTTGTCCTTTGCTGCTTCAGGTTTATAGCCAGAACATTCGGGGCATATTGTAATGACGCAGCAAGCTCCAGAATTCGCTTCTTGGTTTCGGGATGCACATCCGACTTTCCTCCGATTGCGCGGGAGACCGTCGACTTGGAAATACCGAGGCGTTTTGCGATGTCTTTTATCGTGACTGATTTATTCAGCATACAATATTCGTTTTGCCTGATGCTATTCTGTCTTCCCGGGAACGGTCCCGGTAAAAAATCTCAGAAAAATCCACCTGTGTCAGTGGAGAACTAACGGAAAAGTGCAAAATTAAGTCATTCAATCGGTTTAAGATATGAAAAGATTTCCGAATCTCGCAGACGAAGGGTATAGTGTTGAGAAGAATATCACGATATTCCCGGGAATTCTCAAAGATCATACCGTTGATGAGTTGATGGCCCGGGTACTTGGTTCAGATGATTATTATGCGTTTGAGCTATTGTTTCATAAAATGTACACCCCTCTCTGCAACTTTTGCGAAAGGTTCGTAGTGGTTCGCGAAGTGGCCGAAGAGTTGGTAAGCGATGTCTTCTATACAATCTGGAAGAATAGAGGTCGGCTACAGGTAATTGCGCCCAAATCTTATTTATACACAGCGGTTCGAAACCGCGGTTTCGATTATCTTCGCGGGGTTAACCGGACGTCATGGTGCGAGCTTGAAGAGGCTGCCCATGTTCCATCTGAGAGTCATACGCTTCAAGATGCACTTGAGCACGCTGAACTCGAAATGCATCTAAGTCAGGGTATCTGTATGCTACCGAAGCAATGCAAGATTATTTTCGAGCTTAGCCGGGAAGAAGGTTTGAAGTACCGCGAAATCGCGGATGAACTTTCTATCAGTGTAAAAACTGTTGAAGCGCAAATGGGCAGGGCTCTTAAACGACTGCGGAAGATTCGTCAATCAATAAACGATCAGTAATCACATCTATAAAACAATTATGAACATCAGTGAGATTTTCAATGTGTCGGGAAAAACGGCAATCATTACGGGAGGTACCGGAGTTCTCGGTAGTGAAATGACAAGAGGGCTGGCACAGGCCGGTGCGAATACCGTAATTGTCGGCAGGAATCAGGCGAATGGCGAGAAACTCCAAAACGAACTCATTGCTGCGGGTGGAAAGGCGCTGTTTGTTCAGGCAGACGTTTTGAACCGGGAACAACTTGAGAAGGCAAAACAGATTGTTCTCGAAAAATTCGGATCTATTGACATTCTCATCAATGCCGCCGGCGGAAACATGGCGGGCGCGGTCGTCACACCACAACAAACGTTTTTTGATATCGACATGGACCAGTTCGCGAAAGTCGTTGATCTCAATCTCACCGGTACAGTATTACCAACGCTGGTATTTTGTGACTCAATGACGCAACGAGGCAGTGGTGTGATAATCAACATCGCCAGTATGGCATCATACCGGCCGATCACCCGGGTAGTGGGTTACGGCGCAGCGAAATCGGCCGTAAAGAATTTCACCGAGTGGCTCGCTGTTGAGATGGCCAGCAAATTTGGTGAAGGACTTCGTGTAAACGGCATTGCCCCGGGCTTCTTTATCACCGAGCAGAATCGCACATTGCTTACCAATGCTGATGGCTCATACACAGAACGTGGCGGAAATGTTATTCGTAATACGCCATTTAAGAGATTTGGACAACCAGATGAATTGGTGGGAACACTGCTCTGGCTTTGTTCGGATGCATCCCGGTTTGTTACCGGTGTAACAATCCCGGTTGATGGTGGTTTCAACATCTTCGCTGGTGTGTAAACCGAATAAACGGATAAGGAAATTTTTTATTCGTGCTTGAATAGGTTTTAAATGGCTAACGGAATTTACTTTGAATAACTCTCGCGTCACCCATCGTTTTATGGAGCAAACCTGGAGATGGTTTGGTCCCGGAGATCCGGTAAGCCTGCAGGACATAAGGCAGGCAGGGGCCACCGGAGTAGTAACCGCCTTGCATCACATCCGGAACGGTGAAATCTGGCCGGTCGACGAAATCATGGAACGGAAAACTATGATCGAAAATGCTGGCCTTTCCTGGTCTGTGGTGGAAAGCATTCCGGTTCACGAAGACATCAAGCGGAATAAGAAAGGGTTCGAACGATACGTCGAAAATTATCAGACCACTATCCGCAATCTCGCCAGCTGTGACATCCGGACCGTCTGTTACAATTTTATGCCTGTACTTGACTGGACACGAACCGATCTTGCCTATGAGCTTGAAGACGGTTCGCACGCACTTCGTTTTGAAGCAGGCGCTTTTTCAGCATTCGATCTTTTTGTTCTTAAGAGACCTGGCGCCGGGAACGATTATAAACCCGATGAAGTACAACGGGCAAAAGCTTTTATAAACAACGTCTCTGACGAGGCTCTTGCATTGCTACAGAAAAACATTATCGCCGGATTGCCCGGTGCGGAAGAAGGATATACACTGAAGGAATTTCAGGAGGCATTGGATGAATACAAGTCAATTGATGATGCGACGTTACGGAAGCATCTCTATGCCTTCATTCAGGCGATCGGGCCCGTCGCCGAAGAGGTTGGCGTACGACTCGCTATCCACCCGGACGATCCGCCGTTCCCAATTCTGGGATTGCCTCGCGTGGTAAGTACCGAAGAGGATGCGCGGAACCTTCTCAAGGCCTATGATTCTCCGTTTAATGGAATTTGTTTCTGCACAGGCTCTTTCGGTGTCCGTTCCGACAATGATCTGCCCGGAATGGTGGAACGTCTCGGAGAGCGCATCAACTTCGTGCATCTTCGAAGTACTACCCGGGACGACCAGGGTAATTTCTTTGAAGCTGATCACCTCACCGGCGATGTCGATATGTATGGGGTCATGCGCGAGTTGGTGAAATGGCAGCACCGCCGCATTAATCGTATTCCCTTCCGGCCCGACCATGGTCATCAAATGCTTGATGATCTGAAGAAAAAAACCAATCCAGGCTATTCTGCCATTGGACGACTTCGCGGGCTGGCCGAGCTACGCGGCCTCGAACTTGGAATTCAACGCTTTCTAAACGAAAAACAGACGTTATGATCAAAACATCAAAGGCATTTCTCGACCAGCGTTTTCTTCTTGAAAACGAATATGGGCAAATCCTGTACGAACAGTTTGCCACTCCCATGCCCATCGTTGATTATCATAATCATCTTTCTCCCAAAGACATCGCAACAAATCGCCGGTTTGAAAATATTTCGGAAATCTGGCTCGAGGGCGACCACTACAAGTGGCGGGCTATGCGAATTAACGGGGTACCCGAAAAGTACATTACCGGTGATGCGAGCCCGGAAGAAAAATTCGCCCGTTGGGCCGAGACAGTACCCTACACGTTGCGTAACCCGCTTTATCACTGGACTCACCTTGAGTTGAAGAATTATTTTGGTGTTGACCAGCTTCTGCAAAAGTCCTCGGCATCCGAGATATATCAGCAATGTTCATCAATGCTCCGGCAGGAAGACTTTCATACAAGAAGTCTGCTTAAGAAAATGCGGGTTGAGGTTGTGTGTACAACTGATGACCCCATCGACTCGCTTGAACACCATATCGCTTTCGCCACCGAGGGCCATGAATTGAAAATGTATCCTACGTTCCGGCCCGACAAAGCTTTTGCTGTTGAAGGCGGTGAGCGGTACATAGAATACCTGGACAAGCTGGGCGAAAGTGCCTCGGTGAACATCAAAACCTTTGACGATTTATTGGAAGCTCTCCAGCATCGCGTAGATTTTTTTGATTCGCATGGCTGCCGCGCCGCTGATCATGGTCTGGAGCATCTTTATCATCATCCACAGTCGTTGCAATTGGCCGAGGGGATATTTCGCAAAGTTAAGGAGGGAGGTAGCCTGACAAGGGAAGAAGTCCATGCATTCAAAGCCGCAGTTCTTGTTTATCTGGGGCGGATGTACCATGGTAAAGGCTGGGTTCAACAATTCCATCTCGGCGCACTTCGCAACAATAACTCACGCCTTCTCGAAAAGCTCGGCCCCGATACCGGGTTTGATTCGATTGGGGATTATTCACAGGCACAGATGATGTCCGGCTTCTTTGACGCGCTTGACCGCACAGATCAATTACCGAAGACAATCCTTTATAATAATAATCCTTCAGACAACGAGGTTTTCGCTACGATGCTTGGTAACTTTTGCGACGGGACGATCCCGGGCAAGATGCAATTCGGCAGCGGCTGGTGGTTTCTCGATCAGAAGGATGGAATGGAGCGGCAGATCAACGCACTGTCAAATATGGGGCTGCTTTCCCGATTTGTTGGGATGGTGACAGACTCGCGAAGTTTTCTTTCCTTTCCGCGTCACGAATACTTCCGCAGAGTGTTGTGCAACCTCTGGGGCAACGACATCGAGCGGGGTAACGTCCCCAATGATATCAGTCTGATTGGTGAAATGGTAGAAAAAATATGTTACTATAACGCGAAGCGATATTTTAATTTCTGATGAAGGGAGTAATTACATTCGGTGAAGTCATGATGCGGCTGTCCTGCGAAAATTACGGCAGGCTTAGACAAGCCAGAAGCTTCAACGTTTTGTATGTAGGCTCCGAAGCCAGTGTGGCGTCGTCGCTGGCGCTAAGTGGTATAACTTCGGCGCACGTGACGTGTTTGCCGGATGACGATCTGGGTGCTGCTGCTGCTGGAACGCTTGCTCATTACAGTGTCGATACAGCACACATCGTTTTTAAAAAGGGCCGCATAGGTGTGTTCTTTCTTGAATACGGTGCCTCTATACGCGCACCCAAAATCATTTACGACCGTTTTGAATCTGTTTTCGCAAGACTAAACCCGGCGGAGTTTGATTGGAAATCCATTCTTAAAGACGCGCAGTGGTTTCATTGGTCCGGAATCACGCCCGCGATATCGGCCGAAGCCGCACAAGCCTGCCTGGAGGCTGTCCAAACCGCTTCGTCAATGGGAATTACGGTTTCTGGTGATATCAATTACCGCCGGAACCTTTGGCAATATGGCAAATCACCGCGGGAGGTGATGCCTGAACTCATCCGGCATTCACATGTGCTGGTGGCCGGAGTTACCGACCTTGAGAATTGCCTCGGAATAACGGGTGAAACCTGGGAGGAAGCTTGTCGCAACGCCGCTTCTCAATACCCGAACATCACTAAAATTACGGCTACTTCACGCAAGACGATCACGGCGTCGCATAACATCCTTTCAGGTATGATGTGGAACGGCAACGAAATATTAACTACGCGCGAGTTCGATCTCCGTCCAATCGTGGATCGCGTAGGGGCGGGGGATGCGTTTATGGCAGGTTTTATTTTTGCCAGCATCACCGGAAAGACAGATCAGGACATTATTGACTACGCGACCGCCGCCGGAGCAATGAAACACACCATCGAGGGCGACGTAAATGTTGCCTCTGTGGCAGAGATCACAGCTTTGCTTGAGGGCGAAAATGTCGGTAAGCTGCTGCGTTAGCACATATGCTTGTTAGCGCCGAAACGATATCGCAGAAGATCCAACAATCGGGAATCGTTCCTTTGTTCACTCCGGAGAATGAGGAAGAGGGACTCGCGGTGATTGAAGCGTCTTATCTGGCAGGCATCCGCATGTTTGAGATGACTAACCGGCGAGCCAACTCGCATGCGATATTTACTAAACTCATACGACAACAGAACGATTTTCCCGACCTCATCCTCGGAATCGGAACTATTATGGATGGTGATACATCACAACGATTCATCGACTCGGGCGCGCAATTCATTATTTCACCGATCTTCAATCCGGACATGGCTGATGTGTGTAACAGAAATCGTGTTATGTGGATCCCGGGATGCGCAACACTCACTGAAATCATTAACGCAAAAAATTGCGGCGCTGAAATTATCAAACTCTTCCCCGGTTCTGTGCTCGGCCCTGGTTTTGTTTCCAGTATACTACCCGTTGTCCCCGGCCTTAAACTGATGATCACCGGAGGGGTGGAACCTACAATTGAAAATCTCTCAATGTGGTTCAGGGCCGGAGCATATTGCGTGGGAATGGGTTCTCATCTTTTCCCGCGGCCTTTGCTTGAAGCGAAAGCGTGGACCGAAATACAGCATAGGATTCAAAACGCTGTTGACCTGGCGAATCAAATCCGACTCTCACTTAGCGGGAAGAAGTAGCACAGCGTTCGGTGGTCCACTGTTCTCCTGAATCAGGGTCCGTGTACTTAATGTGTTACGTTTCCATTAACCTTCGGTATACCTTTAATGGCATAAGTATTTATTTTTTTGCAGCATGATCCGCCGCTGCATGCTCATTTACGTTCTTTTGTTACATGTTCCATTCGCCAATGGGCAACAGCGCGAAACGGAAAACGTAGTTATTGTAACGCTCGATGGATTCCGGTGGCGGGAGGTATTTAACGGAGCTGACAAAAATATCCTTTGTAGGGAGGAATACACCAGCGACACTACGGTCATTAGCCGTTTCAATGCCACAACTGCAGACGAGCGAAGGCAAAAGTTATTACCCTTTTTGTGGAATGTTATTGCGCGTGAGGGCCAGCTTTACGGAAATCGGAAATTCGGCAACCGTATGAATCTTCAAAACATGAATTTGTATTCGTACGCCGGCTATAGCGAGATGTTCGTCGGTTTTGCAGACCCACGCGTACGGAACAATAAACCGAAACCAAATCCAAATAGCACTGTTCTCGAAGCGATAAACAACCAGGAGGGATTTAAAGGCAAAGTTGCTGCATTTGCAACATGGGATATTATGTCTTTCATACTCCGTGAAAAGCAATCGGGGATATATATAAACAGCGGCAATGATAAGGCCCATGGATCGGATGTTTCCGGGAACGAGAGTTCGCTTAACTTCATGACAGATGAGATCCAAAATCCGCAAGGTGGCAGGTACGATAACTTTACATTTCAGTATGCGATGGAGTACCTGAAGCGTGAGCGACCACGATTACTATTCATCAGTTTTGATGAAACTGACGCACACGCTCATAGGGGACGTTATGACCTTTATCTGGAAGCTGCCCATCGCGCTGACCAAATGATCGCTGAGTTATGGAGGTGGATTCAATCGCAGGACGACTACAAAAACAAAACAACACTTCTCATCGCAACAGATCATGGCCGCGGCACCAGTCCAAAAGGGTGGCGCAGGCACGCACTACTCTACCGGGGTTCGGCTCAGGTTTGGTTTGCTGCCATCGGGCCGGACACGCCGCCTTCAGGAGAAATGAAAATCAGGATGCGTATCAGTCAGACTCAGATTGCACAAACAATAGCGGCGCTTCTTGGCGTGCCTTACCATCAGGTAAGAAAAACCGGCGATCCAATTAGCACTATCTTCCGCGATCCAGACACACCATTGGCGCCTGTCTTATCAGCGGAAGAGTAATGAACAACTCGCCGTCTACTGCCGAATAGAGACATAGCTATACCGTCTGTCTAAATTGATCCCGAAAAGAGATTTTATTCTAAAGAGATTTTATTCGCCCATTTGTAACTGCGGCATAGCATCAAGCGGAATGTACTCACGGCTTGGCGCATACGTGTGCGCTCTCTGACCGTTGGTCCGTGCATGCTCGGGAGCGACATGGGTAGCCCGCTCAGGAACGCGGTTGGGCATACTGTACGCATTTTCTACTTTTTCAAAGAAATATGGATCTTCTGCGATCTGGAAGAGATCATGCGTATTCATAAACAATTCTGTCCGCATCGCGTCGGCCTGGTCGACGAGATAGCCCGTGTGGTCGGGGTTCGTTGCCAGCATTCTCCAGGGAATGGGGTAATATCCCGGGGAATCAAAGAATTCCGCGATGATATAAAGAATTTTACCTTGTTCGGCATCCATTACCCATTCTACCACTTTACCGATATCTTGTCCTGATTCATTTTGTAATCCAAGTGATATTAATCGCGCGCCTCTGGCAAGTCTCGGAATCTCCATATAATATCTTTTTTATTTATGTTTGTTTGTTCAGTGAACCGCATTAATGCAAAATTCATGCTTACGTTCGCTGAACATGATTATAAAATAATAGGGCCATAACTTTCGCTTAAAATGAAGTACCGGTGGGGTTAAAATTTCCATTGTTCGGGGACTGCCGCTACAATTTGGGGAACGGCCGCACGGAGGGCAGAAACGCCTCGATGTCCCTGGCCTTTCCCAATTATTCCGCTAATCTGAAGACGACGGGGAGAACCATTTTCACCTTCACGGGTTTGCCTCGTTGTTTGCCGGGGTTCCATCGCGAAAGGCCGATCACACGCATCGCTTCTTCATCGCAACCGTTGCCAATTCCACGAACAACGTTTATACGCTGTGGCACACCATTTCTTTCGACGACAAACTCAACGTATACCGTTCCCGTGGTGTTGTATCGGATGGCTTTCTTAGGATACCTTAAGTTTTTACCAAGTGTTTTGTAGAACGCATCTAAACCGCCCACAGGCTCGGGCTTATGTTCCACAAAAATGAAGGTAGTTGTGTCGTCGGGGAATTCAACTGGCAACTCAAGTCCGCTAAAAGGATCGGAAAGTTCTTCAGGATCGGGGTCAACCGCCGGATCAGGTGACGATTCACTAACCAGCACGGCTTCTTTTATTCGACTCAAATCAATCAACTGAGCGGGTTGTTTCACCGCGGGAGGGGGAAGTTTTTCTTTGTGAGTCGTGACGGGCACAGCGGCCACGTACACATCAGGCACAACGGGCCTGGGCAAGTCCCCATCGCCTGTCTCGTAGGGCACAGCAATGCGAAACGCTGAAATTACAATCAGCAAACTGAGGGCAAGACTAAAGTTGAATATGAGGTTCCGCTTCCTGTGAACATCATACCGGGGATTCTTCTTAGGTTCCATAAAATTTGAGGTTTAATGAATGGAACCGCGCGGCGTAATAACTAGTCTGGACCCATAATGTCGGGTACAAAGAAAAGTCACTTCACCGTAATAAAATTCAGAATGCCGGATGGATCGGTTCGCAGCCGGTGTGGTATTAACTATAGCAGGTCCCGACCGGGAATGATTTAAAATTCCGCATTCTTAGGGAATCGCGGATAAGGAATGACGTCGCGGATGTTGGTCATGCCGGTGACGAATAGCATCAATCGTTCAAAACCAAGGCCGAAACCACTATGGGGTGCGGACCCAAATTTTCTCAGTTCGAGATACCACCAGAGGTCCTTTTCGGGTAATCCCAGTTCCTGAACGCGGCTAACAAGGCGGTCATAGCGTTCTTCACGCTGCGAGCCTCCGATAATTTCGCCGATCCCGGGAAACAGAACATCCATTGCAGCAACCGTTTTCCCATCCTCATTCTGACGCATATAGAATGCTTTGATTTCAGCAGGATAGTTATACAAAATCACCGGCTTTTTGAAATGCTTCTCCACAAGATAGCGTTCGTGTTCCGACTGCAAATCTACGCCCCATTGGTCAATGAGGTATTGAAACTTCTTTTTCTTGTTTGGGCTGCTGTTACGGAGAATATCAATCGCTTCGGTATAGGTGAGCCGTTGGAAATCATTTTCCGAAACAAATTTCAACCGGTCGATCAAACCCATTTCGCTGCGCTGATCCTGGGGTTTCTGCTGCTCTTCTTCCTGCGCACGTTTATGAAGGAAATTCAGGTCATCGAAACAGTTTTCGAGCGCGTAACGCACGAGGTATTGCAGAAACTCCTGAGCCAGCTGCATGTTGTCGTTGATGTCGTAGAATGCCATTTCCGGTTCGATCATCCAGAACTCGGCCAGGTGACGCGTAGTGTTTGAGTTTTCTGCCCGGAACGTAGGTCCGAAGGTATAAATATCTCCCAGGGCAAGAGCGTACGTTTCTCCCTCCAGCTGACCCGATACGGTCAGATTCGTTTCCCGGCCGAAAAAGTCTTCCCTGAAGTCGACTTGGCCATCTTCGGTAAGTGGTGGGTTTTGCGCATCGAGTGTAGTTACACGAAACATCGCCCCCGCACCTTCGGCATCCGACCCCGTGACAATCGGCGTGTGAATATATGCGAAGCTTCTTTCGTTGAAAAACTGGTGGACGGCAAAGGCCATCGCATGTCTCAAACGCATTACAGCCCCGAAGGTATTGGTTCGTGGCCGGAGGTGCGCGATGTCGCGAAGAAACTCGAAGCTGTGTTTCTTAGGTTGAAGGGGATACTTTTCGGCATCGCAATCACCCAGGATGGTCAACTCCCTGACTTTAACCTCTGCCGTTTGACCTTTCGCAGGGGAAGGAATGAGTTCTCCGGTAACGGCGATACATGCACCGGTAGTTATTCTTTTCAAAATAGACTCATCCGTCTGATTGAAATCTACCACGGCCTGGATATTGTGAATTGTCGACCCGTCGTTTATGGCAATGAACTGGTTGTTTCGGAAAGTTCTGACCCAGCCTTTAACCGTAACCTCCTGACCTTCCGGGGTCAGCTTTAAGAGTTCTTTGATTTTTGTTCTGGCCATATCTTATTTACCGATTCGGTGTTTTTTAAGGGAGTGCAAAAAACGAAAAAACTTGCCAGTTTTGGAAGTTTTACCGGCAGTAAGTCCGGCTTCGCCCGGGAAGATTTCTGACCGAAGCAGCTTTCAGGGACAAACTCTGGACTATTTTTATAAATTTGCATGGAGTTTGATAGACCCGATTTAAAACGAAAGGAGCGGAATGCAAAAGCTTGGTTTAAGCCAATCGCTACAACAGAAGTTATCTCCCCAACAGATTCAGTTTATAAAGCTGTTGCAGGTACCTACTGCCGAGCTGGAAGCAAGGATTGAAGAAGAACTCGAGATAAATCCGGCTCTTGAGGAAGGGGAAGAACAGGACGGACCTGACGAGAATTTCGAAGAGCCCGAATTTCAGGAAAACGGTAATAAAGAAGATGACGTTGACATAAAAGATTATCTGCCCGACGACGATTACAGTGGATACAAAATGCAGGGTGACGGTGGCGAAGAAGAAGACCGCGACATGCCGATACCTATGGCCAGCAGCCTGCATGAACAGCTTATGAGCCAGCTTGACTTTCTAGGGCTTGATGAGCATAAGTATAACATTGGTAAGCAGCTCGTAGGAAGCATCGAAAGCGACGGCTACATACGTCGTGACCTCGACTCGATTGTAAATGATCTCGCTTTTTCTCTGGGCATCGAAACCACCTACGATGAGGTAGAGATGGTGCTTAAAATGATCCAGACGTTCGATCCGCCTGGAATAGCGGCGCGTGACCTTCAGGAGTGTTTGCTTCTTCAGCTGGACCGCATGGACAACGGACATGATATTGACGTGGCGGTTGCAAAGAAGATCATTTCCGACTGCTATGAGGAGTTCACGAAAAAGCATTACCAGAAGATTCAGAAGAAACTCGACACCGAAGACGAAGATTTTATCCGCGATGCAGTTGAGCTAATCGTGAAACTGAACCCCAAACCGGGTGGTGGCGGCGCCTCCAATATGGTCAAGAACCAATACATTATCCCGGACTTCATATTGACAAACAATAACGGCAAACTGGAGCTTGCACTGAATAGTCGAAATGCCCCGGAGTTGCGCATCAGCAGGTCATACACCGAGATGTTCAAGGCGTATGATAAGAGTGACAAAAAGGACAAGAAACTGAAAGACGCTGTCAGTTTTGTTAAGCAGAAACTTGATGCCGCAAAATGGTTTATTGACGCTATCAAGCAACGTCAGCAAACGTTGCTCAGAACGATGAAAGCAATCATCGATTTTCAATACGACTTCTTCTTAGAAGGCGATGAAACAAAGCTAAAGCCGATGATCCTTAAAGATATTGCTACGATGATCAATATGGACATCTCCACCGTTTCGAGGGTCGCGAGCAGTAAGGCGGTTCAAACCGATTTCGGTATTTATCCACTGAAGTACTTTTTCTCGGAGGGCATTTCCACCGACTCTGGCGAGGAAGTAAGCAGCCGCGAGGTTAAGCAGATCATTAAAGACATCATTGAAAAGGAGGATAAGAACAAACCCTTATCCGACGACAAGCTTGAAAAAATTCTGAACGACAAAGGCTACAATATTGCACGGCGCACTGTAGCTAAATACCGAGAGCAACTTAATATTCCTGTCGCGCGGCTTCGTAAAGAAATGTAAGATGACGAGTACAATATTAGCGCGTATTGTCTCCGTTATATTTCACCCGCTTCTGCTGGCAACGTATCTGTTTGCTGTGTTTGCGTTTGTTTTTCCCATCGCATTCGATCCCATTAGTGACGACGGTATCTGGCGATTTATCTTTATTCTTTTCTGCGTGACATTCGTGTTGCCGGTGATGATGGTCACCCTGCTGAAACTTCTTGGAGTCACTGACACATTCACGATGCGATCCCGCGGTGAAAGAGTCATTCCTTTTGTGATGATCAGCATATTTTATACTGCCGTAACCTGGGTCTTTTATCACCGCGCCGAGGTAAGTCTCAACGATAATTTTTTGAAGTTTCTGATTGTCATCAACGTGCTCGTGCTGGTGTGTACACTCGTAACCTTTTTTTATAAAGTAAGTGTACACTCGGTAGGCGTATGGGGTTTCATTGGAATTCTTCTGCCGTTGAATAACCTTTCAGAAACATCGGCCTTGTTTTACCCGCTGCTTATAGCAATTGTTCTCGCCGGCGCTATCATGTCTGCGCGCCTTAAGTTACAGGTGCACAATCTGGGGGAAGTACTCATGGGCTCGATCGTGGGATTGGGAACGAGTTTTCTTATGATGTCCCATCTATTCCGTTATTAGGATTTTTTGCCTACTTTTTCCTTTCTGAATAATAACCAATAACCGGACCGACCATGGCCTACGAATACCTTAAGTATGCTACCGATTCAGGGACGTGTACGATCACGTTGAATCGACCTGAAGTTTATAACGCATTGAATGATGAAATCACCTTTGAATTACAGGACGCCCTGAAACAGGCTGCCCGTGACGAACAGGTTCGTGTACTCGTGCTGACCGGCGAAGGCAAGGCTTTTTGTTCCGGCCAGGATCTGAAAGCATCGCCGGGAAATCAGAAACGTTCATTTATAGATTCGCTGCACAAGCGGTATAATCCGATCATCCGCTTGATCGCTGATATGCCTAAACCTGTTATTGCCAAAGTGAACGGCGTAGCGGCAGGGGCAGGGTGTTCGCTTGCACTGGCCTGTGATCTGGTCGTCGCCGCTGAGGAAGCACAGTTCATCGAAGTATTCATCAATATCGGATTGGTACCAGATTCAGGGTCATCGTACTTTCTTCCCCGCACGGTGGGAATGCCACGGGCATTTGAACTTGCCTCTATGGGCACACGGGTAAAAGGCTCCGAGGCTGTTGCAATGGGTTTGATCAACAAAGCGGTACCAGCCGATAAACTTGACGCAGAGATCGCAAGGTACACTGATTATTATTCTGCTGCCCCTACTAAAGCTATCGGACTCATCAAAAAAATGCTTCGGAAAGGTATGACGTCTTCGTTGGAAGAAGTGCTCGACTATGAGGCATACTGTCAGGAGATAGCGGGAAACTCGCTGGACTACAAAGAGGGCGTTTCCGCTTTTCTGGAAAAACGTAAGCCTGCCTTCCAGGGCAAATAGCGCGAATCAGTCTTAGAAACTGGACAAAGAAATTCCTGCGGTAAAAGTATTGAAGTCGACGGGTTGCCCCATGTTGTGAAAGCCTTTACCTTCCTCAAATAACGTACTCAGGTTGTAGTAGCCGAACAGGGCAAAGTTTCCAAAACCTATTTTTGCAGAAACGCCATAACGTAATCTGTTGAGATTGAAATTCTGCTTGTCTTTGATTTGTTTGGCCTCGCCATCTGCCTTGTATTTGATTTTTGTGAAGGCGTCATACATATAGCCGATCCTGCCGCCGACGGATATTTTGAAACTGCGGGCCGGGTCGTCGGGGTTGAGGGTATAACGAAGTTCGAGCGGAACTTCCACATAATTGGTGATAAGCTGGCTTTTCCGAAGGGTGCTTAGCTGATGTTCGGCAACCGTCAGAAGCACGACCGAATCGCGATTTTCGGAAGGATAAGTAAGAATATTGTTATTGCGGAACTTGTAGCGTTCAAGGCTAAGACCAATCCCTGGCACAAAGCTGAATCGCGAATGAAGGATCCGGAATTCGTATTGATAATAAAGGTTGATGGTTCTCGATCCAAAAAGGCCCAAATCGAAATTATCCGGGGCATCGAGCCCGCGGTTCAGGCCGAATTCAAGGGTAAAGGTACCAGGCAGGTCAGGCCGTGCAGTAGCCGGACGTTTTTCTGTTGACTGACTGAAGGCCGAAAAGGAAGCCAGAAGTAGGAACAGGAAGCCGGAGAATCTATTTATCATGCTTGCAAAATTCTATGGAATAAGCCCCAAAATTAGCTTTTTTGTTGGCAGAGCCAAACCATTTGTTTTGTTGAGTGAATTTATTCTTTACATTTGCACTCCCAAAACGCAACTCGGCCGGAGTTGAATGGAACGGTTCCTGAATACAGATTGTGAAACGGCTGAAATAGTTTTAAAGTATCAGGCAAACGCCATTTAAGGCGCCCAAAAAGAAGACCGGTACACCAAAAATACTGCGCTCGTAGCTCAATTGAATAGAGCATTTGACTACGGATCAAAAGGTTCGGGGTTTGAATCCCTGCGAGCGCACAAACCAGTAAAATCCTGAGACCGATGGTCATCAGGATTTTTGTTTTTATAAGGAAACCGCCGACTCGCAGGGATCACGAGGGGTTTGTGCGGCATAGCAGTGGGTATGAGCTAATCCCTGCGAACGCACAAATTTTGGATGATGATGATGTTTTAAGTCTTGGAGGATATTGTTGGCTGCTGTGAGATTTGATGTTATCTTTGTTTGTCTCATTTGAGGCATAGTTATGTCGCCGCGATCTAAATTTCTGCAATTAATATTTTTGATTTCGTCATGCCTTTTTTTGAGTTGTGAGAAAGAAGATCCAATAATTTCCATTTCATCGCCGGTTTCTACTACATCTGTTCTCTTGATCGGAGATAGTGTCTATTTGAGTGGTGAGATCAAAGGTGCAAAAGACCTAGGACTTGTTGAACACGGTTTTATAATTCGGAGCGACTCCAATAAAAGTTTTCTTAATGCGATAAAGCAATCCAGTGATGGGCCACCTTCCGGCCAGGTTTTTCACGGCGCCGTGTTCAATGATTTTGATGGAAGCGGAGAATATTATGTCCGAGCCTTTGCCATCAGTTCTTCAAATACTTACTACGGCCAGGCGGTGGCGTTCGATGGTTACGACAGGAGACAGCCTGAAATACTTGATGTGACACCCCGGATTGGTGGCAAGGGCGAAGTTGTAAAGATATATGGTAATCATTTTGGGAACGATGGCGCATCGCTAAAGGTCAAATTTGGAGAATATGACTGCGAAATAATAGATGTCATGGTGGATCGCATACTGATCCAAACGCCAAATTATAAGCGGTCGGAGATTGTTGATATCAGGATCGAAAAGCGTGACAAAGTCTTAGTGGCCAGCGATGCGTTTGAATTTATCGGCCCAAAGATACATAGCGTTACACCTGATGCCGGGAAGCGGGTTTTTAATTTCACAATTACTGGTGAGAATTTTTCACCGATTGCATGGCGAAACCAGGTTAAACTTGACAATGCGCGAGTTAAGGTTCTTGGGGCAGATGAATACAATCTACAATGTGAAATCGATGTGTCACGATTTGTTCCGGGAAGGTATGCTCTCTACGTTTCGGTTAATGAAACGCTTAGCGATCATGTTCCCGAGCTAAACGTAGAAACGCCATGGAAACGATTAGCTGAAAAGCCCGACCTTGGATATGTTGATTTTACTTCCTTCATAATAGGCCAGAATCTATTTGTATGTAATGGCTTTTATTCGATGTCACCATATTTATTCAACACGGAAGTGTGGCGATACAATATTCCAAGTAATTCCTGGGCTCGAATGGCAGACTTTCCAGGGGAGCCAAGGGCTTACGCGTCAAGCTTTACGATCGGGGCGAAAGCTTTTGTGGGCTCTGGAGGTATTAAAGATGGAACCTTGTCTGATTTTTGGGAGTATGATTCACGTACTGATACCTGGACAAGGAAATCTGACCTTCCAGGAGGCCCAAGATCGCAAGCACAGGGATTCTCGCATAATGAAAAGGGATATTTTTTGGGAGGGCTGAATTCATTGCGGTTTGAACCCGATTTTTGGGAGTATGATCCGGTAAATGACAGCTGGCGCGAATTAGCTACCTTCGAAGGCACGCACGAAGAAATGAGGAATATCGTTGTTCGCGATGGCAAGGTTTACTGCTTTGGCGGCCAGGATAAGTTCAAATCTTTTAGATATGAATTTGAGCGCGATGTCTGGAATCTCGTTCACTCGGTTATCGATAGTGATTTGCGGATTCACCGAGTCGCTTATGACGAGGATGATTGTTATATGTTGACAGAACACACGAGTAACTTATATGAACCTGAGCAACGTCTTTTCAGATACGATCCCGAAATGCACCGGTTGCTGGATGAGCATCCTATTCTACCGAAGTATAGAGTAATGCCCGGGTTTCTGTATCTTGTGGATAAACGACTAATTTACGGACTAGGCCGGGGACAGTGGAGTCTTCCGATTTGTACAGATTCATGGATGTATGATCTAAGGGAAGTGCAATGAAGAATTCAGCTGTATCTTTAGTTGTGCTATTCTGGTTGTTCGCGGCTTGCGAACACGAAGCAGTTTCGCCTCATGTTCCGATCGAATCGAAGAACGGACAACCCAAACCTTTTGCCGTGAACATTGCGAAGGTATCAGGAACATCAGCGGTCATTAGCTGGGGACCTGTAATTGATCCGGATAACGATCCACTTTATCACCTCGTAAAGTTAAATTCGATATCGGTGACTGGCGTTCTGACTAACGACGGTCTAGTCACACTTGAGGGACTGAATCCTGAAACGCGTTATGAAGGGGAGGTGATTGTCACGGACTCAGTATCAGAACCAATAGCCATCCCATTCTATTTTCGAACCACTCGCCATATTTTGACCTTCAGTCGAATGCTTCAAACGGGTGGCCGCCGGCTGGAGCGAACGATGGATAATAACTATCTTGTTGTCGGGACTACTCGACGGGAAGGGAAACTGGGGCTTCTGGTTTCTCTGGTCGATACCATAGGCTATAATATCTGGAGCCATGAATACCCCACAGACGGCGATACAAATGTCACTCCACATCCTGACGTTTTTCCAATCTCAGACGGATATCTGATTGCCTATGGGCCGAGCATCAATAAGGTCGATCACGATGGCAAGATGGTATGGCGTTATTTATCTGAAAACGGTTTTACAAGCCAGTATGGAGGGATTGCACTGACTGAGGGTGGTGATATACTGATTGCCGGAACCGGAAATCAAAACGCTTCGATTAGTAGATTCTCCAATGATGGAAAATTGGTGTGGGAAAAGAGAGTGCACGATGGGTACTCGAATACTTTCAAGAATATAACTAAACTTCCCGACCGTTCTTACTTGGTTACAGGAACTACGATCCCGGAATTTGTCCCTTTCGCTGATGCGATTCTGACGCTATCAAAAATAGATGAAGAAGGGAATGTCATCTGGTCTAAAAAATATCCTGACGGCAGATATTGTTTCCTTAAAAATCTATTGAAGATTGATGATGGAATCATTATAACTGCCAATGTTTGGGACGATCGCGATGTCTCCAGTGTCCGTATAATAAAAGCCGATTTTTCTGGGGACATTGCATGGGATCAGTACTACAGCCAAGGTCCGAGCACTTCAATCTGGGGAATAACTAAAAATGTAGATGAAGGGTTCGCGTTCGTGGGATCGTTTGGGACGTACAGCGAATCTGCTCTCTTCACCCGAATAAACGACTCGGGAGCGATTGTTGTTCAGCAATCATATGCACCGGAGTACATGGACTTTGTTTGGAGTCTTTATGATGTTGTTCAAACTCCGGATCTCGGATTTGTGATGGTTGGTGGGAAAGGCGCCGTCTGGACTTATGAGGACAAAGAGCTTGGCCCGTGGATTCTCAAGACAGATGAGAGTGGAAAATTTTAGATCTCACCTTATGTGTCCTCGTACTGTTGATCTTGCTTTAGTCTTGAAAATGCCTAAAAAATGTTGTCGGACTCATTCTTTGACGCGTCCATATTTGTGTGGTTCGTGAATACACATGTACGAACTTATCCCGCGAGCACAGTGATTTCCCGATACCAATGGTCTACAGGATCGGCTAACTATCCGCAGCCTTGTGAGGTAATAAAACTGAGGTACATAGGTTCATAAGGTTATGGATCATTTACTCATAATTCATCATTAACTATCAAGCATTCTTAAAGACGGTCCGGCAGGCGTCCGGGTAACCAAGGAGAGAGGATTCCGCTGGCCAAGTTCCAGGCTTTACGAATTTAGTCTTCCGCAATGATCACAGCTATCACTTCGTGTTTCCCGAAAACATCCGGCTCGCATATGTAAAAACACGTCGACGTGTCTCGGCTGCGGCATCAATCACTTCGACCTTAGTCGGCCAATATACCAGCTTCGAAAAAAACGGGGTATGTGGAGCCAAGTTATTCCAGTGAACAAATTATTTTATAATACATTCTTATTTATTCAGTTTTCTATACTACAGGGAAAGAGAAGACCTTGAGAAAGCGTTTGAAATAATTCATCTTCAATTGTCGTTGTCACACCTATTTTGTCGTAGAGGATTTATGTATAAAAATCATCGGTGACACTTAATAGAAGCATACTCCTTGCGAGTTTGTCAAATTGCTCACCAACCTTTACCTTAAACCTTCTCATCATGAAAAAATCGCTAATGATTACACCTGGTTTGATCGCCTTTGTCTTTAGTCTCGCCATCTCGTGCAGCGACGACGACCATAAATCTCCCTCGCAGGAAGGGCTTATCGCAACGGATGCACAATTAGTTAATCAAGGGTCCGGGTATTCATTCACGGAAGGTCCCGCGGTTGACAAGAATGGGAACGTATTTTTCACAGACCAACCCAATGACATCATTTATAAGTGGGATGCTAGTTCCGGGCAGATAACAACCTTCCTGGAGGGAACCGGCAGATCCAATGGAATGGCGTTCGATAAAGACGGTAATCTTATCGCATGTGCGGATATGTATGGGGAACTGTGGAAGATCACTCCTAACGGTACGCATACTGTTCTCGTTGACAATTACGACGGGAAATTACTGAATGGCCCGAATGATGTATGGATCAATCCAACAAATGGCGGCATGTATATCACCGATCCAATGTTCCCCAGAGGTTATTGGGAGGATTCTGATCCGCGAAAAACCGGAAATCCTAATTGGCCACCTACACATTCCGAGCAGGCCGAATCCGGAAAGGGTGGACACGTTTATTATCTTGCTCCGGGCGGAACAACGTTAACACGAGTAACAACACAGGCGGAATGGGATGCTGACTCATGGCCGAATGGCGTTGTGGGCACTCCTGATGGAAAAAAACTGTACGTGAACAAATGGGCGGGCGATAACATGGGCGGTACATGGGTGTTCGACATCAACAGCGATGGGACGTTATCAAACATGCGGAAATTTGTAGATATGGGCGGCGATGGTATGTCGATGGATGAACGTGGAAATATCTACATAAGCAATAGCCTCGGCGTTGTTGTGTTCGATCCATCGGGTAAAGAATTAATCAGGATATTTACCGGAGGAGGCGCTACCAATAATGTGTTCGCCGGGGCTGATCAGAAGACGCTTTTTATTACAGGTCCGGTAGACAAGGTAAATACGTTGAAGATGATCGTGAAGGGAGTCGAGAAGTTCTGAATTCAACGGACCCGCACGGGTTATAGTGCCGCGTGCTGATTCAGTATTCTTCTGCTTTTGAATAACCCTTAAAAATCCCGATAGATTTGGTTGTCGGGATTTTTTATTGGCGTATATATCGTCAGTTGCGGTCTTAGGTTGATATCCTGGAATTAATAGAACGGTCCTGAATAGTCAGAATTTGGTCGGGATTTTATCTCCGGAGATGTTAACCTCGCACCTGCTACCTTATGTATGTTTTCCAGGTGATGTCATTTGTATGATTGATCTGTAGTTTGCGTAAGCAAGTACAGTGGAAGGATGAGGCTTCCAGGTAGTGTTCTGTAAAATATTTTCGTGGTCCACGAGATAAATGGTGTCGCAAGAATTGTTCGATTCTGTAATGAGAGCCATCCGAATCTACGTAAGAATGAAATAAAGGGGCTAGTAAGAAAATACCTTTTAACCACAATTAAATTAAGATCTGGCGCCTTTACTTTGCACCTAAATTTTTTTTAAACATGAAAATTAGATCAATGATTAGGAACACGATGCTATTATTGGCTGCGGTGTGCGTTAGCTTTGTTATGTCTTCCTGTGAAGGAGATGAAGGTCCAATGGGCCCCCAAGGTGCAGCAGGTGCGTCCGGTGCCGCCGGTCCGCAGGGCGCAACAGGTCCGGAAGGAGCAGCGGGCTTAAATGGCCAATCTGCCTTAACAAAATCCGGGAAATTCGAAGGCACAATAGCCGGAACTCGCAAAGACGGAACAGAATTTTCCGAGACATTTAGCTATGAGTATATGGAGTCTTTTTATGAGGCATTCAGAGAGGATCAGGATTATACATGGATTTACCGGTATGCCGAATCTTCGTACAACTCACCATATATTGAAATGAGATTGCAGCTTATCGACCGGGATCAAGAAACCGAAACAATAGCCGTGGATCAGCTTTATCTTAATTTCATCAAAGAAATCGATGCAACTACGTTGTTCCGTTTTTACTTAAATACCAACGATGTCGAAGTGAGTAACTACGTGTATAATCCGGCTGCGGGGTCTTTGAGCTTTGATTTTAGTTTCACGGGATTTAGTAATTCTACCGAGAACGAAGCAATCATCGAAGGTTCGTTTACTACCGGGGAAGGTAAACTCTATAGGAACGTGGTTAACCGCAAGGGCAACTAATCCTTATTTTTGAAAAATAAGAGGGCGGCCAGTGCTGCCCTTTTTTTGTGGTGTCACATCCGACTTGATGAACCGGCTTTTCGCTATCTTTGACCATGCCGGCTGATCTTACAATTATCATCCCTGGCCAGTGTAGATCGCTCCGCCACTAAGAGATTTGTACAGGTCTATAGCCGTCTTATGCTGAAGTTTTTTCAATGTGACAAGGTCGCGTTTTGTGTTAAGCGCGTTGTTTTGCACTACAATAACTTCCAGGTATGTAGCCCGGCCTGTTCGAAAAAGGGGCAGAAGCAGCGAAGCAATGTGGAAACGGAGTACATTGAATCAATTCATACAGACTTTGCAATTGATGTAACGAAAGTTAAGCCGTATAGCACGGTGATTCAGCTTGATCAACGAGGTTATTCCACTGGTAAAGGCAAAGAAGGAAAAGGATCACTTTGGATTAAGAGTATTATGAAGGAAATCGCACGGCATGCGACGGGAAATCCTCTTATAATGATAGACGGTGTCCTAACCGACAGCGTTGGATATTTGATTTCGATCAATCCATCCCAAATCAAAAGTTTCAGCGTCGTGAACAGCCGTTCAAAACTTCGCCCTTACGGCGCACCCGGTAAACATGGCATCCTTGCGATCGAGACAATAGTGGGAAAGCCGCGCGGGCTTCAGTCGAAAAGCTCGCTTTTCATCAAAGGCATCGACGATCCGGTTCCCTTGGGTATGCCCACCCTTTCGCAAAACCAGGGGCGCAACGTCCCTTACCTTCGACCTTCGTTATTCTGGGATCCGAATTTGGCTCTTAGTTCGGGACGCGCTCATCAATCCGTTTCTTTTCGGGCGATGATACCGGGAGCTATTCGATTCAGGTGGTTGCCTTCACTCAGGATGGGTTTATGGTGGAGGCAAATAAATTTATTGGCGTCAGGTATAAATGATTTGCGCGAAACCGACTTTCGTTTTCCTGTTCTGCAAACAGCAGAAAGGGGGTGGAGATATGCTGTTTATGACCTGACAACTGATCGCCGACCCGCAGTTCCGGTTAAAATGGATGGCATCTCTTTTTCATTATCAATTTATGAATCAAAACCGATGCAACATGAAAAAGCTACTATTAGTTATGCTTGCCGCAGCTGCCTTCTCTTGTGGTGGTGACGGCAACAATGATCGGGAAGCCACTACAGAGGAATCAGAGACCGACGGGAACGTTGAAGAGTATTCAGGTTCGAATATTACCCCTCAGGTGGAAGACTCGGCGGATAGGCTACAGGTTGATACGATCAGTTCCGCTGGCTCGGCAAATGAAGCCAAAGAGAGCGACCTTGATACAAATTAGCCAGAAAATCTTTCGCGGTTTGAGATGGACTCACAAGTCTTTCTTTCCAAATACCTTCAGCGCAATAAAGGCTGGAATGATAATCCAGAGAGAAAGCACGAAGGCAGAGAACGTCATGCCGAACCCTGTTCCGAAAAACTGCTTGTAGAACGCGCCGGTATACCCCATGAGTGCGGAGATATCAAGCTCAAGCAGCATGATGATCCTGGCCAGATCCACAGGATTCAGGCTGACCAGCGCAAGGGTGATCTTTTCCAGTGGATAGTCGCTAAAAGCATAGATGAACCACAGCAGAAAGCCGTCGTATATCAATGAAAAGTAAAACCAGAAGAGGAGGGCCACGCCGATGGCTTTGGCTTTGTCGCGCGTGAGTACCGATGCGAGAAAAGCTAGTGAAACGAAAACCATTGTAAGGGCGGTACCGCATAGCAGTAATGAGATCCCCGCGGAACCTGAGCCGTAGATGACGAGCGGAAGGCCGACGCCGATAACAAAGGCCAGTGAAAGTGAACATGCCACCGCCAGGAATTCTCCGGCAAACACGGTTCGCCGATCGATTGGCTGGGCCAGCATTAGTTCAATAAACTCATATGAATTGTAGAAGTGTATTGTTGTAAATACTATACTAATCAGAGGTACCACGAGAAGAACGATATTGAGCAGGCTCATAATAACCTTTCCCGGATCTCCGTCCACCTGGAACAACGCAAACGTGCTGATCAGGAGAAGGGCGGCATAGAGGCCTATGAACCTGGTTCGCAATACATCGTAAAATACATATTTGATAACCCTTGACATGATTTTAATTTTCGATCGAATCAATCAATTGTTTTTGCGTGATCATGGTTGCTATAGCTTTACCTAGTCTGGTTTCTCTCGTTTCTTCCTTCAATGCCTGAATTGTATTATTATAGTGGACTTGACCTTCGTATATGTAGATCACATCGGTAGTGAGTTCATCGAGGTCACTAAGGATGTGCGACGAAATGATCAGAAGTTTGTTCTTTTCCTTTTCAGATTGAATTTTTTCCTTTAATAGTTCGACCGATACAGGATCGAGCCCGGCGGTGGGTTCGTCGAGTATCAAAACAGGCGGGTCAAACAAAAAGGCCAGGGCAGCACTTACCTTCTGGCGGGTTCCGCCCGAAAGGGTATGCATGCGTTTGTTGTAGATCCTGGTAAGTCTGAATTCATCAATCAGGCTTTCATCCAGGGTCGTGGCATTCTTCCGGATGTTCTTCATCATATCCATGAGTTGGCCGATGGTCATGTTTTCGGGATACCGGCCGATTTGGGGCATGTAGCCAATGTGCTCACGGTATTTCCAGTCGTTGGCGATACTTCTTCCGTCGAAAAGAATCTCTCCGGAAGTTGGAACGACCAGACCCAGGATGCTTTTGATCAAAGTAGTTTTTCCAGACCCGTTTGGCCCGATCAACGCGTAAGACCGCCCTTTTTTCAGATGAAGTTCCACGTCCATCAGCGCGCGTGTTTTCCCGAATTTTTTGTCAACCTCTTTTATCCAGATCATAGGGTCGCATTGAAGGGGTGTTGTCCTTAAGGTTTTCCGGTGTGAGCACAGGAACGGCTTTTTCCGCTTTGTCGAGGAGCATGACAAGGAAACTTCGCCAAAGGAGAACGGTGGTGGGTATTCGTTCAACGATCATCGAATACATACTTACCGGATGAAAGGGAATATCACCTACGTTGTCCTTATTCAGGTCGTAACCCTGATAGCGGTCCCAATAGTTTCCATCTACGTTGTTGAGAAAGAGCCTTCCATTTGTGGCAATATCAAAAGTATTGGCTGTGAAATTGTTTTTTGAAAACTCGTTATCGTCGCAACTTGCCTGTAGTTTGATTGCATAGCCATTGGCCTTGAACCGATTCTCGAAGAACTTTATCCGGCTGGAGCCCTCCATATATATTCCGGTCGAGTTTTCAATGAAGTGATTCCCCTCCACATGGCTGTCGCGTATGTCCTTAAGCAACATGCCATATGATGAAGCGCCCCAGTTTTTAAGGAATGTGTTGTTGATCATCTTTACACCTTTCGTGTACATTACTGAAACACCCGCTCCATTGTTGATGAACATGTTGTTCCGATATTCGTCGTCGTGCGAAAACATGAAGTGAAGCCCATAACGAATGTTGGCTTCGCTGTGGTTGTTGGTGATAAGCGATCGGGTTACAAACTCGAAATAGATTCCATCGCGATGGCCTTTGATGGTGTTATTGTCGATCGTGATGTGCGTGCATTTCCACAGATGAATGCCGTTCCCTATTTCATGCTCACCAGTTGCCGACGCGACGAGTTCATTGTTTTCGATGACCGACTGCGAAGCATTTGAGAAATGAATCCCAAAGAAACTATTTTCGAACTTATTGCCGGATATTCGGATCCGTTTTCCGCTGTTCACCTTCACGGCGGCAAGATCCTCCATTCCGGACGTTCCGGTATCTAAAAACTTCAGCCCCCGTACCGTTACGTGACTGCTTCGAATTGTGAGAATTTCGTATTTGTTTTCGCCGTCGAGGACAGGAAAATTTTCCCCAATTATCGTCAAAGGTTTTTCAATAAGGATGTTGCCTTCTTTATAATGTCCGGACTTCACAACAATTGTATCACCTGCGTCAGCAGCACTGATGGCCACCTTCACCGATTGGTAAACTTGTCCTTTACCGACGATGCGTCTGGTCTGCGCCTCGGTAGGAAGCGCATACCAGATAAGCAGGGAAGCTAAAAGGATTGCACCCCTCATTTGAACTGGGTAACGAGTTCACCCCAGACCATATAAATGCCCTTCAATTGATTTCTGGTAGCTTTCATTGCATCTTCTTTTTCGAAGGCAGCTACATGGCTGGCCATTGGGGTTTGTATTGTATCGGACTTCAGGTAAAAGGCGTTATTGGCATCGATAAGTTTTCCTGGTTGAGAATAGTCTACGACGAGTTTATAGGCGAAATCTTCAGTAGGGACCTCACCAGACTGGTAGAATGTGATCATGCAATTAACATCGTCGAATTTGTAAACTTTACCCTTTGCTGTAACTAATTCAGCTCCGAATTTTTTGTCAACCAAAGTCATCTTGCAATGGTGACACGCGTCCGTTCCGTATGCGATGGGTTCGGGTTCGGCGGCGCATGAGAGGATCAGGATGGTGGATAATAAAAATAAAGGTAATCTCATATTTGTTTTCGTGATTGATAGAGTTCATATATCAGAGCGCCAATGGCTATGATGCCTGAGGCGAGAAATATCCATCCCCCGATGTCGGGTCCTGAGTATGCGGTAAAATTTAATAGCTGTTTCGTTCCGATAACCGGGGGTTGGTAGGCCATTCCGGGCACTACAATTGCGGCAGTCGGATCAAGATTGTGTCCATAGTCATATCCCCACAGATAGAAGTCGACCAGGGCTGCAACTCCTGCGGCCACGAGAATCAATGCAAAAGACACCAGCATAAAACGACGATTTACGACGACAACGGCCAGGCCAAATGCAATGATAAATCCGAGAATGTAGATCATGAACTTAAATTCCGGGAACATACTTACTTCGATATGTCGCATGCCGATATAATGGTTCAGTGCGCTGATGATCCTGACGTCGCCGGTAATGTTGTCAATCCATATTTTCATCTCAAGACCTTCCGGGTATTGAGGCGCCCACATAAGGATTTGCCAGATCGGAACGAAATAGGCCGAAACCATGAGTAAGGCCGAAATAGCAATAGCTACACGTGTTATCGTTGAAAGTCTTTTCATCGTGCAGAATTAAAATTTAAAGAATAGCCATTCACCGTTTTATACGATGAATGGCTGTTGAGTCATGGACCGGAATTAATTAGCACCGGCGGCCTGACCGCTTTCGGGCTCCTCTTCACCAGTGGAGAACTTGAGGGGTGTATTCACGCCGGCAGCGGAAATCCGGATGTAACCTGACATTTCCTGATGGAGTGCCGAACAGAAGTCAGTGCAATAGAAAGGATAAACACCAGGCGCTTCCGGTTCCCACCGGAAGGTTTGCGTTTCGCCCGGCATGATCAGAATTTCCGCGTTGTTCGCGCCTTTAATCGCAAAACCGTGTGGAACATCCCAGTCCTGTTCAAGATTGGTAACATGGAAGAATACATCGTCTCCGACATTGACACCCTCAATGTTGTCAGGCGTAAGATGCGAGCGAATAGCGGTCATGTACACGTGGACTTCCTTCCCCTTGCGTTCCACCCGGGCCTGGCCTTCACCTCTTGCGGCGTATGGATGTTCGTTTTCTTCGAGTTTGAAGAACTTAACCGAATTGTTTTGAATCATGCTCGCGGGCAGCGCTTCAGCATAGTGCGGTTCACCTACTGTTGGAAAGTCAAGCAGGAGCTTCATCTTGTCTCCCGAAATATCATATAACTGCGCGGAATGCGCGAGTTCAGGGCCAGTAGGTAAATAACGATCCTTAGTGATCTTGTTATATGCAATCATGTATTTGCCGTGCGGTTTTTTCGTCGGTCCACCCATTACACTTAAGTGCCCGATAGAGTAGTATGTCGGGACGCGGTCAAGAATTTCAAGTGTCTTCACATCCCATTTCACAATTTCGGAGGAAACGAACATTGATGTATAGGCATTTCCTCTGCCGTCAAATTCAGTGTGCAGCGGCCCGAGTCCGGGCTTTTGAACTTCACCATGCAACGCTGCTTCATATTTAATAACGGGTATCCCGCTGAAATCACCCTCAAATTCTTTATTAGCAATCGCATTCTGGATTTTTGAGAATGCGAAGACAGGCATTGTTGCGGCGAGTTTTCCGCTGCCTACAATGTACTCGCCAGTAGGATCAACATCAGTTCCATGGGGTGATTTCGGACACGGGATGAAGTACGCGATGTCGGGGAATTCGGTAATATCAAGGACCTTTACTTCGTCGAGAATAGTAGATGTAGCCGAATGTTTTTTCTCATCGTAAAGATTGTGCGCGTATTTTTGCCTTTCTACAGTACCCTTGCCCTGAGCGATGTATTCTTCGGCTTTCTTCCAGTTGATAGCCATAATAAAGTCTTTGTCTTTTTGGGAAGCATTGACTTCAAGCAGCGTATGGGCTTGTTCGGTGTTATACGTTGAGAAGAAGAACCATCCGTGTGAAGGACCTTTGCCAGCGCGGCTGAGGTCGAAATTGAATCCAGGTGTTCTGAGCTGAAACGCAATAGACATATGTCCGGTGACAGAGTCTACTTTAATGAAGCTGATGGAGCCTTTGAAGTTATCCTTGTAAGAATTGATGGGGACGTCAGCTCCGTCCATGGGTATACTGAAGCGCGTTCCGGCTATTACGTATTCCGTATTTTCCGTGATGAAAGGGGAGGAGTGGTTTCCACCGCTATTGGGAATTTCGAGAATCTCATCTGTGCGGAAAGTTTTCAGATTGATACGCGCAACGCGAGGGGTATTGTTTCCATTCGCAAACACCCATCGTCCGTCGTGTTCTCCATTCGTTGTTGAGATCGCCACGTGGTGGAGATCGTCCCACGGAACGAAGCCGTGCGACGTGTTAAGCATAGGTTTCGTTTCTTCACTGAATCCCCATCCATTCTCCGGATGAACCGAGAATACTGGGAGTATCTTGAGCAATCGGCCTGAAGGAACACCGTACACGCTCAATTGTCCATTGAATCCTCCGGACACAAAATTGTAAAACTCGTCATACTCGCCCGGGGCAATATAAACTTGCGAGGCGGCATCTCCAACATTGGCGCTTTGGGGTCCTTTGGGCTTGCAACTGCTGATTATGAAGACTGCGGAAAGTGCAAGGGCAATAGAAAGGAAGGATGATAATTTCATTGGTTGTAGGTTAAAGGTTTTTTATTTACTGTTCGCCGTCGTTTTGTCGCATGAATTCGAGAATGTCGCGTGCATCGCCAACGCTTACATTCTGGTTGGGCATTCGCATGAGACAAAGTTCAAGAAGTTTACGCGCCTCCTCGTCCTGGTCCAGCATTACGTCTACATTGGTGATCATGTTCATGATCCATTCTGGTTTTCTGTTTTTTGTGACGTCTTTCCAACCCGGACCCACTACACGTTTGTCATCGAGTCTGTGGCAGGCCTGACATTTCATTTCGTAAATGGCAATCCCTCTTTTTACGCGATCCTGCTCCAGCGGCGTGTTTAAGGTAACTTCCTTAACCTCCCCTATGCCTTTGCCTTCATCGGGTGTTTCGCGGGCGGCGGCATTTCCTGAATTGGTTTCGTTGCCTGCAGCGTTGTCTTCTCGGGGCTTTTCGTTGCCACACGAGGTCAGCACTGCAAGGAATAGAGCTATGGGAATCAGCTTTTTCATAGTTTTTCAGATTTGATTGGTTGCTTGTTTAAAGAAAGAGTCGTGGCGAAGGCCGTCTCTAAATTAAGAAAATAAACTGCTTTATTGGGTTGATCTACGTAATGATAACTATTCGCCGTTGGATTAAACGGAGGAATAGTGGAAAGATCAGCGATATGTCGTTTGATTGAATCGAACAAACACAATTACCTTAAATGATAAGACGACCCGACGGGCGCGTGGCGCGCGTGTTAAATACTTGGTGGCTAAAAAACGGTGCCTGAGGTGCTGAGGCGCAGTTTACATTTCAATTTTAATTCTGTGGTGTAGCTGCATTTATCCGGTTGATGGATAGTTGTTCAAACATATGTGATAAGCGTCTGACAGACAACGTAACTGTAAAAGTCAGAGTACCGCGAAACGAAAATGCTACAGGTTCTCGACATAATTCTATAAGTATTCTTTCGGAAAGGTGCCGATTGCTTTCATGGTGATTCTTACCCTATTTTGAGAAGAGCCGGGTCGACTTTACCGGCTTTCACTTGTCTTGTCCCATGCAAGCACCTGAACACCCGGTGAAAACTGAACACAATCCGGGCTGTTGCTCAGTAGTTCCTCAAACCGCGGGTATTTAACTCTTAGTTGGTGAAGACTGAGTTCACGGATTGGCCATTCGGTATGGTGGACTTCAAATTGATGAATTGATGTCGGTGTGTCCTGGTATAAAGCATATCGTTCAGTGAGCCATTTGTCGAGACTATTTTTCTCTGTTATGTGTCTACCAACGTTGTAATGGATCAGTAACTCGTCGGAGAAAGATTTGTTCGCTGAATGATATTTGTTTTCCTGCCTCGTGATCCGCGAATATCTGTAGGGTAGTTTGGAAACAATTCTCGCGATTTTGCATGAAAGCGTATTGCCCCCTTCAATACTTAGGAAATAAGCGCCGGTTTTCGCCTTTTTCCTGACGTAGGTTCGGATATTCACTTCGTGGAAGTCGGATATAGCCGCGAATGCAGGCAGGTTCCTCGGTCTGATCCTGTTCATCGTGAAAGCCACCAGTGACACCCACGGCCGGCCCTCAAACAAATCTATCTCCAGATCTTCAGGAACAAACTTCCTTAAATCGGCTATATCAACCTTCCAGTGGAGAAACACGGCGTTATTCCATTCTTGATAATATTTCCATTTTCCCTCTGGCAGGTCCCAGGGCCTGTGGGTTGTAGCTTTCAACAGATCCCGGATCTTCATTTCATGCAATATCTATAAAATCGTACTCGCACCAAAGTTCATTGAGGTAAGTCTATACGCCAAATTGTCTAAGATGATAATAGTGTGTATTGGAAGATCCCGAATTGCTCTTTTGATATTCTTCCAAAACAGTCATGAATAAGTTTTCATGTGAAAAGATGATACGATTCGCCCCAACGCGGATTATTCTGTTCGGAACTAGAATCAATCCCTCTGATTATCTGTTCAATTGATCACACGTTGTTTTCATCACCGAAATTGTTCAGAGGCTGCAGTGAAAAATAATTTCCCGAATCGTCCTTAAATAGTGCCTCAGTGCCGTAGAATTCTTTTGTGGGAGGCTTTATGAATTCAACGTAAGTAGCAAAGATGTCGTTACAGGTTAGTACCCCACACGTATTTTTATCGGCTGGTCATAATTTCAACAGTAAACCTAAGATTCTGCTCCGGCTCAAAATTGTAAAAATGCGAAATGGTTTGTCTGAGGCCGGCTGGACGTGAAGTTATGGCGAGAGGATCGAGGGTTTACCTATTTTGCATTTGACTTAACACATCCCAGTCCCTGCCAGAATTCAGGTGGATACTGTAACGTTACTGGCTTTGGCTGCTTTCCGCCAAATGAAGGCGATTCCATTTGCAAGTTTAGCTCATAAACCGAATCCAGTCTCGTATATTCAACATTTTTAAGCATTGCCGAATCCATGGCTGCGAGAAACCTTAAATCAGACAATGAGGCCGGGTAGTTTCCATTTCGCAATTTGTGCAGCTCGATTTGTGCAATGGCATTCTTAAATTGCCAATCGGCCATGACTTCCTGTGCATTTGAGATTTCTTCGTTCACTTTTTCCTGAATACGGTCCGGTATACAGGCGGATGTCATTGTGATGAGCGCCACAAATCCAATAGCTTTTTTCATGTGAGTATCTTTACTTTAGAAAATCCTTTGTCAATTTATTTTTTGCTGTTTCGCTGTCCCACAGCAAGTTGACGATCCACCATCGATCATTTATATAGGCAAGCTGGTAACTGTTGATACCTCGTTCGATCTCTTTGCCATCAGCCAGGGAAGCTCCGTAGGATTGAAAGACATGGGCAATATTACCGAAGCGCTCAATCTTTTTCTTGTACTCGAATTCCCTGAAGCCATTATCCTCATACCATTTACCGGCAAGTGAGACAAACTCGTCAATAGTGTTAATCTTAATCCAGGCGGAATCGCCTTTATGGAAAATTGCGTTTAGTTGAGCTGTTGGCCAGAACAAGTTTCGCAATCGTACCCAGTCCCTTTTTGCTGTCGAGTCACCGGAAATAGTCTGCAACAATGCGGTGGTGATATTTTCAATTGATGAAATATCGCCCGCGAATTTTGATGTGTTTTGCCCGTAGAGGTGCGCAGCAAACAATAAAGTCAGGCTCGTTATTATTAGGAATGGTCTCATCTTCGATTTATCATTTTCTACTGAAGCTTCCGTAGATTTTCATCTGATTCTGCCAAAAGTATTTTTTCGATATCGATAGAATCATCCTCGAATCGATTATGTCCGGTTGTCTCGGAATCAACTAATTTGTTTTCCGCGAAATAATACCGGCCAGTGAAACTTAATTCAGTCTTTGAATAATCAAGATTCCCTTGTTCAGCATTGTATTGAAACTGATGAAACGTTTCATATATAAAACTGAGCTTGCCGTCGGTGAAATAATAGTCATACACTTCAACTCCGTTAGAAAGCCAGATCTGTCTGGTCATTTTTTGTATCTGGCCATGTTTGAAATAACCTGTAAGTTCTCCGCCGCCGTCTGTGCTTCGGGGCATAAACTCTTCGTTTTCCACCGTCACTTTGTCATGTGAACTATCATTGTTGATCTCTGTTATCCTGCGAATAAGCTCGCCGTATTTCGCGGGAATATCCTGGCAGTAAGAGCCAAGGCTAGTTACTTGAAACAGGAGTAGCAGGTAGTAGGATTTCATTATTTAGGTATCAACTACCAACTAAATCCCTGTTCTGAAATTCGCCACGCTTTTTTCGGTCAAAGAGCACTCCTCAAAATCGGCGCTGCTGCCATCGCCCATAGGGGACTGCGCGCTCAGGCCGAGCCAGACCGTGCCGGGATAGTCGTTCCTATACAATCGCGCCAGATTCCAGTTTGTGTTATCGGTCGAATAGTAGAAGCCTACCGTTTTCGTATCAGAGGAGATTTTCAGATATACACTTTCCTGGTCGATGATATCATGATTGTTATCGTCAGAAGTTTCGATCGTTCTAACGCTTACGATTCTCGAACGCCCTTGTTCATCCTGCTCAAATGCGAACTTCTGCCACAACTTTTCCGTCGAGAAGATGTAGACGGCGCCTGCGTCGTAGGTGGTAATAAATTCAGGTGTTACCCTTACCGTAAAAGTAAAAGGCTTAGCGTTGTCGACTTTTGTTACGAGTACCGGGGCTGAGCTGTTGGTAAGTTTTCCGTCAGGATCATTAAAGAAATCCTTTTTCGCTTCGCTTTGAAGACGAAGCTTTCCATTCTGCAGGGTAGTATGCTCTGCCGCATCGTTCAGTGACCTCGTGAAATTCACGCCCATCAGTTCAATGGAACATTCTTCGCCTGGATTCGTCGTTTTTTCCTGGCATTGAATCATAATCAAAACCAGCGCTAACAGTACAATAAGTTTAATGTTTTTCATTTAGGTTGTTTCACTTTTGTCTCGGAACGATCGTCACAAAGAGTGGCTCTTGGTTTGTGTGTTTATTCCTGGTTGAACAGTTATTGGTGTTTCTTTTTCCACCTTTCATACTTGGCGCTGAGTAAGGTTACCGCATTCTGTTTCCCCTTGCCCTGTCCGAAGATCTGCAAGTTCAGGTAAGGCTTCTTGTCATCTGGCTTTGCTACCATAATGAAAGCACTTGTCGCTTTTTGTTCACCGCATCTCTTGTCGCCACCGGCTACGGCACCAGCTTCGAGAGCGGCGATCAAAATTTCGGATATGGGCTGCAACGTATCTCTTCCTTTTTCCACGGCAGCCATGACGGCATCGAGCACAGCGGAGTTTGCCAGCGTATTTCCCTGGACTGAAACACCGTAAGCTGTCAATCCACCTTTGTCCGGATGTGTCATACTTCCGGTGTAGATCTCGGGGTTACCGATAAATTTCATTGTAATAACCGCATACTGTTGTCTTTCAGGATCAAAAACGGGGCTACGGAGAGCTTCGATTATCTGTTTCGGTGAAGCTTCAGCAACGATCATGGCTAATCCTTTACGCCTCGCATCATTGCTACTCATAGCTTGTACTATGACTGCTCCGATGTTTGGGATGATTTCACCGATTCCATAGCAATTATGGGTACACGATGCCCCCGCAATTCCGATTTCATTTGTCTTGGGATCGATAATGATGATTGACCATGTTGCGTAAACACGGCCAAGGCTCATTAAAAGAATTACTACGGGGAGGAGATATCTAAGCATTGGTTGCCTGTCAGCTTTTTTTCTGCAGTGAATCGGGATACGCTATACTACGCGCATACTAATATAAGGCATTAAATGCAGATGATTCAGCTCGGCAGGATCTGCGTCAGAATTCTTTCGTCCGGGGCGACACACCAGAATTCGTTTTGAGACCTCGCAGAAATCCTTTTCCCATAATTCAAGATACTTTTCTCATAACTACCCCGGCGTGTATTCCCCGTTGAACGGCAGAAAACAACTCAACAACTATGAAAAAGCTTGTATTATTTGTGCTGATCGTTTCAGCAATTCTCTTTCCAGCATGTTCCGATGAGGGGGGCGCTAACGGGGAATCACCCGGAAAGAAAGTGCCTTTCAGGAACCACTCAAATGCCATCATCATTCATTGGAATTCATTAGCACTGGAAACCATGCAAGTGCCGGCCTACGATCCAATGATCGGCTCCCGAATCTTTGCCATGGTACATATCGCCATGCACGACGCGTTGAACAGCATCGCACCGGTGTATGAGACGTACACTAACCATGGAATCGACAAAAAAGCCGATCCGATTGCCGCGGTTTCGGCAGCGGCATATACCGTGTTGGTAAAATCATTTCCCGACCGTAAGGATTTCCTTGATGCGGCCCTGGCTGAATCAACCAAAAATGTAAAGTCGACCGATGCGAAGCAGCGCGGAATAACACTGGGGACTGCGGCAGGCAATGCGATCTATGCACTTCGGGAAAGTGACGGAGCCTTCGCTAACCCGATTTCAGAGGTGAACAATCCACTGGAGCCAGGTGTATATCAGGCAGTGCCTCCAATGGCAATCTTGTATGCTCCTTTCTGGGCAACACTTCCAACCTTCGGTTTGGAATCGCCCCAACAATTCCGGTCAGTTTCGCAGCCAGGAATCACCAGCGAGATCTACACGCGCGATTATAATGAAGTGAAAGAAAAGGGCAGACTTGAGAACAGTACAAGAACCGATGAGGAGACTTTCATTGCCAAATTCTGGTATGAGTTCTCGGATATCGGATGGAACAGGGTAACAGCTGTGGCTGCCATGGACAAAAAGTTGGACCTCATTTCCACGGCCAGGCTATTTGCGCTGGTGAACATGGCAATGGCTGATTCATACATTGCCGGGTGGGACGCCAAGTTTCATTATAACTTCTGGAGACCGTATACGGCGATTCGTGCTGCTGAAACGGATGGAAACGGAAACACTGCCGCAGACACCAACTGGGAGCCTCTGATGGTAACACCGCCGGTCCAGGACTATCCCTCAACTCACAGCACGCTGGGCAACGCTGCGGCGGTGGTCCTAAGCAATATCATAGGTGCCAATACAGCCTTCACGATGACGTCAACCTCGGCTGAGCCGGCAAATAGTACCCGAACGTTTTCAAGCTTTGCTCAGGCTGCCGTGGAAAACGCTGACTCGCGGGTGCTGGCCGGACTTCACTTCCGCTTTTCATGCGAAGAAGGCCTTGTGCTAGGGGAGAAGGTCGGTCAATGGATGCTAAATCACCAGCTCAAGCCTTTAAAAGGCAACTTCTAACCAACTAAAAGGGGGCTCCAACGGGCCCCCTTTTTTCATGTTAATCCGGATAGTGAGGAATTTTTCTGGCATACTTGAAACGCATTGCGCGAACTTCCGTTCAAGTACTTGTTCTTACGATGTGCCCAAATGAAGACCTCCGATCAAAAAGCCGAATTTACTTCGCGATTGAGCACCCTGCTTTCGGGCTCAGATGCCGGTTCGCTTGAGACCTCATCAGCCTTCGGAAACTTTCATTGCTCTATCGAAACTTTCAACGACTTTAGTATCACACGAAGGGATTTTGAAACTACAGAAGATTGCTTCGCCGTGCCGTTTGTGGGGAAGGAACCCGTACTCCAGATGATCTTTTCGCTGGAAGGCAAATCCGTTTTCAACGAAAGATCCAAACCATACATACTTCCGGCGGCAAGGCATTGTATGAACTTCTTCAATTATTTTGAGTGCAAAAACCTGTTGGATCCTAAGTCACATCAACACGACATTTCGTTTCGCCTGGGCAAGGATTTCTATTCGGATATTCTTATTGGCGACCTTTCGTCGATGAACGATCGGTTACCCGGGATGATCTTGCGGCAGAAAGACTTCAATACTATTAACGATGGACTTCCCGCAGACAGTGCGATTGCAGGGATCCTGAATAATATAGTGCAGTGCCCCTTCAGCGGGGAAATGCGAGAAGTATTCATTCGCCAGCACTTGCGTGCACTGTTCACATTACAGGTTTTTCATTTTGGTCAGATTATCTCGGGGAAAGAAGCACGACTGCCGGATCGGATGTCGCGGCGTGATGAAGAGATTCTTCACGAGGTGAAAAGCTTCATTGATCAAAACTTTCTTGAGCCTTCGTCACTCGACTCGCTCGCACGCCGTTTTGGTGTAAACGAATTCAAACTTAAGTACGGATTCAAAAAGCTGTTCAATACGTCCACCATCCGTTACCTGCAGGACAAACGACTTGAGTTTAGCAGGACATTGCTTCGGGAAACAGATCGTCCGATCGGGGAAATTGCGAGGGAAACCGGTTATACCCACGCCGGCAATTTTACAACAGCCTTCACGAAAGCTTTTGGAAAATCACCTCATCAGTTCCGGTCACGGAAAGCAGGATGAGCCTGCCCTTCACGGGTTATCATTTTTCTATACATACATAGCAATCACACGACAATAATGTCATAACAGGTAAAAGGCCATGCAGGTGTAACTTTTAGAACAAAAGCATGCACCTGCGGCGCTGAAAATGCATTCCTCAGGCGGATAACAGCTGAATGGCCGGATTCAGAGGCGTAAGTTTCTCATCGTAATTTTCGAAAATCATTTTGGATGACCCCTGATTGCCTCCTGGGGCTTACTTGTATACATCGGGTAGGATGGAAGGGCGGGTCTATACCACGCTTTATTGGTAAATTATATGATCGATTCAACCCGGATAAATAGACGAGTGTATGGAAACATTAGTGATCAAAGGAGATGAGGAGATTCCTTCGGTGTTGCTGGATAAGCAAAATGGTATCTTCGAAATAGCGGGAAGGTCCCTGCCTGAGAATTCGGCGGATTTTTACCTCCCAATCCTCGCGTGGATAAAGGATTACAGTAAGGCGCCCAACGAGCGCACAGACTTCATGTTCAAGCTCGATTATTTCAATACGTCATCATGTAAAATGATTCAGGGAATTCTCGCCGAACTCGAGCGGATAAAAGGTACCACTGTCATTTGGTATTTCCTTGAAGACGATGAGATCATGGAAGAGACCGGGCACGAATTCGCGGAGATTGTTCCCGTTCCATTTGAGTTCAAACCTTATTAATCAGTTTCGTATTCTCCACCATGCGCTAAATCTATAATTGCTGATTTACCGTAAGGGTTGTATTTTTCTGTTGTCTTCCCGGGAACAATACTATGAATACAACTATGCACTGCCTTATCCTCGATCTGAAAGACGATCCCCAACTGATCGAAGAATACGAGGCTTACCATAAAAATATCTGGCCCGAGATCCGGAAAAGCATTCTTGACAGCGGTATTGAAAAAATGGAAATCTTTCGTGCCGGAAATCGGCTGGTAATGTTAATGCACGTCAATGCGACATTTTCATTTGAAGCGAAGGCGCAATCTGATGCATCCAGTTCAAAGGTTCAGGAATGGGAAGAGTTGATGTGGAAATATCAGCAGGCACTCCCGTTTGCAAGCAAGAATGAGAAGTGGGTACAGGCAAACAGGATTTTCGAAATCAGCAAATAGGTTTATACGTTGTGACGGCCCCTGCGCATGAGCCCGCCGGATCTGTTAACGTTGACTAAACAACGTATGCTGACTTGCTGTAAAAATGTTGCGAAAGATCCGATTCGCCTCGGTTGTTGGATCTGCGGCGCGAAGTCCTATGAGCGGATATAGTGTACTGACAAGGTTTAGCGACGTGAGATATAACCTGTGACTTCGGTTACTAACCTGTCGTAAGACCACGTCAGGGATTTTTTGCCCATGAGAACAAAACGACCACGACGTTTCAACGGCTTTATAAAAGTCCTGACGATACTCGGTTAGCGAAGCGATGGCTTGTTGCAGTATTTCAGTGGGATTGGTTCGAAGGTTCGGGTTGCTTCGCCGGTCAAAAACCGGCTCGCAATGGTCTATAAACTGCTGCGCCATTCCAGAGAAGTTTACTGCCAGGGTTGCCTCTGCCAGTTGCAGAAACGGATACCGATAAATAACATTGTCCAATGCAGGGCTTTCGTTGTTGATCTGGAAAATTCGGTTAGCGTCAACGTGTAGTCTTTCCACCCGGAAACCATGACTTGCCGTAGCTACCATCCCCATCGTACGCCAGTTCTTTGAGAGTTGGACTTCTTCGCGAAGAAAGATAAACGACCTGGTGCGAGGTTTACCCTCATCATCTGCGACGGGGGTACCGTTCTGAGTAATCACACAATTTGCCGTGAATGCTGTGGCGTGGAGTGCACCACTGGCATACTTCCACTCCCCATTGATTAAGTAGCCATCGTCTTGAATTTCGGCTGTTCCGCTTGAAGCCCCGCTGCCGGCCAGACATACGTTTTCATTCTCAAACAATTTTGCTGCTAGCTTCGGGTTGAGAAATCCTGCGAACCATCCCGCACCACTACAAAGAGTTACAACCCACGCAGTACTACCATCGGCCCAGGCGAGTGCTTCTTCGGTCCGTAATACTTCGGGTAGCGTGTATCCCAGTCCGTTAAGGTTTTTTGGTGCGAACATACGGAACCACTTGTTACCGTAAATGAGTTCCAGCTGCCGGGGATGAAGTTGCTGAAGTTCTTCGGCTACAGTAGAATGCATGCGGATTTCGGTTAATATGTCTTCCCGTAGAAAGCCTGACGGATGACTGGCGATTGATGATGGTTCAGCCATGGACAGATGAGTTGCGTTCAATTTTGAATTTACGGATCCAGTCCACGTATCCGATACACGCCACGATGAAGAGGAATATCGTCAATACACCGAATAGCGGGAGTTGCTTTTGAAAGAGCAGCGGAATGGCAAAGGCATTGGAGATATTGAGGAGAATCCAGTTTTCGATTTTTCTACGCGCCAGTAACCACATTCCCGCCCACGCGGTTGAGCTTATCCAGGCGTCCCACACCGGTACCGTTGAAGGGGTAAACGTTACAAGTATCACGTAGAGCATCAACCACCCACCGAATACGATCGCGGCCGACACCATCCATTCCGACCGGGTTGTGTAACTGATCTTTACAGGGGGCAATCCCGTTTTCCGGGTCCAGTACCACCACCCGTAGATACTCATCACGAGGTAATACAGATTTAACAACGACTCGGCATACAGTCCGGCGTTGAACAAACTGTACATTGCCAGCGTAACGGAAATAATCCCGACCGGATATAACAGAATGTTGTTTGCCCTGGCCAGTAGCACCTGAGCTATCCCCGTGATGAGTACGAACACCTGAATAGTGTCGATATTGGCAAGTTGTTCCCTTAGCAGTGTAGATAATGACTCAGCGTTCATGGCACATTTGGTACCTTGCCGGATGGGTGGAGCGTTAATTCGTTAGTTGAAATCCTCGTCCCTACGCTGGTATTACCCAGATCAGGTGCATGGAATTTTTCCATCGGGTATAATCTCAGCCTTTCTTTCAGTCGGCAAAGCCGGCAAGGCACCCCTTGAGCAAGTGACACAAAGGTATTAAGGATTTCGGATTTCAGGTTCCCGATTCCGGATTATTTCGTATGTCCGGATCACCTGCTGCGCCATGAAGGACACAAATTGACTTCATGGACTTGGAAAAGTCATCGAAATATCGAATCTCGCCTGTAGTCCCCGAATACACGGAGAAATTTTCAGCGTAGTTTTATCCGCTAAGGTGGATCGGATTGTTTCGAAACATTCTTACTGCGAATCGGCCGGGATACGAAGACAGGGTGAGGTTACGAAACCAGTGTAGTACTATATAAATCAGTTTCCCAAAGGGGTAGCAAGATTCATAATCAAAGATATAAATGAAGGCGGCCTGGGCGACGGTATAGAAGGGATGTTCAGGAAGCAGACCCTTCCCGAACATATCCTGCTATCAGAAAAAAGCCACATTCTATTGTTTAATAATCTTAATTGACCGCTTTTCATTGGTTGTTGAAATGTGAACCACGTATAGTCCCGCCGGTAATCCGGCAATATCGAGTTCGCTGAACCCCGCCTGATCGAAGCTTGAAGATCCTTGTATTACCTGTTCACCTGAATGGCTGAAAAGCGTATATTCATAGTGGATGTCGTCAAGTCGTCCCTGTTTCTGGATTATCATCCGGTCTTTGACGGGATTCGGAAAAACCCGAATATGATTTTCTTCCACCGAAACCGGCAAAAAGGCGTAATGCTGCCATTCGTATGAAGTTACAACGGTACTGTTATCCCATGTGATCACCAGTTTCGGTGCATGGGTAGGTGATCCCTCATAGGACCACGCGGTTCGTTTTCCGTTTCCGGTGATAATAAAGGCCATCGCATTACCCGCTTTCCATCCTGGTCTCCTTAGGACTTCCTGAACCAAGTCTCTCAGATCCGGTGACTGCTGCTCCGGGCCGGACTCATTGCGAAGGTTCCATGGGGCAGGATCCCAGTGAGTGGAAACCGTCGTGGTTCTTCTGGAGCTTACATTATTCGGCCTGTATGAAAATGCTGCGGCGTCGTCAACAGCTTCTGCACGAATCTGGAGCGACGTGGGCTGGTTTCCGGTCTCGTCGGCTGTGAACAAAAGATATGCGGACAAAATCGTAGCCCCTCGTGGAATCTGTACATTCTGAAACCTGACGCCAACGATCTGGTTACCCGTCGTACCATTATCATAAGTTAATTCCAGGTCAGTGCTGCCAACATAAACGCTTCCGTCGGCGCGTTGCTCCACGTCGTCGTGTCCTGAAGTTACGGCGTAGGTATCCGTTTTCGCGTCGGATGGACCTTCTTCGTCATCCTGCGATACGTCATACCAAACATGAAGGACCGGCGCGACCGTTGAACTCTTTTCATAGGAGGACGCAATTCGTTTTCCTGAGCCGGAGACTATTATTCCTATAGCGTTTCCTGAAGCCCAGTCGTCGCGTGACGTGATTTCGCTGATAATAGTTTTCAGATCCGGAGTCTGTTGATCTACACTATTGAAGCCCATCGTCCAGGGTACAGGAACCCATGATACTGAAGCTGATGTCTTACGGCGTGCAGTGATGTTGTTACGTGATGTCGTAAACGGTTTACTGCTTCCTGAAGCCTCTCCGTAGAATTTCAGATTTACGGCAGATGCCGAGTTCTCGTCCGCGGTAAACTGGATGTACGCACGTTTGATGCGAGCTCCTTTAGGGATATCGACCGAGGAAAAGCGCATTCCAACGGTCTGGTTGCCTGTTGATGCGTTGTCGTAGACAAGTTCGAGATCTGTGCTGCCCATGTATATCGTTCCATCGCCCCGTTCTTCGGCATCATCTGATCCCGCCGCTATTTTCGCGGTGACGTGAACTTCAGATTCGTCTTTCTGAACCGCAGGGATAACGATGACCGGTCCGTTTCCGGGATTCCAGATGTCCAGATTGGCGGGAGGCGTGAATGGATCAGTATCGCTCACAACGCCTACTTTGTCGGCATTGTCGGTTCGCACGAACCTGGTTTCAATTCGGTCCCTGCTCACAATAATCCAATTGAACTGGTTGAACATTCCGCTGTCGCGGGTCCAGGGTTTAGGATCATCGTTCTTTCGAAGTGGTGCGCCCCAACAACCTTCTCCAACGAAGACGGTTCCTGCTTTATCGTCTCGGATAAAACCTTCCGCCGAACCTTCAGCAGTTGACGGAATCACGGGCCATGTTGATTTCACTGTGTGCGCATCGCATTCAATTACCAGTTTGACCTGGTGCTGATAGAACAAACTGGACCATGCGCGGTAGTGTACATTCCCATCCGACTTGGTCGAAACATGGGGACGCATGGGGCGGTGATACTGCGCTATTCGCCACGCGACATGCTGACTGCGTACAAGATCATTCGCAAGCCACTCAGTCTGGGCTCCGGCGATTGAGCTTTCAGAATTCAACGTGTACACGCGTAGCAGGGATCCCGCGAATGTCAGTGCGTAGTACACATTTTCGTGGGGCACATCAAAATGGTTGACGAGGATAGCATCTGAGCTTTCATGGTTCCCGCGCGCAACGACAATTGGAATGATCCGTCCATCAGCTCCAATGGTGTATTGCCAGTCGTTAAACCAGTCCTGCCATTCATCGTCACGGTTGGAACGCGTCATGTCACCACCGAACAATACCACATGCGGGCGTAGCTTACTCACCAGTTTGTTGGCATTCTGCCGTGTAGCTCTGCTGTCACGACTATCTCCACCGGCGATGACTGATAGACGCACCGCGGGATCGTCCGGAGCGGTTCGAAACCACAAGCGTTGACTGACTCCCTCACTGTCGCGAATAACAAAATAGTAAGCGGTATTTGGTTTAAGACCCGTGAGTCTGACAAAATGGTTTGACATGCCGTTCTCGCTTACCACACGGTCGGGTTTCCTGCTTGAGGGATACCGATTGTACGCTATACCAAAGTCATTTGCGCCAAAATATATAACAGGGTTTGACCCCGACACCTGATTCCAGCCTATGACGATGGAGGTTGACGGATCGTCGCGGAGCATCAACCGGTATTTGTCGGTGAGCGCGAGAACGTCCGAACTTATGACAACGAGAACTAACAGGTTTATAAAAATCTTTTTCATAGACATTTCTATTTAGGATTTGTGTTTGCCGAATGGATGATGTGTCTCTAAGATTTAACCAAATGGAAACATCATCGACTCGATTCCCTGCATAAATAATCCTTAGTTCGTGACGGGAAAAGCATGCTAACCAATCTTCATCAAACGATCATGGGAAGTAAACCGATAATTCATACGAAGGAGGAGGGTGTTAACAAATACGTAATACTGATTTTGCTGCTCAGTTCCATTTGCGTGTTCGCAGGCCGCGCATATCAGCATTTGTTTTACGATATACCTATACGCATCGTTCTGTGGGATCAGGACTCGATGGAATGGGCCTTGTCGCATGTATTTAATGTCCGCTGGGATGATTTTATTCGCAGTGCTGAATGGGATTCGAGGATACAATCAGCGGTGAAAGTTGTCGGAGTAATATATCTCTGTTGTTGCGCATGGTGCATTCACTTCATTTTTCGAAAGTCGATCCGGTATGCCGGGATCTTACTCGGTGGGTCAGCTTTGCTTTTTTCGCTGGCCGTTCTTTATAGCCTTGACAAGTTTGGGAGGGTGGGGGAATTTGTGGAATACACCTGTCAATGGTTTACGCCAATCGCTTTGTTCCTGGCGGTGAGAAACAGTCATACGGCGGCAATTGCATGTGGCCTGCGTATGTCCATTGCGTTGACATTCGCCGGACACGGTCTTTATGCCATAGGCTATTATCCGATTCCCGGCAACTTCATCGATATGATGATCCTGGGCTTCGGTGTGAATGAAGACTCGGCGGTAACGATGCTGGCTATCGCAGGCTGGCTTGACCTCCTGGTCGCAATAGTGATATTGTTTCCCGCGACAGACCGCGTGGCTGCAATGTATGCGTTCTTATGGGGGACGGTAACAGCTCTGGCGCGGATCTGGACGAATTTTGACGTTCAGTTTGTTGGTGAGTCAATCTCGCAATGGTTCTATGAAACCTTAGTAAGAATTCCAAACGCGTTATTACCATTGGTATTTTTGCTGATCAGGAAGCGCTTCCACAAACGGGTTGGTGCGGGAATACTTAGACGATTAATTCCCCTGCAGAAAAAGCGACCAGATTTTCTGTGAAATTAGATCCTGAGAGTTATGAGATTCATTGAAATACGAAATAGAATTCTGGCAGAAAATCGAATAAGCGTATTTTATAGCGAATAGCGGTCGAGTTTTTCGTTGAAGGGTTACCTGGGGTATGGTCCGTGAATTAAGTGCAAATGTCTATAGTAATGCGAAAAGTGAACGTCACGAACGGGCCCCATCCTATTTTTCTGAGACGATCTTTAGTGATCGTTTTATCCATTGTTTTTTCCCTGGTCTTTTTGGGAATTACTGTTGTGAACATGGGTTTGTAAGGGATCAGTAAAAGCAATAGCATCATATGATGTGATTGCTTTTACTTCTTTGTTTTGTTATTCCTTTAATACTACTTCGCTGCTTCTATGGTGAACGAATAACTATAGAATTTGTCCGTTAGCATAAACTCCGGATGTGGGAATCCATTTTCCGACCAGGTGTCATCCCCACCCAGCCCCATTTGTATAAGATCGATATTGAGATTCACGAAGTCCGCACGTTCCAGTTGGTGCGTGTGTGTTGCATTCAATAACGTTTCCTGACTGTAAGGCAGAGCGTTCACGCTGAGATATTGAGGTCCGCTGATACGCAAGCCCTGACCCTTCGCGTTGGTGAGGCTCATCCAGCGCACATCGGTTCTATTACCGCTTTCCTGTGGCTGGGGATAACTAAAAAAGTCTTTCGTTACTGATGCTGTGTATAGGCCTGCCGGTGCGCTTTCTTTTCTGTCGATGTAATTGCCGTGCGGGCCGCGTCCGAACCACTTCACAGCGTCGAGCGAAGCCGGAACATGGGTCATCATTCCAACACGCATCGGGCCGGGTACATTTTCGTTTATAGTGAGTGCCGGAGTTACCTCAATTCTGTCGTCTGAGATATCGTAGGTGATCTGTAGGGTACCGATGTTTTCCAATTGGTAGGTAGCGAAAATGGAAACCGACTTTTCCACTTCCTCCCATGTGAATTGTTCCAGCTTCATATTACTCACGGCATTTTCCCACACCGCGAGTTTTCGGGCTGTGCCACACAACCGGTCATTATCCGTGAGTGCACGCCAGAAGTTTGGCGTCAACGGTGTCTTCAAATATTCTGTGTTGTTGAACCGAAGACTGGTAAGGAGACCGTCTTTTTTATTGAATTGAGAAATCAATGCCTTTCCGGATACCGTAATTAAGTCATTACTATCCTGCAGTTTGATGGCAGGTGCATTTTTGCCGGGAAGATGAATCGCAGGATCCAATTCGATGATAGGTATTTGCTCCCACGCGACGACGTGTCCGGTCGGTGCCCATGATTTTGATTGAAGAAGCGCATATTCAATCATCAGGTGGTATTCTGCACCGGATGTTGTCTTTATTTTTTTCAGAGGCAATGTGACTTCACGCGTCTGGCCGGGTGCCACCGACTCGATAGGAAGCTTTCCACGTTGAATGGTTTTCCCGTTTTCAAGAACGGACCAGTTAAGAGTAAACTCACTCAGATCGGTGAAGCTGTATCTGTTGGTGATTTTTATCTTGCCTGCTTCGGCGTCTATATCCTCCGTGGCGATATTCTGCATCACTTTCTTGAATTCGAGCGTTGCGGGCTTTACGCCCCGGTCAGGAAGGACGACACCATTGAGGCAGAAGTTGCCGTCGTGGATGGGTTCACCGTGATCACCACCGTAGCCCCAGTAGGTCTTTCCTTCAGGTGTTTTCATCACAAGTCCCTGGTCGACCCAATCCCAGACGAAGCCGCCGATCAGACGCGGATGTTCGTAGAATGCCTCCCAGAATTTGAAAAGGTTCCCTGTGGAGTTACCCATAGCGTGGGCATATTCGCAATAAACAACGGGCCGGGTATCCTCATTTGTGGCAAGGCGAACCATATCCGGTATAGGGGCGTACATCCGGCTATACACGTCGACGTAGAAAGGATCTTTTGTTTCCCCGCCGAAAGCCTGTGCGCCTTCGTAATGTATAAACCGTGAGGGGTCATAGGCTTTGATCCATCCTGCCATCGCGGCGTGATTGGGTCCACTCCCGGATTCATTACCCAGTGACCAGGAGATGATGGAAGCATGATTCTTGTCGCGTTCCACCATGCGTACCGCGCGTTCCATGTAAGCGTTGTGCCAGTCGGGGTGTTGGGAAAGATAGGATCCTAAGCCATGAGTTTCCAGGTTGGCTTCGTCCATTACATATAAACCATATTCATCGCAGAGCTCATACCATCTTTCAATATTAGGGTAGTGTGATGTGCGTACGGCGTTGAAGTTGTGCTGTTTCATTAGAAGGATGTCCTGTTTCATGGTTTCTTCAGAAACGACTTTACCGTTGTACTGGTCGTGTTCATGCCGGTTCGCACCTTGTAGCAATACCTTTCTGCCGTTGATCTTTAAACCAAAGGCTCCCCACTCAATGGAACGAAAACCAATTTTGCAGGATCGGACCTCGGCCACGTTTCCATTCGCATCTTCAAGACTGATCGTAAACGTATAGAGGTTGGGGTACTCGGCAGACCAGAGCAATGGCTTATCGATGGACGCCTCAATGTGTATATCAGGGAAGCCACCCTGGTTATTTCCGTAGCCGCGTTCATCCTGGAGATTTCTTAACACCGGCTTCGAAACTGCCTTTTGTAACACGGGTTGATTGTTCGCGTCATACATTTGAATCTTTAGCTGCCATCCGTCGGCATTGGCCGGGGTCAACCCTGATGTTTTTGCCAGCACACGTACAGTGCCCTGATCGAATGCATCGTTCAAAGACGGCTTAACGAAAAAGTCAGCAATATGGGTATGAGGAACGGCTTCCAGATAGACGTCGCGTTGAATACCGCTTAGCCGCCAGTGGTCCTGGTCTTCCAGGTAGCTGCCGTCGGACCAGCGGAGCACTTTTACAGCGAGTTTGTTTTTACCGGGGCGGTTAACGTGTTGGGTAATATCAAACGCGAATGGCAGAAAACTGTCTTCGCTGTAGCCGACTTCCTTGCCATTGATCCACACATACGTGGCCGAAGATGATCCGCCAAAGTGGAGAATGATTTTCTGATCGTTCCACGAGTCGGGCAGAGTAAATTCGGTTATATAGGATCCAACGGGATTGTCGCTGTGATCGATGTAGGGAGGATTAACCTTGAAAGGATACCTGATGTTGGTATAGATAGCTGTGCCGTAGCCCTTCAACTCCCAGTTAGACGGAACTTCAATCTGGTCCCACGATGAAGCATCGTAATTCGGCTGATGAAAACCTGAAGGTGATTTGTCCGGCGCCGGAGCAAAATGGAACTGCCATTGGCCATTGAGCACCTGAATCTTCGGTGATTTATCGCGACTGACCGAAAGTGCAGTTTCCTCCGTGGGAAAACTGTAGCTCGTGCTACGCATCGGGAGCCGATTAACGCCATTGATATTTGGGTTTTCCCAAAAAGTCTCCGAAAAGATGGTTTGGGCCTGGACATGGGAAGTAAAGGCAAGGCAAGCCACCAGAATCATCGTTAAGCGCAGTCGGGAGTTTTTCATAAACCAGGAGTTTTGGACGCTAAAATACAGTTTTGAAGGAAGTAAATGGAGGGTTTACGTGTCGCTAAGGGATGATAATTATCACATTCAAATGGACCGAGGCGTGTTGGTATGTTTGTGTCGCTCATTCGAATGAGCGTAAGCCCTGTTAGCGTTACTGTGTGTTCGAAATTTTCTCAATAACCTCCGGATTTATCCCGGATTTGAGAAAAAGGGACTTTAGTCCTGTCCCCGTTGGTGGACGCCTTCGAGGCAATCATCCGTAGGGGCTTAAAGCTCCAACACGCCGCGCTCATAATTAAGATTAATAAGAAAATCCTAAATACAACTTTGTAATGCAAAGTACTTTCTATATGTTTGTGATATCGGAAATAAACAATCCCGGCTCGCGAACCGCCGACAAGAATAATTTGCCGATCCAAAACCCTTTTCATTCACACAGTGTTTAGATCACAGCTATGGAATCTACCCGAAAACAACCCAAAAAGGCAGACAACCAGCCTTCCGAATCAAAAATCAAAAACGCTTACCAGGAGCACCTGCTTCGAAACGGGTCCCGGCCCGCGTCGGTGTACAAGTTCTGTCTGGACATCGGCATAAAGGAGGACGATTTCTACAACTTCTTCGGCTCGTTTGATGGAGTTGAAAGACAAATCTGGAACGGGTTCATACAAAAGACAGTAAACAAGCTCAAAGCAGATGAGGGCTTTGGTTTGTTCACCGCGCGCGAACAAATACTTTCGTTTTATTTCGCGCTTGTAGAAGAGCTTCGCCCCAACCGCAGTTTTGTACTGCTGCAAGTTGCTGACATCCGCCAGACGGATATCGCGCCTCCCTTCCTGAAGGAATTTCGTTCCACGTTTGAAAAATTTATTGGTGAAATTCTGAATGCCGGAAAGGAAAAAGGTGAGATTGCCAACCGACCCTGGCTTGATGAGAGATATCCGCGGCTCTTCTGGCTTCACATGGTTTTTATACTCCGGTTCTGGCGAAATGACGACAGCGCAGGTTTTGAAAAGACCGACGCCGCGATTGAAAAGTCCGTTAACCTGGCATTCGACCTGATCAGTAAGGGTGCCGTTGACACCGCCTTTGATTTCGGCAAGTTTCTTTTTCAAAACCGCTAATCGCGTTACACATCATGAAAGAATTCGATCGGATTCCGGTGTCGAAAGTTCACCGGGCAAGCAAGTTCATAAGTACCGGTGCGCGAATAGGCACCAATTACCTCAAACACTATAGTAAACAACTCATCAACGGAGATGCAAATCGTGAACAGTTACACCACGACAACGCCCGTGATATCTATAATTCATTAAGCGAACTTAAAGGCAGTGCCCTGAAAGTGGCGCAAATGCTGAGCATGGACAAAACATTACTTCCGACGGCCTATCAGCAAAAATTTTCCATGGCACAATATAGTGCGCCACCGCTTTCTTATCCGCTGGTAGTGAAAATATTCCGCAAACAGTTTGGTAAAGCACCCGACGAACTGTTTGACAGTTTCACAACTAAAGCGGTCAATGCAGCATCAATGGGGCAAGTCCACCAGGCTGTACTCAACGGGAAAAAGCTCGCTGTGAAAATCCAATATCCCGGAGTAGGGGATAGTGTCAGATCCGATCTTGCGATGGTCAAGCCAATCGCGTTGTCGATGTTCAAATTGAATCCGGTTGATTACGACGAGTTTATCAAGGAGGTCGAGGCGCGGATGATAGAAGAAACGGACTATACGCTGGAGCTTCAAAGGTCCATCGACCTCTCCTGCAGTACGAGGCATATTGGTAACCTTGTTTTTCCTGATTACTACCCCGAGTACTCCGGAGAAAAAATTCTTACCATGGACTGGATCGAAGGAAAGCCTCTTGGTGAGGTTTTACGCCAACCTGTTTCAGAAGCGGCACGGCACAAGCTGGGTCAGGCAATGTGGGACTTTTACCATTTTCAGATGCATACGCTGCGGTCTGTACATGCCGATCCGCACCCAGGTAATTTCATTGTTACACCGGATGACCGATTGGGAATAATTGACTTTGGCTGCGTGAAGATTATTCCTGATAGTTTTTATAAAGAATACTTCAAGCTTCTCGACCGTAATTTTTACGATAACCCGAAAGAACTCGATAAGTTGTTTTATACACTTCACTTCCTTTATGATTCTGACACACCAGCTGAAAAGGAATTCTACCGCCGGATCTTCGTAAAACTGCTTGAGCTCTTGAGCCGACCTTTCCGCACGGAAGTGTTCGATTTTTCAGATAAGAAATATTTCCAAAGCATTTATGATTTTGGGCAGGAGTTAGCCAACAATAAGACACTTCGCGAAGGCAGGAAAGCCCGCGGCGTGCGGGACGCGCTATACATTAATCGCACTTATTTTGGTTTGTACAATATTCTGCATGATTTGAAGGCAACGGTTCGCACTGGCGAATTTAGTATTGCCTGAAGCATTTGAATACAGATTGAAGGAATAAAATCAGCAGCGCTTGCGGCAGTACTTACCGGTGGTGTCCTGCCGCTGGTGAAAAAGCTGATCCACTTTTGTATTGAGAATTAGGTTTTGCGCAATCGATTGCTCAAATTAGCTGCAAACCTGTAATTCTATGGATAATCAGCTAAGCAAAACATCGCGCCGCACATTTCTCGCTACCACTGGCGCAGCCGTTGCAGGAACTATCCTGTCGTATCCTGCTAACCTCTACGCCAGGACAGCACCGGCGAAAAAGAAAGTTGCTATTGTCGGAACCGGTGTTCGCGCTCTGGGGATGTGGTCGAAGGATGTTCAGACTGCTTATCCCGACCGCGTTGAATTCGTAGGCCTCTGCGATATCAATCCGGGAAGACTCGCCTACGCAAAAAAAGCAATGGGCTTTACTTGTCCGATATTCACCGACTTTGAAAAAATGATGCGTGAAACCAAACCGGATACTCTTATCGTTACAACCGTCGATTCAACCCATCATGAATTTATAATCAAAGGCATGGAGATGGGTGCCGACATAATCACGGAAAAACCCATGACTACCGACGAAGACAAGTGCGAAAAAATTCTTGCAGCTGAAAAGCGCACCGGTAAAAAAGTTATCGTCACTTTCAATTATCGATACTCTCCCCACCGTGCCCGTATGTACGAACTGCTAAGACGTGGTGAGATCGGTGATCTGACATCGGTTGATTTCCATTGGTATCTCGATACCAGCCACGGCGCCGACTATTTCCGGCGCTGGCACCGTCTTCGCGAGAAAGGTGGAACGCTTTGGGTACACAAGGCAACCCATCACTTTGATCTGCTGAACTGGTGGATTGAATCCGATCCGACCGAAGTGTACGCTTCCGGCGCGCTTGATTTTTACGGCAAGAACAACTCCTTCCGCCATACGAATTGCAGACCCTGCCCGCACAAAGACAAATGCAAATTTTACTTCGATATGACCAAACACAAAGGGTTGATGGAAATGTATGCCGACCACGAGAAACATGATGGCTACCTGCGCGACGGGTGTGTATGGAAGGAAGATATTGATATTTACGATAAGATGGCAGCGACGATCAAATACGCCAATGGTGTGCAGGTTGCGTACTCGCTTACAACGTATTCGCCATACGAAGGCTACCGCATTGCATTTAACGGAACCAAAGGCAGGATGGAGGCATGGATTGAGGAAAGCAATCCGGTTCAGAAGAAGGACTACGACGAAATTGTTATCAACCGTAGCTTTGGTGGCCGCGAATTTCTGCGCATCCCTCACGGCACCAGCGGCCACGGTGGTGGCGACAAACTCCTTAAGGATAAGATCTTCGGCGGTGTTACCGAAGACCCATTAAATCAGTCGGCTACCGTTCGGGATGGAGCATTTTCTGTTCTTGTAGGAATTGCCGCGCGGAAAAGCTGTGAGACAGGTGATGTAGTGAAGATCGCCGACCTTACAAGTCTGAAACCGGAACCGAAACGGCGTTTTGCAACTTCGTAGGAGTAAAGGCCTTAGCATCGTAGATCCCTCGGCTTCTGCGAGAAACTTTGGTATACATATTCGCGCGCGGATCCCGCAGATCGCACGGAAGGATACGCTGAAGGGTAAACCGTACTCGTCCGCGGCTTCTTCTGCGTCTTCCGCGCCTTCCGCGAGAAACTTGGTATACATATTCGCGCGCGGATCCCGCAGCTCGCACGGAAGGATACGCTGAAGGGTAAACCGTACTCGTCCGCGGCTTCTTCTGCGCCTTCCGCGAGAAACTTGGTATACATATTCGCTCGCAGATCCCGCAGATCACACGGACGAATACGCTGAAGGTAAACCGTCCTTGTCCGCGGCTTCTTCTGCGTCTTCCGCGCCTTCCGCGAGAAACTTGGTATACATATTCGCTCGCAGATCCCGCAGATCACACGGACGAATACGCTGAAGGTAAACCGTCCTTGTCCGCGGCTTCTTCTGCGTCTTCCGCGCCTTCTGCGAGAAGCTTGGTATACATTTCGCTCGCACATCCCGCAGATCACACGGACGAATACGCTGAAGGTAAACCGTCCTTGTCCGCGGCTTCTTCTGCGACTTCCGCGCCTTCTGCGAGAAACTTCGGTATACATATTGGCGGCAGAGCATGCTTTTATCGGGCCGTGCGTTTTCATTATTGGCTTAATTTGCCAACTTTGAATTAAACACCATTGTCAATGAAGGTTCCTCTCAATAAAAGCGCGCCTGTTATCTCGGAAGGAAAGATCGAAATAAGAACGCACGTCTCAGTGGTGTGGAATGTTCTTACCGGCATTGGCGATTGGCCGTCCTGGCAGGAGCCGGTTTCGAAAACCGATCTGCGCGGACCACTGGCTGAAGGTACAGTGTTTCTGTGGAAGGCGGGTGGACTGAATTTTAAATCTGAAATTCATACCATAATTCCGGAAAGCGAATTTGGCTGGACCGGGGAAACTTTCGGCGCCAACGCTATTCACAACTGGCGTTTCACCCCGTCGGACCTGGGCACACTCGTAGAGGTGGAGGAAAGCCTGGAAGGATTCATGCCGTCATTATTCAAGTCCATCTTTCAACGGAATCTGAACGCCGCCATGAAAAAGCAACTCGAGGAACTCAAAGTCGAGGCGGAACGGCGTGGGGGGTGATGTGGTGGTTGTTACGTTTTCCATTAATTTTTCAGCCGAAGATTGGATATTCTTTCTGTTTACGTCCTGGCCCGGACTCAGATCTGACAATGCGACTGCGCGCCTATGGTTTATTGTTCTGTGAAGAGCCTCGGAACATTTAACTATATTTGACCAGGTAGTTCCGTTGCCATGATTACAATCAGAAGATTTGATAATGCCATCGAGGCGTATTT
>JAEZEH010000156.1 GCA_023417785.1 Bacteroidota bacterium
AACCTGCCCCTTTTTGAAACTCATTAAACAACTCAAGCTTTATTTCCAGGAAGGCACGTCCGACAAAGTTTATGAGATCGATCTTTGTGAGTCCGGCGACGGCTTCCTCGTTAATTTCAGGTATGGGCGCAGAGGCACGGCCCTGAAGGAAGGTACTAAAACAATCTTCCCGGTTTCTCTGCCGGAGGCCGAGAAGGTTTTTGGTGCACTCGAAAATGAGAAGCGTAAAAAGGGCTACGTCGCGGCTGGTGAGGCTCCCATCGCTACCGTTGGTGAAGCTGCGGCATCAAGGCCTGGTAATGACAAACGAAAGAAACAGATCATTAAGCTACTCAAGGCGGCAGCTGCCGGCGAGGGACCCGAGCACTGGCAACTTTCGCGGATCATCTGGCGCGCCGGAGATCTGAAGATATCGGAAGCTATTCCACACATCATCAAGGTGGCGGATCCCTCCGACCTGAGCAACATCTACTCTGCAGTGTGGGCAATTGGCCGGTGCGGAACATCAGCCACGCTTGGATTTCTTCAGGAACTTGAGAAGGACACTTCGCAACCCGAGTATGTCAGGGAATTGATCTTTGATGCGATTCTGAAATTTGCAGAAGGAAAAGACAAGGAAATTCTGTTAGCCAAGATTACCGAATCGCTACCACGACCATTCAGGACGTCGATCGCAGCGCAAGATCCTGTGCAGTTTAAAAAAGACCTGCAGGAATTTCTTTTCGAACTCAAGACTGCCTCAAACGAGTATCTCGTCGGGATCTATCGGCTGACCAGGAACATGGTGAGGCTTCATGATGTTTTTCTGGACGTATTGAGTGCAATCCCATTTGAACATAATTACTTCAAATACGTAAGGCGCATCCTTAAGACGGCGGAAATGTTGCAGGATTACGGTACGGTGGGTGTAGTCGCGAAGCAGATCGAGAAACGAACCGCGGGGTATCGTTCCACATCGTATATATCGGAGGAAGACAAGAAGCTTGAAGCATTTTCCAGCAAGACAAAGGAATATCTTACCCGGCGCATAATCAGGCAGTTGCGAAAGTATGGTGAAGCCCATGACGACTCATTCGTCGAACTGTCCACGGGTCTTCTGTTGGCTTTCAGCGATGAAACAGATTCTACACCACCCTATCATACCTTGCATTACAATTACCGGTATGATGCTGCTGCGCGATCGCATTCCCGCGAGGAGATCAGAACACACTACGATTCTTACGCGAAGTATCAGGCGTTCAATTATATTCTTTATAAGAATAGCCAGCGATACAGGTTTAAGAAAGATGTCGTTGAGTGTGTCCCTCCTTTCGTTCCGGGTGATGCCGGCCCTGTGGAACGAGAGGAAGCATTCCCCCATTTGTGGAATAACGCTCCTGAGGAAATTATCCGGTTACTGTCGCATAGTAAAGTCAACAAGGTGCACGACTTTGCCTTAAAAGTATGGCGCGCCAACTCGTCTTTCGAACAGCACATCGAAACGCAGCACATCATCTCTTTCCTTGGATCGTATTCAGAGAATACCGCGAAACTCGGTCTGGAGCTCGCCCGCAAGAAATACAATCCTTCCGAACCGGACCGTGTTCTTTTGACGGCTATGCTTGACAGCAGACTCGAGGATGCCAGAAAACAGGCAGAGCTTTGGCTGGTTCCGATCCGCACTACCATGCTGCGAGACACGGCATTTGTTACCTTACTTTTAAAAATGCGTAGCGTTGAAGCGCATTCATGGCTCCGGGCGTTTTTATCAACCCATACTTTCGACACGTCCCAGGCCCAGGTGATCATCGCCAGCGCTGTTGCTTTCCTTCTTAGTACAACCAGCGAGACCGAAGAAGAAACGCGTTATGTGAACCAGCTGGCTGATACCGTTATCATCACCTTCGCGCCACACCTTAAAAATATTAGCATGGATGTAGTCATGGATCTGTTCAAGCATCCATCACTGCACATCCAGGCCTTTGGTGGTAAGATTCTGATGAAGCATTCAATCCGGCCAGAGGAGCTTCCGGAGGATTTTCTGAAGATTCTGTTGACCTCAGAGAACCCTGAGTCCCGCGGAATTGGTATAGCCTTGCTGGGCAGATTTCCGGATGATATGCTGTTGAGAAAGAAGGATGTTCTGGTTAGCTTCTGCCTCTCGCCTTTGGCTGACGTAAGGAGCGCGGTCCGGCCGATCATCTACCGACTGATCCGCTTCTACCCGGACTTTGGAAAAGAGCTCGTTAATCTTTTTGTACCTGCCTTTCTCGTCAAAGAGTCGTATGAAGGTCTGCATGAAGATTTATTGAGCCTGCTATCAAACGAACTTGAAGGCAGTTTGTATGTGATACCGAAAGAAAAGGCGTTAGTATTGCTGAATTCCCGATATCGAACGTCACAACTCATCGGAAATATTCTCCTGCAGAGAACCATTAACGACGGCGATCTGGCGATCAATGACCTCGTTAAACTTGCCAACAACCCCTTGCAAGACGTACGGAAATTCGCATGGGATACGTTCAAAAAGTATCCGGACAAAGTAAAGGCTGCGAAAGGCGATGCTGTGAAAGTTACGGACACCGATTGGGATGATACGCGGATTTTCGCCTTCGACTTTTTCCGCACCACCTTTACCGCTTCCGACTGGAACACCGACCTCCTCATCATGTTGTGTGACAGCACACGTGAAGACGTGCAGGATTTCGGACGTGAGTTGATCACAAAATACTTTGATGCAAATGATGGGAGCGAATACTTGTTGAAGCTGAGCCAGCATCCATCGACCAAAGTTCAGTTGTTTGCGACTGCTTATCTCGAGCAGTATGCGGCCGGAAACATTGATATTTTAAATAAGCTGAAGCTTTACTTCATCACATTATTGTCGCAGGTAAATAAAGGTAAGGTTGCCAAAGCACGTGTCATGCAATTCCTCAAAAATGAGGCACAGAGAGACGAACAAACGGCAAGGCTGGCAGCAGATGTGTTTTCCCGGGTGTCTGTGTCGGTGGCTATTACGGAACGCGCGGAATGTATTTCAGCCCTGAGGGATATCACGAAGCGTTTTCCGGAAATTGATACACCGATGGTAATAAAAGAAGTTGCTGACTACGTGAGACATTAACTTATGCAGTTCGATTATAAATTCAAAGGGGATACAACGGTAAGCAATAGCGCTCATGCTACAGCGATGAATTTCGCTCCGGATGTCTATCGCGAGCCAACCTATTTTTCGGGTTACCTGAA
>JAEZEH010000004.1 GCA_023417785.1 Bacteroidota bacterium
CTCAATGTGGTCGGTGTTAACATACCGTCCCGCTGGGACGGAGCTTTTCTTCTTATCTTTTCTACAAACATGCTGTGCCTACAGCACAGAAATGCATTCGTTGTCCCATCGGGACAATGTGTTTGTAGACAATTGATATCATTTGCGAACCCCGCCCTGTAGGGTGGCATGTTAACGGTAGCTAATGATGGTTATGTGTATATGGTTGGGTATCCGCACGAAATTAGTTCTAATCCATTTCACTTCAGCAAAGACTCATCAATATGTCCGTCCTTGAGGACGGTGTTTTTCAGGTTTGCTTTATCTACTACTATCGGAACAAATAGAATGCTGGGTACATCTTTTTTACCATTGTTCATTGTGGTAGTAAAATCGATTTTTTCTCCTTTCGCGATTTTCATTGACAGCACCGCTGCTTCACTGGAAAGTTTTTTTACAGACTTGTATATCGTCATAGACTGATTTCCAAGAATAATATTGCGGCAGGCATCAACTGAAGCATCCTGCCCTGTTATCACAGGAATACGCATATCAGATGATTTTAAAACATCGATCACACCCGACGCCAGGTCATCAGCACCGGTTAAAACTGCGTCTATAGGAAGCTTGTTGTTTTGTACAAACTCATCCATGACAGACATTGAACTTAGTGCATACCACGAACTCATTTCTTTTTCGAGCAATATTTTGATATTTCCTGCTTTGATGGGCCCTTTCAGTTTATTCATAATACCTTCCCGAACCAAAAGCGCATTGTTGTCGGTTGAGGGTCCATTGAGGATGACATAGTTACCCTTAGGCTTCGCCTTCAATGCATACTCCGCCATCAGTTCTCCCACTTGCACACTATTGTAAGAGATGTAGTAATGCAGGTTACAGTCAGCAATCATTCTGTCATACGCAATGATCGTTGCTCCTTTCTTGTCTGCGTAATCTACAAGTTTTGCCAGCACCTTTCCATCCTGGGGAACAACGACAATGACCTTTACGCCCTCATCAATAAGAAGTTTACCCTGCTCGACTTGCGTTTCGGCATCGCCTAAACCGTTTCTGGTTACTGCTTCCCCACCAAGGGCTGTTACCTTGTTGGTGAAATTTTCCATGTCCATTAGCCACCTGTCGGCAACCAGATCATGAACAAGGAAGCCGATTTTAATCTTTTCGGTGCTTCTGAATGAAAATATTGCAAAACAACTGGATATAGCCAGAACGGTGAATACGCCACGAAGGATTAAACTTTTCATATACTGGATTTTTGGATGGAATCGATTGGGCTTTTTACGATCTTCCACTTACCAAGTTCAATTTTTCCGTTTTTACATAAGGTTTATTTTTCAAAGTTATAGCACTCGCGTACATCGCGCCGCGATTTCGTACTGAGGGCAACGCTCTGGCTATCCAAAAAAGGGCCATTTTGAACCGGGGAGGGAATCGAATGTGAGGGATGGTTCGGGTAGACGGATTTCCCATCGCTACCCTACCCCCTGATTTGGCAAATCAGCCAACGTACTAAGATCTGCGTGCGAGTGGTCGCTTTAGGGTTGCAGGGTGGCTGCCAGTTACGGTTGATTTCAGGTTCTATATCGTCCAATCTAAAGTATCCTCCTTGCACCGCCCTCAACCTGCGTCGCCTCTAATCATTGTCCCGCTGCTGATGTTCATCCAGATAATGTTGAAAATCCTTGAGAATCGTCTTTTCCCAGAACGGTACTTTATTCTTTACGGCGGCGCTGTTAATATCGCATCCAACGGGTGGCGATGGAATCCGGATCATTCAAGAGTTACCAATGTTACTGTCCGGTTTCCATTTTGGGTACGTTGAAAATGAAAGAGCAGATGCCGGACGCAATTATGAAAGCGTGTTAGATCACCTTAGTTATGCACCGACTCTGGTATCATATGTTCCTGATTAACCTTTTCGCGGCAGACTCCAACGAATGCGAAAGAGGGAAATCAATCACGTGTCTGGTCTTTGACGATCCTGAAGTATTCGTCTGTGTTCGCTTGTTGATCAGAAGTGGATCATTTCTGATCGGCGTTGGGTGGGTCCTTATAATCAAAACAAGTATCCGGATTTATTACCTGCATCTTCTTCCGTGTGTTCTATCGAAAGTAGCGATTATTCAGTATTAGCAAAGCGGCCGCCACAATTTCAGGGCCGAGCTTAAAATTGAAAATATCGGTTCAACGCGCATTGCCCAGCGGATCTGGAACCTGCTTTCATTTTAATAAGTATTTAGAGTCAAAGGGAATTCAGGTGCGAATTGATTTCGGAGTTTGTTTCAGACTTCGGAAGTGTGACGGAAGGTTACGATAAGGAGAACGTGCCGTCCGGTCTTTCGCTCACTGTGCTCTTACGCACCGCCTGGCGAGGATCCGGAGTTGTTATTATGTTGTGGAAAAGGATGAGCATGCCTGGAAAAGCCAATCGCAAAAAGATATAGCAAATCCCTTGTATTCTTAAAACTATATTAATAGTTTTAACTAGTTATTTAGTTTTACCAATCAGATGAAACAGAAGCCGATCCAACAATTAACAAAAGCCGAAGAAGAAATCATGCAGGTTCTCTGGGACCTGGAATCAGCGTTTGTCAAAGATGTCATCGCCCGATTACCGAAGCCGAAGCCGGCATACAATACGGTTTCCACCGTCGTCCGGACCCTGGAGCAAAAAGGGTTCGTCGGGCATGAACCGCTGGGTAAATCGCATAAGTACCATCCGCTCATTTCAAAGGAGGCCTATACCCGCGTTTTCATGAAGGGATTCGTGAAACGCTACTTCAGCGGATCTTACCAGCAGATGGTGTCCTTCTTCACGCAGGAGGACAAACTCTCTCTCAATGAACTCGAAGAACTCGTTGTCGAACTCAAAAAGCTGAAAGGCAAAAAAGCATGACCAACTATCTCATAGAACTCGCCGTCGTTCACGTTGTGCTTTACTGCGGATACTGGCTCTTACTTCGTAAAGAACACCAGTACGGCAGGATGCGATTTTACCTCATTGCCTCTACCCTGCTGGCATTGGTGATTCCACTGCTTAAATTACCCAGACTGTTTTCTTTTAGTCAGAATCCGGTAGTCACAGTACCCATGGAACCCCTGCCCATGGATGCAGTTAATCACGCACCCGTCACGGCTGAATCTGCCGGAAGCTATGAGCTCGTGATCTGGATATACATCGTCGTCAGCGCCTTCTTCCTGCTGAAGTTTTTAAGTGATATCCTCCATCTGGTCTGGCTCGTGCGAAAGAGTCGGCGCGAAAAGTTCCTCGGTATGGCCATCCTCAGGGTCGGGAATCTCAAAGGAAGCTTCACTTTTTTCAATTGGATTTTCGTCAGTGAAAAGATTGATCCGCAGCAGCACGACTATGAGGTGATCCTGAATCATGAACAAGCACATGCTTCCCTGAGACATACCTACGACCTGGTCTTCTTCGAAATGTTCAAAGCGTGCTTCTGGTGGCTTCCAACAGCATGGATTATCCTGAAGGAGATCAAAATAATACACGAATATCAGGCCGACCAGGTTGCGATCAGGACCTGTGATGTTCACACGTATTCGGCTTTACTGATCAGTACTTCTTTAAAAACAAATGGATTGAATCTGGCCAGCTGCTATCATGATGGTCTGATTCATAAACGATTAAATGCCATGAAACAACAAGCAAAAGAATTGAACCGGTGGAAATTTGCAGCATTAACCGCATTATGCGCTTCGCTCGTGGTTGTGCTCGCGTGCAGCGAAGAAAAGTCCGTTGAGAAAGCTCAGGAAGAAATCTTCACCATCGTGGAATCTTACCCCGAATTCGAAGGCGGAATAGCAGCCTTCAACACGCACATCATGAAAGAGATCACCTATCCGCCGCAGGCCCGCGAGGCAGGCGTTGAGGGCCGTGTCGAAGTTCAGTTTGTCGTTGACAAGGATGGGGCCATCTCCCGCGTAGAGGCAATCAGGGGAATCGGTAGAGGCTTCGATGAAGAAGCTGTGCGCGTCGTAAAAGGTCTTCCGCGGTTCAAGCCCGCGACGCAGAACGGCAGGCCCGTGCGCGTGCGTATGGTGGTTCCCCTCGACTTTCGGCTCAAGGTGGGTGAAACCAATCCCGACAACAGTGCTCAGGGAATGATTATCGTTGGCGAAATCCAGTCGAGAAATTACCAGCTCAATGTAGAAGCGAGATATGAGAATGGCGAGTGGATCGGCACGGTCTACGATGAAGGTTTCGTCGAGTTGCCCGGAGCCAACATAATCATACCGGGTACGACAACGGGAGCGAGATCTGCACCAGATGGCACCTTCAGACTGAAAGCTGAACAATCACATGCGATCATGGTAAGCTTTGTTGGATACGAGCCCCGGATATTAGTATCAAATGGATTTGATGCACTGACTGATCCACCGAAAAATTTTGAAGAGGTTCGTGATGCAGCGATGGGCGACAGACCAAGGCATCATGAACACCAACATTGACGTAGAGATTGATTTCAGATTTCTTGTGATTTCTTGTCTCTGTATTTGTGATTGCGACTGTTGTTGCATTCAATGTGGTGCGATCCGAATCCTGAGGCGAAGGGAACGCGTGTGACGTCCCGATCAAATTCGGGATCCCTACGTGCACGACGGTTCCCCTCGAAGCCCAATGCAGATAAGGATAGCATGATTGGAATACCATTCGCCTCGTCGAGGTCCATTAGCTCGAGCCGCATACACTGGCGCCTCCGTTCGACCAGATCTCATCTTCCACCGGCACTCAACACCCGCCCCATATACGGGTCCGAGATGCTATCTGCCCCCGTCTCAACCCTTCCCGCATAACGCGCTATCAGCATGCTTTCTTGTTCCGACAAAATGGAAAAGTCATACCAACCTTGATGGGCCGTCACATCAATCAGGACACTTCGCCCCGTACCGGGTTTCAATGTGAAGGCTTCTTTCTTTGTTTGATACTTTTCTTCAGATAACACCAGGTTCACAGGACGCTTACCGCGATTGTTAATCCTCACCTCGAGTTTGCTGGAATGCGTTCCCTTCGCTCGCGGCATGGCGGTGTCGATGAATACATGTGTATTGAGCGTGCCCCGAAACTCCCGATAAAAACCATTAGGACCATAACCGGTAAGATGGTATTGCTTATTCCCGAAAGAACTCAGTGGCCATCGGTATTCCAGTTCAGCACCTGCCTTTACCGCGAATGCCCATACTTTTACCGGTTCAAATTCCCCGGTATGCTCATTTAAATAATTTCCGGGTGCATATACATTGAACGCTGAGCCAAGGGCATCGTCTCCGAATATTGCATTTGATGCCTTAAATTTAACAACGAACTCTTTCCCATCATCGCTCAGGGCGCCGTCAACGTAGAGTTCGTACTTAAGCGCGTTGGAAGGCTTTGTACCCTGCTCCTGCTGTGGCAACGCAGCGCGTGGATCACGAACAAGTTCGTCGGCTTCCTCCGGGCTGAGTGCTCTGTAGTTGTCGGGCAGACCGCGGAAACTGGCGTTGTAAATTTCAGCAATGTGCTCGTTGCGGTTAAGGAAGTCGGGCAGGGCAATATTCTCGGAACGGTACGGACGAAAGGCCGACGTGAGATCACCACAAACCGTTCTTCGCCAGGAGCTGATATTAGTCTCCTCAATTTTTCTGCCGGCCTTCTTCGACAAGAACTTCTCCATAAAGCGAATCGTTGACGTGATGTCACACAGTTCAGAATTTACCCATCCGCCGCGGGACCACGGCGACGCGATGATTAGTGGCACACGATATCCGAGGCCAACAGGGCTGGTCCGGGAACGCTCTGGTTTGAAGCCGGCCTTCACTTCTTCTTTAAGGGTGACAAACTCTCCGCTGACATCAATGGACCCGGATACTTTACCTGTAGCCGGGTCGTTGGGGTTTGGTGCAACGAACGGTGGCACATGGTCAAAGTATCCGTCATTTTCATCGTAGTTCAGGATAAAGATCGTCTTCTTCCATACTTCCGGATGCTGTGTTAGAATATCGAGAACTTCAGAGACATACCATGCGCCATACCACGGTGCGCTTGGGTGATCCGAAAACTTCTGCGGCGGCACAAGCCACGAAACGGTGGGAAGCTTTCCCTCGTTGACATCCTTTCGAAACTGGTAAAGAATATCGCCTTTGGGGACGTTCGTACTTCGTTTTTCTCCATCCGACTCGTACGTCATCTCTTCTACTTTTTGATAGTCGGGGTCTCCTGTATTCGTTGTGAAGGCTTTAATGTGAAGATTCTGTTCGCGTGGCGTGAGCTTGCTGAATGCTTCGGGCGTCCATTTTTCAAGGTGTTCCATCACTTTGGCAAGCGCTTGCCTTTTCGTTTGCAATTGCTTTTTATGTTCTTCTGTATCGGAACCGCCCGCTCCCACTTTTGTCTCCAGGTCCCGGATTTCATTCGGAAGCACCGATTTTTGTTTTTGAAGCCACTCGTAAAACCCTTTGCTGAAGCGCACATTGAATTGCGTAAACCATTCCAGGTTGTTATCAGTGAAATTTGCGAGTAGTGATGCGTCTTCCACATTGGTCGGTAAACTGACTTCATTTTGGTAAACCGTCCACGAAATCCCTTCGTCCTCCAGTCGTTCCGGAAAGGTCTTCCAGCTTGCCTCACGCTCATAAGTCACTTCGCCGTTTCGCACCTTTGCTTTATCTCCCGGGTCCCCATGTGTTTTGCCTGTCCAGAAATAGCTTCGGTTTGTGGTTGTACCGGTAAGTGCAGAGCAAAAGTGCTGATCACACACCGTAAACGCGTCTGCCAACGCGTGATAAAAAGGAATATCTTCCCGCGTGTAATAGCCCATGGTGAGTGGGATGTGTTTGAAGTCCTTGTTGCCGGGTCGCTTGGCTTCAATCCATCCGTCGTACTTTCCATCATTACGTGCGTCGACCTGGTCTTCCCACGAATGGGGTACGCCACCCATCCATGTTGCGCGTGTATCTTTCATGTTGAGGCGAAAAGGAAGATAGCAATTCCCTGTTTTGTCGGGCTGAAACCACACGGGCTTTTTATCCGGGAGCGTGACAGGAAATGGATCATTGAAGCCGCGCACTCCCCGTAGTGTTCCGAAACAGTGATCAAATGAACGGTTCTCCTGCATCAGCATAACAACATGCTCTGCGTCGTAAAATGTTGTTCCCGGATCCGGCGCAATAGCAAACGCTTTGTGGATTGCTGAAGGCAGCGTTGCCCAGGCACCCGCACCACCGGCAAGAAGTGCAGCGCGTTTCAGGAAATTTCTTCGTGATTGGCTCATGTTAATAGGGTAAATGCTGTGCTTGGTGCCGCCGCAGCTCAATACGGCGATAGTTTGATCAACGTGGAGCAATTTTGTTTAGATCGCTCCACGTTGAAGATATAAAAATTAGTTATTTCAACCACCACGTGGTGACATTGATCTTGTCGTTGCCTTCGCCGAATTGCCTTGCAATAGCAGTCGTCACGTTCTCGGTGTTGTAGTTATATTCCGACTGCGGATAGATCCAGCGATACGGGATCTCCACACCGGCGGGGCGCCTGAATGACGGATAGCCGGTCCGCAGGTGATCGAAGAAGGCGGTCCAGCCGGATTGGTAGAACGACTGAAGGTACTTCTGCATAATCACGCGTTCGATCTTTTCTTCATCGGTCTCGACCTCGGCCAGGTCATTGATCGGGTGGGACAGATAAACATCTGCGGCGGCCACATCTACATATTGCTCATACCCTTTCGCATAAGTCTCGTAGAAGCGAAAGGATCCTTTTACGGCTGAACTGTACAAGGCGGACGCGTCCGCAACAATCCATCCTCTGATAGCGGCTTCTGCCAGGATAAGCTGTTGTTCGGGATAGCCCAGGAGAACGTAAGGCTCGTTCACGGCATCCCTGTAGTAACGCTCATGGGGTTTGGAAAGACCCGTTGCATTTACCTCGGCATACGGCGCTGCGGGATCACCCCCTTTATAGCCCGTGAAGTCATCAATCGGCGTTCCTTCCTCGCGTGCTTCCTTGCTTTGTGTGGCGTAGATAAACAACCGTGGATCTTCGCGATCCTGCAGACGACGTATGAATGTCGAGTCCATGTACAACCCCGATCCGAAACCGCTGTTGTTAAAATCCGGATAACGGTTGCCCTGCTGATCGAGGAATACAAGTTGCGCATTGTCACCGATGCTCTCCATCAGGGGCTCGTTCAGGTAGATGGATGCTAAATCATTGAAGTTAATCTCTCCCGCCTTTCGTGACAGTGTGAGCATAACCTTAAGCCGAAAAGCATTGATCGCCTTGCGCCAGGAAAGCACATCACCTGAATAGATGATATCCCCCGCGATGATAGTATTACTTTCACGAAGTATGTCATTAGCCTCCGCAAGTTCATTCAGGATGCCTTCAAAAATTGCCTCCTGCGTATCATATGCCGGAGTAAAATCGGCATCCGTCTCTCCCTTGAGTGCCGCCGAGTATGGCAGATCGCCAAACCTCAGCGTCATGTGGTAGAAGTAGTGTGCCCGGAAGAATTTACCCAATGCAATATAGGTCGGCTCGTTGATTCGATCCGCTTCCTCGATCATTTTGGTAACGTCACGAAGTGCTCCGAATTCGTCGAATCCACTCCGGTCCCACTTGTAATATTGATTCGCATTCTCGCCGTCGGTCTGAATTATCATTTTGATCGCGTAAAGTGGCGATCCCCCTTTATACGAGCGAAAGACGCTCCATTCAAGGCTTGTGAGCAGAAGCTGCGGATGTGTTTCTGTAGGCTGATTTGGATTGATGTTCATCTCTTCCAGGTCCTGACATGATGCAAGGAGGAAGCATGCCATGAGAATGGTCACAATATTTTTCATAATGTTGATTTTTAATTTGAATAATTCAGAATACGGCTTGCAACGTCAGGCCTACATACCTGGATGAAGGATCCTGCAGGTTGTCGTCGTTCCCGTAGTCAGGATCCAGGTATGGAAGCTTCTTCCAGACGGCAAGGTTGTAGCCAAATGCCGTAATGTTGAGGTGTTTGAGCTTTTTAGACGGGAACAGTCGCGTCAAGTCATACGTTACTGACAGCCTTCTCAGTTTGAAGTAAGAGCGGTCAAAGACGTTTGCGAAGAACTTGTCCTCCTTGTCGGTTACCTGCGCGCGGTATGGATAGTTCTGCGCCCATGTCTGCCAGCTCACGGCCATTGTGTTGGCCTCATAGGAACGCGTATCGGAGATTATGCTACCATCGGCATCCCTGACCAATTCACCCTCGTTGACGATTACCCCATCAGGTACATACACGGGCTGTCCGGCGGCGTACTCGGCATCTCGATAGCGCACTGACTCGGGATGCTTTCCACCCCACCACATCTTCTCAATCGTGAGTGAGCGTATAAGTCCGCCCCAGGCTCCATCAACGTCAACATCAACCTTGAAGCCTTTTATGTTGAACCGGTTTTGAAGTCCCAGTCTCCACGACGGTTCCAGGTGCCCGATGTTAGCGGGATACGGGTCCCTGATCGGCAGCCCGTTGCTGGCACTGAGAATCAGATCACCTTCAGATGAGCGCTGCCATACTGTGGCGTAGTACGTATCGGCGCGATCGCCAACCTTAAGGTTTCCGAATCTGTCGTTGCCGCCCCGGATATCCGTAAGCGTCTTAACATAGCGAGACCAGTTCAACGCGACGTCCCAACGCAGCGACTCGCGGTTCAGTGCATTGTACCCGACCATTACTTCATACCCCTTGGTCACATATTCATTGCCATTCACCTTACGGGACGTGAACCCTGAAGCTTCGGATACATTCAGATCAATGATCTGGTTCTCATCCATTATGCGGTAGTACGTTCCTTCGATGGAAATTTTGTTCTGTGCGAACGCGGTGGAGAAACCCAGTTCAACGGTGTTTGATTTCTCTGGCATGATCGCCGCATTTACAAGTCCGGCAGGGTAATTCACCGATGGGGTGGCGCCATAGGTTACGCCTTTTGCATAAGCTGCATGTATGCTATAGGGGCTGAGGTCACTCGACACCTGCGACCATGAACTGTAGACTTTGAAATAGTCCACCAATCGCGGTAAACTCACCAGGTCGGAAACCATTGTACTTAATGATACGGATGGATAGAAGTATGAATTGGTTTCCGACGGCAACGTTGATGACCAGTCATTCCGTCCTGACACGTTAAGGAAAACCGCGTTCTGGAACTCGAAGTTTACTGAGCCATACACACTACGGATCGCCTTCTCCTCAAAATAGTTAGAGGCCATTACCGGTCCCTGTGTGTTGGCCAGGCTATATACCTCCGGCACGATGAGGCCATCGCTCGATGCGTATTCCTGTTGATAGGTTCTGTAAAAGCTTGAGGCGCCGGCGCTGATGGTAAAGTCCAGTTTACTTCCCAGGCTTTTAGAATACGATGTCAACAGATCCGTATCAAGGTTGAGCTGACTCGTATTCCACATTTTGTAATCACCATTGCGTGAGTCACCGTAGTTCATGTATGATTTCGGACTTTGCATGTCTTCAAACAACTTGCGTTCGCGGGCGGAGATCCGTCCCTGAACGTAAAAGTCGGGGGTAATCTGATAGTTCAGTTTCAGTTTACCGTCGAGGGTGTTTCTGTTATGCACCTGATTCAGTTCATGGGCGGCGAAGTACACATTGTTATACCAGGCATAGTTGTAATTCGCCTGACGGTATCCTTCCATACCCGGAACATACATATGGTTCCTGAGATCGTTCCCATTTACGTCGTCGCCCATCCAGATAAGGATAGTGTACATGTGGTTTTTCGGACCATAGCCGTACCGTGGATAGTTAGGAGAAAGTACCTTGTTGTACGATAGGGTGGCATCGAGCTGGAGTTTTTTCGTCAGCTCATAATTGGAGTTGAACGTGAGGCCGCCGATATGCACCGATGTATTGGGTACCTGTCCCTTTTGGTAAGCGTAGTTACCGGAAAAATAGAACCTGGACTTTTCGCCCTGGAATGCAATCGACAGGTCGTTCTTGCTGACCACACCGGTTTCCAGAAAGTCGCGCAGGTTATCATGACGTACCCAGTCGATGGGCACGCGTTCATAGCGCGATTTATCATCATAGACAGTGCCGGACACATCTCCATACCAGGGTATTACCTCGCCGGTCTCTTTATCGCGGATCGGACTATTCCATTGAGCAATTTTAACGCCGGGTTCGAACTTCGGTCCCCATATCATATCCCCATCAGAAATGCCGCCGTCTGCGCCATCCCAGAACTCATATTTCCCGTTCGAACCATTGCCATATTCTGTTTGCGTTTCAGGAAAAACGGTAAACCCTGCCGTAACCATATTGCTTGTTGATGCCGTGACTGTCAGCCCTTCGGCAGCTGCGTTCTTGCGCGTAATGAGAATAGCTCCGTTTTTTCCACGCGCGCCGTAGAGTGCCGACGCTGCACCTCCTTTTAATACGTTGATACTCGCAATGTCTTCTGGCGAGATGTCGAAGAAATCCGTTTCAACCGGAATGCCGTCAAGTACGATGAGCGGTGTTTTACCTCTGAGGGCAAACGATGGTGTCTGAAAGATTCCGGTTGGGTTGTTAACGGTCAGACCGGCGACCTGTCCCGAAAGTGCATTTCCCAGGTTCAGTGTCGACGCCTCGCCGAGCGCGTCGGTGTTCACCTCCTGCGTTGCGTAGCCAAGTTTTCGCTTCTGTTGTTTAATACCAATCGCAGTGACAACCACTTCGTCAAGGCTGCGTTGTTCTTCCGTCATTGTGACATCAAGTACAGACCTGTTATTAACACTCAGCTCCTGTACTTCAAAGCCGACAAAGCTGAAGACGAGTACGGCATATGGCGGAGTACTGATCTGATACGTTCCATTGGCATCCGTGACTGTACCATTGACAGTCCCTTTGATGACAACATTTACACCCGGCAGAGGCTCTCCGGAAAAATCGGATACCTTGCCGCTGATCTGGTGCTGCGCGCGCGCCGAAAACACGACGCACGTGAACAACAAGAAAACGGTAAACACTTGTTTCATTTAATAGGTGGTTAAGGTTATTAAAATCTACCAGCAAAGTAACGGCAGCCACCAATCCGCTTGCTCACTGAAGCGGTTACTAATACATTAACAAATTGTTGAAGGAATTCAGCGCAACAGACCCGTGCGTGAACAACCCATTATGAAATCTAACATCGTTTTAAAACAACGGTAAAATTGCGCCGCTATCTTCGTTGTGTCCCGATCGAAAACGTGTTCGGCAAGTGGTCTGAATAAGAGACGGGATGGTTGTGTTACGTAAATTGATTTCCGATTTCTTGTTTCAGATTTCGGATTGGACTAGTTGTACCCTGGCATCTTTCTCAAAAGACTACATGTATTCAGAGGCAAAAGGAGAGCAGGCACCGAAGAATTTCGCCGTGCATGCTGGTTTGCCGTGAACCCATTTCTGTCCTGTAGGCACAGCATGTTTGTAGAAACGAAAGATAAGACAAACCTCGTCCCAGCGGGACGGCATATTAACAGCTACCTCATTTGGGAACAAGAACACAACATTAACGGGAACCGCGACCAGGAACATCGGATTTTGTCTTCGTATCCAAACATGTACATCTCACCTCCATTGGCTACCGTTAACATGCCACCCCTACGGGGCGGGGTTTGAAAACGGGTTGATCGGCTACAAACATATTGTCCCCATGGGAACATCGAATGCATTTCTGTCCTGTAGGGACAGCATGTTTGTAGAACGCGAAAGATAAGATAAACCCCGTCCCAGCGGGATGGCATGTTAACGGCTACCTCATTTGGGAACGAGAACAAAAACATCAACGGGAACTGCGACCGCGTGGACAAACATAGCATATCATTCAACTTCGGCGGATAATCCAAAAAAAAATCATAACCATGGTTATGGAATTCCCCCTCCCCCTGCATCTCACAAGAAATCTAAAACCTATGAGAACAAACATTTTATCGAATGCCTCAGGGGCGAAACAAATGCCCAGGGCAATCATCATCGTCATCTTCAGCGCCTTTTCGCTGCTACAGGCTTCCGCTCAGGACCAACAGGGTATGGTCATTAAAGGCACCGTAATCTTTTCCGAAGACAGTCAGGGGGGGCCCGGTGTAAATGTGTACCTGAAGGGATCCACGGGTCAGGGTACCTACACCGATGCGAATGGAGCCTTTCAGTTTCCGGGGTTGCTACATGCCGGCGATGTGCTTGTCTTCTCGTTCATTGGTCGCGAAACCGTTGAACGGATAATCCAAAGAGACAGCGATGCTCTTCAGATCATCATGTTTCCGGATCCGATTCAAATGGTCGAGGAGCCACTGGTGATTACAGATCAGTCACGGAAGCCGTTTATTGCCCGCGTCTTCTGCAGGGTTAGCAAATAGTTGGCTATGTGGTTGTGTCGTTCTGCATTGCTCCCGCTTAGCATGTTCTGTTCGCTCGAACTCTCAGCGCAACTGGCGGATCTCGCGGGCACTGATTTCGCAAAGGCGGATAGCATTGCTGAACAGCATGCTGCACATTCATTGTACGATCTCAAGGGGCTTGCCGACAAGCTGACGGTCTCGTTAAGGACTGATCATGAAAAGTTTCGGGCGATCTACAAATGGGTGTGCAGCAACATTGAGATTGATTTCGATCTCATTGAAGAAAACAGGCACAAGAGGAATCGATATTCAGGAGATAAACTGAAACGATGGAATGAACAATTTAGCCGCGAGGTTTTCAGCACGCTTCTAAATGAAAGGAAAACCGTTTGTACGGGATACGCTTACCTGGTCCGGGAACTTGCCTATCACGCGGGACTGCGATGCGAGATCGTTTATGGGTTTGCAAAACCGGGTGGCGTCACTACGTGTGATTCCCGCCCTGTTAATCATTCCTGGAACCGGATCTACCTGAATGGAAAAGCGTATTATTGTGATCCCACCTGGTCCAGCGGACTTTTCTGTTTGCAAACCCGTAAGTTTGTACCGCGCTATAACGACAGGTACTTCTTACCAGACCTGGCATTCTTCAACACAGAGCATTGCGCAGAATCTGGCGAGTTGATTTCGGGTTTCTGATCAGCACCGACTTTCACATACGAAAACCCGGATTTCCAAAATACGAAAGGGAATTTAGATGGCATCAACAATGGAAAACTCTTCCTGGAACATTCAGTCTTAAAACTTCACCATCGGTTAGAACCGATTGCTATTCAGATTCAACGTGGTTTCTGATTTTGAAATACGCCTGCTCCAGAATTTCGTAAGGCCTGTACCCTGTGATGATGATCCCTTTACCCTGTGGGTTTTGAAACGTCAGGGTCGGGTATCGTCCGATCTTATGATAGCTCGCTTTTTGAAGGTCAGCCCGAAACGGTTCCTTCCCTTTGCCTAGTGCCCAATCCTTTTTAAATTGTTCAACGTTAAGCACAGAGGTATCCAGCTGTTCCGCGACATCAAGCAAAACTTCGGGCTTCGAGATATTCCTGCCATCGTTCATTATAGCAGATCGAATTTTAAGAAGGTATTGTTCCCCTGCTTCGTTCGATTGAAGTGCTGCCGTTTTCACGGCAATGCAAGCCGGATAAGAGGACGAAGGAGGATCTTCATGCCATACCCGGTAAGCCATCTTAGTATGCGTTACCTCGCTGGCATGCATCCAGACAGGCCCCATCTGAAGAGGTTTTGATACCGAGTTCATCGGATCGTTATACGAGGCCCATGTCGGTATCATACCGCACATGACGTATTGATAATCGATCGTATCGCCCCAGTTGGCCAATAATGTCCGCCACTCTTTTTCAAATGCATAACTCCAACAACAAAGCGGGTCAGTATAAAAGTTAATTTTTACCTGACCCGCGTTGATATTACTTCGATTTCCTGGCAGATGATTTTGCTTTTGACGTACTTCCTGGTGTGCTTCTGCTCGCTCTTGTGCCTGTTTCATTTGGTGTTCTTGATCCATCATCTGGGGTTTCCGAATACGTGCTCCACTGATTCTCGCCCGTTGGCGTAGCTGCAGTAACTTCTGCACTTCGCTCTTTGCTCAAAGCTTTGTCCATCTTCTTGACAGTAGCCTCAGTGCGTTCGGTGCCCTCGATTTCATGATCCACCAGACCTTTCGTCTGAGTAACATGGGCAATCGGATCTTCGATGTAGCGCCAGGTCTCACCAAGCTCCGGACTGACGCCTTCGTTCCACGGACCTCTGACTTCGGCACCGTTTGACATATTGAAGTACGTATTGCTATGCTTCGGATCACCTTGCAAAACCCCCGGAGGAAAGTTAGGCTGAATTGTTTGGAGAGCAGCTTCAAACATCTGGAAATGTGCAATTTCACGTGTCATCAGGAATGTAAGCGTTTCCTTCACATATGGGTCGTCTGTAAATTTCATGAGGTATTCATAGACAATCTTTGCCCGTGCTTCCGCGCCCATGTTCGATCGAAGATCTACCGTCAAATCACCGTTGGCATTCACGTACGTTCCGCTCCAGGGAATACCACGGCTGTCGGTAAGGATAGGCCCGCCCCCACTTTCAATCAGGAAATGTGGATTTGACATCGCCTCATGGATAACATTTTCTTTTGCTGCCTTTCCGCCCATTATTTTCATAATTTCGGATTCATCCGCAGCATCTTTTAATTTTCCATTGACGCCTGCAAGCAGCATCTGGATGGTAGCCCCTACAATCTCAAGGTGACTGAATTCCTCTGTCGCGATATCCATCAACAGATCGTATTTATCAGGATAGGGCTCTTTCGCCCCGAACGCTTGAACAAAATATTGCATCGCAGCCTTTAATTCTCCATTCGGTCCGCCGAATTGTTGGAGAAGTAGATTCGCAAAACGAGGATCGGGTGCAGAGACCCTTGCGTTAAACTGTAAGTCCTTTACATGGTAGAACATAATATGTCATTTAGGTGGATGCAAATGCGCTAAAATCTATATGCCAGCTTACACAACTGAATCAAGCGAGAAGATATCTGTATGCAGGCAGGTGAATGACTATAATTCGAGGCTCATACTCTCTGTGGTGGCCGCTTAGCCCAACCGTAGTGCGCGGATACGAAGAACCATGAACTCCGAGTACAGAGACGAGCACGGCAATCCGTACGTAACCAGTCGGCAAACACTGGCGATTATTCGCCTCTCCGTGGCGGCCGCGCAGATGCATCAACCGCCCTAATTACCTACTTTACGTTAGATAGAATCCTTCCTTGGTGGGATTGCTTGATCGCAGTCATTGCCCTTGATTTGCGAAAAACATTATCTATATGAATTGGCTTTTTCACCGTTCAACCTTCAACGTTTGTACACTTCTGGTCGTGACGCTGCTTTTCGGCTGCAATGATTCAGATGATTCAAATGATCCCGGGTCGCAGGATTCCGAACCCGGTTATGTTAGGGGTACCGTGGTGGACTCCAGAGACAACGCTTTACCTGGCGTATCAATTATTCTGGATAATACCGTTTTCGGCAATACATATGTAACTGCCGTGACCGATGAAAGAGGTGAATATAAAATCAACGTACCCAATATCGGGGTATGGGCTGCCTATGCCACACATATTTTTCAATATGATGGCCTGGAGTATGAGATGTACCTTCGGCCAGATACCGCGGAGGGTTTTGTTGCCAATGAGAGCGTAGTCCGTGACTTTACCTGGGAACTGACCGGAAAGAAACCGCTGCCCTTATGGGGTTATTTCGGAGGCAGCATCGAGATTGTTAAAGGCATTGGCAGCAAGATTTTCGATCCGCAGAACATCATCTTCACCTTTACTCCGACAGCTCCGCTAATCGACGGATCGACAGGAGAAGTAATTATAACAAAATGCGATTCCGATAATAAGATACAGGACCTTCCCATGGGCAGGTACAAAATCACTGCGGAGTATCATGCTGCGGAAGGCGTTACTCCGGTTCTCCTAAGTGATTACTTTACACAAAGTGAATTTGCCAGGGAACTTGAATTGCCCTTTTCTCCGCACACACCTCTGTGTGATAATTGTATGATCCTTCTGTATAAGGAAGTTATATAACGACGGAGTAGGTTCATCTATGGGTGATTCGAAAAATGATTGCTCGATTTCCCCTATTTAGTATGATTATTTTAATCATTGCCATCTTTACAGTGGTTTTATTTTCCTGTGTAAAGTCGCATCAGGCTATTCATGGAACCATCATAAACACCACCACAACGCCCAACGCTAGCCTTAGGTGGGAAGGAACCGTCGAATGTTACGGAAGATCTCTCCTTGATATTAATTCGTGGTACGACAAGGGCTTAAAGGTATCTTCATCAAAAACGTTTACAGCTGCGATATCAGACGACGGAACATTTACGTTTCCTTCATCCCTATTCTTTTCGACACTTCGAAAGAAGGAAATCCATTATAGTTGCACATTGACAGATTCATGCGGAACATCAATAGGCTATGTAGTAGCACCCGTTTCGGGAGATGTCTTGTTTCATCTTTACACAAAAAAGGTCACCATCGACATGGTACCCCATGGAGCGCCCATACCTGACAGTATTCCCGATAATATAAGAATTCGTATTACACTTCGGGATAAACACGCTGGCGGGTTGACTGAAGAAGTGCCACTGCAACTATTTCTTAGCGGCTACGGGTTTGCATTTTCAAGAGATCTGTTGGTGAGTGGTTCACAGCATCGCAGTGTCTGCAGCCTCACTCTGTCATTGGTTGACGAATACAAAAAATTAAAAAGCCTGTCCATCCCGAATGGCGAACAAATGGGGTGGGTAGTTAATTGTGATCCTGGTGCACCTGTTACGTTTGAAGTTCCTTACTACCGGCTGAGCCTGGTGTTGAAGGCGTGGCCGGCATCAATAGATAGCGGCGAAGCGCTGAACTGGTTTGAGGCAGAAGACACCAAACAAAATCCGCCGGAGTATTTCAATGCCTTCAAAAAGAGTATCCTTGACCTGCCGGACGATTAAACAATTCAAGTGGACGATAACAAATATTCGATGTCAACGAAGACGAAAATACCAACTTTCGGAAAAAAAACACCATAAAGTAGGTAGAACCTCGCTCACGTGTTGCGTGTTTACACTGGCACATTCATAAACTCTTATAAATCACTGTCATTAAATCTCCCGAAATGTATCGATCCATCACCCAAGGGGCTGCCGTAGTCTTGTTATTTTCTATTTTCTCGCTGGGATGCAGCACGGATGAAACTGCCCCCGTCGTACATGTAGACCCCCTTGAAACCAGCTCGTACATTACCACATCCATTACAGGCGAAGTTGCCGATGAATCAGGTAGCCCGATGCAGGGCGTTGAGGTTCGTGCCTATGGCATGACAACGTATACCGACGAATTCGGATCATTCCATTTTGAAAATGTCGACGTGCCTGAAGAGCGTTGTGTCGTTTCTTGTTTTGAGAACGGATTCTTTCCCAGCATCCGGACTGTGAAACCGAAATCTGATGGCATATCATACCTTCAGTTTGTCATGATGGAAAGCGCGGCGACCCACTCGATCGATGCATCGGCGGGAGGAACATCCGTTCTGGAAAACGGTTCGGTTGTCACGCTGGCGCCGAATAGCCTCGTACTGCCTTCAGGTGAAATCTATACGGGCATGGCGAATCTATCCATCCGTCACCTCGATTCATCTCTGCCTTCATTCCCAAATATCGTTCCCGGTGGTGATATGCTTGCCAGACGGACCGATCAGACTACAACGATTTTATATTCCTATGGGATTCTTCGGGTACTGATCACGACTCCTGACGGCGAGAATCTTCAGCTTGCAAAAGGAAAACCGTCCACGATAAAGGTGAGAATCCCCGACAGTCAGTTATCAACAGCGCCGAATACAATTCCACTTTGGTACTTTGATGAGGCGAAGGGATTCTGGATAGAAGAAGGCGCTGCCGTTAAAGAAGGTGACAGCTATGTGGGGACAGTGGAACATTTTACGGACTGGAACTGCGACGATCCGAATGAAATTGCGACCGTTATAGGAAAGGTAGTCGACTGTACAGGACAGCCAGTCATTACCGGACAAATCTACGCGGGGCAGTCGTCATCAGATCTGAGGAATGGCACCTCCATCGATAACTCCACAGGTTCGGGTGATGAAACGGGTTTCCAAATTAATGTGCCTGCACGTACGCCTTTGTTTGTGGCCGTACCAAAGCCTTTTACCGTAATTTCAGGAGAAGGTGGCGACCTGGTCATGGTGCCGGTACCTCCTTTGCGTCCGGGGCAAGTGTATGACGTTGGAACAATACAACCTCACCCCTGCCCGACAACAATATCGGGAGCCTTTGTTTTGAACGATGATGATGCAGTTGAGTCTGCGACGTTTAAGATTACTGATCCCGGAAGCGTCTTGAGCAAAGTTCCACAACGGATTCTCTATCCTCAGCAGAAATTCAGATTCAGCGGCTTTCCTCCGCTCGTGTCGTTATCAATGGAGATAAGGACAACAAAAGGTATCACGGTGACGGTACCCGTCCAGACCCCGGAAGCGGGTAAGACCATCGACCTGGGTGAAATCTTCCTGAACAACAACACCATGGTAACCGTCCATAGTGTTGTTGCCTGCGGTAACACGCCTCTGCTTATCACCCCAGTGGAGTTCACATGGGCCGGTGGTTCGGCGGTCGTTTCTACCAATAATGTAGGGGTTGTGACGATCGCTTTGCGTGCCGGGGAAAACGTTACCATGAGCGTGGACCACGCAATGGGTGCGCTTACAAAAACATTCATTGTCCCTCCGGTTGATATTCACAACCTCGGTGTAAGCGATGTTTGCGAATAGACAGGACCTTAACAGAAAAGCCACGGAATTTGCAGAGGAACCTGGTTGGGTTGAGAGCCCCTCTGCGTTTTTCCGTGGTGATCTGTGAGTCCGGAAAAAATACCTCTTTAAAATATTTTCCATCGAAAAACGCATCCATTCGCGCCGGACTACGTTACTGTCTGATTTGATAACGTATTTCCATGCATCTGCCCATTCAGGTTTACATTGTTGATGATCACGGACTTATCATTGAAGGACTCAAATCCGCGCTCCACCAGACTGACGATATCAGGGTAACAGGCTATGCCCACAATGGGGGTGACTGCCTGGCCTTTCTCCAAAACAACATCCCTGACGTTCTCCTGCTGGACCTCCATCTTCCTGACGTGAAGGGAACAGAATTATGCACCCGGATACTTGCCAGTTATCCGGACATCAAAATCCTCGGCTTGAGTAGTTCGGCCCAGCCCCTTCAGATTAATCAGCTGATGAACAACGGTGCCAGAGGCTACCTGCTAAAAACCACCGACCCTTCTGAAATCGCAGACGCTATCCGACAGGTGTACAATGGCCATGTATTCATTTGTAAAGAGGCTGGAAGGATTCTCTTCAATAGATCCAACCAACATCCGGTTGGACACAATCTCACCAAACGTGAAGCGGAAGTATTGAGACTTCTTGCAGAGGGGCTGACAGCTCCAGAGGCTGCCAACAAACTGCATCTTAGTCAACTCACCGTGGAGAGTCATCGAAGAAACATGATGGCAAAATTAAATGCAAAAAATACGGCCATGCTGATCAGGATGGCGATAGACAACAGTTTAATTTGAGTGAGCGGATAACCCAGTGATTCACCTGATGAAGTTTCGTACCGGCATCTTTCTTACCCTTTGCTACCTGGTAATTCGGACATCCACAGGTGAAGCCGCACCTCCCCTTCCAACAGCATACCCGGATATGGATATCGTCATAGCCGACACAACCTTAGTGAGTCATTACCTTCGCACCGCCAACGCGAAGATTAATGCAGGCGAGCCCGACTCCGCGGAAACGTACTTCAGGCTTGCCACACAACTTGCACGCAGGCTGAATGACTACGCCCGCGAGAAAAAAAGCATGGAAAGACACGTAGCCTTCCTTCACCGGCAATTAAAGTTTGACGAAGCCCTTGAGATTTGTGAACACATTCTCGCCAGCGCAACAGCGCATCAGGACGAATCCGGAATTGCCAACTCGTTCAACAACATGGGCGTATTATACCAGGCAATGGGTAAACTTCAGACTGCAGCCGAATATTATATCAAGGCCCTCGACCTGGCTGAAAAGAACATGCAAAACGAGAACCAGGCAAAGTTCAACAGTAACCTCGCCTCAATATTCATAGATCTCAGCGATAAAGAAAAGGCACTACACTACGCAACTAAGGGATATGCCATTGCCGTCAAGATGAAAGATTCGGTACGGATAAGCAATAGCCTGGTAAATCTTTCGGTCAGTGAAACCATCAATGAGTTGTACGATGACGCGATACGGCATTTGCACCAGATGATTGAAATTGCAGCAAGGATAAAAAATCAGGATCGTGTTCTTGATGGCTACATAAACCTGGGCGACATATTTATCAAGCAAAAGCAATACAAGGCCGCCCTGGACATTCTATTGAAGGCGAAGAACGGATTGCGGGCTCCGACGCCACCTGACTATGCACTTTACATTTACCATGGCCTATCGCTGAGTTATTTTCATTTGCAGGATTTTGACCAGGCCCTGTATTACTATGAGAAGCTGTTTCCCGACATAGAAAACAGTTTTCCGCGAAACGAACTTAAGGACATTTATCTGTTTGGCGCTGAACTATATGAGGAGCTCGGATCGTATCAGCAGGCACTCGCATGGCAAAAGAAGTACAACGCGCTCAGGGATTCCCTGCTTGATGCAGCGTCCCTGTCCGACATTCAGGAACTTGAACTCAAATATCAGAAAACATTAACACAGAAGACTCTTGCAGAGCAGCAACTGGTAATTGCCAAACATGAACACGCGATCGAACGAAAGAATAAAATAATCGTTCTGGTTGTTGGCGCTATCCTCATGCTTATCACCATTGTTATTATTGTTCTGATCCTGCATTTCGCCAGGCAACGTACGCTAAAGAATGAGCAACGATTGAAACTCCTGAAAGCTCAGATGATGGGCGAAGAAAAGGAACGATCCCGTCAGGCCAGGGAACTTCATGATGGTGTTTCCGGGCTCCTGGCGGCGGCGAAAATTCACCTTGCATCGATCACCATTCCGGAGGATAGTAAAGCCAACTACGCCAAAGTTCTGTCGCTTCTGCACAAGGCCAATAATGAAGTTCGCGATATTTCACACAATCTCGCCCCACAGATTGTTCTTGAACACGGGTTGCATCACGCCATCGCCGATTTTGTGTCGCGTGTCAGCCACCCGCGTGTTGAGATCCGGTTCTCCGTCATTGGCGAACTTCCGCGTATGAAGGCGGAATTCGAACTGTTGGTTTACCGTGCCGTCCAGGAGTCACTGAACAATATCATTAAGCACTCCCGCGCATCAACCGCGATGGTACAGATATCGTGCCTCGAAGCAATCCTTACCGTGACGATCGAAGACGATGGAGTTGGTTTTGATCCCGGTAATACTGCTTCAAAGGGTTTAGGTTTATCCAACTTGGCTGCAAGGATTCACGGCGTGAAGGGTGTCTTTGACATTTCCTCCTCGCCCGGGAACGGAACCACTATATACTTTGAAATGAATATTACCCGGTATTCCCTCCCATCGCCGGCTAACGTTCCTCTTCACGTAACACCTGTCCTTTCGAATTAAAAGTCACGTACAGGTCCTGATCATCACTAGTCATTTCTGCGGAATAAAAGGACGTTCCTGAACTGTCGCGGACGAATTGATAGTTTGAAATGTTTGAAATCTCAAATCCCCTGGTCGCATACTTTTCCTGAATGGTTTGCTTTACAACCTGCAAGACTTTGGCTTCAGGTAGTGCATCTGTAGTGGCAATCCATTTCCCTGACAGGCTGATTTCGACGGTTCGGAAACGGGTTTCAGTCAGTACCGTGGCCACATACTTGTCGCGGTTCCTGTCCAGTACCCATAAACTTACCGGGTCCTCGCCAAGATGATCTTCGGCAACGGACCGGATATTTGCCGGAACATCTTTTTCGTCGATTGCTTGCGCTTGTGCCGCGGGCGATATTGATACAAAGCACAGAAGGACAAATATTATCTTTTTGATCATGTTGATTTGATTGACTACTTAGTCGGAGGTATTTGTTATCAGATAGTAATGGGGGCAAAGGTCCGACCTCAGATGTCAGCGATCAATCCTCATAACAGAGTAATTTGTAATACATAAAGTAGGTAGATGTGGAAGGGTGTTTCTTTGGCTCCGGGGAGTTTGGAGGAACGTCGAACAGGGCATTGTGGCTCGCATGCCTCGACCATGATCTTTGTCGTCTTCGATTAAGGTATTCCGTTTTCGACGAATTGCTGCCGCGGAAGGATTTTTCTTTATACTCCACCGGAATGGTTCATTCAGAAAGTGCTCCCTTCATTTAAAACTCTGCTCAGGACTGATACATTCCTTCGAGGCACCTGTAATACCCGGATGGCCGGCCACGGCAGGTTCGGATTTAGAAACGCGTGATGACGATTACTTTCCTCTCGCCGTGACGGCATGTTGACGGCTTCCATTCTTGTCCCGGTTTGCCACGGAGACTGGCTGAAATTGTCCTATTGTTTCTGACACTAATTTCTATTATATTTAGGAAAGTTAAATATATATGGAATCAAAAGAGTTCATACGCGGCATTGTAAAAACCTTGATTTTGAAGCTGTTGTCGCAAAAAAAGCATATGTACGGCTATGAAATTACGCAACGTGTCGAGGAGCTCTCGCGTGGCGATATTAAACTTACCTACGGTGCTTTGTACCCGATCCTATATAAGCTTGAAGCCGACGGACTTTTAAAAACGAACACCGAAGTCGTCGACAACCGCGTACGAAAATACTATTCGCTTACTCCTGCCGGGAAGAAGCTTGCGAAGGAGAAAGTGTCCGAATTGCAGCGATTCATGGAAGTGATAAAGGTTATCCTCAACGACTCCATTAAGCCACAATTGAACATCGCGTAATGAATTTAAACGCAAATGAACGTGACGATATCAGGAGTTTTCTGTTCAGCCGTGGCCTTGGCTTCAAGCCCCTGCTGGACGAAATATCCGACCACATTGAATGCGACATTGGCAATCTGATGGCGAATGGATTGACATACGAAGAGGCATTCGCGCAAGTTGTCGCCGAGCTACCCGAAGATCATTTCAAACAAATACAAATGGAAACTATGGAAACAATCAATCATCGATTTACTGTTTCACGGGCGCTCTCCTATTTAGGCCTGGCTGCCTTGCTGGTCGCAACCGCATTTAAGCTTATGCATCTAAGCGGCGCAGATGTGGCACTCATCGTTTCTTTCGCGGCACTGGGTGCGTCACTGATTTCCGGTTCTGTATCTGGAATATATTACAACCGGGACAAGAAAGGGTCGGTACGAGTGGTAGGCGTCGTCGCGGGCATTGTGATGATGATAATCGGTTACGGCTTCAAGGTTTTACAATGGCCCGGTGCCGATGGAATTATAATTGTGGCAACTGTCGTCATAATTTCTTCAATGATTGCCAACACGCTCTATGTCTACCGTCAGTCATCAGGTAAAGGAAATCTCTTCACCTATCTGCATGAAAAATATTCACCGGGAATCGAACGGTTCCTGTTGATTTTGACAGGTCTCGTTGTATTGTTTGGCATTGTCAAGATATTCGGGAACTCCGGACGAGGGGCTTTCGCAGTTATCAACGTTGCCGCTATCTATGGTGCCGGCTTGCAGTTAATATCTTTGTCGTGGCGACGGATGGAGCAGGATCTTTCACAGCGTAATTCGCTCAATTTGTATCTGATCCTGCTCGTATTAACAAGCTTCTCACTTCCAATGCTCGGCCCGGTGCTGGGATTTGAAACACGACTACTGTCAATCATTGTGTTTAACCTTGTGGCCGCCGTTCTTGCTTACCGAATGGACTCAAAACAAACTGCTCCATCATTCATTGCGTTTATCATCGCGTTAGCCTTTTCGTATGGTTCGCTTTCAAGGCTCTTGGGCAGTACATTGAGTTTGACGAGTATTCCCATAATCGCAATTTTCGGCATCATTATTATCGCCGGCATCTTCCTGAGTAAAAAGGAAAGCCTCACACGAATGTATTTGATCCTGTCTTTGGCGGGTTTCTTTATTGAAATAGGAAGCTAGCCGGGTGATCAGCCCGGAAGATGGCTCCAGAGTCGTTCACGAAAATGGTTTAGGATTTCTCGTTTCAGATTTCAGATTGTGTTTCCGCGTCCCAAGCGGCCACGCCTTCTTCCGTCGTCCTGACAGCACTAGCCATCGATTTAGTAGTGCCGAGTTCCCTTTTTCATCCGTCATCCTGACAGCATTAGCCAAAAGCTCATTAGTGGTGGATTCGAAGCAGGTAGACGCTGGGTTTAAGGTGAGTATGGCGGAAGGATCGCATGAACGAAAATGTAGACTTTTCTATTCAGTGATCGTTCGCTGAAGAATCGCTTCCGCAGAAGGATCGAGAAGAGAAGGTTACCCAGAGAACATGGCACTCTTGTAAGACCATTCCTTTTCGGGTGCTACCCACCATTTCTCTCATAATAAAACACAACATGCCCTGAAGTCTTGAATGTTTCTGTCTTCAGAAGTTTCAAAACAATTTGTTCAGTAATGCCTTTGAATAGTTGCAGGCCCTGGCCGGCAATAATGGGATGAACGCAAAGTTGCCATACGTCGATAAGGTTGAGTTGGGTGAGTTGGGCGATGAGGCTGGGGCTGCCTACGAATATGCCATTTCCGGGTTGATGTTTAAGCGCGGTGACTTCGTCTTTAAGGTCTTTGGTGGCGAGTCGGGCATTCTTCCAGGTGACGCTTTCGATGGTGCGGGAGAAAACAACTTTGGGTACGTTTTCGATCGCATGGGCGAAGTCGTCCATGTGTTTATCGCCGGTGGGATTTTTGACGACAGCGGGCCAGAAGTCTTCCATGAGTTGGTACGTGGTGCGGCCGTAGAGGATGGTACCGGCATTGTTGAGCATGTCGGTGTAGTAGTCATGTAGTTCGGGGTTGGCGATCCCGGCGGTATGGTCGCAGAAGCCGTCGAAGGTTACGTTCATACAGGCGAACACATTTCGCATAAGGCATTTGGGTTGAGGTCGTGAATTTATGGTTTCCGGATTGTGCTTATGACACGAATTTCGTCAATGGTCCTGAGCGATGACAGGTGCAGACACGACAAACTACGAGGGCGATACCGGCAAAGGTGTAATAAGCCGGTGGATCCGCCCTCCATCATCCTGACAGCCCTCAGTATTCTTCCGGCTCATGGCGGGGGCACCCGAAGGGCGGAAAACAAATTGCTATGGTCATGGCTAGTATGACAAACACTGCGGTGTCTCACGCAGACAAAAGGATGACCATCTTTACCGTGAGGGCTTTCCAGGAATGCGATAGCCGTGCATCAATTACGACTCTTGCTCTTTGCGACTGCCTGCTGGAGGTTAACGCCCCCTCCGTTCGCGCGCAATCATTCATTCCGCAGAGAACGGACCGGATTGCTAAAGACAGTCCTCAGCGCCTGTGTGCTGACAATAAATACGGTTATTATCATCGCGGCAACGCCCGTCACCACCAGGATCGACCAGTGGGGCGTGATACGATAGGGATACTGCTGCAGGAAAACGTCGATCATCCACCATGCGAACGGAACGGTGATGACGAAGGCGATAATCACAAGCTTTGTAAAATCTTTTGTGAGCAACATCAACAAACTTGTCGCGGATGCTCCGAGGATCTTGCGAATGCCTAATTCCTTCGAGCGTTGTTCGGAAGTGAAGGCAGCGAGCCCGAAAAGTCCGAGACACGAAATGAAGATGGCGAGAACCGTGAAGCCCAGTGCCAGCTGCGCCACCAGGGCAATGCTCTGAAACTTGGTCTGGAACTCGTCGCCGGCGAAACGATGCCACAACGGATGCTCCGGATCTGCGGCCTTGAAAATCTTTTCAACACCGGCGACTGCGCCCGCGAGATCTGCCGTCGGTTTTAGCCGTACCGAGATCGTGCTGCTCCAGGAAGGATTAAGAACCATCGCCAACGGACCCACTGGATGATATGGCGAGCCCATCACAACATCATCTGTCACGCCGATGATGGTGCGCTCATCCCCCCAGATACGCAGCTTCTGCCCGATCGGATCATGCAGACCCATTAACTCAAGGGCGGACTTGTTGATAATAATTGCCGACGTGTCACTGCCAATGAGGGGCGAGAAATCCCGCCCGTGAAGCATGTTGATTCCCATCGTAGTGGTAAAATCATACTCAGTGGCAATGGTTACAAAAGCAACTTTATCATCCCCGATTTTTCCAGGCCAGCTCACGCCGTCGGTGCTGGTGAAGATCCGTGTGACCGGCGCGCTGGACTTCGTGACACTTTCCACCAGGCCGGAGGACAGCAGTTGTTGTTTGATCACGGCATAGTTCTGCTCGCGTTGATTATTCGACCATATCAGCAAGAGGTTTTCCTTGTTGTAGCCGACTTGCCGCGCCTGCACATGCATAATCTGTTGGTAGGTGGCAATACTGCCAATCACAAGGAAAATCGAAAACGCGAATTGTAGTGTGACAAGCACCTTCCGGAGGTTTCCGGCGGAAGCTGGTCCCGCTACTGTGCCCTTCAGCACCTTCACAGGATGAAAAGAAGACAGATAAAACGCAGGATAACCCCCCGCAAGCAGGGCGGTGATAATGATTATCAGCGCCACCGAAACATATAACCATGGGTCGGTAAAATTGAGGAACAGATTTTTTCCTACGACCGTATTATAAAATGGCAGCGCGAGTTGGACGATCACAACGGCAAAGAGGAAAGAGATGGAGGTGATGATGAGCGATTCGCCGATGAACTGCGCGATAAGCTGCATCCGCCGGGAGCCAATGGTTTTTCGAATACCAACTTCGCGTGCCCGACTCTGCGACCGTGCCGTGGCGAGGTTCGTAAAGTTAATGCAGGCGATGACTAGTACAAAGATGCCGACCACGGTAAATATGCGGACGTAATCGATAATTCCACCGGCCACCTTTCCGTTTTCGAACTCACCGTATAAACGCCACTTGACGAGTGGATGTAAAAAGACCTCCGCCGTTGGGGCCGATTTGTTGTTTTCTTTTTCGAGTGACGCGATCTGCGTGGCAACTTCCGCCGCATCAGCGGCGTCGCGCAGTTCAACGAAGATCGTGAAAGAATGATTCTGCCAGTCGGACATCGATCGCTTGTACCATTCCTCCGTCGAAGCATAATAGGCGGAAGAAAGGAGCAGATCAAATTGAAGGCTGGAGTTCGACGGGATGTCTTCAAGCACCGCAGCTACTGCCAGGTCGTGCTCGGTGTCGATAGTAAACGTCCTGCCCACTGCATCGACCGTACCGAACAAAGCCATTGCTGTCGAGCGCGTAAGAACGGCTGAAGAGGGGTCGGAAAGGACAGTGCGCGTATCCCCCGCGAGGACCTTGAATGAGAACATGGATAGAAAGTCGCCAGCCGCGGCTACTCCCATCTTGCTGATCCGGTTCTCACCACTACTCAGCAGGTAGCCTTCAGGTGGCTTCACCAATGACACATGCGTTATCTGCCCCGACCGTTGCCGAAGCGCGTCCATTAGCGGGAAAGGCGTGTTGAAGGAGGTCTGGACCTTTTCGTTGATGACCTGATTTGATCCCACGAGGAAAATGCGTTCGTGGTTCTGATGGAACTTGTCGAACGAGAGCTCGTCGGTTACCCACAACAGGATTAACGCGCTGGCGGCAAGGCCCACCGCCAGGCCGCTGATATTGATCACTGAGTATACGGCATTGCGCTGCAAGGCTCTGAGGGTAACAACGACGAAGTTCTTAAGCATAAAGAAGAGGGTTATCGGCTTCACGTACACTCAACGGAAAACATTAAGCTACAGCCGTGGTTGCCATTCGCATGCCACAAACGCAATTTTATCCTTCAGGGCCCAAAAACGGGATTTATGAAGTTGTACTATGTTCGGAGCCGGACAGGGTTGGTCGATTCCGGGCTGACAACCCGGATGAGAGGCCAGCGTTTGCAGGTGCATGGCTGCGCAAATCCCGGTCTGGCTTTGTTCAACACGTTCTGATTCAGGCCGGACATTGGCAAGACAACTGCGCTGTTTAAAAGCTTCACTTCCCGCACCGGCCTCAATACTTCATAGCCGGGATCGGCGAACGGAAAACGATTGAAGTTACCTTGATTGATTCACCACGATCTGTTTCAGGAACACTGGACTTCAACAATTGCCTGAAGAGTATCGGTCATCATGTGCGGCATACCCTAACAAGGCAAATGACGATGGACACGTGATAATGCAAACTTTTCCCGGAATAGTATAAGCCCTTCTGTGCTCCCGATCCGTTTATTGGTCTGAATACAATATCCACCGGGTGCTCTTGACGGGCAGACATGGAACGGGGTTATAGAAATCAACTAAACCGGCGCAATGGGTCTCAATACTGACTGGATGAAATTTTAGAGAAAAAACTGTACATTTGTATTAGCTTAACAGAGGTAAGTGCAGCGAGTTAGAAAAATATCGGCCATTTTGCTTTCAGTCCTGGTGCTGCTCAGTTCCACGAACGTTACGTTTGCGATGCATTATTGTATGGGCGAGCTGGAGAGCATTGCGCTATTCAGCGAGGCCGGCACCTGTGATATGGCGAAACAGAAAAAGACCGCCTCAGCCAGCAAGCACGGTCCTGATTGCCACCAGCACCAAATGGCAGCAAAAAATTGTTGTGAAGATCAGACGCTGGTTCTGGAAGGTATCGAAGAGTTGAGTCTCGTCAAGTCTTTCGAAATACCTGACTTTCAGATGACCGCGATGTTATACGCGCTGGTCTCCTGCATTCTTACGTCACAATCCGTTGACTACTATACATTCGACGATTACTCTCCACCCCCGATTGAGCGTGACATAACTGTACTCGTTCAGTCCTTCCTTATTTAAGCGTTTCATTCAATTATCTGACTGAGGTTTAGCATTGCTACACCTTCAGGCATGGGTTCGCATGCACTTATCTAAAACGGTTAATTCAAATTGAATGGAAGATGCTCAATGCTATAATCAAGTTTTTTCTCGAGAATAAGCTCGTTACTGTTCTCGTACTGCTAGTCGTTGTGGCCTGGGGTATAGTGACCGCCCCTTTCAATTGGAACATTGACATCCTGCCGCGTGATCCGGTTCCCGTTGATGCCATTCCTGATATCGGCGAAAACCAGCAAATTGTTTTCACTGAATGGATGGGCCGTTCTCCACAAGACGTTGAGGATCAAATTACCTATCCGCTCACAACGGCACTATTGGGGCTTCCCGGTGTAAAAAGTGTGCGGAGCAGTTCGGCGTTCGGTTTCTCCAGTATCTATATCATCTTCAATGAAGACATCGAATTCTATTGGAGTCGTTCCCGGGTACTGGAAAAATTAAACTCACTCTCAACAGGTCTGTTGCCTCCTGAAGTGCAGCCCAAGCTTGGGCCTGATGCCACCGCTCTCGGGCAGGTGTACTGGTACACGCTGGAAGGTCGTGATAAAGATGGCAAGCCGACCGGAGGCTGGGACCTTCACGAACTCCGTACCATTCAGGATTACTACATCCGCTATTCGCTCACTGCGGTAGAAGGCGTAGCTGAAGTAGCCTCCGTGGGTGGATACGTTAAAGAATACCAGGTGGATGTTGATCCGGCAGCTTTGAAAGCCCACGGGGTTACCCTGATGGATGTAATGCAGGCGGTAAAGAATAGCAACATTGATGTGGGCGCCAATACCATTGAAGTGAACAAGGTCGACTATTTCGTCAGGGGCCTGGGGTATGTACAGGAACTTGCCGATCTGGACAAAGCGGTAGTGAAGGTCACCGACAATGTACCTATCCGTGTAAAGGATGTTGCTGTTGTAAATATTGGTCCACAGCCCCGGAACATGGGCGGTATCCTGGACAAGTCCGGAGCGGAAGCTGTAGGCGGTGTGGTGATTGCCCGATATGGCGACAATCCGCTCAAAATCATTAATGCGGTAAAAGACGAAATAAACAAAATGGCCGATGGCCTTCCATCCAAGACACTGGATGACGGTACAGTTTCCAAAGTAACCATTGTACCTTTTTACGATCGCACCGGCCTGATCTATGAAACGCTGGGGACACTCTACGAGGCAATAAGCCTGCAAATACTTATTACCATTATAGTAATCATTGTGATGGTATACAACCTGCGGGCTTCGATACTCATTTCCGGCCTCCTGCCTATGGCTGTTCTGATGTCTTTCATTTTTATGAAATATGTCGGTGTGGATGCGAACATTGTGGCCTTGTCAGGAATTGCCATTGCCATTGGTACGATGGTCGATCTCGGAATCATTCTGAACGAAAATATCCTGCGGCATATGGAAAGCGCCACGGCGGGTAAATCGAAACTCCAAACGGTGTATGAAGCAACCACGGAAGTGGCTACTGCGATTTTAACTGCAGTTAGTACCACTATTGTAAGCTTCCTGCCCGTATTCACCCTGCAGGCAGCTGAAGGTAAACTGTTCGGGCCTCTGGCATACACCAAAACGTTTGCTCTGGTGTCGGCGTTGATCTTTACGCTGGTGATTATGCCGGCCTTCTCACATTGGATTTTTTCAATAAAGAAGGGTAAGGGCAGAATAGGTTTATATCTGAATTACCTGTTACTGCTAGGCGGACCGGTGATTGCGTTTACAATATGGGCGTGGGCCGGATGGACCCTGTTCGGATTTGGTCTCGTCAACCTGTTGTTACATTACTTTCCTGAACGACTAGGACGTCACAAGGACCTGATGCGTGTAGGCATCACCGTGGTGGCGGTAGCCTGGCTGCTCACCACGGAGTGGGTACCGCTCGGAGTATCGAATAGCATGCTGGTCAACTTTCTGTTTATCGCGGTTATTCTGGGATTAGTGCTTGGGGCCTTAGCTCTATTCCTCAGGTTTTATCCCAGGATACTTATGTGGTGCCTAGATCACAAGGGACTTTTCCTGATTATTCCGGTAATTATCATGCTGCTTGGGGTCAACGTGTGGCTGGGCTTTGATCGGGTGTTTGGCTTCATACCCAAATCCACTGAAACGCTGGGCTGGAACATAAGAGAAACATCCGGGTGGGCCGCAGCGACGGATGTATTCCCGGGTCTTGGTGAAGAATTCATGCCTTCGCTCAGTGAAGGGTCATTCCTGCTCATGCCTACATCTATGCCGCACTCCGGAATGGAGGCGAACCGCGAAATCCTGCAACAGCTTGATATGATGGTGACAGCTATCCCGGAAGTTGAAATGGTAGTCGGCAAGGCGGGCCGGGCTGAAACGGCGATTGACCCCGCCCCTGTTTCCATGTTTGAAAACACGATCAACTACAGGAGCGAATACGCGTCAGACATCAACGGTAACAAGCTGAGATTTCAGGTGAATGATGACGGACACTTTGTATTGAAAGACGGGAATTTCTACGATCCGGAATCGATGTCGCCAGAGCAGGTTGACGTGAGTCAGCTTGTGCCTGACCGAAGAGGTGAATACTTCCGGCAATGGCGGGATCACATCAAAACTCCCGATGACATCTGGGATGAAATCGTGTCGGTAATCAATATTCCGGGAGTCACATCCTCCCCCAGGCTGCAGCCCATTGAAACACGCCTCGTGATGCTGCAAACCGGTATGCGCGCGCCTATGGGTATCAAGGTGTATGGGCCTGACCTGAAAACCATTGAAGAATTCGGACTACAGCTGGAAAAATATCTGAAGGAGGTGCCTTCCGTAAAAACAGAAGCCGTGTTTGCGGATCGCATCGTTGGCAAGCCTTACCTGGAGATTGACATTGACCGCGACCAGATAAGCCGATATGGGCTGAACATCCAGGACGTGCAGGACTATGTGGAAACAGCCATTGGAGGTATGCAGGTAAGTACGACCGTGGAAGGGCGTGAACGATTCCCGATCCGGGTGCGATATGCCAGAGAATATCGGGATGATCCCTACGCTATCGAAAATATGCAGGTACCCACACCGTTGGGAAGTTACATCCCACTGGGGCAGCTGGCAAGGATCACGTACCGTCCCGGCCCCGAAATGATCCGTGGCGAGAACAGCTTCCTCGTGGGTTATGTCCTGCTCGACAGGAAAAAAGAGTTTGCAGAAGTCACCGTGGTTGAAGATGCGCAGCGCCACCTTCGTTCGAAAATAGCGTCGGGTGAGTTGGTGGTTCCGGCCGGTGTTCGCTATGAATTTTCCGGCAGCTACGAAAATCAGGTTCGCGCGGAGAAACGCCTTGCCATCGTAGTTCCGCTTTGTCTTATAGCCATCTTCCTGATTTTGTATTTTCAATTCAAAGCCATATCAACCACCCTCTTTGTGTTCAGCGGTATAGCAATGGCCTTCTCCGGAGGTTTCATGATGCTTTGGTTCTACGATCAGGGTTGGTTCATGGACTTTTCAGTATTCGGCACCAACATGCGCGAACTGTTTCAAATGAAGACTTACAACCTGAGTGTGGCTGTGTGGGTTGGCTTTATCGCCCTCTTCGGTATCGCTACAGACGACGGTGTACTGGTAGCCACCTATCTGAAGCAAAGTTTTGAAAAACGCGAACCTGAAAGCGTAATTGAAATACGCAAGGCCGTGCTGGAGGCCGGCAAAAAACGGGTGCTCCCGGCCATGATGACCACCGCCACAACATTGCTGGCCCTGCTACCGGTATTGACGTCGTCCGGGCGGGGATCAGATATCATGATCCCGATGGCAATACCTTCATTTGGAGGTATGATCATCGAGATCATTACCGTTTTACTGGTTCCTGTTCTGTATTGCTGGTGGGCAGAGCGCAAGCTCAAACGCAATCCGGAAGTATTTACTGAATCTTAAACTGAGGATGATGAAAAGAATTGTAATTATTATATGGTTGCTTTTCGGCGTTCACGCCGGTGCCATTTCACAAAGCCTTGATGAATACCTGAAAGTGGCATCAGAAAACAACCCCGAGCTAAGGGCTTATTTCAATGAATATCTGGCCTCGCTGGAAAAGGTACCACAGGTTGGTGCGCTTCCTGATCCGGAACTGACTGTGGGCTTTTTCCTGCGGCCCATGGAGCGCTTTATGGGCAATCAGCAGGCAGACATCCAACTCATGCAAATGTTCCCGTGGTTTGGCCTGTTGAGAACACAAAAAGATGAAGCCAGTAAAATGGCTTTGGCACAATATGAAGTATTCAAGGATGCCAGGTACCGCTTGTTTTATCAGGTGAAAAATGTGTGGTACCAGCTATATCGTTTGGAAGAGGAAATCCGGATCACTGAAGAGAGCCTGGCTATTCTCAAACAATATGAACGGTTGGCGCTGATTCGTTTCCAGACTTCAGGAACAGGATCGGGTTCCGGAACTTCGGGTTTACAGGAATCCTCAACGATGAACACTGCAGCTTCATCTTCATCAGCGTCTTCAATGGGTGGGATGAGCAGTGGTATGAGTGGCAGCGATTCAGGTAAAAGCAATGTCAAAGGCAGTTCATCCATGGGTACATCTTCCTCAATGAGCTCGAATGACTCGGGCATGAGTGATGTACTTCGGGTAAAAATCGAAATAAAGGAACTCGAAAGCAGACTGGCTTTGCTGGAAGACTCACGGGGACCTTTAAGGGCGGAATTCAATCAGCTACTGAACCGGAAACCAGATGCTGAAGTTTCTGTTGTCGATTCATTGAGTGGTCCGGCGTTAACCCTTGAGCGTCAGATCTTGCTTGATAGCATCACCCGAAACAACCCGATGCTGAAAATGCTGGATGCAGAGCAAGACGCCTACGAAGTTCAAAAGAAAATGGCCAGACTGGAGAGCAGGCCTATGCTGGGAGTTGGTGTAAACTATATGCCTTTCAGTCCGAGGACAGAAAACGGCATGTCTATGGGCGGTGACGACATGGTGATGCCTATGGTTAGGGTGAGCATTCCCATCTATCGCAAAAGATACAATGCTTTGCAAAAAGAAGCTGAGCTCAGACAGCTCGCTGCACAGGAACGCAGAGAGAATACCGTAAATCTATTGACAACCCAATGGTCATCCGCATTGCGCGATCTGGACGATGCATACAGGCGGACAAAACTGTACAAGGAGCAAACCGAGCTTGCCAGTCAGGCGCTGAATCTGCTGATGACCAGATATGCAACGGACGGACGGGATTTCGAGGACGTTCTCAGGGTACAACAGCAGTTACTCGACTATAAGATGAAGCTTATTACTTCAATTGTGGATCAACATACTTCCGTAGCCCTGTTGGAAAGTCTGGCAGCAACTGAATTGAACTAATCGCGATAAAGTTTACAATGATGAAAGAAGTATTTAAAAATAAAAATCTCCTCATGATCGTGCTTGTTGCACTGACATTAGGTGGCATTCTCGGTTGGTGGATAAAACCGTCCGCTGGCACATCCGATTCACGGGAAGCCGTGCATAACCATGATGAAGACACTGACGAAACGTGGACGTGTTCCATGCATCCGCAGATCAGACAATCGGAACCCGGCCAATGTCCTCTTTGTGGTATGGCCTTAATACCGGCGACATCTAAACGTTCTTCTGCTGCAACAAGTCAACTGATGCATGAAATGACTCCGGAAGCGGTTGCTATGGCCAACATACATACCTCCCGGGTGACCGGCGTCTCGCCTCAGGGCGAAATGTTTCTCACCGGAAAGGTACAAGCCGATGAACGCCAGATTGCCTCGGTTACCGCGAAGTTTCCGGGCAGGATAGAGCAGCTATTCGTCAATTTCACAGGACAGGTAATCCGGCAGGGACAACGACTGGCCACCATCTATTCTCCTGAATTGGTTCGGGCACAACAGGAACTTCTGGAGGCTACCACTACAAAGACCAGCTACCCTGAACTTTATAAGGCGGCAAGGGAAAAACTGCGATTGTGGAAACTAAATGAAAAGCAGATCGATGCCCTGGAGAATTCCGGGAAGATTGTGGATCAGTTTGATGTGTTGGCCGATAAAGGCGGAATTGTGACCCAGCGGAATATTGCAGTCGGCGACTATGTAAACACGGGATCTGTATTGTTTGAAATCGTGGATTTGAACCGGGTCTGGATTATGATCGACGCGTATGAATCGGATCTTCCCTTCGTAAAATTGGGCGACGAGGTCGGCTTCACAGCAGCAGGGATCCCGGGGAAAACTTTCACGGCAAAAGTCAGCTACATCGATCCGGTGATTAACCCTAACACCAGAGCTGCCTCGGTTCGCGCAGAAGCCAGTAATCGCAGTGGAGAGCTGCGACCAGAAATGTTCATCAATGCGCGCATTCGTACGAGCTTGCGTAAAGGTCAGGCATCACTGGCGATACCGCGGACGGCTCTGCTTTGGTCGGGCAAGCGTTCTATCGTATACGTAAGAGTGCCAGATGCTGAATTTCCTACATTTGAGATGCGCGAAATAACCATAGGCCCGCGCATGGGTGAAATGTGGTTGGTGGAAGCAGGCCTGGAGGCCGGAGAGGAAATCGTAACCAATGGAGTCTTCGCCATAGATGCAGCCGCACAGCTCTCGGGCAACTACAGTATGTTGATGCGCCCGCAGACGAAAACCATGGACGTCCCGCAGGTTTTTCGTCAGCAGATCACCGCGATCGCAGATGCCTACTTCAAGGTAAAAAATGCGCTGGTGGATGGTAATGTTCAGCAGACTACTTCAGCTTTGAAAGAAGTGGAAAGCGCCGTCGCCAAAGTGGAGATGCAAAACCTTAAAGGAAAAGCCCATGACCATTGGATGGCATTAAAAGACGGATTGACCGGAGCAGTTCAAATGATGAGGGAGACAAATGAACTGGAAACGCTACGCGGGCATTTCGCGACGCTTTCCGAAAACATGTTGGAAGTAACCGAATCATTCGGACTCGAGAAAGACAAGGTGTACAAGGATTTCTGTCCGATGGCTTTCGATAACAAAGGTGCATACTGGCTGAGTGAATCCGAGGAAATTCTTAATCCTTATTTCGGAGACGCGATGCTCTCCTGCGGAGAGGTGAAGCAGACCTATTTAAGAGGTCAGAAAGTCTTTAAGGAAGGAGGCCCCGCTCAACAAGGAGTCAGTGGGCATAATCATTAGGGAGTGAAAATCTGCCGTAAAAAAACAGGAGACGAACATCTCTAAACAAAAATAAAAATATGGGTTGTCCGATCAGTCCGGGAATGGTGATTCTTATAGTGATCGGTCTGCCCCTGATTTCAGATATTAACCAAAAACAAATAGAAAAATGAAGAAAACAATGATCATGCTTTGCCTCGCTTTGGTAAGCCGGGGAGTAACCGCACAACATGACCATGCCGGGCATGGCGCACAGGGTACACAACAAAAAACGGTACCTGTATTTAAAGACAAAGCCTTCGGTACGGCCTACGGCCATTACATCCATCTGAAAAATGCACTTGTAGCCTCTAACCAGGGTGAAGCCAAAAGTGCGTCTGAGGCTTTGGTTAAAACACTACATGTTTTGAAGAATGCCGATAAGGCGCATGCTGAGGCAGCTAGAGTGGCAGAGGCTAACTCCCTGGAAGATCAACGCAAGTCGTTCACCGCCCTGAGCAATGAAATGACTGTTTTGGTGAAGGGATCTGAAATCAATACAGGAGAGCTGTATCTGCAATTCTGCCCTATGGCCAATGGCAATACCGGCGGCTACTGGTTATCCAACGAAAAGGATATCCGCAATCCCTATTACGGCGACAAAATGCTCAAGTGTGGGAGTGTAAAGGAGACGATTCAATAGGAATGTTTCAAGCTTAGGTACGTGATGGCGTGCCTGAGCTTTCGTAAAAGAGGATTGCGCTGAAGGTTTCTGTTGAGTTCACATGTCGAGACGTTAGCCGTCATTCTAATTATGAGATTCTTGCTGCCAATTATCGTAGGTTTATTTCTTGTCAATTTTGGATCGAAAACGGACGATCTCGCAGAAAGGAATCTTTTTGTTTATTACAAAGACAACAAAGACTATTTTCCGGATGTCATGCAATCGATAATTGACACGTCGAAGTTTGAGTACTTTGCCTCTGACTATTACACAGAGATATTAAAACGACTTGGAGAGCCATCACTTTCTGATCAGTACCGCGGTAAAGATATTATCAGGTTGACCGTAGTCAAATCATTTAGAAATCATTTCACTATACGAATTGAAAGAAGCGGGGACGAGATCATTGTCAATGAAAAGGAAACATACCGAAATTCCTTTCCCTGGGTTCAAGCCTGATCATAATAGCACGGAACTCTCACCACCGGTGTTCAGAAGTACCTTCGAATGGAGAACAAAGCGTACCACCTTTCCGACGTCAACCTGCGCGTGGGGTTCGGAAATGATAAGCACTAAAACGAAAAGAATGTGGCGCGCCAGACGTTCACTGAGTTTGGCTTTCCTTTTTTGATTACTGAACAGAATCCAGAAACCGGATCTCGTTTTTGAACAAGCCTGGCTTGGGCGCGGGCTTTTCTGCAAGGTGCATGATAGTCTGCGATTCGGCGTCATACTTTGGCCAATCGGGTAAACCGGCTGAATTCGGGTTTCCGGTCTTGATAAAATTTACCCAATAGCCCGACATCAATTCTTCAACGGCGTAGTCAGAAGCTTCCCACGGGCGACTCCATCTTGACAATGTATTAAGAGCAAAGGGAACTTCTGAAGTATGGAATGCACCGTAATTGGGAAAGTCCGGTTTGTCGGTGGGCACGTAGTCGAACTGGTAAAGAAAACTATCCTTGCTGTTCTGCAGTGCCCAGATATGACTGGCGTGGCCTGCGAAATTGAGGTTACCTAATCTGATTTGTGATTCCCTTGCTTCTTCTTCTGTGTCGGCCGGGAATACCTTTAAAAACTCATCCTTTTTGTCGCCATACGCGGCGGCCGCCCAGGCGCGGAATTGTTCCGCCGGCTTCGGTTGTCCCGTCAGTGCCGCATCGCCGGTCACCCAACCTGCCATCAGTGCTACATTGTTATGCCTGTTGCTCTTGAAGATAGTTGCCAGAGCGCCTGTCAAGATATACCCATCGATAACGGGTGCAAATGTTCCAAATGGGAACGTGTTGCCTAAGTAAAGTAAACTGTCCGTGGATAATTTGCGCAGCGCATCTATGCCTGATGAGTTTATCTTTTGTGAGAGTTTTATTCCATTTTTTTCTGCCTCGTCCAACGTTCTGGAGGACCGACTCATGGATGCGCCACTTTGCGCGATGGCTCCACGGAACAACCCTTTAGCCAACGGTGAGGCTACTAACGTCTGGACACTAAACGATCCTGCCGACTGCCCTGCGATGGTAACCTTTTCGGGATCGCCCCCAAACGCAGCGATGTTATCCCTTATCCATATCAGCGCCGCGACCTGGTCCATCAACGCGTAATTACCCGACGCGTTGTTTTTTGATTCTTTCGTAAGATCCGGATGGGATAGAAATCCAAATATGCCAACCCGGTAATTGATACTAACAAATACGATCCCCTGTTTTGCCAACGCTTCGCCATCGTAAATGGCGCAGGCACTGCTGCCGGACACAAATCCGCCGCCATAGATCCACATCAGCACCGGGAGTTTATCTTTCGATGACTTTGCCGGGGTCCATACGTTCAGATAAAGACAGTCTTCACTGAGCGGTTCAGGCGGCGCAATGAACTCTTCTGTCCACATTGAAAACGGCGCAGGTTTGTTTTGATAAGGACTGGCTGAATAGCTATCGCATTTTAACGTTCCGCTCCACGGTTTCACCGGCTGCGGTTCCTTCCATCGCAAATCCCCGACAGGTGGTGCGGCGAATGGAATCCCTTTGAAACTGGTAACGGTTTTGTCCGCATTCGGTACGCCTTGCACTTTTCCGTTTTTTGTCGATGTCAACGTCAGCGACGACTCACCTTCCTGTCCACACCCTGCAAATAATATAACGGTCACGAACATGGCGAATGCTTTCATATCATTATCGATTTCGCAGTTGGAAAAAAAAAGCGAAGAACCGTGTGCCCCTTCGCCTTAGGATGAATACTAGTTTTTCTTGCTCACCTTATCCAGGAACAGATAGCGGTCATCGTTGTATTGGACTGCTTTTGATTCTGTATCCAGGATCATCACGGGAGGTGTTGAGCCCTTGGGAGGTGCCGCAGGCCATTCGGGAAGTTTATCACCATTGGGATTGCCTTTAATAATGAAGTTGGCGAAGTAGTTCATCATGGTTTCGGATACCTTATAATCATCGGCTGTCCATGCGTAATCTTTCACCAGATCCAGGTTGCCCATACAGTATTCTATTTCACACGCGTGGGGAGCGCCGATAGGTTCAGGCATTTTGAAACCACCTTGTTGTGTGCCACCGGCCAATCCCGATGTTAAGTTTTTGTCGACCAATGGTGGACGCAATTTGCTATAGAGGTACCGGTACACGGGCTGACTGCTGTTCTTGCGGTGCATATCAAACCACTTCCATGTGCTATACGCGATAAAGCGGTCAGAGGCCATGTTGGTGGCCGCCCATTCTAATTCTTTGCCCTCGCCATGCGGATACACTTTGAGGGCTTCCTCCCAATCGTTGGGATAAGCCTCCTTCACCTTTTGAACAAAAGTCTGTTCAGTAATCGGACCTTGCGTGAAGGCCATCCCCGGGATTTCGGCTGAGTTCCAGCCCAGCAACAACGGAACCTGTGCCTGTTCTTTCGCCTGGAAGATTTCTTCCATGGTTTTCGGATAGAAGTAGCCATCGATCACCGATGGAAAACCGAAGCGTTTAGACTCTGTATAGACTTCGTATAACTCACGAACACTGGCAGCCCTGAGCTGAGCCAGAGATGAGAAACCCGCATTCCTGGCAAAGTCGGCACCGATCTTTTCAGCTTCGGCTAACGGCACTGCTGATAACGCGCCGATACCGGAACCGCTTTCACCAATTGCACCCGCGATCAGATTCTTCGACAACGGAGAGACCATTTGCGCGCTTACCGAGATTGAACCAGCGGACTCCCCTGCGATAGTCACTTTCTTTGGATCACCGCCAAAAGCTGCGATGTTCTTGTTCACCCATTTCAGCGCAAACGCCTGATCAAGTAAACCATAATTACCGGAGGCTTTGTATGAGGCTTCTTTACTTAACTCGGGATGGGCCAGAAATCCGAATAGTCCCAGGCGGTAATTGATCGTAACCACGACAATACCTTTCTGCGCCATCGCAGCTCCGTCATAACGGGGCTCGGATCCATCACCGGCAACAAATCCGCCGCCATAAAAATACACCAATACCGGAAGACCGGTCGTATTGCGTTTTGCGGGAGTCCATACGTTCAGATACAAACAGTCTTCACTGATTCCGTCGGACCGGGAACTCATATCCCCGAACACGATCGCCTGTACCGGTCTGGGACCAAAAGCTTTTGTGTGCTTCACGCCAGTCCACTTGGCCATCGGCTGCGGGGCTTTCCAACGCAGATCGCCAACAGGTGGCTTCGCGAAAGGGACTCCCAGATATATCTGCAATCCGGTTTTGGTATCGTACAGACCTTCGATGGTTCCGCTCTCTACCTGCGCTTGGACCGGAAACGCATAATTGCCCTGGGCAGACACGCCCGTGTTGCTAATGGTGCACAACAGCAGTGCGGCCACGAAGACGCCATATTTAGTTCTCATTATCTCAATTTGTGACAATAGTAATTAGCAATTACCATAAGTCCCAACTATTTTTGAGAAACTGTTTCAAAATGCCCCGAAAGGCCTTTTTACACCACATAGCTTATGACTCCGTAATCTTTGGATTTTCGGATGGACACTTGAAAATTCTGATCATGGAGTACCACAACACCGGGCTTTTTGCCTTGCCAGGTGGGTTTGTCCGGGTCGATGAAAACCTGAATGACGCCGTGATCCGCGGCCTGAGTGAGCGCACCGGCCTGACGAACGTCTACCTCGAGCAGTTTTACACCTTCGGGGATGCTAGCCGTTTCAGACCGGAAGTGATGCGGGCTTTATTGGAGGCAAACGGTATCGCTTCCGACGGGGCGTATGCGTGGATGCTGGACAGGTTTATTTCCATTGCATACTATGCGCTGATCAATTACAAAGATGTGACGCCCAAACCCGACGCGCTTTCGGATTCCTGCGAGTGGTACCCGGTCAAGAAACTACCGAAGCTTATTCTGGATCATGAGCAAATTGTTGAGAAGGGTATTCAAACCTTGCGCGACAATCTTGACCGGAAACTCGTGGGTGGCAACCTGCTCCCAAAAAAGTTTACCATGAATGAACTTCAGGATGTGTATGAAGCAATCCTGGATACCAAGCTTCGCAGAACAACTTTTCAGCGGAAGATGTTAGCGGCAGAAGTTTTAAAACGCCACGAGAAACATTTTTCGGGCAAGGCACATAAGGCGCCTTATCTGTATAGTTTCAAGTGAAAGATTTTCGGGGCATCCGTGCGCTGAACATCTCCCTCAATCGTAAATCATCTCCCGATCTCAACCTCTATCTCCAGCGCGTCAGATCCGGGGTTGCCGAATCGCAAATAAGCAACTGCGTTTTTTGTAAAATCGGTTTCTTCGAGAATTGGCTTGACGGCTTTGAATAATTCTTCTGCGTTTGGGCCGTACATGTATAGCGAGCCGTCACTCATGTCCAGATTGATTTCGTGACCGTCATAATAGCCCACACCCTTTTCTTTGATGGCCTTGTTCAGTTTTTCGTCTAGTTGGTGCAATTCATCAAGCTCATCCTTATAATATAGAAATTCGATAATGACGGCCTGGGAGTCACGCAAGGGCGGTACGTCCGGAAAGATTTCATTAAGATCCATAACAATTACGGCTATCGGTATAAGATTCAGTTCGTTAAAATAATTAATATCCCGAATGGCCGCAAATCAAATGATCAACTTGTGACATCGCTTCACATCGAAGAAATCACTTTTGACAGGCACTTCAATACGACAGGCCTTTCAAGACTGTCGTATTGAAGCAACTCTAGTCGGTTCTCATTGAATAGGTTTAATTTACCTTGCCGACAAGATCACTCGTCGATAGGATACCAGCTGCGGAGAGCCGTTGTCAGTAACTTCGAGAATAAGGTGAATTGTGTTGCGGCCGATGTCGGCAGGAAGTGTAATCGTCTGTATCGGCGAACTGGAATTGTCGAGCAAGAGGCTTCCGGTGTAGTCACTCGCCTCCTTGTAGAAGATCCAGTTGTAGGCAATCTCGTTTCCGTCGGGATCAAATGATCGCGAAGCATCGATTTTCACGGGCTTCCCTTTTGCGGTACTGATTCTGACGATCTCATTCTTCTCATTACCGTTAACTACCGCTTTTGGTTCATGGTTCACCTCCTTCGGACCCTTCACCGAATACTGCAATCGATTCAAAAAACTATTCTTCGCTTGTGGAATCCACCGTTCTATTTCGTTTCTATCGACGCTGCATGTCTCGAAATATCCTTTCGGAAACCCGGGATGCATGGGCTTGAACATCGTTCCCCAACTTCCCTGTGTCGGGTCACGCGGATCATTCAAACCAAGCTTGGCGCTGATCAGATACAGGAATGCTGGCGTGTCACCCTCACCACCGTGGTCGTAATGTTCCGACATCGGACCGTGTCCGTTCACTTCTGTTTGCTTCATCACTGTTATATATCGCCAGAAATGGCCGCCGTCATTGAGCAGCCACGCGGGATTGGCGCGCTCGCCGTTGTATGTGGACACGGTGGTGCCTAGATTCCCGAAGCTCAGCGCGCGCACTTTATCCAACTCGATGAAGTAGTCGAACGTAATATCCTGCAGCAGGATCCCGAAGACATGCAGCTTGTTCAGCAACTTGCGAAACTTCACATCGCCATTGCGTTGTCTGAAGCGGTAGAGTGCCTGCACAAATGTAATCGGGCCACCCCACATTTGTACATAAATTGGACGTTTTTCATTTTTACTGAAAATGTCCTGAAGGAATTCGCTTCCTTCAGAGTCTTTTGATTCTCCATTGGGGTTGATTCCCTCTTCCCTCTCCGATCCAGTCGTGAAATGAAATGTCTCCCCAGGTACTTTCGACGTATCTACCCGCGATTTCACTGGCAAATTTCTTTTCGTTGGTAAGCCATATTATGGGTAACGCTCCTCTGCCTTTCCGGGTAACCATCTTCAGTGTTTCAGGATTGGCGAACTCAGCATGATGCTTTTTGAGATGGGGATACTCTTTTTCATACGCCGTCAGGATGTTGGTAACCTTATTCCAGGGACCAGGATCATCGTGGTTGAAGTCGGGAAGCTGTGGCGTAACGATAATCGCTTCTGTGTCGAAGAAGGGGGTGTAATACAAATAGCGGATCAGCGAATTACCATCGTCGTGCGTCATGTCTGTCATGATAATTACCCGATATTTTTCACCGGACTCTCCGGTTTGTGCGTAACTGTTATTGATGGAACACAAAAGCAGTATTAGCGCGAGCGTGTATGGCATTCGTGAATTTGTTTGAGTTGAGACGCTCAGGTTCATTGTTGTAGTTGACTTGTTGTCATTCGTTGGTCAGGACTACCCGCCGATAGGCGAACTGGGAGGGTTCACCGGAATCCTTCACTTCCAGGATGATATGCAACTCCTGCCCCTTCTCTAGTTTCGGCATGGTAAAGGATACGTCCTGTCTATCTGCGGTACCGAGTTCCACGTAACCCGGGAATGCACCGGCTTCCTTGTACACAAACCATTTAAAGCTTACCTGGTCTCCGTCGGGATCGCTGGTTCCTGCTGCTGAAAGAGTAACCTGCTCACCGTCTTTTACGATTCCATGGGCAATGGATTTACCGACGTTTCCGTTCAACGAAACAATAGGGTTGTGATTCGCTGCCTTGAAGTCATCTGCAATGTTCCAATCCATCCTTGCAGCAAAATCGTGTTGATATGCTTCGCGCCATCGCCAGATAGTGGCCTGATTGGATGCCGTTCTGGTGCCGTCGGGTAGAATGATCTCGTCTTGTGAACGAACGGAGCTCGTCCATATTTTGCCGGCTTCAGCGTATGACTGATAAAGCTCATAACGGCCGCCCCATCCGCCGTACCCCGGACTTTTATACCAGCCCAGGCCATTATCGATGAGACCGAGAAAGGACGGCGTGTCGCCTTCCATAATGTAATCGAAAGGAAGATAGTGAGCCCCAAGGGGTCCGTGATTTTCACGTATGTTCCTGGCCAGCCACGGATTGTCGACCAAATCATACCGGAAGGAAGGCCCGTTCTTATACCATTCGTCGCCGGAGATGCCGGTCCAGGTAGCTCTGTAATATTCCAGCCACGAATCTCCTGCGCTGGGGTCGACGATGTAAAAGAGATCCGGAAATGTATTCCTTATCCAACTTCCGGAGAAGTCCTGATCGGAGATAGCATAAACTTTTATTTTCGCAACGAACTTTTTTACGTCCTTTTCAGTCCGCGTATCACGTACTTTCCATAGTGCCTGGGCCAGACAGTTTGCGCCACCCCATACGCTGACCCACAGGGGCCGGTCATCGGCTTTGTCAACTGCCGCGATGAGCAACTCCGATCCCGGTGAATCCTTCCCCTTCCCGACGGCATCCATACTATATAACGGAAGGTGCTGCGATGTAACAGAAAGGAGGAACTCACTCGTCGGAAACCCGGAAGCATGCTTGTCCAGATTGTGTTTGACCTTTCCGTAGTCGCGAATCAATAATTCAATCTTGTCCTTTCTCACTGTGTCTCTTAAATGCGTCGACGTGGTGGCTACTATCCCTTCGATGTCATACTCATTTGCATATACAAGAAACCGTACGAGTGACTCCTGATCATCGGGTTCATTGGTAATGTCGGTTAGCACAAGTACCCGTTGTTTTACTGACGGCTCAAAATTGAGCAGGGTTTGCGCATGGATCGCTGAGGTGATGAAGAAAATGAGTATTGCAATGTACTTTACCGCGGCCATATAGGAACCAGTTTATTCCAATATAGGATGATAATCGAAGAAGTGCATCCTGTGCAGGTGAGATTGACGGAGGGTAATGTGTATCTGGAAACCGTAAAGCTCCAGCCCGTTACATGAATGCTTGAAAAAATGAAAGCCGCTCACGGGTATCAGGCCCGTGAGCGGCAATTATCGCAGGCTCGATCACAATTTCATCATCTTTTTCCGCGCGAGCAGTTCGTAATTATCCGGAGAATGTTTAAGTCCCGTCTCAATTACGGTTCTGGCCTTTTGCGTCTGACCTTTGCGGTAATAATAGAACGCCCCACGTGAATATGCGTTACCAATCAGCTGTTGGTCTGTATGTACATCGGCGAATTTTGCGCGACCTTCCTCAAACAAGGCCCGGTACTTTTCACCTTCAGCATAATTACCAGAATCGAAATCGTTTATCATTTTCAAAAGGTAGCACGAGAGTACGAGTTCGTTAAAATTATTATCTTCCGTTAAAGACGGATATTGTGCCTGATACCCATCCAGCAGTTTAATCTTCTCTTTGTTATCTCCCGTGTTGGAAACTTTCCATGTTATAGCGTTGATAAATGCACTGGATGCAAGCTGATTCGCTGGCTTGATTTTAAAAGCCTCTTCGAAATTGCTCAGGCCCTCCGTATAACGTCCGCGATTATAGAGGAAGCGACCTGTCTCGTAGTAATAAACAAAGTTAATGTCGTTCTTGATCCTGAAATTGGAAAGGTGACTGTTCAAGACTTTATGGAAATTATCCATCTCAGTTTTATCACTGCGATTGAACAATAGTTCCTGCGTAATTTGAATGAACTCGGCCTCGATCATCTCCGGAGTTATTCCATGGTCCCCGAATTTTGAAAGTTTACTCAATTGAATCGCCTTGATTGAGTCCAGTTGTTTACGCTGCTTAAACGCACTAGTACCTGCAACTGTCATTAGATAGGAGGTCTTTGGCGATGGATAAAGCAGGTACGCTTTCTCCGCGTTGCTGAAGGAACCTTGAAACCGATTTGATTGCAAATCCGTGATGGCCTGGTTATAATATTGTAACCCGATTACATTTGGTATAGTAATTCCGATCTGAGTACCTCCGTAATAGTATTTGTCAAATAATGCGATGACGCCAACCTTCGAAAGTTCAGCGTCAGTAATACGTTTTTGAACTCGCAGCAATTCAACATATTGTTGTTTAAATTCCATTGTCGGTTTGATCAACGTGTGGCCGCTCATGGTTAATTCAAGCTTGATCTTGTCTGCGTTAGGGTAGGTCAAAATGTATAGTTCATCGGCCTCATCCCTTATGGCATATGGAATTTTCGCATGGTCGAAAGCAATGGCGTATAGACCGAGCGACGAAATATCGCTATAATTACCGTTGTAAAAGATCTCTTCAAATGAAGCGTTATTCTGATAGAGTTTCAGGAACGTTTTCTGCAGATCGCCGTGAATCTGTCTCGATTTTCGTTCAGGCTTTTTCGATTGAAATTTAGACTCATTGTATTGCATCAAAAATGAATAGAAACGATCATGGGCTTCTTCAACCTTGTGTTCACTCAAAAGCGTGCCCGAAGCCATAAACAGTGAGAAATATTCTTTCTCACCCTTTCTCACATAGTCTGTAAATGCTTTCTTTTCAAAGTCTGATTGAAATTGAACCAGATTCAGATCAACAAGATCATCCTGCCCAAATGAAGTAAGCGCAATAGACGACAGTAGAGTAACAAAAGCGATTTTTTTCATAACGTAATGCGGGGAGTCTAAAAATAGTGTTATCAGACCATTCCCGGAAGCGCTTGTAATATTGCTTCTTTTTTTCAATCGTTTTTGAAATGTTCATCCGTTCAAGAAAAGTGGGATCAGAAAATTAGGCTTTTTTTTCGCGGTGCGGGCTGAGCGTGTCCCGGTATCAATTATTCTGATAAACCTCACATAATTCCAGAACCGATTATGCCAGATTAGAAAACAATAGAAATACGTCAGCCCTGTTGGAACGGGATATACTGCTACGTCAATTCTGGACTAAAATTGTTTTGCGGTTAAGCCGCACAATAAAACCCCTTCCTACCGCGGGAGGGGTGCATGCGTAATTGGTTCACATATCAAATACGTCTTCCGTTAGGCCTGCACTCCAACATTTTGTTCGCTGGGAAAGAGTGGGAATGCCCGTAAGGTTCAACGTCAATTTGGTTCGAAGCTGCTTTCTTATGTTCCATTTAGCTGTCGCTGTCAGGATGGCGACAGAAGCTTGCGTGCCTAGCCTGGAAATAAGTCTACGGTGACTGTGAATTCGGATTTGCCCTTCAAAGCTGGAAAGCCTTATTGATCATTTTCGCCGTGATGTGACGACAGCCGCCAAAAAATCGTCCATCATTTTTTGATAACCTTCATGGTCAATGGGCTTCGAGGCCACAATCCGGGCTCCCAATGCGTTGCAGTCGGCGATGAGGTTGGTGTCGGCGTAAGTAGAATAAATTACCGCAGCGATATGGTGGTATCGTTTATGCTGCTGGAGGAACCGCAGGGTCTGCTTCCCATTCATCCTCGGCATGTTTTGATCCAGCACAATCAGATCAGGCAGGTCGTCATCGGTCTTCTTTTCTTCCAGGAAGCTGACCAATTCTGTCCCATCGCCAACAGAGGCGATCACTGTAATGTCATCGCGGTCTTCGAGGAAAGCATGAAACAGGTCCCGGTCATCAGGATCGTCTTCAACCAGGATTACTTTTATCGGCGGCATTAGTGTCTGCGGTATTTTCTTGGAAGGATGATATTGAACTCCGCACCATTTCCTTCTTCACTTTTAGCTATAATCAGGCCGTGATGCTTGTCAATGATTTTTTTTGCGATTGCGAGGCCAATACCTGATCCCTCAAACAGCGATTTGGCATTTAGCTTTTCGAACAGATTGAAGATCGAATTAGCAAACTCCTCATTGAATCCGATTCCGTTGTCAGCCACGGAGATCCGGCAATAATCACGTTCATCAGGAAGCGATATACCCAGGCTGGGACCTTCAATGTCTTTTGCGGAAATAACGACCGTTGATTGTTTTCCTGGAACAGAGAATTTCAAGGCATTGCTTATCAGATTGTAGAAGACCTGCCGGAGTTGCCCAACATTGCCCTCAATTACCGGCAATTCGCCAATCAATACGCTTGCGTTCTTCTCGTTAATCCGTAAATCGAAATCTTCAACAATTTCCTTTAAGAGATCGTTGAGGTTAATTGGTTCGATAATTTCGTGATCCGCTGAAAGACGTGAATAATTCAGTATGTCTATAATCAGCACTTTCATCCGCTGAGCAGAAGACACGATCTTGTCGATATATTGCATTGATTGGACCGACAACTCGTTCACACTGCGGTCTTTCAGAAATTTAGAAAAAACGAGAATTTTTCTGAGCGGCTCCTGCAAATCATGGGATGCCACAGAAGCAAACTGCTGAAGGTCATGGTTACTGTCAACCAGCGCACTATTAAGTGCTTCCAATTGTTTGTTCTTAAGTTCAAGTTGCCTTTCGTTTTCCTTTTGTGCGGATAGATCCGTAATGATGATGCTCAGCGCAACTTCATCTTCCAATGCGAGTTTGTTAAGCGACAGAAGTACCGGAACAATTCGTTGTCCTGACATTAATTGTACTTCTTTTTTTGATGAGTTCTCCCACCCCTCGGCAAACAACTGCTGATAGACCATCTTATAATCTTCAGAAATGTAATCGATAAAGTAACTCCCGAGAACCTCTGACAGGGTCCGGTCTACTAACTCTGCAAACTTGGTGTTGCTGTAGGCAATTACTCCGGCAGTATTTAATGTGACTGCCCCTTCGGTCATTTGTTCGATGAAAACCCGATAAGTGTGATCGGCAGTCTTCAATGTGTAAAGCTGATGACCGTTGTGATTATTAACAACGAGCGCATCGACTTGTCCGGTCCTTATAGCCTCCAGTGTTTCGTTGGCTTCATTCAGTTGCGAACGAAGTTTTTCGATTTCGGCCTGCAGTGCGTCCGTTGAAACCAATTGCATTCTTCTAGTCCTTTGATATCTCCAAATAGTCAAGCACTTTCATCGTATTCGACATGTCACCAATAAGCCGTCGTTCAGGCAGTGGAAACTTTCTGATTAACAATGGCAACGCTATAATTTGCTCCTGTTGTGCAACATATTTTTCCTGATAAATGTCAATGACACTTAGTGTATATCTGTTCTTAAGATGTTCTTCCAGGATCTTCTGGATATTATTTATCGCACGAACTGAATTCCGAGACGCGCCCGAAATGAACAATTTCAGAATAATACGACTGCCTGGGTTATCGTTTTCAGGGTGGCTCATTTCAGACGCCCAATGGCTTTATGTCAAGACCGACTAATACCTTGGCCTCATTCGATAAGTCTCCGATAATTTTGCGAACTGGTTCGGGCACTTTTTTCACCAGCGTTGGGATGGCGAGGATCTGGTCACCTTCAGCCAACTGAGGGTTCACCAGTAAGTCGATCACCTCAATGCTGTAAATGCCTTTCAAATGCTCTTCACAATACTTTTTAAGGTTACGCAGGGCAGCTGTCGACTTTGGTGTGTTGCCGGCGATGTATAGTCTTAACTCATATTGCTTACTTGCCTTTGCCATTCTTCTTTTTTGCGTTCATATTCTTTTCGTTCAAATATCTCTTGTCCGTAAGTGCCGAACGATTTTTCTCCATGATCTCTTTTCTAAGCTCCTCTTCCTGATGCGTGCGATTGAGCTCGTCTTTGATCGATTCGAATTCTTCATGAAGACTAGCAATTTTAGCTTCCAACACGGTTTTCTTTCGGGCGATTTCCCGATCTCTCCGCGTTCCGGCATACGTTTTCAGTTCGATTCCGGTGACTTCTTCCAGCTGTTTCGCTTCCCGGGCGGAACCAATCAATACTCCTTCCTGGCCAAGGTAAACGTCCACCAGTTCCAGCCCATGGTCTGTAATGACAAACTCTCTGACCTGATTTGAATGCTTCATGCCTCGCGATTTCATGATATAAAGACCGCGGTTTCGTTCGCCGTTCGACTCAAGATCCCTTACGCTAATCCAGGCGTCAACCAATGACGAAACTCCTTCATCGGTCTGCTCGGTTGCCGTACTGCTATAACTAAGTGCAGTAAAAAGGACCGTGACCTGACTTTGCTGCAAGTGGTCAATCAGGCGGATGAGCATCGACTTCACTTCACTTACAGTTCCTATCGTAACCAGGTTGGTGATCGGGTCGAGTATGATTACGTCTGGCTTGAATTGATCGACTTTTTTATGCAAATCCACCAGATGCCTTTCAAGTCCATGAACCGTAGGTCGGGATGACTGGAACAAAAGTAGTCCGGCATCGATGTGTCTCTGGAGATCCATTCCGATGGAACTCATATTCCTGATAATCTGCAATGGCGATTCTTCAAAAGCGAAGAACAAACACCGTTCCTTTCGTAAACATGCTGCGTTTGCGAATGAAGCACCGATACTTGTTTTTCCTGTGCCGGCAGTTCCAGATATCAGAATGCTCGACCCCCTGAAGAACCCCTTCCCTTCGTCAAGCATTTGATCCAGCGAAGGAATGCCTGAGGATATTTTATCGGTGGACACTTTATGTTGCAATTCCAGAGACGTTATTGGAAACACGGATATTCCTTCGCGGTCAATAAGGAATGGATACTCATTGGTACCGTGAACTGTTCCGCGATATTTTACAACACGCAGCAGCCGCGTTGATATTTGGTTGGCAACCCGATGCTCTAACAGGATGACGCAATCGGATACGTATTCCTCCAGTCCCTGTCGGGTCAACGTGGACACGCCTCTTTCTCCCGTTATTACTGCGGTGACGCCTTTTTCTTTTAGCCACTGAAATAACCGCCGGATTTCGGCACGCAAAATCCCCTCATTTGAAAAACTTGAAAAGAGATTCTCAATGGTATCGAGTAAAACACGTTTTGCTTTGATCGTATCGATCGCATGACCAAGTCGGATAAACAAACCTGACAGATCATATTCGCCCGTTTCTTCAATCTCAGACTTGTCGACGTGCACATGATCAATCCTGATCCGGTTTTCGTTCTCGAGTTTATTCAGATCAAACCCAAGCGATGCCACATTCGTAGCAAGCTCTTCCGATTTTTCTTCAAAGGCCATAATTACCCCGGGCTCATCGTAGTGAAGAGCGCCATTCACGATGAACTCAATTCCGAGCAAGGTCTTTCCTGCCCCCGGTCCCCCGCAAACAAGGGTGGGCCGCCCTTTAGGCAATCCGCCAAGGGTAATTTCATCGAGACCTGTTATTCCGGTAGGTGACTTTTTCAATTGCACTTTATCAAGTGCAGACTTCTTGTTTTCCTTTTTTACTCCTGACATATCTAAAACAAAAACTACTGATGCTGTAACAAGCGAAAAATTGGGAAGGATAACCCATAATCAGAATGCAATTCCGGCGTGGCTGGAACGGCGATCAAAAAACATTGGCGGACTAATTCCTTTCAATTTATCTGTTGGTTGTATAAATCTATTGCCACCTGAAGGTCTTAATGAAGCTTCTACATACGTTGTCACTAAGATATAAATTGCGGATAAATTCCATGAATATTGATCAGTATACCTGGCTGGCATAATCTTTTACAGATCGGTCAAATTTATTAAGGCCGATGTGAGGCGTTGTTGCCTCAATCGCTACCGGCCGAAACGAGAATACTCCGCGATAGGCTTTTGATAGCATGGCGATGTCCTTGAAGTGGATGGATCAGGCCGCACCAGGAAATAGGTTCAAAGAGAATAAATACGATTTGATTGGGCGGATCAACGATAAAATAGCATAATTTGAGTTTGCTACTACAACGCGGTAACAATACGATCGGCCATTATAATGACCAACTGAAATAACGATGACGTTCCAATCAGGAGATCTGTCAAATCCAATGGGGACTTCGCGTAAACGTCGTACAACAGTAAAAAAAGATTATGACCATGGACCAGGATTATCTAGGAATTAAAAGGACACTGACCACATCAAAGAAGCAGCTTTCCTTTTACAGCTTAAAGGCTCTTCAGGAAAAAGGATACGCGATAGACAGATTGCCATTTTCTATCCGTGTTCTGCTCGAGAACGTTTTGAGGAATTATGATGACTACATCATTACAAAGCAACATGTGGAAACGCTGTTGAACTGGCGTCCGCAGCCTGCAAAAAAGGAAATTCCATTTATGCCTGCGCGGGTATTGATGCAGGATTTTACCGGTGTTCCTGCCATAGTCGATATAGCCTCGCTGAGAAGCGAAATGATCCGGCATGGTAAAGACCCGTCTGTAATAAATCCGTTGATACCCGTCGATCTTGTAATAGACCACTCTGTGCAAGTCGATTACTTCGGTACGAGGGAATCCTATCGCGATAATGTGGACAAGGAGTATGAGCGAAACCGCGAACGCTATCAGTTCCTGAAGTGGGCTCAAAGTGCATTCAATAATTTCTCGGTGGTTCCGCCGGGAATGGGCATCTGCCATCAGGTAAATCTGGAATACCTGTCAAGTTGTGTTACCGTAAAAGACGGGGTTGCGTTTCCTGATACGCTCGTAGGAACCGATTCTCATACACCAATGGTAAATGGTTTGGGCATTGTGGCGTATGGTGTTGGCGGTATAGAAGCCGAGGCCGCTATTCTGGGTCAACCTCAATTCTTTGAAATGCCCGAAGTAGTAGGCCTCCGGTTAACCGGAAAACTCCCGGTAGGAAGCACAGCAACGGATCTTGTATTGACAATCACCGAACTCCTTCGAAGAACCAGAGTGGTTGGCAAATTCGTTGAAGTGTTTGGTGACGGACTAAAATCATTGTCCGTTCCGGATCGTGCGACGATCGGTAACATGTCGCCGGAATTTGGTTGTACGATCACATTTTTTCCCATTGACGAAAAGACGATCCAATATCTTGACAAGACCAACAGACCCGCAGAATTAATACAACTGGTTGAGGATTACACCAGGGAAAACTTATTGTGGCGTGAGAATGAACATCTGATAGAATTCACGGAGGTGGTGGAACTTGATCTTGGGTCTGTGGTGCCCACGATTTCGGGCCCAAGCAGACCTCAGGATAAGATACTTTTGAAGAACTCAAAGGAAGCCATAACAGAGATCCTCGAGAAGTCTTATTTCAGAAAATATATTCAACACACGGATCGGCCACTCAACCGTTGGGCGGGTGAAGGCGGTAATGTACAGCCGTCGCAGGTGGCCTTGGCCGAACATTCAGATATGCGAACGGTAAGTATCGGCCAGGATGGTAAAGGTTTTCGCCTGAGCGACGGCGATGTGGTTATCGCTGCTATCACCAGTTGCACGAACACGTCGAATCCGGATGTTATGATTAGCGCCGGACTACTCGCGCAAAAAGCGCTTGACAGAGGACTCATGACAAAGCCGTGGGTAAAGACAAGCCTTGCACCGGGCTCGAAAGTAGTGACCGACTATCTTCAGGAGTCCGGATTACTGGAAAGGCTTGAAGAGCTGCGGTTTAATGTGGTTGGCTACGGATGTACTTCCTGTATCGGTAATTCCGGTCCGTTATCTCCTCCTATTGCTGAGGCAATAACAGAGCACGATCTGATTGTCGCCGCCACGCTATCCAGCAACCGAAACTTTGAAGCGCGGATCCATCCTCAGGTAAAAATGAATTTCCTGATGTCGCCACCGCTGGTAGTTGCACACGCCATCGCCGGAAGAATGGATATTGACATGAATAATGAACCGCTTGGTTTTGATCCTGCAGGCGAACCAGTTTTTCTCGCTGAGATCTGGCCTTCTCCAACCGAGATACAAGCCATCGCGGATCGTGTTGTCAGAAAGGAGTTCTTCCAGAAGAATTACGATGAAATATTCGACGGTAATGAGCATTGGCGGGAACTTCGGGCGCCTGAGGACAAAGTTTATCAATGGGAGGCGAGTTCGACATACGTAAAAGAGGCTCCATTTTTCGTCAACATATCACCGAAGCCGGAGTCAATCAAGCCAATCCGCGAGGCAAGAGTTTTATTGATGCTGGGAGATTCAATTACCACCGACCATATATCTCCGGCAGGTTCCTTCAGCGCACAATCTCCCGCTGGCAAGTATCTGTTATCGCTGGGCGTTAGTGTTGATGAATTCAACAGCTATGGATCACGCCGTGGTAATGACGAAGTCATGAGTCGCGGTACATTCGCCAACGTCCGTATAAAAAACAAACTGGCGTCGACCGAAGGAGGGTTTACTACTTTCTTCCCTACGAATGAAGAGATGTCGGTCTACGACGCATCTGTGCGGTATCAGGCCGAGGGAACAAAACTTTTGGTGATTGCAGGAAAGGATTACGGAAGCGGATCTTCGCGCGACTGGGCCGCCAAAGGACCATACCTCCTCGGTGTTCGCGCGGTTATCGCCGAAAGTTTCGAACGTATCCATAGAAGCAATCTGGTGGGCATGGGAATTCTTCCGCTTCAGTTTCTTCCTGGCGAATCGAGCACCTCAATTGGCCTCGACGGAACCGAAGTCTTTTCAATTGATGGATTGAATGATACGCTTGCGCCGGCATCACAACTGCAGGTAACTGCGGTCGACTCGCGCGGAGTGGCTACGACATTTAAGGCGCTATGCAGACTGGATAGTAAGATTGAAATCGATTACTACCGGAACGATGGTATCCTGCAGTATATGCTGAGACAATTTATAGCACGTGCCGATGGTGGTTGATGACCGTTAACGCCAATACAGGCCATATGGCGAACGTGAATCAGATCCTTAGTCTACATGGAAGTTCCACTTGCAATTATCACTGTTCATATCAAATCTTCCGAGTGCGGGAGTACTATCTCCGGAGGAGATCAACGCCAGTTTTTCATTTGAGTTGGGAACCTCTTTCGGCATTATGCGATACGTTCCATCTGTGAGCTGATCAATTTTCCATAATTGTTCGGGTGCGCCAGTGAATGCGGGTACCGTAATGACCCGTGCATCGCCTGTTGCGGCGAGGGCCCTTTCTGTTCCGGCAATTACGATCTTGTAATACGGTGCCCCCAAGTAGCCACTTGAGTCCGGGGCAGCGGTGACGGTCCATTTTTGATGAGGGCGCGCCATGTAATCACCTATTCTTGCGCTGATATTTCCAGCAGGCCATGTGTCTGCTACATCGTTGAGCTCCTGTGATGGAACAGGTTTTACAGGTTCGTCATTATTGCGTTGAAACCATCGCAGACCTCCGGGCATTCTCACCATATCAACGGCCAGTTCCAGCGCATACCCTCTCCGTTCCGACTCGACAAAGTATGTTCCGTTCTTCACATTATCGCCTGCCACCGGCCATCCATCTTTCCATAACAGGGGACGGATACCTAAGACGCTGCCGGCACCCTGATCGAGATCCGCTTCATAATGAAGCGACATTTTCTGGACTCCTTCTTCGATAATGAGTTGTCCGAAATGCCCGGGGCCGATGAGCCTGCCCCTGCTTGCAGCCACCATTTTGCCGCCACCCTCAATCATATCTCTTCCGACATTATCTACGAAAGGACCTGTCACGTTTTTCGAACGGCCCACAACGATATTGTACGTTGAATTGGGACCATCGCAACAGCTACCATGAGTCGCGAGGAGATAGTACCAACCATCGTTGTATGCAAGTGTGGTTGCCTCGCACACAGTAGCTATATCAACGTGTTC
>JAEZEH010000021.1 GCA_023417785.1 Bacteroidota bacterium
CCTTCGACTTCCTTTAGGATTCGTTGCATTTCTTCCTGCGTTGCAGCCAGCTCTTCCATATTCTGGCGCATCTCCTCTTCCTGGGATCTGACCAGTTCAGCCTGAGCCTGTGTTTCGTGGAGAAGTCTTCTTGTTTGTTCGTTTACACGGACGTTTGACACGGTGGAGGCGATGCTTTCTGCAAGCTTTTCCAAAAAATCGCGGTGGTGCTTTTCAAAAACGTTGAATGAGGCGAGTTCAATGGCGCCATAAACCTCGCCGTTGACGATCAGTGGTACAATTAGAAGATTCTTCGGGAGTGCTTCACCTAAACCAGAGGTTATTTTGAGGTAATCGCCCGGGAGTTCCGTCATGTAGACACTTGACTTCTCCAGCGCACATTGCCCGACCAAACCTTCGCCCCAGCCGATCTTTACTTTAATATGCTTCTTTCTGCCGTAGGCATAGCATGCTATCATTTCAAGGTGGACATCACCTGAATCCTCATCATTCAATATATAGATCGACCCCTGATTAGAGTTGGTGTACTTTACAATATTGTTGATGATAACCTGACCGAGCTCTTTCAGGTTATCATTATTGGATCGGAGGATATCCACAAACTTGGCCAATCCTTCAGTAGCCCAATTTCGCTTCTTCTCATTATCCGCTATTTTCTTCATCTGCTCGCGCATACTCAGAAGTGATGCACTTAATGCATAGCGGTTGTCGTCAAACGGAATTGTATCGTCAAGGGTACCCGTCAGGTTACCGCTTTCAATCTCTTTAATAAAACTTCGCGCTGCTGAAATCTGAGATTCAAGGTTTTGCACAGTTTCCTTCAGCTGATTGAGCTTATTGATTTTTACAATACGATAGGGAAGGGCTTGCAGGGACATTTTCATAACATTGATGGAAATCCGGATTTTCGGACAAGTGCGAAATAACATGGGAATTAGTTCGGGCCGGGGTCAAAGACAGATGGCTAGTTACGGAAGCAAGAATTTCAACGAATAGATTAATTTAATCGGTGTGAAAGGGCTGAAAACCCCGTTCAAACCGGGGTTTCATGTTTGCCGAAAATGTTGTGGTTTTATAATTTGCTGATTGATAGATATTTATTCAATCACGTGTTTCTGCCTCAGGGCTCGCCCGAACAGATAGCCTCACGTAATACGAACCCCGAACAACGGACTATCTATGTGCTCAAATACGAAAATCGAGTGATACCCGGAGTCGGGTTGCCAAACCGGTTGTACTATCGGATGAGCATTACCAACGCGATGTCACGTTAGAGCCATACAAAAGATCTTCTATTTCTCATGCTGGTATATGGCGAACAGTCTCCAAAAACGGTTTGTCAGCTTGAAATCAAATCTTTCTTTTTTGAAATTATTCAGAACAAGATTGGCTTTTTCGCCCTTCATGTCATATTTACCTATCATGATTTCCCGTTCCGAAGTGAATAGGCCCGTTTTTCCGGGGCAAAGATGAATATTCTGTTGCGTAACCTCTTCAAATACAAGCACATCACCTATCTGATAGGGGGGGAGAGACTCGTGATGAGGGATGTTCGGGTTAAAACTCAATGCGAGCATGTTATGGTTATTCACTTCGGGCAGGATCAGCTTCGGGAAGATTTCAAAATCGACAAAAGATAAATCCTTGTGGCAACCCCTCATATAAATGGTATCATTGATGAACGGGACTTGCCTCAGTTGAAGATTCACGATATTTTTTTCATCCTCGATTAACTTATCACCGTTATATTTAAGTATCTCGTGAATCGAAAGATTCTGGGTGATGAATTGATTCAGCGGAATGCTAAAATAATTGGCAATCTGGATCACCGTTTCAATTCGTGGTTCGGCCCTGTTTTCCTCGTAAGATGAGATATTGCCTCTGGTTAGCTGAAAAAGCTCGCCAAAAGCCTGCTGACTAAGCCCTTTAGTCGTTCTGATCTTTTTTATATTGGCCCCGATTTTAGTCATAGCCACAAATATAGCTGATATTTTTATTATCACAATGCTAATAATTTTTGCATTTATGGAAAACATTTTTTAGATTTGTTCTGTCAGCACATAATACGCTTATGAAGCATTTCGATACTATCCAGGAGTGGGCACTGAGGCTGAATTGCCGGATCGTGTACAAGGATGTAAAAAACGGCATTCTTAAGATCGACAATCAGGCTGACGGGATCAGTAATCTGATTCTGGGCATCGCACCACCCATACTTATCATGGAACAGTTTCTGTTTTCCTTCCGGGAGGATAACATGGAAATGTTCAAACGCCTGCTGCAAAAGAACAGGGACACTATTCACGGCGCCTTCGTCATCAATGAGGCCGGTGATCGGGTGCTGTTCCGTTACACCATGCAGATTGAGAGTATCGACTTCAATGAGTTTGAGAGCGCGTTGAACTCACTCGGATTACTGCTAAGCGAATTCTCCGAACAGATCATTGATTATTCAAAGCTGTAGTTAAAAACATTTGTTATTAACCTAAAATTATTGTCATGAGTATTTTCAAGAGACTAGTTAGAATTGGACAGGCTGAGATCCACGCGGCTGTCGACAAAATGGAAGACCCCATAAAGATGACCGAACAAGGTCTGCGTGAATTGCGCTCAGATCTGGCGGAAGCGACTGAAGCTTACGCGAAGGTGAAGGCACTGGCTATCCGCACGGAAAACAATCAGCTCCAGATTCAGCAGGAGTCAAGAAATTATGCGGAAAAAGCTATATTGGTAATGCAAAAGGCGCAGTCGGGGCAGGTTGACCTGGCTAAAGCTGAGAGTCTTGCGCGCGAAGCGCTGACTCTCCACAGAAAGTTTTTTGTAGAATCAGAGGAGCTCGGTACGCAAGTTACTGCATTACAGCAATCTTCCATGGAGATGCTGCGTAACACCGAAATCCTGCAGGAGAATATGGAGAAATGGGAAAAGGAATTGCGAACGTTGAAAGCGAGGGTAAAAGTCAGTAAAGCCACAGAGCAGGTTAACAAACAAATGGCACAGGTCGATAGCAATGGCATCGTTGCGATGCTTGAACGCATGAGATCTAAAGTGGAAGACCAGGAAGCGGTGGCTAAAGCCTATGGAGAGATATCGCATGAAAAGAATGCACGGAAGGAAGAACTGGACCGATTGCTGAAGGACGACTCCGCCTCAATCGAAAAAGATCTTCAGGCTATCAAACAAAAATTGGGAATATCTTAAGAACCACTAACCTAAAAGTTTTTGATGTCGGAATTAATGAATCTTCTTTTTCATCCGCTAAGTAATGCAATCATGACCGTTCTGACGGGAGTGACTGCGCTTTACTGGGTAACTACATTCATCACCGGAGACCTTTTTGGCGATGGCGGGATGGATACGGAGATGCCCGTGCATGGCGCCGACCTTGACGCCGACATGGACGTCGATGCCAACGATGTAAATATCGAAAAGCCTTTCTTTCAGAAGGCGATGGAATTCGTCAACGTCGGAAAAGTGCCCTTCATGGTCGTCCTGTCGGTTTTCAAATTTCTTTCGTGGATCATTACACTTACGTCATCAGTGTTTTTCGGGTTCGCGGCCTGGGGCTGGAAGTCTGTTCTCGTTCTCGTCCCGGTTTTCCTTATTGCTTACGTTATTACAAGGTATGCGACAAAACCATTAATTAAAGTTTACGACGCTATGGGATACAACGGAGAGGAACCACAGGAACTAATGGGAAGGATCGCCAGGATGAAGTGTTCTATTTCCGGCGAGACAATCGGTGCTGCGGAAGTAAAAGTACAAAGTGACATCATCCGCATAAATGTAAAGAGCAAAACCGGTGAACCGATAGCCTATGGCGCGGAAGTGATGATCAGTGACGAATCTTCCGATAAGAAGGTTTACCTTGTTGTTCCGGAGATAACACTCTCGAACATCGTTTGACGGCCAATTATATTTAAACTCCCTCATTAATAACTAACCTAACTTTCTTTATCTATGGATGCGCTTGGTGGAATCAGTTTATTGCTCATTGGTGGCATTGTCTTTATCTTATTCATTATCCTCTTTGCCTTTGCTACTTTCTACAAGAAAATCCCTCAGGGAAAGGCAATTGTGCGTACGGGTGTTGGCGGCGGAAAAGTCGCGTTCAATAAGGGTATGTATGTTATTCCAATTCTCCACAAAATGGAGATCATGGATATTTCGGTTAAGAAACTACAGATCGATCGGCTCGAGCAGGACGGTCTTATCTGCAAAGACAACATACGTGCTGATATCAAGGTGGCTTTCTTCGTTCGTGTTAACAAGAACGTCGACGATGTATTGAATGTAGCTCAGATTATTGGTACGGAGAGAGCCAGCGATACAGAAACACTTCGCAATCTTTTTGAAGCAAAGTTCTCGGAAGCATTGAAGACCGTAGGCAAGAAATTTGATTTCATCGAACTGTACGAAGCGCGCCGCGAGTTCAGAACCGAAATTCTGGATATTATCGGAACTGACCTGAACGGGTATATACTCGACGACTGCGCCATTGACTTTCTGGAGCAGACCGAAATAAAATTTCTTAGCCCGCAGAATATCCTCGACTCCCAGGGTATTAAAAAGATCACGGAACTTACGGCAGCTCAGAACATGAAAGCTAATTTGATCAGAAGGGAAGAAGAAAAGGTAATCAAGAAGCAGAATGTTGAAGCGCGCGAGGCCATTCTCGAACTGGAGCGTCAGCTGGCCGAGAAAGAGGAAAAGCAACGCAGGGAAATTGACAATATTCATGCGCGCGAACATGCCGAAATAATGAAAGTCCGGGAAGAAGAAAGACTAAAATCAGAAACAGTCCGGATTAAGACAGAGGAATCGCTCGCAGTACAGGAAGAGAACAAGTTACGTCAGATCATTATCGCTGAAAAGAATAAACAACGCACCGACGCCGTTGAAACTGAGCGTGTAGAGAAAGACCGCGCCCTGGAGGCGACTGAGCGCGAGAAGATCGTAACACTCGCTCAGATTGAAAAAGAAAAGACAGTGGAAGTGGAGCGTAAGAATATCCAGGATGTCATTCGGGACCGTGTGCGTCTCGAGAAAGGGGTAGTGGAAGAGCAGCAAAGCATGAAGGATATAGAGGCGTTCCGCGAAGTGGAACGTAACAAGACGGTAGGCATCACGCAGGCAAGTCAGGAAGCGGAAGAAAAATTGATTTACACAGTAAAGGCAGCGGAAGCTGATAAAAAGGCGGCGGAAGAAAAAGCAAAACAAACGGTTATCGATGCTGAAGCACGAAAAGAAGCCGCAGTGAAAGAGGCGGAAGCCCGTAAGATACTTGCTGAAGCAAAGGCGCGAGAGGAGGCGACGTTAGGACTGTCTGAAGCAGAGGTCATGATAGCCAAGGCGGAAGCGTCTGAAAGACAAGGTATCGTTGATGCAACGATAATTGAAAAGCTTGCGGAAGCGAAGCGCAAAGAAGGTTTAACAGAAGCCGAAGTAACGAAAGAAAAGGCACTGGCAGAAGCCGCAGGTATCGAAGAAAAAGCCGAAGCGATGAAGAAGCTTGACGCTGTTGGAAAAGATCACGAAGAATTTAAGCTGTTGCTCACAAAAGAAAAAGATATCGAGCTCGCACACATCAACATTAAAAAGGATATTGCCAATGCACAAGCAATGATCCTTGGTGAGGCGCTCAAATCTGCTAATATTGATATTGTGGGCGGAGAAACAATGTTCTTCCAGAATATCGTTAACCAGATTTCAAATGCGAAGGGCTTTGATCGCCTGATCAACGAAAGCGAAAATGCGACGCAGCTTAAAACGGCAATACTGGGGGACGGTGCAAATGGTGGAGATCTGCTTGACCGTATCCGTGACTTCGCCGGTAAATACAAAATAACGTCGAACGACATTAAGAACTTGACCATTTCAAGTTTAATCCTGAAAATGCAACAAAGAAGTTCTGACGATGATCGGCCGGCTCTCCTTAACCTCGCGCACCTTGCAAGTGGTCTGGGGTTGTCTGACAAAAAATTGTAACTAGGGGATCATGCGCGATCGTCAGCGTGTTCCGGGCCAAATGTATGACCGGAACACGGCTGCCGCTCAGCAACTTCATTGATTAACTCAGGGGTAATGGTCACGGGCGCTTATTTTGATAGTAATGGAAAGTACTGAAAGCACGAATACTGTACTGGATTCCGGAACATATGAGATCATTCGGAAACGGCTGGAAGAACAACGGCTGGACCTTTTAGAAAGGCTTGGTAAACTGAATGTCGCCCGTAAGGAGATATTCAATTCCACGGGATTTCAACTAGTCGCCAATCAACGTATAACCACCATAAACAGTGGCGTTGCGCGTGGCATTATTGCTTTCGATGATCTCACAATATTTGGTTATAACGTTCATTTCGGTTTACGTGAGAACATAAAGCTCAGTGATGTTTTCAGTATCTATAAATTTACCGGTGATCACTTCGAGCCGGAACCGTTAACACTAATAGAGGATGAGGGTTTTATCACAGACTTCAGCAACCTCTACAAGTACTACCGGGACTCCATTTTTGCAAGATTCATTGTGTCGGGCGGTTTTCTGTACATGGTGTTTCAAACCAGCAGGAATCCTGATGATCGAAAGGCGTTCAAGTGGTTTATCAGGGAGCAGAAGCTTGAATACGTCGATGACAGAAGTATCCATGAAGTAAGGAAGCCACCTCAGCACGAATTCGACTGGATCAGAACCGATCTTAGTAATCGCCGGCTCGGCGTGCATCCGCACATCTCAATTTTAGACAAAGTCTTTATTGAAGCCGTTCATGGCGATATTACTTTCAAAGTAGAAAACAACACGGATTCAGGAAAAGGAATCTATGCCGAGCCTGTTGCAAATAAAGATCAGCAGCTGGATGATGCCGAATACCATTACGCTGACCTTGGAAATTTAATCCCGATCAAAATAAAGCCGTATGGAGAAAGTTTCCGTGGCTATATTTTCAATGTTCGAACGAAGCAGGTCCTTGCCATTGAGAGTCTGGTTGACGCTGCCGTCCTGCTTCCCGATAACCAGGGAATAATCTTCGCAAATGGTTACTACCTCCAGAATGGTGAACACAAGATATTCGACCTTCAGATATCGGAGCTTGAATTCAGCAGCAGCGTGGCATCGCCGAATGGAGAGGACTTTTTATACATATTTTACAGGAATCAGACGAACACTTATGTGTTAATGTCATACAACATGATCGCTCAACAAGTGGAAACACCGATCATTTGCAATGGCTTTACAGTGTTTGATGATGGCATGCTCGTCTATTTCAGGTCGGAGAACGAAGCTGTACGACATCACCAGGTGCAGATATGGCAAACGCCTTACACATCCATGCTGCAGGAAAATACAGCGATGAGCAATAATGTCCTGTACAAAATAGGCAATAAGGATATCGTAAGTGCGATGAGCGAAAGCCAGGAAGTTATCCAGCTTTTGCAAAAAGAAGATAGTTACGAGGATCTGTATGAGGACATCAACAAACGCGCAAATGACATTGTAGACTCGTACTTTTGGCTAAAGGATGAGGGAACGTTTGATCTTTCCACACCGCTCATTCAAATCGCGAATATTGCCAGTACGGCGATTGACGAGTTTGCAAAAGTGCAGGCTCAGCGACAGCACGCAAAAGACAATCTCCTGGCCGTGCGAAAGCGGGTTGATCAACTCGTTGTCGACATCAAAGGCGCAACCATTACCAGCCTGGATCAGCTCGTCCATTTGCTTGCGGCAACGCGGAACATGCAGGGTGCCGTCATCGATCTGCAGAACGTGCGTTATATTGATGTCGATGCTGTCAACGCGATGAAAGAAACGCTCGCGCAATACAACAGCTCACTTTCGGAGGATACGGTCGTATTCCTGCTTAAAGATGAGGCCCTGGCGCCTTATGAGACAAAAGTTGTCGAACTGAAGAAGGCCGCGGGTAGTGTTACGAAAGTGATCGACGCCCAGCCTGTTGAGCATACGATTAAAGAGATTTCTGCTGGACTGGAAATGCTTATTGACATTCTGAACAGCCTCAAAATAGATGACACTACGCAAACCACGCGTATTGTTGAAAAGATTTCGCTGATATTCGCTTCACTGAATGAAGTAAAAGCCGAACTCGTACGTATCACGTCGGCATTGAAAGCGCAGGAATCTACCGGTCAGTTCCATGCGCAACTTACCTTACTTAGTCAGACAATTGTAAACTTTCTCGACCTTTCTACAACGCCGGAAAAGTGTGAGGAATACTTCACGAAGGTCGGTATCCAGATCGAAGAACTGGAAAGCAAGTTTGCCGACTTTGATCAGTTCGTGCTTAAGATCGCCGACAAGCGTGACGAAGTCATAAAAGCTTTCAATGGCAAGAAGGAAATGCTGATTGCGCAACTGAACAAACGCACGACGGCGCTGGAGCAGATTGGTCAAAGGGTTCTGAAAAACATAGAAAACAAAGTCCAGGCATTTAACGATAAGGAAAGCATTTACGCATTTTTCTCTACCGATTTGATGGTAGAAAAGGTGCGTAACCTGACGGATGAGTTAAGGGAGCTTGGGGATGTCGCTAAAGCCGAGAACCTCGAGAACCTTCTGAAGGTCGCGCAGGAAACAGCTCTTCGCAATCTTAAAGACAAAGCTGACCTTTTTGCTGACGGTCAAAACGTAATAGCCCTGGGTAGTTACAAGTTTGTTGTAAGTAAACAGGTACTGGATCTGACAATTGTCCGGAGAGGCGATCAGTTGTACTTCCATCTTATGGGTACGAGCTTCTATAAGAAGGTTTCTGCAGAATCCCTCTATCAGCATCGGGCAATCTGGGAACAGGAACTGATTTCAGAGAATTCTGATATCTACCGTTCAGAATATCTCGCTTACGAGACGTACCTCGAAAGTCTGCGGCATAACGAGTCGTGGAGCTATGAGCGCTTCATGAATGACCGGATGGAACGGGATTATGCAGCCGCCTATCTTAAAGGTGTGCATAACGTAGACGCCGTTCTTATTTATGAAGGATTGAAAAAGCTTCAGGAAGAATTGGGTATTCTTCAATTTTCTCCCGCAGTTCGGGTTGCTGGTCAGCTATTCTGGTTTGCATTAGAGGAGGCGTCGCGGAATAAGCTTCAACAATTGATCTCGGCTGCTTATGCTATTCAGGAAAGTTTTCCTCAAAGCAGGCGCGCCGATTTTGTGGGGAAGGAGCTATCGTCACGTATCGCCGAATCTCCGATCGAACATGAGTCAGTAGATGTCAATGATGTAGCGCAGTATTTGTATTCAGAGTTTTCAGCTGGTAAATTTTTTACTTGCAGTCAGCAGGCGCTCCATCTTAAAAAATCATTTGATGAATACTTGCAGGCCCAGAGAAGGTCTGCGTCGTTCTTGCTGGAAATAAGTAACACAGAGTTTTCTCCGACAGAACGGTTCCATATCATCCGAAGCTGGCTGAATGCGTTTCTCGAAACTGAGCCTGAAGTTTGTGATACGATCTACGTCGACGAAGCCGCCTGTGTGCTTCTATTTAAGGACCATGCCTACAGGGAAAGACCCGCGGCAGATTCGATTGAACTAACAGGATTAAAGGGTACGCATTCTGTGATCGATGGCGATGGTATGTATACGTTGAATTTTCATGACTTCATCATCAAGATGCGGCGATACTTTGAAACTATCGTTCCTGCTTTCACTTCGTTCAACCGGCACAAAGATGAATTGGTGAAGGCGTATCGACAGCAATTGAAGATCGGCGAGCTGGAACCCAAAGTACTGAGTTCGTTTGTCCGGAATCGCCTGATCAATGAAGTCTACTTCCCTTTGATCGGCTCGAACCTCGCCAAACAGATAGGCGCCGCCGGCGATGACAAACGTACTGCACGTATGGGGATGCTGCTACTCGTCTCGCCACCAGGCTATGGAAAAACGACGTTAATGGAGTATCTGGCTAAAACCATGGGACTTCATTTTGTGAAAATCAACGGTCCTACTATTGGCCACAATATCACATCTATTGATCCGAATGAAGCTACAACGTCAGGTGCGAGGGCTGAACTCAATAAAATAAATCTTTCCTTTGAAATGGCCGATAACGTTATGTTGTATATCGACGATATTCAGCATTGTAGTCCTGAGTTTCTTCAGAAGTTCATATCACTCGCTGATGGTCAGCGAAAGATGGACGGCATTTTTGAAAACGAAAGCAAAACTTATGACCTGCGGGGCAAGCGCTTCTGCGTAGTGATGGCTGGTAATCCTTATACCGAGAGTGGGGAGCAATTCAAGATCCCTGATATGTTAGCCAACCGGGCCGACGTGTATAACCTGGGGGATGTAATCGGCAATTCAGACTATCTTTTCAAACTCAGTTTGATCGAAAACAGCGTCGCCGAAAACCGATATCTGCAACGCATTAGTAATCGGAGCTTTGATGATCTGTATAAACTCATCAGCTGCGTGGAGAACAATGACGAAATGCTGCCGGAATTGGAAGGAAATTATAACCGGCAGGAAATCGATGATGCCATGGCAGTGCTTGGGAACATCATCAGGATTCGCGATGTGGTGATGCAGGTGAACCAGCAATACATTGCGAGTGCCGCCATGAAAGACGCATATCGGACCGAACCGGCTTTCAAGTTGCAGGGTTCGTACCGAAATATGAATAAGATGACTGGCAAAGTGGTACCTCTTATGAATGAAGAGGAGGTGAACACGCTGATCCTGGCACACTACGAAGGAGAATCCCAAACCCTTACGTCGGATGCCGAGGCAAACCTGCTTCGACTAAAAGAAATTGCCGGTTTCCTCAATGACGGCGAGAGGAGTCGCTGGGAGCAAATCAAACAGATTTTTGTTAAGAATAATAAATTTGGAATGCTCAGTGAGGGCGATACTTCGGGTCAGATGCTGATGCAATTGAGTTCATTTAACGATCACCTCGAGGCGATCGCCAAAGCCATTAAGAGAGATTGATGGCGAGGGGGTTTCGCCGCCGAGGTGAGTTGTCTAGCCAGCATCCAATGGTAAAACATCAGTTACAATCCGCGTAAAGGGCCTTCGCCTGTTTGACAAAAAGTCTTCCATATTACTGCTGTGGTTGGTCGCACCCGTGTCGATTCCGGGTATCAGGCATTCTTTTTTTGCTATTGGCTGTAAAGGCATCTGCCTTTTCTGTAACAACCTTACACTTACGGCTATGGCGATGAATAAATATACTTTTGGTAAAGGAAGCAGCTCCTTTTTCAAAGACCTTAAAGAGAAAGTTGATAACTATTTTACTCATAACAGTCTGCACCCGGCTGGAGACCGAAGGCTGCTTGTGAAGGGCGCGATTCAATTATCGATCGCCATTATTCTGTATGTTGTCCTTGTGTTCTTCACGCCGCCAGCAGCTGTAGCCATATTTCTATGTGCAATCTTAGGAATTAATCTGGCAATTATCGGATTCAATGTTATGCATGAAGGTGGACACAATACATTTGCACGCCATGAATGGATTAACAAAGCTTCTGCATATTCTTTAAACGTGCTTGGCGGTATTAGTTATTACTGGAAAATCAAGCACAATGTGAACCACCACACCTATACAAACATCGAGGGAATAGACTCAGACATTGACGTCAGGCCCTTTATGAGATTACACCATGGACAACCGTGGCGATGGTTTCATCGCTTTCAGCATATTTACTGGGTTTTTCTTTATTCATTGTCATATCTGGCGTGGATCTTTTACGAAGATTTTGAAAAGTATTTTCGAGGCAGGATAACGCCTGCTGGCGAGAGAACGAAAATGCCGATCAGGGAGCACGTTATCTTCTGGCTCACCAAATTAACGTACGTGACCCTTTATATGATTCTACCTATCTTCCTGGTAGGCTTCGTTCCGTGGCTAATCGGTTTTCTGACAATTACTTTGGTATGTGGTCTGGCTACCAGCCTTGTTTTTCAGCTGGCGCATGTTGTCGAAGGAACACAATTTCATTCAGTTGATGACGAGTTGGGAAGTAAGCACGAATGGGCGATTCACCAGGTCGTATCGACTGCAAATTTCGGGACGCAAAGCAGGTTCCTGCACTGGCTACTGGGCGGATTAAACTTTCAGGTTGAACACCATCTGTTCCCAAGGATCAGTCATGTTCACTATCCAGCCATCAACCGGTACGTGCGGGAGGTATGCCGGGAATACAATATCAGCTATAATGAATATAGTTCCATGCTAAAAGCGATGGCCTCGCATATTGTTCACCTTCGGAAACTTGGCCAAATGCAGATACAGTAGATTTACTATCAATTTAAAACTAATTTGTAATCAACACGGACATTGATGTTCCGGATCACGTGAATCGCAACGGATGCTCAGTGCATTCTTCTTACGACGTCGGTCGATACCCAGTAAAGGTCACCACGGCTTGAATAAAAAAGATACTTTCCGTCCGGAGTTACATAAGGGCAGAAGTCATTGGTAGGGGTATTGATTGAATTCCCTAAACTCTTCGACGGTGTCCAGGTTCCATCCGGCATGCGAAAACTTACATAAAGATCACCACGACCCAAACCGCCGGGTCGATTTGCCGCAAAAACAATATACGATTCATCAGGGGCCACAAAAACATCTGCTTCATATGCCGGTGTATTAATCGCGTGATCCAGTTTAACTGCCGACTGAAATTCATCATCCATCATGTCGGATGAGTAAATGTCATAATTGTTGGTTCCCTCATCGGCATGCTTGTTAGATGCGAAATACATCCTACCTGACTCGGTGAATGAAATGTAATACTCGTTCTTGTCTGAATTTATATTCGGTCCGGCGTTTTTTGGTTCAGACCAATTTTCGCCGAGGCGTTCGACATACCAGATATCGTAATCTTTCTTGAGGCCGGATCCCGATAACGGCCTGTCGGAAATAAAATACAGCTTCATGTTGTCAGGTGTAAGGAACGGATCGTTGTAACTATACACGTCGTTGAAAAGAATTGTCACCGGCTGACCCCATTTCTCGTTTTCAAACTTCATCATACGGGTTTCTGCTTTTCCGTCGATGTCCACGCCATAATAAAACTCACTTCTGTCGTGTGAGAACACGGATCCGAATTCAAACCCGTTCTCCATTGAGATTCTGCCGGGGGCAAATACCCTGGGAGTGGTGTCGGGCAAATGTTCGTGGAAATATTTCGGATCGCTGGTCTGCGCAAGAGTTTGCAGTGTGTTGCCTAAAAGAACAAAGATCAACCAAAGGATAATTGCTTTCATAACGTTTCGACTTTTCCTTCTGAAACCGTGACAGATTATGGATTCATCATGCTAAAATGCCGCAGCTCAGGAAGGAAATAACTAAATGCTTAGTTTAAGGTAATAATGGGATTTCATACATGCAAGTTGGGCTGGCTGACAATAAACTTGAAACCTTTACTTAATCCATTCGTTATACTTTGGTGTTCTATGTATATTGAATTGTAAAGCATCAAAATCTGCCCAAAATCGATGATTTCCAAGAATTTAATCGCTGCGTCGACAAAACCAATCATCCTCGGAATTCTCAAGGGTGGTCGGTCATACGGTTATCTCATCATAAAAAAGATCCGGGAATTGTCGGGGGGGAAGATGCTGTATTCAGACGGGATGCTCTATCCCGTATTACACCGGCTTGAGAAAGAAGGTCTGATCACGTCTGACTGGACGATGGAGGAAGGCGCGAAGCCGCGAAAGTACTATGAGATCACTGAAGCTGGCAAGAAAGCGCTTGTGGCGGAACAGGAACAATGGCAGCAAGTCACGGCCGTGCTACACGCGTTGTGGAACGTAGAATCAACAAATGCATAACAATATGTTCGACCTGGAAAAGGAAATTGCCGCGTGGCTGAAGCAGTTCAGAAAGCATCGTGCATTCAATACCGGGTCAATCCGGGAAATGGAACTTCATCTCAGAGATCACATCGAAGATCTTGTTGGCGAAGGCGTTCCGGAGAAAGAGGCATTTGAACGTGCAGTCAAAGCGTTCGGTTACATCCCGGATGTTGCGCAGGAAGAAATGCACAATGTCAGGCCGGTGCCAAAACATTTCCTGTCCTTGCGGCATTCGATGCTTGCCAACTTCCTCAAGGTGGCGTCACGCAATTTTACCCGTCAACCGTTTCTTACCTTTCTTAATACGTTCGGTCTGGCAATTGGAATTTCCGGCGGGCTACTCATCGCACTTTTCGTTTATGATGAGCTGTCTTTCGACAAAATGTTTACCGATGCTGATCGCATTTATCGCATCAACATCGATAATCGCACGGGTGGTGAAAGTAGCTGGTATGCTTCGGCACCCGGACCAATGGCCTCCGTTTTAAAAGATGATTGCCCGCAGGTGGAGAGCGTAACCCGTTTTCGCAGAGTCAACGGTGTGCTGCTGCGGCATCCGGAGGCGGAACTCAATGTTAAAGAAAGGGCCGTAACGGCTGTGGACAGTTCCTTCTTCACCATGTTTGGCATTGACCTGATCGAAGGCAATCCGCGAACTGCTCTGAAAGAGCCGAATACGGTAGTACTTACTGAGTCGGCGGTAAAACGACACTTTGGTGACAGTAAAGCGTTAGGAAAAAGCCTCGTTCTCGACAATGAGAAGATGGTTGTTATTACAGGCGTGATGAAGGACCTTCCCGCTAATTCGTTTCTCAGAGATCACGGCGTATTCATTTCACTCACAAGTTATCCGGATGAAAAAACACTTGCGTGGAACACGTGGTACTTTCCGACTTTCGTAAAACTTCGTCCGGGTGCGAGGGCCGCTGATCTTCTGGTGTTTCTCAACACCGTCAAAGAGAACTATCTCATACCCTGGGCAATGACCTTCGTGCCGGGCTTGACGATCGAAAATTCGCGTGAAAAAGATATCGAAACCGGAGATTACATGCGCTTCAACGCCATCGCGCTCACCGATATCCACTTGCATTCCATTGATCGTGAGGGTGAATTCAGCGCAAACGGCGACATCAAAAATATTTATATGATGGGCATCATCGGTCTGTTCCTTGTGGTACTTGCTTCGGTAAATTTTATGAACCTGTCAACAGCACATTCACTTACCCGCGCGAAGGAAGTAGGCATACGAAAGACATTGGGTTCGACCCGTCTCGGTATCATCCGGCAATTTCTCACCGAGTCGGCCCTTGTCACGTTTCTTTCACTGGTTCTGTCAATAGGCCTTTCTGTGATAGCCATGCCGTTGTTTAACAGGCTTGCCGGAAAAGATATCTCCTTGCCTGTTACCAGCCCACTCTTCTGGCTGGTTCTGGTCGCGGCCACTGTATTACTCGCTCTTGCCGCCGGTGCCTATCCTGCGTTCTTTATGTCACGATTTCTGCCGTCGCGCTCCCTGAAGCGTTTTGTTGGTGGTGGTAACGGTTCCCGCGTGAGAAATGCACTGGTCGTTTTCCAGTTTGCAGTTTCCCTCTTCCTCATCGTGGGCACCCTGGTTGTGTTCAAACAAATCGATTACATACGTCACAAAGACGTCGGTTTCCAAAAGGACCAGGTTCTTATAATAGATGACTTGAACGTGGCCGGTAATCAGATTGGATCGTTGCGCGACGAAGTCAGCCAGCTAAGTACGGTACAAAACGTATCTCTGAGCAGCTACCTGCCTACACCATCAGCACGCGGTGGCACAACCTATTTTCTCGAAGGCGCCATCGGCAGCGAAGAATTCAAGTCAGAACAAGCCATCATCATCGAAAGGTGGCGCATTGATCACGAGTAC
>JAEZEH010000070.1 GCA_023417785.1 Bacteroidota bacterium
TTTTTCATACTAAAATCTTTTATTCAATCCGTTGACGACATTGTATATTTTCGAACTCCACGGTGAATACCGGCGTGAAATTTTCTGGATTGTAAGTACAGTGTTTTCTTCGTCATGAAGGTCGCTGACATACAAAAAAATAGCCGCGCCTATCGCGGCCGTTTCTTCCCCTGTAATCGTTCCTGATTTGGCACCGACGGGCTGAGCGGTCGGTGATTCAGCAACGTCTTTGTCTTTCCCCCTGAATAACTTGCCCGGATTAATGGCCAACAGATTAGGAAGATTATAGAACACTACCGAAAGCAGAAGCAGGGAGATAAAAACGATTAGGTATCCTACTACTACTATGATGAGATGCTCGTTTGTTATGTTATCTAAGTCAAAATTCATTTTTCAGCGCGTTAGCATTATAGTGGAATGTTCGAATGCTTTTTTGGAGGATTGCTGTCCTTTTTCGTCGCAAGCGTCTGCAAACCACGAATGATGCGGAAACGGGTGTTTCGCGGTTCAATGATGTCGTCAATGAATCCATACTTAGCTGCCTGATAAGGGTTGGCGAACTTATGCTCGTACTCATCTTCTTTTTCGGAAATAAACTTCTGACGTTCATCCTTATCTTTGATCTGACTAAGTGCTTTCGCTTCCAGGACTTCCACAGCTCCTTTCGCACCCATTACCGCTATTTCGGCAGTAGGCCATGCATAGTTGAAGTCGCCGCGCAGCTGCTTACAACTCATTACGTCGTGTGCGCCGCCATACGATTTCCGCAGTGTGATGGTAATTTTCGGAACGGTTGCTTCACCATACGCAAAGAGAAGCTTTGCACCGTGTATGATGATACCACCATACTCCTGTGTACTTCCGGGTAGAAAACCGGGAACGTCAACAAGCGTTACGATTGGAATATTAAATGCATCGCAAAACCGCACGAATCTCGCGGCCTTTCGGGAGGCTTCGATATCGAGAACTCCCGCGAGGTAATTCGGTTGATTAGCCACAATCCCTACAGAGCTTCCGTTGAATCTTGCGAATCCGGTGATGATATTCTTTGCATAGTTGCGTTGTACTTCCAGAAATTCGTTTTCATCCGTAAGGGCATGAATTACGTCAAGTACATCGTAAGGCTTATTCGGATGTTCCGGAATGACGTCATTCAAAAGGTCGTCAGCGCGATCTGCCGGATCACTACACTCAATTACAGGTGGTTCTTCGAGGTTATTAGAAGGCAGATAACTCATCAGCTTGCGGATCAGTATAATACCTTCTTGCTCATCTGCCGACATGAAATGTGCAACGCCGGATTTTGTTGCATGAACCTGTGCGCCGCCAAGGTCTTCCGTAGTAATGTCTTCTCCTGTGACAGTCTTCACTACCTTGGGCCCGGTAACGAACATGTAACTTGCCTTTTCCGACATAACAATGAAGTCCGTGAGCGCAGGTGAATAAACCGCTCCACCGGCACACGGTCCGAAAACTGCAGATATCTGTGGAACTACTCCCGAAGCCATGATATTGCGCTGGAAGATTTCAGCATATCCTGCAAGACTTCGCACACCTTCCTGAATCCTGGCGCCACCGCTGTCGTTCAGGCCGATTACCGGCGCGCCGACTTTCATGGCTTTGTCCATGATCTTACAGATTTTGTTGGCGAACGTTTCTGAGAGTGACCCACCAAATACGGTGAAATCCTGCGCGAACACGAAGACGAGCCTTCCGTCGATCGTTCCATGACCAGTTACGACACCGTCGGACAAGTAGAGTTCCTTGTCCATACCAAAAGACTTGGTACGGTGGGTCACGAACATGTCGTACTCTTCGAAGCTTCCTTCGTCGAGCAACAGATCAATGCGTTCTCTTGCTGTTAATTTGCCTTTGCCGTGCTGTGATTCGATTTTCTTTTCACCGCCGCCGAGCCTGGCTTGTGCCCGTTTTTCAATAAGCTCTTTTATACGTTCTTGTGTCTTCATATTGCTCCCTGGGAAGAAATGGTTTGAGGTTCACATAATTCGGTCAACACACCGTGTGTTGACTTAGGATGGAGGAACGCGATATTCAGTCCCTCCGCACCCTTGCGAGGCTTAGCATCGATCAATGCTACTCCTTTGCTATTTAGTTCATTAAGGTTTTTTTGCAAGCCCTCGACGGCGAATGCGATATGGTGCAGACCGGGACCTTTCTTTTCGATAAATTTCGCGATCGGTCCGTCGGGAGCTGTTGATTCGAGTAGCTCAATTTTTGTTTGCCCGATTTTGAAGAAAGCTGTTCTCACCTTCTGGTCCGAAACTTCCTCAATGGCGTAACAGCTTAATCCGAGTATCTCTTCGTAATAGTGGATTGCTTCCTGCAGATTATTTACTGCGATGCCAATGTGTTCAATATGTGATGCGTTCATGACGAAAAAAATTTTGTCCTGTAAAACGCTCGAAATTTCCGTCAGGAATCACTTGTAATGTATGATGCTCGTCAAATTAAGAGAAACGATTGAATGATCCTTATCCACTATTACCGGATAAAAGTCATTGGTTTCCCGATTGCTTGCTTTCTTCAACTATTGGTTCATGATCTTTTTTTTGTAAAAATCAAGCAGGAAAGACCTTGTTTTCTTAGGCTCTTTTTTTACATCTTTGTCTCCCTTTCCCCCCGTGGAAAATGAATAATCCTGTGAAATCAATGGAAGTTAGCTGCGGAACCGTATGGAACGACTGCCTGGAGGTAATCCGGGAAAACGTGGGTGAAGAAAATTTCAATACGTGGTTTAAACCGATCGTTCCACTTCGCGTAGAAGGCGACATTCTTACAATTCAGGTCCCTTCGCAATTCTTCTATGAATGGCTTGAAGATAATTACGTACCTGTATTAAAAAAGGCAATACATACGGTGCTGGGGGCCACAGGGCGGCTCGAATACTCGGTGGTCGTTGATAGTGGGGGAAAGCAAGCTCCTCCTGTAGCCGTGAATTATCCCGCTAACAGCACTGGAATGCGCAGAAGCTCTGTAAACAGCGCTAATTTTGGTACAGATGATTATTCGCCTTTCTCTTTCAAGGCGCTTAATCCACACACCGTTAACTCCCGATTAAATCCGGCATATTCGTTTGATAATTTCGTCGAAGGTGATTGTAACCGGTTGGCCCGTTCGGCAGGTCTGGCAGTGGTAAAGAAACCTGGTGTTACTTCGTTCAATCCATTAATGCTGTATGGCGGAGTGGGTGTTGGAAAGACTCACCTTGTTCAGGCGATCGGAAATGAGATAAAGAACAACATGCCTAACAAAGTTGTGTTGTATGTCGATCAGAACGACTTCACAACGCAGTTCCTAAACGCACTACAAAATCACAAAATCCAGGATTTCCAGAATTTTTACCTGCAGGTTGATCTGCTTATCCTTGATGATGTGCAGTTTCTCGCAGGACGTGAAAAGACGCAGGAGATGTTCTTTCATATCTTCAATCAGCTGCATCAGTCAGGAAAACAGATCATTATGACCAGCGATTGTCCTCCCCGGGACCTAAAAGGATTCCAGGAACGACTGCTTTCCCGTTTCAAATGGGGCCTTACCGCTGATCTGCAGGAACCTGACTTCGAAACAAAGCTTGCTATCATCAACAGAAAGATGCAGGCAGATGGTATTCAGATTCCAACTGAAGTTGCCGAATACCTCGCGTATAGCGTCGATACCAACCTCCGCGACATGGAGGGTGTCCTTAATTCACTGATATTTCATGCAACTCTGCTCAAGAAGGAAATTGATCTGGAACTGGCAAAGGATGTTTTGAAGAACATTATCAAAGAGATCCAATCTGATGTCAGTGTTGACTTCATTCAGAAGACCGTCGCCGAGTACTTCAAAGTAGATCTCGACGCGATGAAGGGTAAGGTAAAGAAACGCGAAATCGTCATTCCCCGTCAGGTGGCTATGTATTTCTGCAAGCGCTATACACAACTAACCCTCGCACTTATTGGTGAGAACTTTGGTGGCCGCGACCACAGCACCGTGATCCACGCCCTTGAGTCGGTTGAAGACATGATGAAAACCGACCCGAACTTCAAGGCTTCAGTCGATGAACTGGGCAAGAAGCTGAAAATGCGCGTTAGTTAAGCCAGTTACTCCTTGTTTCCAATTATCCCCCTGATTCAGTAATGCTACTAATACTTAACGTATGGTGAATGGTAGCTCCATTTGTTGTCTCGCAGCGTTGATTCCGTATATATAACCGCGACCCTTGAATTTCTTAAAGAAGTCAATAACCTCTTCGGGGTCTTTTACCCGAACCCTGTTGATAGCGACTATTGTGAAGTTTTCCGGGACGCCGATTTGTTTCAAAACACTTTTATCTGCAAGCCCAAAAACCTTGACACCATATTGGGTCGCCTCAAGCCGCGCGCCAAGCGTATTGTTTTCAACCACATTTCTACGAATAACATCTGTTGTGCCATTGCGGTTGACCAGCGTCAATGCGGTGTTATGAGACTTCCCATTCCGTAAATAGGTGAGCGTAATGCGGTTACCAGGACTGAAGAAACTTAGTTCCTCTTCAAATTCGCTTTGTGTGTTCACCGACACCTTATTGATGTGCGTCAGAATATCTCCAGGCTTCAACCCGGCCTCAGCAGCGGGACCGGTGCGGTCTACACTTTCGAGCAAGACTCCTGAAAATCGCTTCACATCGGTATTAAGATCGTATTTGGTAGCATTCTCGTAATTATATTCGACCACCGAACCCCCGATCAGCGCCTTTTGAACAACGCCAAACTTAACCAGATCATTAAAAACCTTTTTGACGATATCTGAAGGTATCGCAAAGGCATATCCCGTGTAAGACCCGGTGCGCGAAAGGATGGCTGAATTAATGCCGACCAACTCGCCACTCTTATTTACCAATGCCCCACCGGAGTTTCCGGGATTTATAGCGGCGTCCGTCTGGATGAACGACTCAATAGGAAACTTGTCTTCCAAAATCCCGATACGCCGGCCCTTCGCACTCACAATGCCGGCAGTGACGGTTGACGCAAGTGTATACGGGTTACCCACCGCGATCACCCATTCGCCCACCTGCACGTCTTTTGAACTTGCCAGTGTTACAGCCGGCAGATCGCGCTCGTCGATCTTAATAACGGCCAGATCAGTTGACGGATCCGTGCCGATTAATTCCGCAGGATAGGTTCGTTTATTATAGTTGACTTCAATGCGCTCCGCTGAGGCGATTACGTGGTTGTTGGTCACGATATAGCCTTCGGTGCTGAAAATCACCCCCGAACCCGTACTGACCTGGGTGCGGCTGTTCGCGCCACCTTCTCCAAAGAACCAATCCCAATACGAGTAGGAAACTCCGCGGGAAATACTATTAATAAAGACAACACTTGGTATAGTCCGCTGAGCTGCTTCGCTGAAGTCAACGGGGGCTGCCGAAACCGATGACGGCAAATAGTTCGGAAAGGTCGCTACCGGGCTGTCATAGTTAACGTGGCTGAAAGTTTCCGCAGCGTTCTGTTCCTGAATTTCTGGTTTGATTTTCAATTGATATAAAGAATATGCACCACCAAAACCGGCAATAAAACCAAAGAACAGGATTCGTAATATTTGTTTCATAGGCTGTTTCCTGAAGGGTGACGGTTGGCCCCCGTAAAAAGTTCTATTTCTAAACGGATGCCAAATATAAAACGCATATTAAAAAAAATTAAGTTCTCGGATTTTTACCGACAGGCTAAACGCTTGTGAGGTAACAGGTTTTTGATCGAGTTCTATTATCTTGCATCCTCTATTATGGGATTGCGATCAGTATTGGCTAAACCTTTTGCCGCATTTATTGCCGCGGAGACAAAGAAATGGTCGCTTCAGCCGGCGAAATTCCAACAACTAACCCTCACCCGGTTAGTTAACGGCGCATCCGATACCATTTTTGGAAAAGATCATGATTTCCAGACCATCAAAGATCACGCTGACTTCAAGAAACAAGTACCGATCCGCGACTACGAGGACCTTAAGCCCTATATAAACGATGTGGTGGCGGGCAAACCCGACGTTCTTTGGAAAGGCAAGCCTGTTTATCTGGCAAAAACCTCTGGCACTACGTCGGGGACCAAATATATCCCAATAACAAAAGAGTCGATTCCGAACCATATCAACAGCGCCCGGAATGCGATCCTGAGTTATGTTCACGAAACGGGCAAGGCCGCGTTTCTGGATGGTGGATTAATCTTCCTTTCGGGAAGTCCGGAACTTTCCGATAAAAATGGCATCAAGACCGGTCGGTTGTCAGGGATCGTTAACCACCATGTTCCCGGCTATCTTCGCACCAATCAAAAGCCAGGTTATCAGACGAATTGTATATCCGACTGGGAAGACAAACTGGAAAAGATAATCGACGAAACCATTAACGAGCGGATGACTCTTATTTCCGGGATTCCCCCGTGGGTTCAGATGTATTTTGATCGAATTCAGGCCCGGACCGGAAAAAAAATCAAAGACGTGTTTCCTGATTTCTCGATGTTTATTTACGGCGGGGTGAATTTTGAACCCTACCGCGGCCGGCTGGAGGAATCTATCGGGCGTCGAATTGATTCGATAGAAACTTATCCCGCTTCCGAGGGATTTATTGCCTACCAGGATTCGCAGCGCGATCCCGGTCTGCTACTGCTTCTGAATTCGGGAATCTTTTTTGAGTTCATTCCGGTAGATGAGTATTTCAATGAGAACGCTTCCCGGTTGAATATCGAAGAAGTCGAGCTTGACAAAAATTACGCGGTCATCCTCAATAGTAACGCCGGTCTGTGGGGCTACTCAATCGGGGATACTATCAAGTTCGTTTCGAAAAATCCATACCGCGTTGTGGTGACGGGTCGGATTAAGCATTTTATTTCCGCTTTTGGTGAGCATGTAATTGGAGAAGAGGTTGAGAAAGCGATGCAGTTTGCCTGCGCGAGATTTCCCGAAACAGAGCTTATTGAATTTACTGTCGCACCGCACGTGGCCCCGGATGAGGGACTGCCGCATCACGAATGGTTCATCGAATTTTCGAGGATGCCGTCCGACATCGAAGCTTTTACAATCGAATTGGATAACCAATTGCGGCAACTGAATGTTTACTACGATGATCTCATTACCGGAAGCATTCTGAGACGACTCAAAATCACCTCGCTGAAACGAAATGCCTTTATTGATTATATGAAATCGCTCGGAAAACTCGGCGGCCAGAATAAAGTGCCACGGCTTTCCAATGACCGACGGATCGCTGATGCACTCACTCCCTACGCGGCAGAAGCATAATCCCTATATTTACCTACACGCCAGTAATTTGAACAAGAAGAAAAACATCGCTATTCTCGGATCCACAGGTTCTATCGGCACCCAGGCGCTGGACGTTATCAGCAAACACAGCGACCGGTTTGAAGTCGAGGTGCTAACCGCACAAAACAACGCTCCGCTGCTAGTTGAGCAAGCCCGTCTTTTTAGCCCGAATGCCGTAGTAATCGTAAACGAAGATCATTATCAATTTGTAAAGTCGGAATTGGCGGACACGTCGGTTAAAGTATACGCGGGTGAAAAAGCATTATCGGCCGTCGTCCAGATGGAAACCGTTGACCTGGTGCTGACCGCGTTAGTCGGTTACTGTGGACTACTTCCAACCATAAAAGCTATTGAGGCGGGGAAGCCTATCGCGCTGGCAAATAAGGAAACGCTCGTTGTGGCCGGGGCTCTGATAACGGAACTTGCGCGTTCAAAAGGGGTTAACATCTATCCGATTGACTCGGAACACTCCGCGATTTTTCAGTGTCTGGTCGGAGAGTTTCATAACCGGATCGAGAAGATTATCCTTACGGCATCTGGGGGGCCGTTCCGCGGAAAGAAACGTGAAGAACTTGGGCGTGTAACAAGAGCCCAGGCCCTCAAGCACCCGAATTGGAATATGGGCGCCAAAATTACGATCGATTCAGCGTCGCTAATGAACAAAGGGCTCGAGGTTATTGAAGCCAAATGGTTGTTCGGTGTGACACCGAAACAGGTGGAAGTTGTGGTCCATCCCCAATCCATCATTCATTCGCTGGTCCAGTTTACTGATGGGTCGGTTAAGGCGCAACTCGGGCTTCCTGATATGCGTATTCCCATCCAGTTTGCTATTGGGTATCCTGATCGCCTCCATTCCGACTTCCCGCGATTCGATTTCGCTGCGTATCCCGCCCTGACTTTTGAAAAACCGGATACAGAAACTTTTCGTAATCTTGCATTGGCGTACTATGCGTTGGAGAGAGGGGGAAACATGCCTTGTGTGCTCAATGCGGCCAACGAGGTTGCCGTGAGCCAGTTTTTGCAGGATAAGGTCGGGTTTCTTGAAATGTCTGACATCGTGGAACGTTGCCTCGACAAAATTGATTATATAGAAACTCCTTCCTATGATGACTATGTGGAGACTGATCGCAAAACGCGCGTTGTGGCACTCGAACTGATGAAATTAGCCTGAGTTTGAAGAAAATAAACAAAAAACGAATTATCTTTTAGAATGGATGCAATGATCATGATCGCTCAGCTTTTGCTGAGTTTGTCAATTCTGGTGGCTGTGCATGAAATGGGGCACTTACTGGCGGCGAAATACTTCGGGATGCGGGTGGAACAGTTTTCAATTGGATTTCCGCCAAAAATCTGGTCGTTCCGCAAAGGCGACACGGAATATGCATTGAGTGCCATCCCACTTGGCGGTTATGTGAAGATCTCAGGGATGATCGATGAATCGCTGGATACCGAAACCATGAATAAAGAGCCTCAGCCCTGGGAATTTCGGAGCAAACCGGCGTGGCAGCGACTGATTGTCATGCTGGGAGGTATATTCGTAAATGTGGTTGTTGGTATACTTATCTTTATCGGGATCACCTATTTCATCGGCGACTCCAACCTTCTCAAGGATGCCATCAATAATAACGGCGGCTTCCATGTGGGGACAGTCGGCGAGTCAATTGGACTAAAAACCGGTGACAAGATCGTTGCGATCAATGGTCAGGATTATGACCATTTTCAGGATCTTTTGAAAGCACAGACACTCCTGAGCGATAATGCATATTTCACGGTGGAACGCGATGGTAAGCGAATGGACATCGCAATTCCGGCCAACTTCATCCAAAATTTTAATCGAAAAGAAAATGCGGGCGCTTTCCTGTGGTACCGATTCGAACCAATAGTCGACGGAATCGCGGAGAAATCACTTGCTGAGAGAGTGGGTCTCGAGGTGGGCGATAAGATCGTCGAGGTTAACGGCACGGTGGTTCAATACTTCGACCAGGTTTATGACCTCGTTAAAGGAACTGAAGGTGAGTCGATCAGCTTTAAAGTTGAACGTAACGGTCAGGTACTTGCTTTCAATAATGAGCGGTTCGCCAACCCCGACAAAAAAGAAATCGGATTTCGCCCCGCGAAGCCTGAGGCATTCTTGAATTCAGCCAGCGAGAACATCACATATAGTCTGGGGCAATCAATACCGCTTGGCACAGAACGCGCATTCTCGACGTTGTTTGTGCAGATCAAGGCTTTTGGAAAGGTGATCTCCGGAGTATTGAAACCAACGGAGTCAATTTCAGGGCCGATCGGCATTGCCCAGGCATTCGGTGGTGATTGGGACTGGGCCCGCTTCTGGTCGTTGACAGGAGTGCTTTCCCTGGTGCTTGCATTTATGAATTTGCTGCCGATTCCTGCACTCGACGGCGGGCACGTGATGTTTTTGTCGTATGAAATGATCTCACGCCGGAAACCAAGTGATAAGTTTTTAGAAGCCGCTCAAAAGGTAGGTATGGTATTCCTGCTTGCGTTGATGGTATTTATCTTTGCGAATGATATTATCAAGGTAGTGTTCTAACGAACACCATCCTGGCATTGACAAGAGCCTTGCAATGAAGTGCGGGGCTCTTGCGTTTGATTCATCTGGTTCGCGCCAAACCCGAATTAAAATCCCGGCCTACAAGATCGAGCGAGCCTACGGCTCTCAGTCCGGAGCCCCTACTGAAAGGTATTTTAAATCGCCGGTGCAGGTCGCTTCTCATCCCTCGCGCACCCCTTGATCCCGTTGAGGAGGCCGCACAGGGTTATTGATTGACCCCCACAAATGGGCTTTAAGCCCATACATTGTCTGTCTTCGCGCTCGTGTCCGGCATTGGGAATTTAATAACGTCCAGGCTTTAGCCGGAGGAATTGACGGTAAGACGTTAAAATGACTTTAGTCCTGACCTCGCCGCACGATTTACGCGACGAATCCGCAAAGGGCTTAAGCCCAACAGCTGAAACCCTACCTTGGAGAAACAAGAATCTTCCCGTAGCTCACTGAAAAAGGAAGGCGGTTCACTTACCTGATTGCATCTGGCGAAACAATGGTCCGTGCCTACAGCACTCAACGTTCCACGTCCACCAAACCCGGAGTAAAATCCCACCATGGGAAACCGGGATTTCAAGGTAGCCACGGGGGTAATGATTCAGGTTAGCAATAAAGCTGTGATCCTTATTGTAACGTTTACCTCCGCAGCTGTGAAAAGAAGCTGAAAACCTTGTTCAAAGCTGATATGTCCCACCTCTTTAGAGGTGCCTTAAAGGTGGCTTATACCTGGGATAAAGGTGGCTTATAGGTGGGATATATATAAGGAAATCTTAGGGAGACATACACGACTTATCGACATTATATGGGGAAGGGATAGGGATTTTACTGATCCTCGGATCGGATCGTTGAAAGGGGTGCTTTAGCAGACTCCGGAGACCGTCATTCGGCACAACGAGCTTTCGCATCTGCTCGGGACTGACGTTGACGCCTGAAGCCGGCCAGGATGCGTGCCGCGGAGTTGACAAGCTATAAAAAATTCCCTATCGGCGAAAGGCCTTAATGCCATTAGCCAAAGAACACAGTTCTCATCCTGAACGTTGATCTTCAATCCATTCAACCCTTCCTTAATATACCGCACGTTGATGACTATCCCGAAGCATTCCCCATCAGTTCAGGTTCTATCAAAAAGATCTGCAATCCATTCGGTAATCCGGCTTCCTGACAAAAGGGAAAAATCCGCAATACGGATACTTTTGGACGCGGGGTGGGTATCGGGAATGTGTATATTAGGGTGTTGTAAGGCATTTTTTGCAGATGGAGCAAGTCATAAACATTCACAACAAAGGAATTGAAATCGAATTTGAAGTCGGTAAATATAAGATCGATGTTCTTGGTGGCTGGGGAGTCAACTTGGGACAATTCTCAATCGCACTCAAGCACAAGTTGAACGGGCAAATGGCTGAGTGTGAAAGGTCATTCTGGCGCATCCAATCAGTCGTACATGGGAAAAGAGCTAAAAGGATTTTCGAAGTTCAAATAAGCCTGCCTGGAATCTATGAGCTAGCGTTCAGCGAACCTACAACGTTGCAGGTAAAAGAGACGAATCTATTTTTTAGCAGACTTTTACAAAAACCGCTACCAAATGAGACGATCTGCATCTACATACATTGACGAGAGGAAAACGCCTTACAACAACAAATATGCGCCATTGCAGTTTTGTTGTTAATTTTGAAAGGAAAACTGCAACGGCGCATATTCAAGCGTTATGCCTCATTTGGAATGAATGATTAGTGCTGTGATTGGTTCGAAGCATGTCTCCAGATCAGCGGATAGATGTCCTTCCCGTTCTGGTTGATCAGTTGAATGAACGTTTGTCGATTTTCGGATGGATGGTTTCGCACGGAAGTCATTGTCGGAGTATCGCAGGAACTCCACCGCTTTAGGAGATCGATCCGAGAATTAGTTACCTGAAGGATCATCTCCAGACGGGAAGGTCAGAGAGAAGCCATCTAATTAACAATACCGCCCGATGCCCCTCTCAGAACCATCAAAGTGCGAAGCCCGGAGAAGAAGAACGAGGCATA
>JAEZEH010000052.1 GCA_023417785.1 Bacteroidota bacterium
ATGGGATGAAACAAGCTACGGCTCGACTACTACGGAGAAATACGCGTTTGAGTTCGAATGCGGCCCTTTCACAGCAGAGGAGTAGCACGTGTACAAATCGAGGAACTGAATCAGGTGGCCGCGTTCAGCGCGGCTAGCTGTTGTTCCTCTGATTGAAGGCACAAGCGCACTATTGCAAACTTTATGCATCCTAGGCAAACCAAAGGCGAAGGCCCCTGTCAGATCAACCCAAACTGCCCCGCCAAACGAATTAAGGTTGCCGTATTTTTAGCGTTGAACTTGGCCAGGATGTTTTTGCGATGAGTATCCACCGTGGTGGTGCTGATAAAGAGTTTATCAGCTATCGTGTGGTTCGTGAGTCCTTGCGCAATGAGTTCAAGTATTTCCTTCTCCCGGCGGGTAAGCACCGGTATCCTGGAGTCTTCATTTCTTTCTATCGTCAGCGCAGCTTCGCTACTCAGGAAGGCCAGACCATTCATAACGGTTTCGATGGCTTCTTTTAATTCATCACGCGTGGCGTTCTTAAGGATATATCCCGAGGCTCCGCTTTCCATCATCTTTTGGATAAAGCTTTGCTGGTTGAAAGAACTCAGTCCAATAATACGGATGTCGGGATAAAGCGTTTTGATTTCCCTGCATAAGTCAATTCCGTTTTTGTCGGGCAGGCTGATGTCGAGTAAGACTACATCAGGTCGATGTAGCTTCAAAAAAGCCAAACATGATTCGGCGGTCATGGCATGGCCCATCCATTCAAGATCCGTATCGTTATGAAGAAGCGACCTTATGCCTTCCACAATCATATAGTGGTCATCAGTAATAAAAACCCTTATTGCCATTTAAACGCTGAATTCTATTTGAACGGAAGTTCCTTTACCCGGCGCTGAATCGACGTCCAGTTTTCCCTTTAAAAAATCGATTCGATGCTGGATATTGGACCAGCCAATGCCTCTTGACTGTCCAAGAATGTTGGTATCGAACCCTTCACCGTCGTCCTCAACTGTTATCGTAAGGCTATTATCTGTTCTTGATACTTGTACAATAGCTGTCTTCGCCCGGGCGTGCTTGATTGTATTCGTAACCAATTCCTGAACGATACGGTATATCGAGATCGCCGTGATCTGATCTAGACCCAGCTCCGCCAGGCCGAAGGACTGATAACTGACCTGGAGCGCACCGCTCTGGTTTATGCTATTGCAATAATCCTTCAGCGCGACATCGAGGCCAAATTTGACGAGTGCCTCGGGCATCATATTGTGGGCGACTCTTCGCATTTCTTTTATTGAGCTGTCAAGCATATCCATGCTACGCTCAAATGCCAGCTGATTCTCTGCCGTCATGATCAGGTTTCCTTTCATCGTATTGAATGAATATTTAATTCCCGAAAGCATTCCTCCTAAACCGTCGTGCAGGTCTTTAGCGATTCGTGTACGCTCCTGCTCCTCACCTTTCAAAACGGCTTCTGCTGCACTTAACTGCTTCTCACTTTCCAGTATGTCGATCCTGTGCTGTTGAAGCTTTTGCCTTTGTCTCAGGTACCTGTAGTAAAGTAATGATATCACAAGTAGGGCAATTGCCCCTGCTATCAGTACATAGTTTTGGATGTTTTTTTGACGAATAGTGAGTTGCTGTACTTCTTTCTCGGCCATCAACTCTTTGATTTGATATTCTTTCTTCTCCGACTGAAACTTTGCTTCGAGTTCAAAAACCTGATTTCTATTATTTCTTGCCTGCAACGAGTCGTTAACCGCAAGATATTCCTTCAGATATGCAAATGCAGAAGGAATATTGCCACGCCCTTCCTCGACGTCTACGAGATTACTGACACTATAATGGACAACCTGATCCAATCCTAAAGACCTGGCTAACTCAGTTGCTCTCTTGAGGTAATTAAATGCATTGTCATAGTCACCGCTTTGTTTGTAGTCATAGCCCAGATTCTGGTGGATACCGGCGACTTCGTACTGGTTATTAATTTTTTCCATTTGAAGCAATGCCAATTTCCGGTAGCGGATTGCAGAATCGTACTGTTTCATTCCATCGCCATAGTACTCGGCAATCAAATTGTATCCTTTGCCCAACCCGTAATGACTGCCCAATCTGCCAGCCGTGATCAAATTCCTTTGTAATGGTAACAATACACTGTCGTACTGCTTAAGTTGCAATCGGATAGACATTTCAGAATTAATGGCCACGACCACTTTCCCCGGGTCATTTAATTGTACTGCTGCTGCATAGGCCTCCTTAGCATAAATAAGGGCCCTGTTATTGTCCTTCAAAAATGAATAGATTGTTGTAAGGTTTGTAAATGGAAAGAAGTTCAAGCCTTCATCATTTATCTCCTTAAAAATGTTCCTCGCCTCCAGATACTTCATGGTAGCCGAATCGTATTTCTGCTTGTGGTGGTAGATCACGCCAAAGTTATGCATCAGCAAACCTGCCTGTCTTCGAAGCGTTCGCACGTTACTTCCTTCAACCAATTCGAACGCCTTGTCATAAAACATTTTTCCACTGTCCAGCATTGAACGGTCTACGTATAGCACTCCTCTTAACCGATATGCGGTAACGAGTCCTAACCTATAATCCAATGTTTTGGCGAGCTGAATTGATTCATTTACCCGTGCTGCAGCTTTGGCCGGGTCGAGGAATTGTAGCTTCCCCACTAGGTTATTCAACTGGGTTACTTTGGTAGTATCGTCTGGCAACTCCGCAATTACGTTATCCAGACTGTCCACAGCGTGATGCTGAGCCGTTGCATGGGTCGCGGTCCAAAGAAGCAGAAGTCCGAACAAGTATTTAATCATTCTATAAGAGTACCTGTTTACAAACTACGGGAATTAACCTCTCCCTTCTTCTCCCCTATTTCCATGATTTTCTCAAAACATTGAAATATCCTGTTTTTACAGGATAGTTACTGATTATGGGTAAAGGGATATTTGCCTACCTGTTTAAAAAACAATTATGAAAAACCTGACTACGTTACTTCTTCGGATTACAGCTTTGGTGATCGGTTCCATGCTTATGATAGCCTGCAGTGACAGCGAAGAAACTCCAACAGTACAGTCAACTGATCCGATCATAACTGAGGTTGGGACGCCAACGGGCGAAGTATCCTCGAAAGCAATCGGAGCAACGGGCGGAACGCTTGAATCAGCTGATGGCAAACTTACCGTGATCATACCAGCGGGAGCCCTGGAATCGACTACAACCATCACCATTCAACCAATCTCGAACGAAGGACCCCTCGGCTTAGGTTCGGGATACCGGCTTCAACCGGAAGGTACAATTTTTTCAAAGGCAGTCAAGCTAAATTTTCACTATAGTGACCAGCTCCTTGATGGTACCTTACCCGATTTCCTTTGGATCATCACCCAGACAGATAACGGTGGATGGAACGCCCTGCTTAAAAGCAGTGTGGATATGGGGACCAGGACGGTGAGCGTCGAGACAAACCATTTCAGCGACTGGGCACTTGGCAGATTTATTGAGTTGTCGCTTTCCCCATCTGCTGCCACGGTTCTTAAGGGCAAGTCAGTTGAGCTTCGCGTAGCTGGTTTCTCCCGCGATAAGGCAGTAGACGAGGATGAGGAGCTTGTGCCTTTGATACCGCTTACAGGTGATGCGGAGGTACTGTCACCGTTAACGACAATACCCCCCATCGAGTCGAGGTTGATGGAATTCAGAATAAAACGATGGACGTTAAATGGCACGGCCGCCCCTGTTTCCAACAATAACGGGTCACTTACTGCGTCGAAGAACAACGCCACGTATACAGCTCCGAACCAGAAACCAACGGTCAATCCAGTTGCCGTGTCTGTCGAACTGGAGTCGAACAATAAAGAAGGGAAAAAGGGCTCTTATATGCTTACGTCTAACATTCAGGTAGTAGACACGGATCTTTATTTGATTCTGACAGTGGATGGCCAAACACATGAGTACTACCAGTACGGATTTGATGGAGTCCTTCCGTCTGACCCGAATAATTTGTCCATTGTGAACTGTGGCATAACAGAAGACGCAATCGGCTTCTCGGCGTCCACGGTGCAGAACAATGTGGATATGAGCAACCTCTTTGGAATGGAATTGCATAATCCAACGGTAGGAACCAGAACCCTGAGCTGCTTTTACGCAGACGGGGACGATGATGTTAATTTCATGCCCACACAATGGATAGCTTATGAGGATGAACGCCCGATACGCACGCTGTCAAACGATTTTTGCGATGTTCAGTATTCTTGTGGCGCAATATCCGTAACCCTGTTGGAATTCAAAAATGAACACCTGGCAGAGATACGTGGCAGTTTTTCGGGCATACTCTACGAGGATAAACCTGAAAACGGTGGAGAATGTAAAAATCCGGAACCGCATACCATTGAAGGCGAATTCAAGCTATTGGTTATAAAATAGAACCCGGTTTACAAGTAAGAACATCCCTTTTACAATAACGTTAGCGATACTATGTCTATAGTGCTTCTGTTCAGTTGCGGAGGTTCCGGACAATCCGGTTCCTCTGCTCCGGGACTAAAATTTGGCTGCAGGTCCCAAAGATATAATACCGACATGATCATATCACTTATCCTCACTCTCATATGTTTACAGTCATCAATAGTTCTTCAGCAAGATGTAAAAATGCACTAACCATAGCTCTCTGCATACCTCGTCGCAAAATTAAAGGCATTAAGTTTCTTCTATTTTGCACAGGCATGTTCAGCTGTTCTCTCTTGATGGCGCAGACCACAAAGCAACAATCCATTGATGAGAGTCAGCTTGGCTGGTACAAGGTGTATAAGTTCAAGGGCGCGTCAGAAGTAAAAAAAATTGACAACCGCGTATATAGTATCGCACAGCAGTCGATTGCCGATTCCCTGGCTAACTGGATGCAGGCGAGCTATCTCCCAAAGGCGGGAATCGGTGACATAAAGAAAAATCTATTTCCAACTACGAACATCTATAGTCCCTGGAATGAGACTTTGCCGCAGGGCTATGGCGCCATTGCAAGCGTATGGAGTATATCATATAACAGTCAGGGCAAGCTTGAAAGAATTTCGGAGACACAATCTTTGTGGACGGTGCAAGCCAATGACGTACCCGGCTGGCCTATACACGATCTTAGTTCAAATAAAGCGTATTATTTCACGATCCCTTCTTTTGAGGTGTCCCGCGGCCACGAGAAAATGAATGACCTGCAGGACCTTTCGAAAGTGGCGAGTCTAAAACCCTACATCACGTTCTGGATGAAAAATCTCGAAGCCGGTGGCGGAACCGAATATGTTTTGTTGACTAAGGACAACAAGTCGCCTTTTATAAAGCTCACTAAGGGAGAATATCTGGATTTGCTTGAAAAGGCAATCCCCAGACTATATGAAGCTGAAAAGCAAAGCATTCATTCCAAAAATGCCGCTAACCAGAGAAGCATCGACTATCTTATGAAATCCGTCGATGAAAAACGAGCAGTAAGTATCGTCAGTTTGAAAAAAATAAGGGAAAGGTATTCGAGCCGTTTGCACGAACTGGCTACCACCAGACCACAGCCGTCAATTACGGAGATTGAAAATGGCATGGACGTATTCAGTAGTCACTATCTGACGGATCCCGAATCAGCGCCACTGGAGAGCTATGTGTACAAAGTTGATCCGGCGATGTATGAACGTTGTAAGGCAGACAAGCCACAATGGATATTGATAGCCTGGGGCTGGCACCCTGGAAGCGTTAAGGAGAAATACATGCACGAGTCCATCATCAATAATTTCAACTTTGAATATGTCTATAATTTTTTCTTTGATCCAGACAAAGTGAAGGGGCAGTTCTATAAACCTCTGCGTTCGCCGGGACTTAAAGAAAAAGAAATGGTGACAGAAAAATCCGAAGCCGCGAGAAAAGCAGTTTTGGATAATAGTATCCACTTCTTTGAGGATTTTTCCAGCACCAGTGTCGGGCAGTCACCAACAGGGTGGTACGCGAAAGCCAGTGGTACCGGCACTACGGCACTAGTGTCAACTGTTGATGGAACAGAAAACAAATGGGTTTCAATTGCGGGCAACAAACTGAGCTCCAACGGTCTGAAACCATTGCCCGAAAACTTTACGCTGACTTACGATGTGATCGTGCCGGAGAACTTCACGTGGGGAGCAAAAGGTTTGGTACTTGTGCTGGCGAAGGAAAAAAGCGAAGGCAATGTCGATGCTTTCATACGACTGAAAATCAGACCCGGATCGGGTGGAGCAAACGGCGAAGCAGAATTGGAAACAAAGTTCCCG
>JAEZEH010000077.1 GCA_023417785.1 Bacteroidota bacterium
TCGATGGACATACCAACATGGAAAGTCTGCCTTACATCGCATTTTCCATCGCTGCTTTTTCCGCGCTTCGTTTAGCCATCTTCAACCTCGACACCCGACAAAGCGATTCCTTCATTGGCCTTAACACACCCGCGAATACGTTATTCATAAGTTCGTTGCCGCTTCTCCCTGAAAACGTCGGGGCCTGGTTATATCAGCCATGGCTATTGGTTACCATTACGCTCGTGTTCTCGCTTCTGTTGGTTTCTCCAATTCCGATATTTGCGCTGAAGTTCAAAAACTATTCTTGGCAAGACAACAAAGTCAGGTTTGCCTTTCTGCTGCTGAGCATCGTTCTTATATTGATTTTCAATATTGCTGCCATCCCCCTCATCATACTTTCCTACATAGGCATGTCGTTAATAGAAAATATGTTTTTTGCGAAGACCTAGCGCATGTTTCACCGACTGGCCCATATCGTATTACCTTTGCTAATCTCAGCTCAGCTGTTTGGCCAGTCGTCGGTACTGAGCTCAGGAAAATGGTATAAGATCGCCGTATCAGAAGCTGGTGTATACCGGATAACGGCGGATCAACTCAGGAAGATGGGATTTGATCTGGCGAAAACCGATCCCCGCAGGATAAGCATCTTCGGTCAACACGGCGGAATGTTACCGCAGCTAAATTCTGCGGCGCGACCTTCGGATCTGGTTGAACTCGCTATTGAGGTTGTTGGAGAAGAAGACGGTGTATTCAACTCGCAGGATTATATTCTCTTTTATGGAACAGGCTCCGACCGCGTTGAATTTATTCCGGAGAAGGGAATGTTTTTTTATGAGAACAATATTTACAGTGACGTCAATTATTATTTCGTCACGGTCGCTGATTCCGACGGAAAACGCATAGGTGAAACCGCTCCGGGTTCAGGAGGAAGCATCATCACTACGTTTCACGACGTCTTTTATTTTGAAAAAGATGAACACAATGAACTGCGTTCCGGAAGGGAATGGTTTGGCGAGCGATTCGATCTGACAAAGCAGCATTCAATCGAGGCCGATATCCCGGGAATCTCAGCCACGGAGCCAATCCACCTGGTATCAGATGTCATGGCTCAAAGCGTGAACGCGTCTTCCTTTCGCATCCTGTTCAATGACCAGCAAGTCGGTGAGCAACTGGTTTCTGTTATACCCAATACCACGTATGGTGCAAAAGGGAGGCAACGGCGAGACACCTTGTCGTTCGATGCCAATACGGTGAACGCTAGTCAGCGGAGTAAACAGAAAGTAACATTTGTCTTTACTCCGGGCTCGTCGGGGCGTTCAGTCGCTTACCTCAATTACTTTTCGATCCATGTTTCGCGAAGCCTTCAGTTGTATGGAAATCAAACGCGGTTCAGGAACGCTTCTGCCAACGGTTTGTCGGAGTACCGCGTAACGGGGGCGGGCGCTGATATTTCAATATGGAACACTTCCAACCCGTATGCTCCTGAAAAACAAGGTTATGTTCCCGACGCGGGTTATGTAAAGTTTTCAGCGTCACCGGAAAATTCGAATGACGTTCCGGAATTTATAGTATTCGATAATAAATATCCCGCACCCCAGCTTATTGGGCCAGTGGATAACCAGAATTTGCGCGGGCAAAACACGCCCTCATATCTGATCGTTACTCACCCCGATTTTCAGGATGAAGCCCGGCGCCTGGCGGCGCATAGAGACGTCGTTAACAACTGGAACTCCCTTGTTGTTACCACGGACCAGATATACAACGAGTTCTCATCCGGCAGGCAGGACGTTAGTGCAATCCGCGATTTTGTCCGACACCTTTATAAGAAAAACCCGCAGGCGCTGAAGGTCCTCTTGTTATTCGGTAAGTGCTCGTATGATTTCAAAGACAGAATTCCGGGCAACACCAATTTTGTTCCTACATACGAATCACGAAACTCCTTGTCTCCATTGGAGACCTATTCCTCTGATGACTTTTTCGGTTTCCTGGAAGACGACGAAGGTGATTGGGGCGAGAATTCGTTTCTGCAGAATCACACACTGGATATCGGAGTGGGTCGTCTTCCGGTGAAAACACCCGCCGAGGCGAAGGTCGTTGTTGATAAGTTAATAGCCTATGACGTGAATCCCGATCGATTCGGTCCATGGAGGAAAGACTTTGTTTTTGTCGCGGACGATGGAAGTAACTCCGATGGGTTTACCAGCATACATCAGTCGCAGGCAAACGTTCTTGCCGACGATATAGAACATAACTATCCCTGGTATAACACCCGAAAAATATTTCTTGGTGCCTACCCAAAAATCGTTTCACCTAACGGAGAGTCTATACCTCAGGCCAGGGCGGATCTTACGGACGAATTCAGCCAGGCTGTTGTCATCAATTATACCGGTCATGGTTCGGAAAAGTTGTGGGCGGATGAGCGTATTCTCACAGAAGAGGTCGTTGAAAACCTTTCAAATAAACATCATCCTTTCCTGGTGACGGCAACCTGTGAATTTGGTCGTCATGACGATCCACGCGAAATCTCTGGTGCCGAGCATTCAGTACTCTTGGAAAAAGGTGGAAGTATCGGACTCGTTACTACGGCCCGACCTGTCAATTCCAGTACAAATTTTTCGCTGAACGCGGCATTCTATGGTGCGCTGTTCATCCTGAACAACGATCACAGCATGACCGTTGGTGAAGTCTTTCGCCATACGAAAAACAATAGCGCCAGCGGCGTCGCCAACCGAAACTTCTCGCTGTTGGGTGATCCGGCGATGAAACTTGCTTTGCCCTGGGAACAGATTCGCGTTGATGAAGTCAAAACAATCAACGGATCAGATACCCTCAAAGCATTATCGACCGTTGTGGTAAAAGGGCGCGTCAACGATGAAAATGGGAATACGGTGACAAGCTTCAATGGCACTGTTCATGCAACAGTATTCGATAAGAGAACTTCGTTTGAAACGATAGGGAGAAATGATCCGGCGTTTTCATTCAAGCAATTCAGCAATGCGCTGTTCAGGGGTGAAGCCTCGGTGGTAGATGGCCTTTTCGAATTGCGTTTTATAATGCCCCGGAATATCGCGTACGGTGTCGATTACGGCAAACTTAGCCTTTATGCTTTCAACGACGCCAAATCAGCCGATGTCGCCGGTACAGGAACTACCTTTAAAATTGGCGGCAGCGAGGCGAACGTTGCCCCTGATAACACGTCACCTGAATTGGCGGTTTATCTGGGCGACACCACCTTCGTAGATGGTGGTCTGGTAAGCCCGAACACGCTTTTGGTAGTGAAGGTCCGCGACGAAAGCGGTATCAATATTTCCAACTATGGCATCGGTAACACGATGATGGCGATTCTCGATGATGATGAGGCCGTGTTCCTGTTGAATGACCATTATACGGCTGTGAAAGACGATTTCCGGCAGGGCTGGATCCGCTATCCGCTTCAGGATCTCAGCCCTGGCGAACACACCCTGACGGTGAAGGTGTGGGATACCTATAATAACCCTGCGGAACAGACTATCCGGTTTTCGGTATCTACAGGCAACACTTTCGTCGTCGAAGATTTCGGCAACTACCCCAATCCATTTTCGGATGAAACCACGTTTTTCTTCCGGCATAACCGCCCTGGAGAAGCTATCGATGGCCGGATTACTGTATTGAGCACAACAGGTCAGCAAATCGGGACAGTGGACTTTGAAATGCCCGAAAGCGCCTTTGAATCGAGTATTCCCTTTAAAATGACAGAGTCCGGAAAAAAACTGCCCCCCGGCATATACTTGGGGCATCTGCAAATACGTTCCCTTTCCGATGGAAGAAGAACAGCACGGGTGACAAAACTTATTGTTTCAAAATGATTAATTTTAAACCTTTGAAAAAAATTGAATGAGACTCGCTAGTTCACTTTTTATAATAATTCTGGGCGCCATAAGCTCCAAGTCTCTGGCTCAGAATACGTTAGGTCAGGATAATGCCATTACAACCGCTGTTCCGTTTTTGCTTATCTCTCCTGATGCACGCCATGCCGCCCTGGGTGATGCCGGCGTCGCCTCCTCCCCCGATGCAAACAGCGCCTGGTGGAACCCCGGTAAACTCGCCTTTATTGACTACAGTCATGGAGCAACACTTTCGGTTACGCCCTGGCTGAATAAGATCGTCAACGACATGTATGTATCATACCTGGGCGGTTTTTATAAAATCACACGCGAACAAGCCGTTGCATTTGGTATTAAATATTTCGACCTCGGTGATATCAGCTTCAGAGATCAGAACAATAACCCACTTGGCGATTTTAATCCAAGGGAATTCTCCTTCGAAGCAACATATTCACGGATGCTCACCGAGGAGTTAAGCATTGGTGGAACGGCCAAATATATCTATTCAAATCTTACCGGGGCATTCAGCGGGCTTGATGCCAAACCCGGCCATAGTGTTGCCGCGGATGTTGGAATATATTATACCAAACCGATCGAACGCAGTGCACGTAACGCTACGCTTTCGTTCGGAGCATCGATTTCTAATATCGGTGCAAAAATATCCTACACTAACGCTGATAATTCTGACTTCCTGCCCACGAATCTCCGGTTCGGCACGGCTTACACTACTGAGCTCGACCCAAACAACAAAATCACCTTCATGCTTGACCTGAACAAGCTTTTGGTACCGACACCTCCCGAGCGTGACGAAGCTGGTAATATTGTTCGGGGAAAAAATCCTGATCGCAGTTTGCTCAGCGGTATGTTCGGTTCCTTCGCCGATGCACCCAACGGCGCCAGCGAAGAACTTAAGGAGGTCATGATCTCATCAGGAATCGAATACTGGTACAACGATACTTTCGCTGCGCGGCTTGGATATTTTAATGAAAACAGTCTAAAAGGCAACAGGAAATATCTCACCGTAGGTACTGGCTTCCGTCGTAAGACGTTTGGCATTGATGTGGCCTACCTCGTACCTACCAATAAGCGTGAACATCCCCTCGCCGAAACGCTTCGGTTCACTTTCCTGCTTCAGGTTGCAGGCACAAGGGGAAGCGAGGATTCGGTTACAGACTAAACAATGCTCGACAGAACAATAGCTCCGCCTTTTCAGAAGACGACCCGGTTTGATTTGCTCGAACCCACGACCAATAAGCTTCTCAATGGCATCGACGTACACTACCTGACGGGAGGACAACAGGATGTAATCAAAATCGAACTCATCTTCAAAGCCGGAAGGTGGTATGAAAAAAAATGGGGGGCCGCCCATTTCATGGCTACCCTTCTAATGAAGGGGTCGAAGAAAAAAAACAGCTTTGAAATTGCCAGCATATTCGACTTCTATGGAGCACATGTGGAGGTTAATCCCGGGCTCGATGTCGTCAGCGTCGCGCTTTATACATTGATAAAAAATCTTAAACCGGTTCTCGAACTCCTTTTCGAGATCATCACAGAAACAGATTTCCCCGCGCGGGAACTGGAACTTTCAAAAGCCATCTATCTTCAGAATCTTAAAGTAAATAAAGAGAAAACCAGCTTTCAGGCAGGTAAATTTTTCCGGAAACATCTTTTCGGAGAGGTTCATCCATACGGGAAGGAGTTGGATGAAAAGGAAGTAGAACGTCTTGACCCCGATGCCCTGAGAGATCATTACCATGCATTTTTCCGGGATCTTCTCATCATTGTTTCCGGTAAGATCGACGAACACAGCATTGACCTCATCAACTCCACCTTTTCCGGTTTGAGATGCAAAACCTCAGAAGCTATCTCACTACATCCGCCGACGGATGAACCGTCAAGGAACCTTTATGACAAAGAAGGAAGTCTGCAGACATCGGTTCGCGTCGGAAAAAGATTTATTGGAAGAAGTCACAGTGATTATTTCGATGTGCTCCTCCTGAATCACCTCCTTGGGGGTTACTTTGGCTCGAGGTTGATGAGAAACATCCGAGAAGAAAAGGGACTCACGTATGGTATATACGCATCCATACATACCTTGATGCGCGATAGCTATCTGGTCATCGGAGCCGACGTAACCAAGGAAAACCTTGACCTTACTTTCGACGAGATCCGGCTTGAACTCCGGAGGCTTTCAAGTGAGCCTGTTCCACAGGATGAATTGCAGACGGCACGAAACCACTTCATTGGAAGTCTGCAGGCAGAAATTACAACACCATTTTCCCATGCCGATAAGCTGAAAAACATTCTGCTTTATGATTTGTCATCTGACTACTATACGCGACTGATCCGGCGTATCGATACCATATCGGCTGAGGATTTGATGCAGGTCGCAGACAAGTATTATTCGGAAGATTCCTTTTACGAAATAGCGGTTGGCTAATTTGCGTCGGTAACCTTTTCAATCGCCAGGCCTACAGAAAGTATACCCTTAAGCGAATCCGTCCGCATAGATTGGTCAAAACTTGCTTCAAAAATGCCGGCCCTCGGAAATTTATAATTTGAAAGGACCCCGATTCGATGGTCGTATAAATCACCAAGGCCGCTTTTGCCTGATGGCTTGCCCGTCTTTGGATCGAACAGAAACTCCGTCACCAGTTTTTCATGGAACTTGTTTCCAAGCGTGTCGGTCAACGTAAAGTTCACGAACACACGCGACCACGGATAATGTGTTGAATTCCGGAGGTTACAATAAACATTATATGAAGCAAGCGTATCTGAAATCTCAAACGAAAAACGCGCATCTTCAGAAGCCAGCCAAATCCTGTCTTCAAAGTCTACGTATTCCCGATACACGTGATCCGAACCACATGATGACAGAAACATCAGGAATATCCCGGCCAAAGTTCCGACTCTCATCGTTTCTTATTCGGATTGGGTTTTTGATTATTGGGGTTGTTCCCGCGGGGTGGCCGCGGCCCTGCTGTTGGAGTGGCAGGATTACCGTCGCGATTGCCCTGAGGTCTCTTCTTCTTTTTCTTTTTTGACTTGTTCCGGAATTTCTTGTCCATCCGGTCGAGGTCACTATTCAGCGGTTCAGCAACAAGCTTTTCCTCTACCTGGTCCACGTCGAGGCTGGCGGGTTTTTTTCCTTCGCGGTTCATTCGTAAAATGTGGTTCACCCTGTCGATGTTGAGCGGGTACCAGGTATTTTCCTCGCTGAACCCAAACCACATGATTTTGCGGAAGATATCGGTTTTCTGCAGTACCGCGTCTCCTTTCATTGTGAGAAGAGGCCCTTCAATTTTCGGAATATGGTCGAGAGCCTCCATATAGGTCTCCAACTCGTAATTAAGACAACATTTCAATCGACCGCACTGACCAGACAGTTTGCTCGGATTAAGCGACAGATTCTGATACCTCGCCGCACTCGTGGCGACGTTCTTAAATTCACTTAACCAGGTTGCGCAGCATAATTCGCGTCCGCAAACGCCAATACCGCCGAGACGTCCGGCTTCCTGTCTCAGGCTGATCTGTCGCATTTCTACCCGGATCTTGAATTCACCGGCGAGAATCTTGATGAGCTCCCGAAAATCGACCCGGTCATCGGCCGAATAAAAGAAAGTAGCCTTGGTATTATCAGCCTGATACTCGATATCCGACAACTTCATCTCCAGTTTCAGGTCGCGAATGATTTCGCGTGTCCGGTAAAGCGTCGGCAGTTCGCGCTTTTTGACTTCTTCAAATTTTTCAAGATCCTTCTGGTGAGCAATGCGGTAAACCTTACGAATATCTCCATCATCAGCTACCTTTTTCTTTTGCATTTGAAGACGAACCAACTCACCCTGCAGCGACACATAGCCGATGTGATGGCCATTCGGGACCTCAACAACTATTGCATCGCCGGTAGTAAGCGGCAGACCTTCCGAGTTCCGGAAAAACTCCTTACGCCCGTTTTTGAATCTCACTTCAATGATTTTGAATGTGTCGACCCCTGGCAGTTCCATATTGGAAAGCCAGTCAAAGACATTCATCTTATTGCAGCTGCCTGTGCTACAGGCTCCGTTATTATTACAACCGGTTACTTTCCCGGTTTTTGTTGATCCACATGAACAGCCCATTCCCGCTTATTCTTTATAATTTAGTAAATCCTGGCCGATATCATTTCGATAGAAAAGATTATCCCAGGAAACATCGGCGGCACCCTCATAAGCTTTTTTTCGAGCTTCTTCGAGCGTGCTACCTTTTCCGGTCACAGCCAGCACCCGGCCGCCATCCGTAAGGACAGCATCATTCTCGGTGCGTGTTCCCGCATGAAAGACAAGAGCCTCTCCATTTCCGTTGAGTCCTTTAATAACCTTGCCTTTGGCGTAGTCACCAGGGTACCCGCCCGAAACCATCGCGAGCGTCACCGAGTAGCCGGCGTCAATTTCGATTTTTGTATTTGCCAGTGTCCCTTTGGCGGCCGAAGCGAGGAGTTCAACAAAGTCAGTTCTGATGCGTGGTAAAACTGCCTGCGTTTCAGGATCGCCCATGCGGGCATTGTATTCGATAACAAATGGCGATCCCCCGACGTTCATCAGGCCGACGAAGATAAAACCGCAATATTCAATTCCCTCCTTTTGTAAGCCGGCAATCGTAGGCTTCACCACCTGCTCCTCGACCTTGCTCATAAAATCCGGCCCGGCAAATACTACGGGTGATACCGCACCCATTCCGCCGGTGTTCGGTCCGGTGTCTCCGTTGCCAATTCGTTTATAATCTTTCGCTTCGGGAAGGATGACGTAATCCTTGCCATCAGTAAGAACGAAGACTGACAATTCAATTCCTGACAAGAACTCTTCAACCAGAACTGTGGCGCTGGCGTCACCGAATTTTCTGCTAACCAGCATTTCTTCGAGTTCTTGCCGGGCTTCAGCAATACTCTGACATATTACAACACCCTTTCCGGCAGCCAGCCCGTCGGCCTTCAGCACTATTGGTGGATGCATTTCAGCGACATAGGCACGGGCCTCCTCTATATCGTCCGCGGTAAAGGACTTTGCCTTTGCCGTTGGAACACCGTGTCGAAGCATAAACTGTTTGGAAAAGTCTTTAGATCCTTCCAACTGAGCTCCTGCTTTGCCGGGCCCTACAAAAAGAATCGATCTGAGCTTGGGATCTGCCTCGAAGTAATCCCGGATGCCCTTAACCAAAGGCATTTCCGGTCCCACCACCACCATGTCAATATTTTTCTGGGAACAAAATGCACCTAAGGCAGCGAAATCATCGGCTGCGATAGCGACATTTTCGGCGATCTGGCCACTGCCGGCGTTGCCGGGAGCGACGTAGAGATTTTTGCATGCCGGGCTTTGCCGGATCTTCCATGCGAAGGCATGTTCTCGACCGCCGTTTCCCACAATCAGTATGTTCATCTCGGGTAGGGTCAATTAATGAATCCCAAAGATACTTTTCTATTCCATTAAATAAAATCGGCAGAACAAGGACAAAAAAAACGTGGTACATAAGGTGCCCACGTTTTTTTGCAAGGATTTAAAGCCAAGTTAATTGGCATATTCGGAAAGAAACTTGATCCGCATCAAACGGATCTCCTCTTCCGAGTACTCGGCCATGGAACCATCCTGAAAAGCCGCGTCAAGGCTATCGGTTTCGGCAGACATGAAATAGTCATGGATATCTTCCTGCTTATGGCGATCGAGCACCTGATCAATGTAGTAGTTCAAATTGAGTTTCGTACCCGAATAGCAGATATTCTCAATTTCAGTGAGCATATCTTCGAACGACAAGTTGATCGATTCGGCGATCTCCTCAAGATCAACTTTGCGGTCGATCTGCTGGATGATGAATATCTTGGTTTTCGACTTGTTGACGGAAGACTTGACCACGACGTCGTTTGCCGTTTCGATGTCGTTTTCGTCAACGTATTTTTCAATTGCCTCCAAAAAGCTCTTCCCAAACTTGTTCACCTTACCCATGCCGACCCCGTTGACCTGAGCCAGTTCGTCTTTGGTTGTCGGGTAGGTTGTAGCCATTTCCTCCAGAGAAGGGTCCTGGAAGATTACATATGGCGGCAAACCTTTTTCCTTCGCAAGCTTCTTCCGGAGAGTTTTGAGGATCTCGAACAACTTGACGTCGTACGATTTTGAATTCACGGGGGCTCTTTCCGGAGAATCCTCTTCTTCATCAACCTCTGTGGTGAAATCGTGATCTCGTGAAAGCTCCACAAGGTATGGGCTCTTCAAAAATTCCAGACCTTTCCGGGAAGTCCTCAGGGCGCCGATATTGTCAATGTCTTTTTCCAAAAACTGGTATATCAGTGCCTGACGGATAACCGACTTCCAATAATCAGAATCTTCATCGGCACCTTTTCCATAAACAACGAGGTCGAAGTGACCGTAGCTCTTTACGTATTCGTCTTCAACGCCGCGGATAACATGAACCAGGTGATTAAGTCCAAACCTTCCCTTGGTCAGTTTAACAGTTTCAATTGCGAGTGTCAGCGCGTCTGTGCCATCAAAACGTTCACGCGGATGGACACAGTTATCGCACATGCCGCAATTCTCCTGCGTGTATTCTTCACCGAAATAGTGCAGCAGCTGCCGTCTCCGGCACACCGGTGATTCGGCATAGTATTCCATTTCCTGAAGAAGAATTCGTGCATTCTCCCGTTCTTGAACCGGTTTATCTTTGTTGAACTTCTCGAGTTTGTTCAAGTCGTTATGACTATAGAACATAAGGCATATGCCTTCGAGCCCGTCTCGTCCCGCACGTCCGGTTTCCTGATAGTAGCCCTCCAATGATTTGGGCACATCATAATGCACGACGAAGCGTACATCAGGTTTATCGATTCCCATGCCGAACGCAATGGTGGCTACGATGATATCTACCTCTTCATTCAGAAAATCGTCCTGATTCTTGATCCGTACATCGGGGTCAAGCCCGGCGTGATAGGGTGCGGCTTTGAAGCCGTTCACGTTGAGCAATTTGGCGATCTCCTCCACCTTCTTACGGCTCAAACAATAGATTACGCCGGACTTGCCTTTGTGCTCTTTGAGAAACCGGATCAGCTGTTTCTTCGTCTCCTTTTTTGGTCTGACTTCGTAATACAGGTTCTTCCGGTTGAAGGAGGAAATGAAAACGTCTGCCTCCTCCATTTGAAGGTTCTTCTGAATATCGATCTGAACCTTGGGGGTGGCCGTGGCGGTAAGTGCAATCACAGGCATATCGCCAAGATGATGAATCATCGTTTTGATGCGTCGGTATTCCGGCCGGAAATCGTGGCCCCACTCGGAAATACAGTGTGCTTCGTCAATAGCGACAAAAGAAACGTTAACCTTCTTGAGGAACTCGATAGTCTCTTCCTTATTCAAGGATTCCGGCGCAACGTAAAGCAGTTTCACGTTGCCGTTCATACACTCCTTTTTCAGGCGGGTAATTTCACCTTTGCTTAAGGTTGAATTGAGGAAGCGTGCATTAACACCATAAGCGTTCATCTGGTCCACCTGGTTCTTCATAAGAGCAATCAGGGGTGAGATGACAATAGCGAGACCTTCCCGCATCATGGCCGGCAACTGATAGCAGAGTGACTTACCTGCACCGGTTGGCATGATGACGAATGTATTATTTCCTTCTAACAGATTCCGGATAATGATTTCCTGATTACCGCGGAACTGACTGTAGCCAAATATTTCCTTTAAACGCTCCTTAAGAGCATCTTTCTCTTCGACCAACATCTTATATGTTTTGATGAAAACCTAAATATGTATCTTTGCGTTCCAACAAAGCTAATTTTCAAAAGCCATTGAATTTAGTAAAAAATATCAAAAACATTGCACGTAGCGTCTTATTAAATGAGGCCCGTGCAATAGAGAATCTGACGAACTTCATCGACGATAACTTTGAAGCGTGCGTTAACGAAATTTATTCTGCGAAAGGCCGTGTTGTCATAACAGGCGTTGGCAAAAGTGCCATAATTGCGAATAAAATAGTCGCTACGTTAAACTCCACCGGAACACCTGCTTTATTCATGCATGCCGCTGACGCCATTCATGGAGATTTGGGCATGATTCAAAAAGATGACATCGTCATCTGCGTATCGAAAAGCGGAAGTACTCCCGAGATCAAGGTTCTTGTTCCGTTACTGAAACGCAGAGGCTCAAAGCTTGTTGCATTGATCAGCAATACAAATTCGTACCTTGCTCAGCAAGCCGATTTCGTGTTGAATGCAACGATTGCGGAAGAAGCTTGCCCCCACAATCTCGCGCCGACGACAAGCACAACCGCCCACCTTGCACTTGGCGACGCCCTTGCTGTCTGCCTTCTTGAAATGCGAAATTTCACCACCACCGACTTCGCTGAGTTTCATCCTGGCGGAGCGTTAGGTAAACAGCTTTACCTGAGAGTTTCCGATATCTATCTTCAAAACGAATTACCCAAAGTATTACCCCAAACGACTGTACCTGAGGCCATTCTTGAGATCTCGACCAAACGACTTGGCTGCACGGCAGTGATTAGTCCCGACGGCGAAATGATGGGGATTATAACCGATGGCGATTTACGAAGAATGCTTCAGAAAAATATTAATATTGGGGACCTGAAAGCGGCGGATATCATGACACAAAACCCGAGGAGTATTCAAAAAGACGAGTACGCGGTGAAGGCCCTGCATATTATGCAGGAAAATAACATCACTCAATTGCCTGTCATGGACGAGAAAAAGCTTGTTGGCTTTGTGCATCTGCATGATCTGTTGAAAGAAGGTATCGTATAAAGGAAATCATTAAAGCGTCAAGCGCATAACCTTACGCTGAGAATCAATGAACAAGAACCTGTATGTTGTACTAATGGCAGGTGGCGTAGGTGTACGCTTCTGGCCATACAGTCGAAACTCCAAACCGAAACAATTTCTTGATGTTCTGGGAACCGGTCAGACGCTACTTCAGTCGACCTACGAGCGATTCACGCCACTTTGCCCGAAAGACAACATCTTCGTCGTGACGCACGAGGAACATGCGGACCTGGTTCTTGAGCAGCTTCCCGACCTGAAAGAAGAACAGGTTCTTGCCGAGCCCATGCGAAAGAACACCGCAGCCTGCATCGCTTATGCAAGTTATCGCATCGCCGCAAAGGACCCCGACGCCATCATCCTTGTATCTCCCGCCGACCACCTGGTACTGAAGGAATCCGAATTTCATGAAGTGATCCTGAGGGCATCGGATCAGGCGAAAAGTCAGGATAAACTCATTACCCTTGGAATTACACCCACCCGGCCGGAAACCGGATATGGCTACATTCAATATCACACCGAGAAGAGCTTCGTTAAGAAAGTGAAAACCTTCACGGAAAAGCCGGAGTTGTCGTTAGCCAAGAAATTTCTGGAAAGCGGTGACTTCGTCTGGAATTCCGGGATTTTCATCTGGGGCGTTCAGGCCATTCTGAAAGCCATGCACGAATATCTACCTGAAATGACGGAAGTATTTGATGACATCCGAAGCAAGATCGGGACGCCACAAGAGCGCCAGGCCATTCGAATCGCTTACCCGCAATGCAAAAGCATTTCAATCGATTATGGTGTAATGGAAAAGGCGAAGAACGTTTACGTTTGCCTTGGCAACTTCACCTGGTCAGACCTTGGCTCATGGGGTTCAATTCACGAGATTTCGACAAAAGACGAGAATAACAATGTATTAAGGGCAAACGCGTTGATGTACGAATCGCGAAACTGCATCATAAAAGGTTCTTCTGACAAGTTGATTGTCGTTCAGGGCCTCAATGGCTATCTCGTAGGAGAATTCGGAAACGTGGTGATCGTATGCGAAAAGGATAAGGAGGAACAATTCCGCCGTTTTGTGAATGACGTAAAAGCCCGCCCCAATTCAACCGAATTTGTTTGATCTCCGTCGAATTACTTTTCTGATTTAGGTTCGGGTTTGCCCTGTTGTTGTTACTTTTGAAGCTGATAGTTTTTTATGATCGCGTTCCTGAAAGGAAGACTTGTTCATCTGGATCCTACCCATGTAATAATTGACGTCAATGGTGTTGGATACCATGCTAACATTTCGCTGCAAACCTTCTCCGCGATAAAGGAACAGGAAAATATCTTGCTGTTTACCCATCTGAGCATCCGGGAAGATGCGCACGTCCTTTTTGGATTCTCCTCCGAAGGAGAACGAAAGCTGTTTCAGCAGTTGATATCCGTAAATGGTGTAGGGCCGAGTACAGCTATAGTCATGTTGTCGTACCTCAATGAACAGGAACTAAAGTCTGCGATTGTGCGCGAAGACGCGGTTTCATTGCAGGCGATCAAAGGAATTGGGGGCAAAACGGCACAACGCGTAATTATAGAGCTTAAGGATAAGCTGAAAAAAGAAAGCTGGGAGGAAACCCTGCCTGCGATTTCCGGTGGGGTTCACAATACTGTAAAGAAAGAGGCGTTATCTGCTCTACTCACCCTGGGTCTGCCCAAAGCGGTAGCAGAGAAAAGTATCGATAGCGTTCTTAAAAAATCGGGAAATACCATTACCTTGGAAGATTTGGTTAAGCAAGCGCTGAAGAATGCGTGATCAATGTGCCCGGAAAGCGCCGGGTTCAGTAATTACTTTTCTTCATGTGAGTATCACTCAATTGAAAACAGGTCTTTAAACAGAACTTGATTGAGGTTTTTTATACTTAAAGAGAACCACTGCCTAAGCCCCCGTCATAGCCTTTTTCTATGGCTGTGCTGTCTTATTGTCCCGTCCGTAGTTTTCGGCCAGGAACAGGATTCGGTACAGAACCCTCAGCAAAACGAAACACTTCAGGAAGAGACCTATACCCCTACACGCAGGCCAACCTTCCGAATTCGAGACAGGTATGGAGACCCGTTCTCAAACACCACCACAACATCACCTCTGTTCCTGAAAGACCCGTCGCGCATGAAGCTCGATGTTGAAATCGACACCGCGGGAAATTACACGATCTATGAAAGGATGGGTGAATTAAACTACCGCCCCGCCTCTGGTATGTCGTTTGAGGAATACAAACAGTACCAGGATCGCCAGATACTAAAAGACTACTGGAAAGGTCGATCCCGTGCCATGGACGGCGAAAGTCCGGTGAGCTCGCGTGGAATTATCCCGAAAATATTTGTGAGCCCTGTCCTGGACCGCATTTTCGGCGGAAGCTATGTCGAACTTGTACCCCGCGGGTTTGTCACTCTTGACTTTGGCGGCCAGTTTCAAAAGATCAATAACCCTACACTACCCATCCGCCAACAGCGAAACGGAGGCTTCGAATTCGATCAGCAGATCAATATGAGCGTCATCGGAAAGGTTGGCGAGAAGCTGCAGGTGATGGCCAACTTCGACAACAACAACTCCTTCGATTTTCAAAATAATATGAAAGTCGAGTACACCGGCTTCAAAGAAGATATTCTCCAGAAACTGGAAATTGGAAACGTCAGTCTTCCGCTGAATAATACCCTCATCCAGGGAGCTCAGAATCTTTTCGGTATAAAAGCCCAGCTGCAGTTTGGAAAACTCAACGTTACAACAATAGCCACGACACAACGGGGTAAGACGTCATCCATCAATCTGGGTGGCGGGGGCCCGGGTGGACAAGGTGGTCAGGGACGTCCGTTCGAATTGATCGCCTCGCAATATGATGAGAACCGGCACTTTTTCCTCAGCCATTTCTTCCGTGATAATTTTCAAAACTGGGTACGTAATACGCCGCAGATCACCTCAGGTGTGAACATCATGCGTGTTGAGGTATATATTCTAAACCGTAACAACGATACCCAGACGCTGCGGAACGTTGTGGGCTTCACCGATCTGGGCGAAAGGGAGCGGTTACAAAATCCGCAGGTTGTCAGTCCAGCGGGCGGAAATGGTGCCAGCAACGATGCCAACAATTTGTACGGGCTTCTTGCCGGTATCAGCCGCGACGTCGATCAGATCAGCGGCAATCTCGGCGGCCTCGGTCTTCAATCCGGGACCGATTTTGAAAAGATCACCGGAGCCAGAAAACTAAACGAAACCGAATACACCGTCCATCCACTCCTGGGTTACATTACCCTTACGAGAAAACTTCAGAATGATGAAGCGCTTGCCGTATCATACGAATACACCTACCGGGGCCAGCGTTATAAAGTGGGAGAACTTACCGAGGATTACGGCAAACTGAAGGAAGATGAAGTTGTTTTGCTGAAACTGCTCAGGCAGCGAAACCTTTCGACAGTACTGCAGTCGACCACGTGGAACCTCATGATGAAGAACGTGTATAGCCTGGGCGTTAACCAACTCTCACAGGATGGATTCCAACTGCGCGTGATCTACCGTGACGATGCTTCAGGAATGGACCAACCTCAGCTCCAGGAACCCGTCTTTCAGGATCGGCCTTTAATTGAACTCTTCGGTCTGGACCGGCTTAATACAGTAAACGATCCCTTCCCCGACGGCAACTTTGACTTCGTTGACGGAATCACGGTGAATTCAGCAAACGGATTAATTATCTTCCCGTTTCTTGAACCTTTCGGCCAGGCGCTCCGTGATCGGCTGGGAGATAACCCCACGCTTATACGCAAGTACTCTTACGACACCCTATACCGGACCACAAAAGCCGAAGCGGAGCTTTTTGCCACGAAGAACAAATTCTGGCTGAAAGGCTTTTACGCCAGCACAGGCGGATCAGCGAAAGAGATTCTAATACCCGGTTTTGGGTTGGCCCAGGGTTCTGTTCAGTTATTTGCAGGTGGCATACCCCTTATGGAGGGCACTGACTACGTGGTCGACTACACCTTCGGAAAAGTGACCGTACTCAACGATGCGATTCTGAATTCCGACAAGGAAATTGAAGTGCGATTCGAACAGAACGATCCGTTTGCATTCCAGACACGAAGTCTTTTGGGGACGCGCCTGGATTATCAGCTCAATGACGATGTCAACTTCGGGTCCACGTTCCTGTACTATAATGAAAGGCCGTTGATTTCGCGCAACCAGATCGGTACGGAGCCAGCACGTAACATGCAATACGGACTTGATTTCAACGTAAACAAATCAAGCCGGCTTCTTACGAAATTGATTGATGCGATCCCGCTGATACAAACCAAAGAACAGTCCACGGTAAACCTGACAGGTGAATTCGCACAACTGTTACCCGGCACATCGAATGTCGTTGACGGCGAAGGGACTGCGTATATCGATGATTTCGAAAGTTCAGCCACACCCTATTCTTTGATGAATCCGTTTAGCTGGAAACTCGCTGCCATTCCCAAAAGCGAGGGTGACATTTACGAGGGAAATCCCTCGACGTATCCGGGCTCAGACGAGCTTAGCAAAGGCTTCCGGCGGGCAAAGCTGGCGTGGTATAGTATCGACAATCAGCTGCAAAGAAATTCGGGACGCTTCCGTCCGGATAACATTACCGACGAAGATCTCAACAACCATTATGTACGTCTTGTTGACCCGCAGGAAATATTTCCGAACAAGCAGTTGCAGCAAGGGGTTCAGCAAGAGTCGGTAATGGACCTTGCGTATTACCCGCAGGAACGCGGACCGTATAATTACAACGACCGCCTCGATGGCGCAGGACAGCTTCCGCTTAATGAAGTTGAGCGCAACTGGGCCGGTGTCACAAATGCTATTCGAACCGAGGTCGACTTCGACAAATCCAACATTGAATACATCGAATTCTGGTTACTCGATCCTTTCCTCGACGGCCCCAACGGACTGCTCGACGAAGCGGGTAACCCCCGCCCTAATCGCAGGGGTGGAAGAATGCTTTTCCAGTTGGGCACGATAGCAGAAGATGTAATTCCTGACGGCAAGCACGCTTTTGAAAACGGCCTTCCTCCAGACGGAACCCTAGATGGAGGAAAAACAACAAAAAATGCCTGGGGCTACGTCACGGAACAACAATACCTGACCAATGGATTTGACAACACACAAACCAACGCGCGGGCAAACCAGGACGTGGGCTTTGACGGAATGCCGACCTCAAAAGAGGTCGACGCATTTCAAGAGTACCTCAATAGTCTGTCGCCCGAGGCGCACGCAGTGGTAATAAACGATCCGTCTGCCGACGACTACCGGCATTTTCTGGATCCGGCGTACGATGCCGCCAATGCAAAAATCCTTCAGCGTTACAAGAACTATAATGGTTTGGAAGGGAATACACCGATCTCTTCCAACACCGGTGATATCGCTACGGCGAATTATCAGAATCCTGACAATGAAGATCTCAACGATGATAAGACACTCGAAGAACGTGATCGCGAAGCATACTACGAATATGATATCAATCTGACGCGCGAGGAACTTGCCGTAGGCAGGGAATACGTGGTTGATAAGCAACCGTATCTCGACAAGGCGACAGGTGAAACCGTAAACTGGTATCTTTTCCGTATTCCGATCCGCAGCTGGGAACGCCGCTTCGGAGACATTCAGGGCTTCAAAGGCATCCGTTACACGCGAATGATCCTTACGGGCTTCAGCGAGCCGGTTGTACTTCGTATGGCGAACTTCAGAATGGTGGGAAGCCGCTGGAGAAGGTATACCGATAGCTTGCTTGAAGGGCTGCGGAAAGATGCGGAGACAATCATCGAAGACGTGACGGTGTCCGTCGTGAACTTTGAAGAAAACGCTACGCCCGACGTGGAAGGAAACAAGTCAGGTTATGTAGTACCCCCCGGGTTGCTCCGCGACCGCGACGTGACTTCTTCTGTTTCGCGTCTGCTCAATGAGCAGTCTATTCAAATGTGCGTTGACAATCTCGAAGACGGCGATGCTCGTGCAATCTACAAGAACATTTCAATGGACCTTTTCAACTACGGACGTGTGAAGATGTTTTTACACGCCAACAGCATGTCCAACGATGATGAGCTGCACGCATTCGTGCGTCTTGGAACCGACTTTGACGAAAACTACTACGAGATTGAGATACCGTTGAAGATTACGAAAGACCTCGCTTCAACGGACCCGCGAGTGGTATGGCCTGCCGAAAATGAAATCGACCTTGCCTTCGACGAGCTATATGAATTGAAAGCTCAACGCGACCGCGAGAATTATCCCTTATCGGATCCATATCCGCGTACACCTAAACGAGTTGATGACCGGCATCTGATTCGGATCGTTGGACGACCGGATCTCAGTAGTGTTCAGGTAATCATGATTGGCGTAAAGAACCCAACTTCGGCAGATCGCCGGACACAGTCCGTTTGCCTTTGGGCGAATGAGCTTCGGGTAACCGACTTCAACCGCACCGCGGGATGGGCCGTTAATACAACCCTCAGCGCCAAACTCGCTGACTTTGCCACGCTTACGGGAGCATTCCGGCACACGACTTTCGGTTTCGGTAGCGTAAGCTCAAAAATATTTGAACGTACCCGGGAGGAGACGACCACCTACGACATGGCAGCAAATGTCAATGTAGATAAACTGCTTCCCGGAAACCACGGGATTAAGATTCCGATGTTCCTCAGTTATGAGAACACGCTCATCACACCTCAATACGATCCGGCTAACCCGGACATGAAAACTGATGTAATGTTGCGTTCATTCGACGAGTCCAGTGCCGAAGATCGAAGTCGCCGGCAGAATTATTTGAAGATGATTCAGGACCGTACCACACGCAGGAGCATGAACTTCACCAATGTGCGCAAGGTGAAAGTGAAACCTGATGCGAAGACCCACATCTGGGATATCGAAAACTTTGCCTTCAGCTATGCCTACAGCGAGGCTACCCGAACAAGTTTCACCACTGCCCTGGGTCAGCAGAAGAATCAGCGTGGATCCATTTCCTATCAGTTCAGCCCTCAGGCAGCGGGTGTTGAACCCTTTAAGGATTCGAAGGGACTATCGTCACCGTGGCTAAAAGCGATTAAGGATTTTAACTTCAATCTCCTTCCCAGCAATCTCGGCGTGCGTTTTGACCTTGAACGATCTTTCGGAAAGACCATCTATCGGAACGCCTTGGGTAACGGTGATTTTAGCGAGTCGCGTGCAAACTACCTTAAGTATTTTACTTTCAATCGTCAGTATAACCTGAGGTGGGACCTCTCCAAGAACCTGTCGGTGGAATACAATGCCAGAGCAAACGCCGTCATTGATGAACCCTATGGGGATATCAATACGAACGAGAAACGGGACACGGTAATCAACAACCTCAAGAACTTCGGACGGATGAAAAACTTCGACCAGAGCATCACTGGTAACTACAAATTACCACTGGACAAGTTCCCAATAACGGACTGGATAGGCGCCGATTACCGTCATATGGTAAACTACAATTGGCGTGCGGGGCCGGTGAACCTGCCCGGGGCACCGATTGCCATTGAGGACGAATTTGACTTCAAGAACACCATTCAGAACAGTCGTGAACGAAATTATTCGGCTCGGCTGGATATGGTCAAGCTTTACAACAAAGTACAGTTCCTAAAGGAATTGAATACGCCGCCACGACCACAGTCTACACGTCCTCAATCCACCCGGCCTGTGCCGCAGCAGGAAGCCGACACGACAAGAAAAGCAGAACTTCCATCCGTAGTGAAGGGACTGTTCCGGTTGATGATGTCATTAAAATCCGTGAACGGTACCTATACCGTTGGTGAGGGAACGATTCTGCCTGGCTTCGAAAAAGCACCCAAGTTCTTCGGTATGGATGACGAGTGGAGTTCCCCCGGATGGAAGTTCGTTTTGGGTGATCAGAACCCCGACTTCAGAAAACAGGCTGCCCGGAACGGCTGGCTTGTGAAGAAGGAGGAACTGAGTACCCTCTTCACGCAATCACGGATGGAGAATCTCAACCTGAGAGCCAACGTGGAGCCTGCGCGCGATTTTAAAATTCAGCTGGACCTGAGAAAAGAGACGATGACAAATTACTCGGAAACCTATCGGTGGGATCCTTCCAATGATCAGTCGATTGACGATGGTTTCAGGGGATATACACCTTTCAGAAGCGGAAGCTACCGGATATCAACATGGACCATAAAAACTGCTTTCGAGAAGAGCAACGGCGAATTAGAATCAAAGGTCTTCGATACCTTCGAAGAGAACATCGGGCGCGTCCGGCAGCGTTTTCAGTTGGAGACCGGCCAATCAGAATATGACAGCGCGCAAGACGTACTGATCCCGGCGTTCATCGCCGCGTATACCGGCAAAGATCCTGCTTCCATTTCGCTGAGCCCTTTCCCCAACAACCCTGTGCCCAACTGGCGAATCGACTATACTGGATTGTCGAGATTAGGAATCTTTAAGGATATCTTCCAATCTATAACCGTCAACCATGCCTACCAGAGTGTATATGCAGTGACCAATTACAGCAGCTCGGGCGATTTCCTTGACCGTGACGGTGCTGACCTGAGTAAACTCGAAATAAACCGACCTATTGAAGACTATAACCGCCGGTATTTTGGCGAAGTCTCCGACGGTGGAGAATTAATTCCGGTATACGTAATCAGCTCGGTCATGATTTCGGAACAGTTCAATCCACTTATTGGCATCAACGTAAAGACTAAGGGTCGGGTGACTGCCAATTTGCAGTACAAAACAAAACGCGACCTTGCCCTTACCATCAGCAACGCACAGATAACGGAATTGAACAGCCGCGATGTGTCGATGGAAGTCGGATTCACGAAGAACAATATGAAGTTGCCATTCAAATCACAAGGACGAACAATAGTACTGAAGAACGATCTGACGTTCCGTCTGAATGCGACGGTCGGAAATACCAAAACAATCCAGCGGAAGATTGAAGAGCTGGACCAGGTTACTAACGGGAACATCAACTTCCAGCTGCGGCCGAACATCAGCTATACGGTAAACCAGAAGTTGATGCTTCAGATGTATTTTGAACGCAACATCAACGAGCCCCTGATCAGCATCTCTTCGCGAAGGGCTACCACCAGGTTTGGTGTTCAGGTTCGCTTCAGCCTCGCCCAATAATATTTGCTGATCGCACGACACAGCATTCAAAATTTTGTCACTCCGCTAATGGGGCACGTTTCGGTTCAATTCCCTGGAAACCGCTACGGTATATCAATAATTCAGCTATTTTTGGCACTTTAAACCTTATCGCGATGAATATTCCTGATGGATTAAAGTACACCAAAGACCACGAATGGCTGAAAATTGAGGGAAACACTGCTACAGTCGGCATTACCGATTTCGCGCAAAGCGAATTAGGCGATATCGTATATGTAGATATCAACACAACAGGCCAGGAAGTCAACGAACATGACATTTTCGGTACAGTTGAAGCGGTAAAAACCGTCTCGGATCTTTATATGCCGGTTTCCGGAAAGGTTCTGGAGGTAAATCCAGCCCTGGAAAGAAACCCTGAAAAGGTTAATGAGGATCCATATGGTGAGGGGTGGATGATCAAGGTTGAAATTGTTAAAGATGGTTCGGCTTTGCTTAGTCCTGAGCAATACCGAGAACTAATCGGAAAATAAAAGCCTTATATACCTGTAAAGGTTTAAATCCAGGTTTCTATGATTGAGCTCCCTGTTGTCTCACCGGAAGAACGCAAACGCAAGCCCAATTGGCTTAGGGTTAAATTGCCCGTTGGCCCGGAATACGCGAAAGTGCGCCGGCTGGTCGACAATTACAAACTACACACCATTTGCGAAAGCGGAAACTGCCCGAATATGGGCGAATGCTGGGGCGCAGGAACGGCGACGTTTATGATTCTCGGGAATGTCTGCACGCGCAGTTGCACATTTTGCGCTGTTGCCACAGGGCGGCCCACGGAATACGACGAGATGGAACCAAAGCGCGTCGCCGAGGCAATTAAACTGATGGGTGTTAAACATGCGGTGATCACGTCGGTCAATCGTGATGAACTCAAGGATCGTGGTGCTGAAATCTGGTATCAAACCGTGGTCGAAACCAAAACACTTAGTCCTGAGACTACCATAGAAACGCTTATCCCCGACACCAAAGGAAACTGGGATGCGTTGCACCGAATGATAGAAGGCGGCCAGGAAGTTGTGTCGCACAACATGGAGACGGTGGGAAGACTTTACCGAATGGTACGGCCACAGGCAAAGTATGATCGCAGCCTCGAGCAAATCAAAAGGACCCGCGAAGCCGGCAAACGCACCAAGTCCGGGATAATGCTTGGTCTGGGTGAAACAAAAGATGAAGTCTTCAAGGCAATGGATGATCTCGCAGAAAATGGTTTGCTGATCCTGACCCTCGGGCAATACCTTCAGCCCACTAAGATGCATTTAGAGGTGGCGGAGTTTATCCATCCCGATATATTCGAAATGTATCGCGAGGAAGGCTTGAAGCGAGGACTCCGTTATGTGGAATCCGGGCCCCTCGTAAGATCTTCTTACCATGCTGAAAGGCATGTCAACGTTCCGATCGATTAAGCCCTAACGGAATACGTTTCACATTTTCAATTCTGCACATTTCACCATATTTTTGTGAAACCTTCTGCCCGTGCTGCGAAAATTCTTTTCTCGCGATAAAAATTACATCCTCGAAAATGTTCAACTCGCCATGGAGGAGTCGCTCCTTCAGTATCTGGTTGATTATGTAAAAGTCGAATACCTTTTGAAATGCAACCCCCTCGGCCTCGACGACGATACCAGCCGGAAAGTTCGCGGACATGAATTATCAGAAGTAACTCAGCTGAAGGAGTTTTACATCGTGCTGTCAGGCGTATACCGATTTCTTTACTACGGTGATAACCAGCTTACCTTTATCTTCGATGGCCGCGACGATGAATCGAAATACGAAGAGGAGTGGGGCAACGCGTTTCGTAAATGGGTGAAAGAATTTTGTCGGCATGATAACTTCATCCGGGCTGTCCTCGAGCTCACCGTTTTTTATCCCGAAGACTATACGCCACAAATGGCCGGTTTGCGGATGAGTGCGTTCATCACCAAAACGTTTGATGTCAAATTAGATCCCCGGAAAGGACTGGTCAAGGCTCTACGGTAAACCAACGTTCTTCGCACGCACGTCCCTTCGCACGACAAGCGCTCTGAAATTAAGGCCAGAAGGAGGGTGGTTCCACGGCTTCGCTCAGACAATTCCTCCCTGCCAGATAGAACTTCGCGGGGTAATCCGCGCTGCCATTCAAATCCGCGAGTTCACACGCATGAACATGCCTAAGATGCCCACCGCAAGGGTTTCCGTATTACGTTCCTGGGTAAAGGTTGCCTGAGTCGGCCCTAGATCCCCGAAAACAATTCAACCGATTCGAGATAACGTGGGACGACAACGTTCCAGCCCAGCCGGTCACGGATCGCCTGCGCATATCTTTCGATTTTTTCTCCTTCACCATGAACGCAGAATGTCAGCTTTGGGCTATCCTCCAGATTACTCATCCATTGAAATAATTCGGATCGGTCGGCATGTCCGGAAAGCGAAGTGATTTGTTCGATCCGGCATTTCACAGGCACTTCTTCGCCATAGATTTTCAAAGTTGGAGCACCTTCCAGCAGATCGCGGCCGCGTGTACCTTCAGCCTGATATCCCGAAATAAGTATGGTATCCTGCGGATTGGGCAGCCTGTTAAACAAATGATGGAGAATTCTGCCGCCGGTCATCATGCCACTGGCGGAAATAATGATCGCCCGTGACTTGATGTTGTTCAGGGTTTTCGAATGTTCCCCCGATTTTACGAACACCAGCATATTGGTTTCAATGTCGCGGGCGAGGTCTTTGGTCGTGACTTCAAGCTTATGATACGTTGGATATTTATAAAACAGATAGGTCGCGGATATAGCCATAGGACTGTCGACATATACTGGTACATCCGGGATCCTGTCTTCCAGCATCATCTTTCGGAAATGATATAGCAGCGTTTGCGTCCGCCCCACGGCGAAGGCGGGAATGACCAGCACACCACCGCGATCGAACGTTTCATTTACAATGCGTTCCAGATCAGCCTCCGGGTCGACGGCGGGGTTATCGGTGTCGCCATAGGTCGACTCGATGAACAAAACATCAGCAACCTTTATCGCAGTCGGATCCCGCAGCACGGGCTGATTGTACCTGCCCAGGTCTCCTGAAAAAACAACGGTCTTGGTCATCCGTTCACCAGTGAACGCGATTTCGGCGATGGCCGACCCAAGCAAGTGTCCTGCCTCACGGAATACCACATCGATACCATTGTGAATTGAGAACTTTTTATCGAGATCAACTTCCTTAAATAGCGGGAACGTCGCCTTCGCGTCTTCACCTGTATAAAGGGGCCTGGGATTCTCATGTTTTGAATAACCCTTCTTCCGCGCGAAGGCAGCTTCCTCTTCCTGCAGCTTTGCCGAATCAAGGAGAAGCAATTCCATCAATTCAGCCGTTGGTGTGGTGCAATAGATTGGACCAGAAAAACCTTCGCGAACAAGTTTTGGCAGATAGCCCGTGTGATCGATGTGCGCATGACTGATCACTATCGCATCGATGGATTTCGGATCAGCCGGAAATTCGTCCCAGTTTCTCAGGCGCAATTCCTTCAAACCCTGGTACATCCCACAGTCGAAAAGAAACGAAAAACCGTTGGCACTGATAAGATACTTTGATCCGGTAACGCTGCCTGCGCCGCCTAGAAACCTAACCTTTACATTCATATTGTTAATGCTGTATTGAAAAATCGGGGTAGTTCTTCATGGATGTCTCCTGAACATCACACGACTTCACGACCGCTGCAGGCGGGCCAAGTTTACACCACGCCACGAATTCGTCAAGAACCTCAGGCTCCCCTTCTGCTTCAATATACACAGAACCATCGCGTTCATTTCGCACAAATCCGGTTAAAGCAAGCAATCTTGCTTTTTGCGCAGCGGAGGCCCGAAAGCCGACACCCTGAACCCTGCCGGCAACGCGGATGTCCAAGTGTTTTCTTTCCATTTAGAAAATGAAGTCGGTACTAAGGAAAGCCGATTCTCTGTTCCGGATTATTTGGGCCAGCATTTGTTTATTTGCTTCGTTGTCGCGGGTGGCGACAATGGTACGAATGGAGAATACGCGTAGCGCATCCGAAACAGACAACGTACCTTCGGCAGAATCCTTTCGGCCATTGAAAGGAAACGTATCCGGTCCACGCTGGCTTTGTGTGTTCAGGTTAATTCTTCCAACCTGATTCACGAAAGCATCCATCAGCCGTGCAACGCGTTTGCTGTCTTCACCGAAAATACTTACCTGCTGGCCGAAGTTTGAATTCACGACGTAGCGTATAACTTCTTCGTCGTCCTCGAAAGGCACTATAGGTACTACCGGACCGAACTGTTCTTCATAATAGAGTCGCATTTTTTCATTAACAGGGCAAAGTACTGCGGGATAGAAGAAGGTTTGAAACCGGTCACCCCCGTTTTCATTTACGATTGACGCGCCGTGTTTTTTCGCGTCGTCTACGAGACCTTGCAGGTACTCAACCTTTCCTGGCTCGGGAAGCGGTGTAAGAGATACGCCTTTATCCCACGGCATTCCGGGTTGAAGTTTCTTCACCTCTTCATTGAATCTCGATATGAATTCGTTAAGAATGCTTTTATGAACGAGCAGAATCTTTAGCGCTGTACATCTTTGTCCGTTAAACGACAAACTTCCGGTGATACATTCGGATACCGCATTTTTCAGATCTGCGTCGGGAAGTACAATTGCGGGGTTCTTCGCATCAAGACCGAGAATTGCCTTCAGACGATGTGGCTTTGGGTGAAGTCTTTTTAAATCGTTAGCTCCTTTGTTCGTTCCGATGAATGCGAACACGTCGATCTTACCGCTTTCCATAAGGGCCCCTACCGTTTCACGACCGCGTCCGTAGATAATATTGATTACGCCGGCCGGGAAGTTGTTTTTGAAAGCCTCGAGTAACGGACGCACAAGCAACACACCGTATTTCGCGGGTTTGAAAACAACGGTGTTCCCCATGATGAGTGCGGGAATAAGCGTTGTGAACGTTTCGTTGAGCGGATAATTGTAAGGGCCCATACACAACGACACTCCCAGGGGTACACGACGAATCTGCGCCATGAATCCCTGATCCTCGATAAGCTTCGCCGAGTTGCGATCAAGATCCTTATACGCCTTGATCGTGTCCGTTATATAGTCGCAGGTACGATCAAATTCCTTTTCCGAATCCATAAGTGTTTTTCCGATTTCCCACATGAGCAGTCGCACCACCTCATCGCGTTTGCTCCGCATCTCTTTAAGAAATCTTTCCACGTGCTCAATACGCGCGGTCACACTCAGGGTCGGCCACATACCGTGACCCATATCATAAGCTTTCACCGCGGCATCAAGAGCTTCAAGTGATTCATTGGAGGTAAGCAAAGGTGTACTGCCAAGGATTTTCTGAGTGTAATCCCCGCCCTTGCGAACGAACACCGGGCTTAGCACCGGATTGAGTGGTCCTGACCACAACCGTAGTTCGCCATTGATCAGGTATTCACGCTGTTCAATGGCCTGTGCTGTACGGTAATTTTCCGGGATTGCATCTTCTTCGGGAAAAAGACTTTGCAACAATTCAGGCGTCATCAATTCATTCATTATTATTTGGTTTGGATTAGGTTGTAGTTCTTATTGGATATTCGTAACCAGACTTACGCCGGATGAAGTGCCAATCCGGGTGGCTCCGGCGTTGATCATGGCTTCGGCCTCGGCGCGTGTTTTGATTCCTCCCGAGGCTTTGATGCCAACGGTGGGAGGAACCGACCTTTTCATGATGGCGATGTGTTCCTTCTTTGCTCCGGCAGGTGCAAAACCCGTGGATGTCTTGACGAAGTCAGCGCCGGCATCAGAGCAAATACGGCACGCCTCTTCGATTTCCGTATCCGAAAGATATGCCGTCTCAATGATAACTTTCAACAGTTTTCCGCGGTCATGTGCGGCCTTGCTGCATTTCGCGACTTCGATCTTGGGCCAGGGCATACCACTTTTGAATGCGCTCACATTCCATACTACGTCAATTTCGTCGGCGCCATTGTCGATAGCGCGGCGGATTTCTTCGACTTTGGTTTCAGTCATGTTATAACCCAATGGAAAACCAGCAACGGTAACCAGCTTAACATTCAGGTTCCCGATCTCCCGCCGGGCACGTTCGACCCAGAATGGCGGAACACAAACGCCAACAAAGCCGTGCTCGCCGGCTTCGGCAACAAGTTTGTCAATATCATTTATCGTGAGTCCGGGACTGAGATTGGTATGTTCGATGTAGGGAGCAAGGTTCATTTGTCGCAAGGTACAATGAAGACAAGGCACCGTGCAACCGAACTGTTGTTCGGAAAGGCAAATTTGAGATCAGTGCCGGATACCGCACTCCTTGCAAAATCGCATTTTGTGGGGGGGGCGTTTTTTCGGTTTGCGCTTGTGCCCAAAGTACATTGGATCGGAATACTGGGGTTTCTCCATTGCTTTCGCCGTTTTCTCCCTCGTCTTCGCTACGGCAGCCACTCGTTCGTAATACTCCCGTTGTTGATCGTACGTTGTCTTGCGGGAGTTTTTCTTTTTGGATTGTCGAGGCGCAGCTGTTTCCGTTGATGTTCCAGGGGCAAGTGCCGAAGGACTTGATGTATATCCGGCGGCCGGACGTTCGGCGCTGTTCTTTTTCTTCTTCCTCGATTGCGAGTGGGCATCGATGACCGATGCCATTAAAAGTAAGGTAAGAAATACAAACAGTAATCTCATAGCGCTATAACTACACAAGGTAACAAAAATTGCCCGTGCATCGATAAATGGAAGCTATCACGGTTAAACAGTTTGGTTTGCCTGAAAATGAAAATGCTCTCCGAAGTTCGGAGAGCAATTTTCGCACCTTTAACCCTAAACTAAATAATATAACCTAATCTAAACCTATTTGATATCTCCGCGAACCGTCTCCGAATTTCTCCGGTTTATGTCGCATTGACAATACAAAGATGCAGCAGATTGGCCCGGCGAAAAAATTGGTTGACTAAGTCAACTTATGCGTGTAATATCTACACATTTTTTGTCCGCTGTACCGATGCAGTGAATGAAACAAGTTTCAAAGGCGCGGATTATTTGCAGTATTGACCAAGTTGAAACCGCGCCTTTGCATCTCCGTGCTCAACTGCCTTTCTCCAATCGAAACATGCCTTGTCTTTTTTATCCATTTGGTAATAGAAGTTACCTCGTTGCTTATAGAAAGCGGCATTTTTTGGTTCAAGGCGGATCGCTTCATCCAGGTCTGATATTCCGGCACCGTAGTCGTCGAGTCCGGCTCTGCAGTTTGCTCGGTTGTAATAGGCAAGCGCATCATCAGGATTGGCAATCAAAACCTGATTGTAATCCAGCAATGCACCTTCAAAATCCTCCAGACCTTCTTTGATAAGCGCCCGGTTAAATTTCGCATCAATATTTGCGGGTTCGATTTCAAGCGCTTTGTTAAGATCAAGCACGGCAGCCTTCACATTTTCGAGCCCCAAAAGAGCCCGCGCACGGTTGATATACAACGCTGCTGTGTTTTCACCGGCCTGGCTTGCGTTGTCAAAGTCGGTAATGGCCTCCTGAAAAGCGTTTTCTTCCAGAAGCATCAAGCCTCTTTTATAGTAAACCTCCTTATTTTTAAGCCCGGCTGAGATAGCCTTATCATAATACTCACGGGCAAGAACCGCGCGTTTCAAGTTATTATAGTTCTCCGCCATCGCGAGGTACAATCCGCCATCGGGTTTGGGATATAGTTTTTCGGCATCACGATAGTCTTTTGCAGCCTCCTCAAACTTCTGCATCCCGGCAAAAGTTTCGGCGCGATTTTCGAATGCTTTTGCATAATCCGGTTTGCGCTTTATGGCCTCTGAAAAATCCGGTATCGCATCGGCATATTTTTCCTGCCGGAAAAGTGCTTTACCACGGTTGTTGAAAAGCATCGGGTCTTTCATTTCGAGTTTTATTGCCTGACTGTAGTCCTGCACCGCTTCGTTGAACTTGTCGGACGTGTAGTAAGCATTTCCACGATGAAAGTAAGCAGAAGCCAATTTTGCGTCGAGGACAATTGCCTGATTGAAATCGCTCAATGCGGCGGTGAACTCTTTTTCCTCGTACTTACATTGACCGCGCATGTCGAATGCCAGCGCGATCTGCACGCCGCCACGAATGGCCTGATCCAGATCCGGGAAAGCAGTTTTCAGATCCCCGAGATAATACTTTGACGCACCGCGCTTATAGTACAGGTCCGCCTCTTTGTCTCCATTGTCGATAGCTTTTGTGAAGTCGGGAATGGCCTTTTCATATTCGTTCAATTCGAATAGCGAATTACCACGCATAACATATGCGCCGTTTTCGCGTGAGCCCCCGGCTATCGCGTTTGTCAGATCGGCTACGCTGCCTTTATAATCGCGAGTGGTATATTTCGATGCACCTGACATAAAAAGGTCTTCTGCGGTTGCTTCATTTTTTGAAATGATCATGGCGAAGTCACGAATTGCTGCAGGGAAATCATTCAAAGCGTAGTTCGCTGTTGCCCTGTTTCGAAGCGCCGTAACATAGTCTGACTTTATGCCCAATGCCCGGTCAAAATCTCCGATGGACTCTTTTACGAGTCCGGCCTTAAGTTTTGCTTTACCGCGATTGTTGAATACCACCTCATTGTTGAGACCTGCCCCTATTGCCTGGTCATAGACGGAAACAGCGCCGGTAAAATCGGATTTTTTGAAACGGGCGTTACCCAACTCAAACAGGATTGTCTGGTTCTTTGACTGCATCTGAAAGGCCGTCTCGAGATAGTCAACGGCATCGTCTTCCTTTTTCAACGCAAGGTATGCCAGGGCCAGTTGTTCATAAGATGTCAGACCCAGTTTGGTGTGTTGTTTTGCAATCAGCAGATCTGCAATACATTTTTCGAATTGCTGATCCTGAAAAAACATCTTTCCGCGGGTTTCATATAACTGCACATCCTTTTCACCTTCCTTTTCTGCCCACGTCAGGTATTCAACAGTACGCTTCGAATCGTTCCTCTCTGCTGTAAGCAGGCCCAGATACAAGAGCGCTTTTCCATTTCGCGCGCCGGTCTGCACCCACTTTTCAAGCGACTCATACGCGAGTTCCTTTTTTCCAGTGAGGTAAGCCGATACACCCAGCATGCGCCACAGTTCCGCATCTACACCTTCATTCGCTTTTGCCTTTTCAAGGTCTTCGATTGTCGCGGCATACTGTTCCATACGGAAGCGTGCGGTTCCGCGATTGAGATATGCCCTGGTGTAATCGCTCTTTATCTGGATCGCTTTGTCAAAGTCCGTTATAGCACCTTTGAAGTCTTCCAGGTTGAGTTTTGCTTTCCCGCGATTATTCCATATGATGGCATCCGATCCATCGGCAACAATAGCCTGATCGTAGCGCACAATCGCTTCCTTGAACTGATTATTCAAGAAATGGATGTCTCCGAGATTTCTATAGGAATCCGCGTCAGCCTGGCCTGCCGCGATGGCTTGTTCCAGATATTTCTTCGCATTTCCATAGTCTTTCTGGTAGAACGATGCATTACCGAGAGCCGCTACTACCTCCTTTTCGCTGGCACCGGTACTTAATGCACGGGTAAGTAGTTCAACTGCCGAAGTGTAAGCCTTTAACTCGAAATGACACATCCCCGCAGACCGTAATACTTTCTGCTCGGCAGCACCTAACGATATTGCTATTGTAAGATTTTTCAAGGCCTCACTGCAATTATTTTCGCTGACATGACTCAGACCGAGCATGGTAAACACTTCCTTGTTTTTGATTCCTTTACTAACGGCAGAAGTTAACGCATCGATTGCGCCTTTGTAATTTGACGTGTTATATCTGGCAATCCCGAGCCGTTCAAAAAATACACTTTCCGTCCGGCCTGACGCGACAAGCTTTTCAAGATCATCAGCCGCAGGTTTCCAGTTACCAGCCTTGAAATTAGCCTCGGCCCTGTTTTCCATGGCGCGATCATATTCCGGACGGATTTGCAAAGCTTTGCTGTAATCCACGATTGCTCCCGGAACGTCGTTGCTATTGTATTTCGCCTTACCACGGTTGTTGTACAATACCGCATCTTCAAGGCCGCCCCCGACTGCTTTGTCATATGCTTTTACTGCTGACGGGAAGTCATTCGTTTGAAACCGGATGTCAGCAAGTTTCCTGAATACTTCAGCGTCGTTCCAACCCAGGGCAATGGCTTTCTCAAGATCACTGGCGGCATTGGTTAAATCGTTAAGTGCAAACGCAGAGCTGCCTTTGTAAAAATATGCTTCGCGGGTGGCAGCGCCTGAGGCAACGGCGCGGCTAAGCGATTCATTGGCTTCTTTGTGGGCTTCGGCCTTCGACTGACATATACCCAGCTGAAGGAATACATCCTTGTCGGCGATACCCAAGGATACTGCAGCTAAAAGACTCTTAATCGTTGGGGCGCAATTTCCGATGGCAGCATGACTTAGTCCATGCATGCGGAGAACATGCTTTTCGCGAACACCTTTCGCAATCGCGAGGTCCAGGGCCTCGGCGGATCCACGGTAATCGTTCAGAGTAAACTTGCACTGTCCGATCTTCGTCCAGATCTCAGCATCCGTTCTGCCTGAAGCCATCATTTTTTCAAAGTCTTCGATCGCCCCTTTCCAGTCCTGTAATACAAATCGTGCCTCGGCCCGGTTTTCCGTTGCTCTGATATAATCCGATTTTAATTCAAGAGCCTTGTCGAAGTCCGTAAGGGCAGACTTGTAATCCCTGAGCATAGTACGGGCCTGGCCCCGGTTGTTGTAGACGATGGCATCTTTGATACCTGCGCTGACGGCCTTATCGTAGTTTGTTATGGCGTCCTTGTAATTCTCCATTCGGAACTTGGCGTGCCCGAGATTGGCAAGCGAAAGTGCCGATACGTTAGCCATACTTACGGCCTTTTCGAGATCCGATGCAGCACCTTGAAAATCGTCGAGGTAGTACCGGGTATTTCCGCGACTCTCGTATAGTTCGGCTGATGAAACCCGGGCCTTTACTGCCTCATCCAGATCTGATTTGGCTTTGTCGTATTGCTTAAGATTGTAAAATGCCACCCCGCGTTTTGCATAGACTTCTTTGTTAGGAAAGCCTGCGTTAATAAGTTCGGTCAATTGCTGAGATGCTTTGGAATAATCCCCCGATTGAAGGGCTTGCTGGGCACTATTCCACCGGATCTGTAGCAGCGAGTCAATTTGTTGTGAATAACAATGAACCGAGACCAGTGAAATAAGGAGTAGAACAAAGAAAATGCGTGTATGCATGGTTAGAAAGGTCAGAAAAGCAAAGTTATCAAAACGCCTTTGCCTGACGATTCAATGACCTTCCATATCTTACATGCATATTGACTGAGGTAAAAAACCTCATGTAGTTATTTCCTCACAACAAGCAGAAGATCAAGGGCGTCCACCATTTCCTGAACCACCAGATAATCTTCATGACGTATATCAGACACTAATGCATCATTCCCTTTCTGGAGTTTGTTGCGATTCCATCGGTTGAGCAGCTCATACGGGATTCGCAACAAAGAAGCCGGAAGGCGATACTGGAGATTGAGAAAATCCAGTTTCGTGAATTTTTCAACGGACTTCCTATTCTGTTCGTAATATGCCATCACCTTGGCATTACCCGAAATTCCTTTCATTTCGACGGATGCGAAAATGGAGGCGGCCAGATCCTGCAATTCATCGGGAAGATATTCTCTGATATGCCATGGATTCCGGGTAAGAGACATTTTGCGGTTCGGGGTAGTAACGAGAGCCAGGCCACCAGGCCTCAAAACCCGATTGATCTCCTTCAGAAAAAGGCGGTCATCTTTGATGTGTTCAATTACTTGAAAACTGATCACCGTATCAAAGGCATTGTCCGGAATTCCATCAAAGGGAGGAATGTTCATACTGCGGAACGACGCTTCAGGAAACTTTGCCTTCAATTCTTCGATCACAGGGCCAATTTTGTCGATGGCAGTAAAGCTTGCAGACTTTGGAATAATCAGATCCAACCCCCGGCCCTCGCCACATCCGACTTCAAGAACGTCACCGTGAACATACTTTTGGGCCACAATGTAAGCCTTGTAGAGACGTTGATGAATAGGATTGTCGGACGGAATGTCTTCGCTGGTGATTTCGGTTGTGTATATCTTGGCCATGGTTGCCGTAAAAATAAGGTGACGCCCCCGATTAAGAAAATCCGAACAAATTAATCCACTAAACCGAAGGGCTTTGGGAAGGAACTATTTGGATAGTCTTTTCGTACTTTTGGAAACCTTGTGTAATTTTCGTCAGCATATGCGATTACTATTTCTGCTGCTACTTACGGCTCCTTTTTTCACAACGGCCCAGGCCCTTAGAGATATAAATTACAGTTACCTGTATAATAACACTAACCCGATTACTTTCGAGTTCCAAACCGTTCGGGACGCCTCAAACTGGACAACGTCTTTTCAACTGATCCTAACCGACACGACACAAGAAGTCTCCGACTATGAGGTACATTTGGAAACGCGTTCATCGCTTGGCGAAAAAACAGGCAACCCGATACCACTCGATTCGGGAAGCTCGGGTTCGGTCAGAGATCGAATTTCCGGGCGGGTGTCGACCCCGGTACAACAACAACCCCTTATACTTGCCGCACGGGTAACCAATCGGGAGATCAACCGGGCCTGGTATTATTTTACTATTCTGGAACCCAATTACCCTGTCAATATCGCGATGACCGCAAATGGTCAACCGCTGGTACATAAGTATGTGCCGGGGTCGGCTGATCTTTCTTTCGCCGGATCTCAGCGTATCTCGGTGACTTATTACGACGACGTCTTTCCGCCGGCACCTTTGCCCTTTTCAGAGCAGCTTGGGCGGGTATCAAGAGGAATGAATATCGATTCTTCCTTCCAGGTCGCTCCGGGCGAATCGTTCACTCTGGAACAACCCGGGCTCTATCTGCTTCAAACGGATACCACCGTTGCGGAGGGGCTTGCGTTCCGGGTTGATGGTGACTATCCGCGATATCGCAGGGTTGAAAATCTCGCTGACCCGCTAATCTATATTTGTACGAAACAGGAGTTTAGCCGGATTAAACAGGCTCGTGGCGATAAACGAGCATTCGATCGGGTGATTCTTAGCATTACGAAAGACGCAGAGCGCGCCAAAACGCTCATGCGAAACTACTTCCGCCGCGTTGAGCAGGCTAACACGTATTTCTCTTCATACAAGGAGGGCTGGAAAACGGATCGCGGAATGATATTGATCATATTCGGACAACCATCTGAAGTTTACCGTCTCGGGGACCGCGAAATATGGAATTATAAGAATGAATCGTATAAGCTTTCCCTGGAATTTGTAAAGTCGCCGTCTCTCTTTGATCCTGACAATTATGTTCTTATCAGAAGCAAAAAGTATGAGCAAGCCTGGTACGAGGTAGTAGACCTGTGGCGAAACTCCCGCTATTAATTTTGCTTTCAATCGATGGCGACTCTTCCAAACCTTTTTATAGTCCCTACACCTATCGGCAACCTGGGAGATATTACACTTCGCGCACTGGAGACGCTGAAAACAGTAGACGTGATTCTGGCTGAGGATACGCGCACGTCGGGATTTCTGCTGAAGCACTACCAGATAGATAAGCCGTTACAAAGCTTTCACAACTTCAATGAGCATCGTATTCTTGAAAAGATGGTTGCACGCATGGAAGCCGGTGAACGCATGGCATTGGTAAGCGATGCCGGCACGCCTGGAATCTCTGATCCTGGTTTCCTTATAATTCGGGCCGCACTTCAGGCAGGCCTGTCGGTAGAGTGTCTCCCCGGCGCGACGGCATTCGTACCCGCTTTGGTAAAATCCGGATTGCCATGTAACCGATTCACATTTGAAGGATTTCTTCCTCATAAAAAAGGTCGACAAACAGCCATACGAAATCTCGTCGATGAAAAAAGAACAATGATCTTCTATGAATCACCCTATCGTCTGGTGAAAACCCTCGAACAGTTCAAGGAGCAATTCGGAAGTGAAAGACTGGCTTCGGTATCAAGGGAGCTTACGAAGAAGTTCGAGGAGACGGTTAACGGAACGCTGCAAGAACTACTTGCCCATTTCTCCAGCAAGGACGTGAAGGGTGAGATCGTAATCGTGGTTGCCGGGAAAGATTATGCCTTGAATGAAGGTGACCCTACGCCGGATGAAACCGAATAAACTATTGGTTTTTATGGTATTCCGGATTACATTCAAAATCTTTAACAAATCTCAATGAGAAGACAATGGATTATCAGCTAATCAGGAACGAGGTTATCAGGATTTGTGAACACGTGGGTGAATTCATCCGAAAAGAAGCTGAGGTTTTCGACCATTCTCGGATCGAACAGAAAACATCGTTCAATAATCTTGTGTCGTACGTCGATAAGGAAGCTGAAAAAATGCTCGTCTCTTCACTAAAGAAAATTGTTCCGGAAGCCGGGTTCATTACCGAAGAAGGAACCGTCGAGCAAGGCGCGCAGGTCGATTATCATTGGGTGATCGATCCGCTGGACGGAACTACCAACTATCTCCATGGTATGCCGGTATACGCCATTAGCGTGGCGCTGACTTTCAGGAACGAACCAGTTGTCGGAGTGATTTATCACATTGTTACACGCGAAACTTTCCATGCCGTTACCGGTGATAACGCCTATTGTAATAATAGACGCATTCAGGTTTCGGACGTTCCTATAATCAGTGAAAGCCTGCTGGCAACAGGGTTCCCTTATCACCAAAATGAAAAAGCCTCAGCCTATCTGGATATCATAAAGCTGTTTCTTGAAAAAACCCATGGAATTCGTCGGCTAGGCAGCGCTGCGATTGATCTGGCTTACGTCGCCTGCGGGAGGCTTGAAGGGTTTTTCGAATATAATTTAAACCCGTGGGACGTTGCCGCTGGCATCCTGATCGTAAGACAGGCCGGTGGAGCTGTAAGCGACTTCAAGGGAGGCAACAATATGTTGCACGGAAAAGAATTATGCGCAACCAACGGCAAGATTCAAAAAGAAATGCTCGCCGTGATCGAACAGCATTGGAAATAAACTTATACCAAACTAAACATACGTTTTAATCACCTAGATCCTCCGTTATGAAAAACAAATTCCTCCTTAGCATTATCACATTTTTACTTATTACAAGTTGGGCACATGCCCAGCAGAACTTGGACGAAAAACTCCCTGTCGACCCGAAAGTTAAAACCGGCAAGTTGAAAAACGGCCTCACCTATTATATCCGGCATAATTCAAGGCCGGAAAATAAAGTGGAACTCCGGCTTGTCGTGAATGCCGGCTCTATTCTGGAAGATGATGACCAGCAAGGTCTGGCGCACTTTACTGAACATATGGCGTTCAACGGGACAAAGAACTTTCAGAAAAATGACCTCGTATCTTTCCTTCAATCCATAGGTGTCGAATTCGGTGCTGACCTGAATGCATACACGGGCTTTGATGAAACCGTATACATTCTTCCAATTCCAACGGAGAAAAAAGAAAATGTCGAGAAGGGATTCCAGATTCTTGAAGACTGGGCCAGTACTATTGGTTTCGAGGATGCCGAAATTGATAAGGAACGCGGTGTCGTACTGGAAGAATCCCGCATTGGAAAGGGCGCTCAGGACCGCATGTTCCGCGCCGTCTATCCGAAGTTGTTCGAAGGATCAAAATACGCCGAAAGACTTCCCATCGGAAAGGATGAAATTCTGAAGAATTTCAAGTACGACGTGATCAAACGTTTTTACCGCGATTGGTACCGGCCCGATCTGATGGCCGTAGTTGTCGTTGGCGACCTCGACCCCGCAGAAGCTGAAACCTACATCAGAAAACATTTCGAACATCTCAAGAACCCGGCAAATCCACGGCCGCGCGAGGAGGCAAGTGTTCGCGGACGAACCAAATCAGAAGGCATTGTAGTTACCGACCCTGAAGCGACGAATCACGTTGTCGAAGTACATTATTCTTATAAGAAAGAAAAGAAAGAAGAAACGATTGGGGATTATCGTGAATATCTTGTGAGGAGATTGTTTACTTCAATGCTTAGCCAGCGCATGCAGGAGTTGACACAAAAGGCAGAACCACCTTTCGTTTTCGGAGGAACTTTCATCGGCGGATATGCCAGGGGTTATGAAGAGTTTCAAAGTCTGGCGTACCTCGGCCAGGGGGGCGTTGAACCCGCGTTGAACGCCCTGATAGTCGAGAACGAACGCGCCCGCAAATTCGGTTTCACCGAACCCGAACTTGAACGCACCAGGAAAATGTTGCTTAAATCAATTGAACGGAGTTATAACGAACGGGATAAGACCGAGTCCGGAAACCTGGTGGATGAATACGTTCGACACTTTCTTTCACACGAGCCCATTCCAGGAATTGAAAACGAATTCAAATACTACAATGATTTCATTGAACGGATATCACTCGAAGAAGTGAACAAGTATGCCGCGGCCACAGTACCAGCAGACACTGAGAACAAACTCGTTGTCCTCACCGGACCTGAAAAAGCCAGTTTCGAAATCCCTACCGGTGAAGAGTTGCTTGCGATGGCCGAAAAAGCTGCGCAAGCAGAGGTGCTTGCCTATGAGGAAAAATCCGTTGCCGCCGCGTTGATGGAATCGCTCCCGACGGCTGGAAAAATTACGGCTGAAAAACAAAACAAGGCAATAGGAACCACTGAGCTGACTCTCGGGAACGGTGTAAAAGTCATTCTCAAGCCAACCGATTTCAAGAATGATCAGGTGGTAATGAGTGCGACCCGCTTCGGAGGACAGTATCTTTTTGATGTAAAGGATCGCTTCAGCGCGGAGTATGCGTCAACGGTTGTCGGTCAAATGGGCATTGGTGATTTTTCGCCCGTAGATCTAAGGAAAGTCCTGGCCGGAAAAAATGCCAATGTTTCTCCGCGGCTCGGCCCCATCTCAGAAACACTTAGCGGGGGCAGCAGCGCCAATGATATTGAGGCGATGCTTCAACTGGTTCACCTTTACTTTACAGCTCCGCGCGAAGACAAGGAATTATTTCAGTCTTTTGTTTCCAAGCAACAGGCCCTCTACCAGAATATGATGTCGGATCCGCAATTCACGTTTCAGGATTCAATTGTTAAAATTCTGTACAAGAACCATCCATGGGCACCGCAGTTGCCACGACCTGAAAACTTTGCACAAATCGACCTTGAGAAATCAATGAGGATGTACCGTGAACGTTTTGGGGATGCCAGCGGATTCACCTTTGTGTTAGTCGGAAAATTCGACGTTGCGGAAATCAAACCTTTGCTCGCCACTTACCTTGGAAGCCTCCCCGCCAAGGGTGCAAAGCCGGCGTATAAAGATTCAGGTGTTCGGCCTGTTAAAGGTGTCGTAAAGAAAGAAGTGAAGAAAGGTACTGAACAGAAAAGCTTTATCCGGATGTTCTGGAACGGGGAAGCACCATATTCTCCCGAGGAGCAGCTGAAGCTTCAGGCGCTGACTGAAGTGATGAACATCAAGTTGATTGAAAACCTTCGTGAAGAACTTGGTAGCATTTACGGTGGAGGAATGTTTGGTAATCTTAGCAAGCATCCCTACAACAGTTTCAGTCTGGGCGTATCGTTGCCTTGTGGACCGGAGAATGTTGACGCGTTGATTAAGGCCACTCATGAACAAATTGAAAAGATGAAAGCCAGCGGACCTTCGGAGGATGACCTGAACAAAGTGAAGGAAACGTGGCGCCAGCAGCATGAGGTCAACTTGAAAGACAACTCATTCTGGGCGCGCCAGTTAATCCAGAGTATTGAAACCGGAACGGATCCGGAGCGCGTCCTGACTTTCGAAGAGCGGGTGAAAGCGCTTACACCAAAAGATGTACAGGCTACGGCGAAGAAATATCTCGATATGAAGAACTACGTACAGGTGGTGCTGTATCCGGAAAAATAATCCAACGATGGGAGATAAAGCGGGACCTTACTAAAATAGGGACCCGCTCTTTTTTGGTTTATCATTCGTAGCGCAGAGACTTGACAGGGTTAGCGACGGCAGCACGGAATGATTTGTATCCAACCGTTGTAAGCGCGATCACTATGGTTACAAGAAGGGCCGTTAAGAAAATTGATGGACTCAAGGGAATACGGTAGGCAAATTCGTTCAGAAATTGTTCCATTACAAACCATCCCAACGGGATAGCTAACAGAAATCCAACAAGGATCAATCTCACATAGCTCCATCCGAACGTAATCAGTATATTTTCCACTGAGGCTCCGAGTACCTTTCTGACACCAATTTCCTTCGTTTTTTGATTTGTCATGAACGATACCAGACCAAACAGTCCAAGGCAACCGATGAATATTGCAATAGACGTAAACAATGTGAGAAGGCTTGTTATTCTGCGTTGGCCATCGTAAAAAGATCGTATGTTTTCTTCCAGGAAGGTGTATTCAAACAATTGATCGGGATAGGCTTCTTCCCAGCGCTGCTTTACAGCTTCAACTACTTCCGCCACATGCGTCGTGTTAACTTTGATAGCCATCGTTTTGTAGTGTCGCGCGCTGTTGAAAAGCAACGTGGGCTCAATCTTGTTTTGCAGCGAAGCTGTGTTGAAGTCTTTCACGACTCCAAGCACCGGATAGTCTCGCCGGTAAAGCGTTACCATCGTACCAACAAGGTCCTCCGGATTCTCAAAGCCGGAGAGCCTGGCGAAACTTTCATTGGCCACCACGCCGCTGAGCGTGTCGCGATCTTCAACATTTCGGCCTGCCAATAGCTTCAGCCTGAATACATCGAGGTAATCATCATCCACTTGTTTGTACTGAGTGGTGTACTCGTTGGCATCACCTTGTAAAAGAAATCCGGTTTTGTTCACCTCTCCCGAAAAAGGTGCCGCACTCCCCAGCGCAATCCCTTCAATTCCCGCGAGCCCGGATAACTCCGCCTTTAACGTTTTTCTTATACTAATATTTTGTTCATTATTTCCCTGACCACCAGGCATGGGCACAACAAGAATCGCATCCTTAACGAAACCGAGGTCTTTTTCGAGAAAGAAATCTGTCTGCCGGATCAAGACAATCGTTCCGATAATAAAGAACTGTGAAATAAAAAACTGAAAGACCACCAAAGCGCTTCGCAGGTAAAAACCGCCGGAAGCTTTGTTGGCGATCTTGTTCTTGAGAGCCAGCGCCGGACTATACGATGATACAACCATTGCCGGATAGAACCCCGAGAATAGCGAAACGAAAACCAGAATCACCACCAGGAACACTATCATGGTCGGGTTCGAAGCAAGATCGAGATTAAGGTTCAGCCCAAGAAAAGGGTTGACAAAGCTCAACGCAAGTTGAGTCAGGGCCAGCGAACATACCATAGCGATACAGGTAACGAGGGTAGTTTCACCCAGAAATTGAAACACCAGTTGCATACGCGTACTTCCCATTGTTTTTCTTACACCAACTTCCTTCGAACGTTTTATGGCATCGGCGGTGGCGAGGTTGATGAAATTTATACATGCGGTGAGTACCAGTATAGCTGCAATAACGCCCAGCACGTATAGCATCGGCCTGGGGATCGTTTGATATGTATACGTTTCAAAGCGGGTATCGAAATGGAAGTCGGTCAGCGGAAACACCAGGAACTGCCCTTTGTGATCATCGCCGCGGTACTTTTTGGTAAACGGTAACAACCGCGCCTGAACATCCTCAATGCGTTTATTCTCTTTCAACAGGAAATAGCAATGTTCGTCACTCCAGATGCTGTTCCAGCCTTTCTCGTCGTTGCGCGTTTTAACGGTTATGTAGGATAACATCAAATCGAAGGGCAGATCGGTATTCTCGGGCGGATTGGTCATCACAGCGGAAATACTATAGCTGTGATCGCCGAACTCAATAACCTTTCCCAAAACATCCGTGGTATTGAAATACTTCGCAGCAAGGCGAGTCGAAATAACAGCCTTGTTCGGCTCGTCAAGTGACGTTTGCGCATCCCCGGCCAGAATAGGCTGGTCGAATATTCTGAAATAGGCGGATTCGCCAAAGACCACACCGCCCTCCTCTACGTATTTTGCATCCGGTTTTCCGGGTTGTGGTACGCGTATCAGGGCATTGGCCCTATATGATGTAAACAAAACCTCTTCGGCCTCCGGGAAATCGTTCGTAAACGCATCGCGCAGCGGCGCAGCTACTCCCGCGTGGAACGTCATATTCCCATTATCCTCTCCTTGATATACGATTCGGTAGATCCGGTCCTTTTTCTTATGATATTGGTCAAAACTGGAATGGTGAGAGATCAGGAGCATCAGAATGATACTGCATGTGATCCCCAAGGTGAGCCCGGAGAGGTTTAACAAGGCACTCGTTTTTTCGCGGAACAGATTGCGAAAAGCACTTTTTAGATAGTTTCTGATCATAAAATAAGTGAACCGTCAACGCCCAAAGGCGAAGGAAGTGCCAAATGTAAGATCTTCGTTTTCTCCGCGGAGAGGCGGATTGACGCATGCCGGGTGTACATATTCTTTAAAATTCGTCCGATTGCGGACGATTCGCGAACCAATTCCTTCGCCGAACGGTTAAGCTGAAAAAGAATCTTATTTTTGGGTCATGCTACAGAGTCTCATCGTTCTGCTGATTTTCCTTGGAGCACTCGCGTATGTGGGGCGGATGGTTTACCGAAGCTTCCAAAGTCGTTCCGGCTGTTCGCAAGGATGTGGTAAATGTGCGATAGACTTTGACAAGATTTCGCGGGACCTTCAAAACAGAAAAGCCTGATCAGGCCCACACCTTAGTTCCTTCCGTACAATTCCGGCATATTTCAATTTCGTTACGCGAGCCCAGCAAGGTGGAACGAAACGTCCTGTATTTTTCACTTAGCCAGATTTCCCGGAACGGTTGCTTATTGAGATCGCCCATTTGAAATTGTGCATCCTTATCAAAGCAGCAGGGCACCACTTTTCCATCCCACGTAACAACGCTACTGTGCCACATCTTCCAGCAGTGATTAAGTAAACTGCTCTTTATCCGATAGCGCCCATCTGATCCTTTCGAATAGCGCGAGTACTTCTCATTCATGGGTATGAAGGGTGATCCTTTTTCGAATTCGTATATCTGCGCCGTTTTTAAGACTACCTCATCAATGCCTATGTGTTTGGCCAGCTTGTAAACCTCTGGTATCTCGTGTTCATTCTGTCTTACCACCAGGAATTGAAAGACTACATGCGGCGTTTTTGATTTCATCTTCCTTTTCCATTCAATAATTTTCGCCGCGCCGTCGAGCACTTTCTGCAATGAACCTCCTACGCGGTAGGATTCATACGTCGCCTGCGTTGTCCCATCAATTGAGATAATGAGTCTGTCCAACCCTGAGGCTATTGTTTTCTCTGCCGTATCATCTTTGAGGAAATGTCCATTCGTGGATGTGGCCGTATAAATTCCCTGCGAAGATGCGTAGCCAACCATATCGGTAAAAGCCGGATGAAGATAGGGCTCGCCCTGAAAGTAAAAGGTAAGCCACGTCAACGTGTCCTTCAGCTCGTCTATCGTTTGCCGGAAAAGCCCTTCACCCAGCATGCCCGTAGGGCGGGTAAAAGACCTCAGACCGCTCGGGCACTCCGGACATCTCAGGTTACAGGAGGTAGTGGGCTCTATGGAAAGGGCAATGGGTAACCCATTGATCTGGGGCCGACCCGTGGCCCGCGATTGATAAAAGCTGGTCAAAACCCGAAATGCGTTAACGGATTTTTTCACCGTCAACTTTGATGCTAAATTAATCTGGTCGGTCCATCGTCCGGGCATACGGGCAAGATCAGGAATTGTCGTTATCTTTCGAAAGCGTCTTGAAAATTATGAAAAGAATCCTCATTGTCTTTCTTCTGGTACCTTTTCTTTCCATCGGGCAGAGCTTTCAGCTATCGGAACATGCCGAAATCTCTGTAATAACCTGTGGGCCGTATCAGGGTGAGCTGTACTCCGCTTTTGGTCATAGCGCTTTCAGGGTACACGATCCGATAAATCAATATGACGCTGCCTATAATTATGGCGTGTTCAATTTCAACCAACCCAACTTCTACCTGAATTTCGCCCGCGGCTACCTTTATTATCAACTTGGCGTTTACGACTACCCCAGTTTTGAAAACGCCTATGTTTCCTATGACCGGTACGTGCACGAACAAGTATTGAATCTCACACCCGATCAGAAGCAGAAAATGTTCGACTACCTTCAATGGAATGCACTTCCAGAAAATCAGCATTACCGGTACGATTACTTCTATAACAACTGCGCAACCAAAATGCGGGATGTCGTAGTACACATTCTGGGAGATGACATAAGATTCGATGGTTCTTATATAACTACAGACTACTCTATCCGTGAACTCACCGACATATATCTTAAGAAACAGCCGTGGGGGGATCTCGGAATTGACATTTGTCTGGGCCTGCCCATGGATAAGGACGCAACGCCGTACGAATACATGTTTTTGCCAGACTATGTTGAATCCGGCTTCGATCACGCGTTCATTCGTCGCGATGGCGGGGAGGTGCCCGCTGTGAAAACTAAGAACATTATATTTGACTCCCGTGAACAGGTGGCGTCACGGCGTCTGTACACTCCGTTGATCGTTTTCATCATATTCTTTCTGGGAGCACTTTTTCTGACTTACCGGGATCTGCGGACTGGCAGGCTCACCAAATGGTTCGATGTATTACTCTTCGGTGTTACGGGAACAATTGGCGTACTCCTGTTCTATCTTTGGGTTTTCACAGACCACAATGCTGCCGCCAACAATCTCAATATTATTTGGGCGCTGCCTTTACATCTGGTGGCTGTTATTGCCTTTATCCGAAATCCCCGATGGCTGAGGTACTACTTTGGGGCGGTGGCAGGCCTTTCGCTTATCCTTTTGGTGATATGGTTCGGTTTACCGCAAAAGTTGCATTATTCCCTCATTCCGCTGGTGATGGCGCAGGGAGCAAGGGCTTTCGCAGAATACAGGCTGAGATAAAAAAAGCATCGAAACTCGATGCTCCTGGAACTTCTCTTTTATTCGGAGATTATAGGTGTATCGGGCGATTTTCCGTTGCCGCCAGACACGCCTCCTTGAATGCCTCCATGTAGGTAGGATGGGCGTGTGACATACGAGCCACATCTTCCGCCGATGCCCTGAACTCCATAGCAGTAACTGCAGCTGCTATCATATCGGCAGCCCGAGCGCCAATTATGTGAACACCCAGAATTTCGTCGGTACTTTTGTCGGCCAGAACTTTTACAAGGCCTTCCGTGTCCATGCTTGCACGTGCGCGCCCCAGCGCTTTATAAGGGAACGATCCGGTTTTATATGCTCTTCCCTGTTCTTTGAGCTGTTCTTCTGTATAGCCAACGCTCGCGACCTCAGGCCATGTGTACACCACCCCGGGAATAAGAAGATAATTAATATGTGGTTTCTGCCCTGCGAGTTGTTCCGCTACCATCACCCCTTCTTCCTCCGCCTTGTGTGCAAGCATCGCGCCACGAACCACGTCACCGATCGCATAGATGTTTTCAACTTTAGTCTGCAAATGATCATCTACCGGAATCTGGCCCTTCACTGTTTCGATGCCCACTTTATCAAGATCAAGACCCTCTGTATAGGGACGTCGGCCAATGCTTACAAGACAATAATCCCCCGATAACGATATCGGATCACCACCGTTTTTAGGTTCGGCTTTTACCGTTACCTCTTTACCCTTTGAATCTACGGCGGTGACTTTGTGCCCAAGGAAGACCTCTATCCCCAGTTTTTTGGCAACTTTCAATAGCTCCTTTCCCATCGTACCGTCCATTGTAGGAATAAGGCTGTCGAGGAATTCAACAACAGTGACCTTTGCGCCCAGGCGCGCGTAAACAGACCCGAGTTCCATACCGATCACGCCACCACCAATAACAATGAGGTGTTTCGGAACTTCCTTTAATTCGAGCGCTTCGGTACTACTGATGATCCTCTTTTTGTCGAAAGCTGCGAATGGTAGCGGCGTCGGCTTTGACCCCGTTGCGATAATAATTTTTTCGGACGTAATCGTGCTTTCCTTTCCGTCGTTGCTGGTAATCTTGATAGTGTTTTTATCAACAAATGATCCCACGCCCCGGTGTACATCGATTTTGTTCTTCTTCATCAGAAAAGCAATACCATCTACGTTGGATTTGACAACTCCTGCCTTTCGTGAAATCATTTGGGCAAGATTCAATTTGGGTGCAGGAATATCAATGCCGTGTTCCTTAAAGCGCTGTTTGGCGTTGATGAAATGCTCCGACGAGTCCAGCAATGCTTTGCTCGGAATACATCCAACGTTAAGACATGTTCCACCAAGCGTATCGTATTTTTCGATGATTGCTGTTTTAAAACCCAGCTGCGCACAGCGGATAGCCGCGACGTAACCACCGGGACCTGAACCAATAACCGTGACGTTATATTGCATACTATTATTTTTGCTATGAACTGTCTGGAAGATAAATGCAGGAATCTGTTTGTTTCTCTGATTAGTTAGACACCCAGGATCAATCTGCCCGGATCTTCAAGCATTTCCTTCATACGGAAGAGGAAGCTTACTGACTCACGTCCATCGACAATCCGATGGTCGTACGACAAGGCGACAAACATGATTGGTCTGACCACAATTTCACCGTTGAGGACCACCGGGCGCTCAACAATGTTGTGCATTCCGAGGATCGCCGACTGCGGTGGGTTGATGATAGGTGTCGACAACATCGAGCCAAAAACACCCCCGTTTGTTATGGAAAACGTTCCTCCTGTCATTTCGTCGATGGAGAGTTTTCCATCGCGGCCGCGGGTAGCCAGCCTGACAACCTCGCTCTCAATCTGGGCAAAGCTTAACTGATCAGCGTTCCGGATAACAGGTACCACAAGTCCCCTCGGAGTGGATACTGCTATAGAGACGTCACAGTAGTCGTGGTAAATGATCTCATCATTATCAATAGATGCATTGACCCCGGGAAATTCCTTCGTAGCGGCACAGACAGCCTTAATGAAGAATGACATGAAACCAAGCCCCACGCCGTATTTTTCCTTGAACTTATCCTTGAATTTGCCGCGAAGATCCATCACCGGTTTCATGTCCACCTCGTTGAAGGTGGTGAGCATCGCGGTTTCATTCTTTACCGATACAAGCCGGCGCGCGATCGTTTTTCGCAATGAGGTCATCTTCTCGCGACGCTCCTCCCTGGCTCCGCCTGTCGAAATGGTCGGAGGACCTGAGGCAGCTTTTTTCTCCGCTGGCCTGTCGGCTGATGACTGAGCTTTTTGTGCATCTTCTTTAGTTATACGTCCGCCTACGCCGGTTCCCTGAACCTGATTGGCGGGAACACCCTTTTCATCAAGGATCTTCGCTGCTGCCGGAGACGGGTGGCCGGCCGCGTAATTGGCGCCGTCCTGTTTGGAAGTAGCTTTTTCGGTGGCGGACAATTCCTGCGCCGCGGGCGCGCCCTCTGCGACCTCGATTTTGCAGATAAGTCCCCCGATAGGCAAGGCCTGTTGTTCTTTCGCGACGATTCTCAGTATCCCACTGGCCTCAGCGGGTAGCTCAAACGTTGCTTTATCGGATTCAACCTCGGCTATGACCTCATCAAGTTTCACAAAGTCGCCGTCCTTTTTCAGCCACGTCGAAATGGTCACCTCCGTGATCGATTCGCCGACGGCCGGGACCTTCATTTCCTTCACTTCCCCTGTTGCCTTCGGTCCGGATTCTTTTTTGGGTGTCGAAGGCTTTTCTGATTCCGCCGGGGGCGACGCCGTTTTTCCGTTCTCGTTTATCTCACAGATCACCTCCCCGATCGGTACAGTTTCACCCTGTTGTTTTAATATCTTCAGAACACCCGGACTTTGCGCGGTAAGCTCAAACGTGGCTTTGTCGGATTCCAATTCAGCAATCACCTCATCCATCTTCACGACATCGCCGTCCTTTTTTAGCCAATTGGCAATCGTTACCTCGGAAATTGATTCCCCAACGGTGGGTACTTTTACTTGATATGCCATTAATTTTCGTTTTTAATATTTGGGTTTTTTACAAGGTTCTTTGTTGATAGCCAGGTCAGATCTCAAAAGCACTCTGGATAATTTTCTCCTGTTCAACTTTGTGGATCTTCGAGTAACCGGTAGCTGGCGAAGCACTTGCCTTCCGGGAAATGTATTCGATGTTCTGCTTCGGCATCATGCGCTGAATAAAGGACTTGTAACCCATATTCGAAGGTTCTTCCTGCACCCATAGCAGCTTCGCATCCTTGTATTTCCTGATTATTGCTTTAATGTGTTTTTCCGGAAATGGTGCCAGTTGTTCCACGCGGACAATTGCGGCATCTTTGGATTTCCTTTTCTGCTGGGCTTCAAGAAGGTCATAATAGATCTTGCCGCTGCACAGCACTACCCGGTTGACTTCTTTGGCCGACGCTTTAGGATCGTCAATAACTTCAAGGAACGATCCATCGGTAAACTCCTTTATCGGGGAGATAACCGCGGGATGACGGAGCAAAGATTTGGGCGAGAATACGATACATGGCTTGCGGAAGTGCCACATCACTTGGCGTCTCAAAAGGTGGAAGAAGTTCGCCGGGGTCGTCGGGTTCGCTACGACCATGTTATATTCCGCATAAAGCTGAAGGAAACGCTCCGGCCGCGCACTGGAATGCTCCGGTCCCTGCCCTTCGTAACCATGCGGTAAGAGCAGGACCAGACCATTCATGCGTTGCCATTTTGATTCGGCACTCGAGAGAAACTGGTCAATAATTACCTGCGCTCCATTGACGAAATCCCCGAATTGCGCCTCCCAAATGACAAGCGCACGCGGCGACGCCATCGCATACCCATATTCGTAACCCAAAACACCAAATTCCGAAAGCAGCGAGTTGAAGATATGAAACGCACCTTGTCCCTTGTCCATATTATCAAGACCACAATATGGCTCGTTCGTATTAGCATCGAAAAAGTAGGCGTGCCGATGTGAGAAGGTGCCGCGTTTAACATCCTGTCCCGACATCCGCACGGGCGTTTTCTCGAGGAGGAGAGAACCGTAAGCAAGTAACTCGGCTTCCGCCCAACCTAACACTCTCTCTTCGAAGAATGCAGTAGTACGATCTTTCAGAAGCTTTTCGATTTGCTTCAACGGCTTGAACCCTTCAGGAATCGTAGTTAGTGCTCTCCCAACCTTTTCGATGACGTTGCTTTTTATCGAAGTGTCCGGATTCTTGTCGAAGTCCTCCGGCTTTGCAAAATGCATCTGCTCCCATTCCTCTTCGATCTTTTGTGGTTTATATGGAAGTGGTTTTTGTTTGACCTCGTTCAAACGATCCTGTAGCTGGTTTCTAAACGTCTTATCCAGTTCCTCAGCCAATGCTGCATTTACCTGTCCACCATCAACAAGCTTCTTCACGTAGACCTCCCGTGGATTGGGATGTTTCGCGATGATGTTGTACAACTTAGGTTGAGTAAACTTGGGTTCATCACTTTCATTATGGCCGTGACGTCGGTAGCACAACAGGTCGATAAAAATGTCTTTCTTATACTTGACTCGGTACTCCACGGCAAGATTGGCGGCAAAACTCACCGCTTCGGCATCGTCACCATTAACATGCAAAACGGGGGCATCGACAATCTTCGCTATATCTGTACAATAAATACTGGTCCGTGCATCGTCATAGTCAGTAGTAAAACCGACCTGATTATTGATAACAAAATGAATTGTTCCTCCTGTTGTGTATCCCGGCAGACCTGACATCTGCACTACTTCGTAGACAATTCCCTGTCCGGCAACTGCAGCATCTCCATGAATCAGCACAGCCATGCCTTGTACGACGTCACCTTTGTATTCGTCGTCGATCTGGCCGCGCGTATAACCTAATACCAAAGGATCGACTGCTTCCAGGTGGGAAGGGTTGGGAGTCAGCTTTACATAAATCTTCTTACCGGAAGGTGTATTGATGTGACTTGAATAGCCAAGGTGATACTTCACATCACCATCGCCCATCGTCTGATCTGGGCTTACATTGCCTTCGAACTCCGTAAATATCTGCTCGTAGGTTTTACCCAGAATGTTGGTAAGGACATTGAGACGGCCACGGTGAGCCATACCAATGACCACCTCTTTGACGCCAAGCTCAGCTGACTTGTTTATTATAGTCTGAAGCGCAGGGATGGTGTTTTCACCACCTTCGAGCGAAAACCTCTTTTGCCCGATGAACTTGGTATGAAGAAAGTTCTCGAAAACCACCGCCTCATTTAGCTTGCTAAGGATGCGCTTTTTTTCCTCCTGGCTGGGATTATACGAATAGTATTCCTTCTCGATCTTTTCGTACAACCAGGCCCGGATTTCGTCGTTGCGAATGAAGTTATGTTCAAATCCGATTGGCCCCAGATATACCGCCTGAAGTTTTTCGATAATCTTCCGGAGAGTTGATCGCGACATGCCGATCTCTGAACCCACGTCGAACTCTGTATCCAGGTCTGCGTCAGTAAGGCCGACGCTCTTATGGTCGAGGTTCACATGGTGATTTCTGCGTTCGCGAACGGGGTTGGTCCTGGACTTCAGATGACCAAAAGACCTGTAGGCGAAAATGAGATTTCGAACCTGAGTTTCCTTGATCGAGTGAGAGTCTTCCTCACCCGAAGCTGATGGTGTATGCCCATCTTCACCATAGCGCTGCTGGGAGAAATCATAGCCTTCAAAAAATTTCTGCCATGTGACATCAACCGATTGCGGATCAGCTTTATAATTCTGATACATTTGATCCAGATATCCGACATCGGCGTTTGATATGTAGGAATATTTATCCATTGTTTTTTGCAAAAAACAAATGTAGAGATAGCATATCGAATTAAAAAACTGCGTACTCGCTTATACGAATATATCAAATTATCCATCGGTTTACGAGTTTTTAGTTCATTTGGTTTTTTGAAGTCGTTTTTCCCTTATCTTTGCGATCTTTAAAAATTCTGGACGAGTTCCAATCAAACATTTTAAGCAATGGTTAAAATCAGACTGGCCCGCAGAGGCCGCAGAAAACTGGCAACGTACGATGTAGTCGTAGCTGACGCCAGAGCGCCACGTGATGGTCGCTTTATTGAAAAACTGGGAACGTACAATCCGTTAACTGTTCCCGCTCAGATCAACATTAATGACGACCGTGCGTTTCATTGGGTCATGCAAGGCGCACAACCTACAGACACGGTCAAAGCAATGCTTTCCTTCCGGGGTGTAATGCTTCGTAAACACCTTCAGATTGGTGTTTTGAAAGGTGCCATCACTCAGGAGGTCGCCGATTCGAAACTCGCTGACTGGCTGAAAAACAAGGAAGCCTCAATTGAAGCGAAACGTGACAAGCTGACGCAGTCTAAAGAAGAGAAAGCGAAAGCACGGAAAGCGGCTGAAACGAAGGTTCGTGAAGCCCGCGCAGAAGCTATTCGCAAGAAAGCTCAGGTGGTTGAAGAAGTTGCTCCTGCCTCTGAAGAATCCGGAGAAACTGTTCCTGCTGAACAAGGCGGCGAAGCGCAAGCATAACCGATACCTAAAAAATGAAAATGCCAATGCCATCAGGTATTGGCATTTTTGTTTCATTGTTTCCCTCATCATGGATATAAGTAAGTGCTACAAGATCGGTTTCATTCTTAAGCCCCACGGTCTAAAGGGAGCCGTAACGATATCCTGGGATGCCGACGCCCCCGAAGATCTGCATTCCCTGTCATCGGTCTTTCTCGAAATTGCCGGCGACCTCGTTCCTTATTTCATTGAATCCATATCCCCGAAAGGGAATAAGGCATTCGTCAAGTTCGAGGATGTCAGCTCCATTGAGGAGGCGGAGGAAATCGCGAAAAAGGCCGTTTACCTCGCCCGAGAATCCAGGCCAAAATCCATTCGCGGTGAATTTTACGACGACGAGGTAGCCGGTTTTCTTGTGACGGACGAAAATCTGGGCGACCTCGGCGTGATATCAGGCGTGATGAATGCCGGACCGAACAGGCTTCTGGTTCTCAATCACCAGGAAAAGGAGGTCCTCATCCCGGTAAACAGCCCATTCATCCGAAGCCTCAACAAGGCCAAAAAGACCTTCATGGTTAATCTTCCGGATGGATTTTTGGATATTTGATCATGCATATTGACATCATCACCACGCTGCCCCGGCTTATAGAAAGTCCGTTTTCCGATTCAATTTTGAAACGGGCTCAGGCAAAGGGGATCGTCACACTGAATGTTGTGGATTTACGTCAATATGCGATCAATAAACACAAGACAACAGACGACTACGCTTTCGGAGGCGGGGCCGGCATGGTGATGATGATTGAACCAATTGACCGGTGCATCTCGGACCTGAAGGCGAAAAGGGATTATGATGAGATCATTTACATGAGCCCCGACGGCGAACGATTCAGCCAGTCGCTGGCCAACCAGCTGAGTCTTAAGCAAAACCTGATTATTCTGTGCGGGCATTATAAGGGCGTCGATGAGCGCGTCCGGGAGCACCTTGTCACCCGCGAAATCAGTATCGGTGATTACGTTTTATCGGGAGGGGAACTGGCAGCAGCGGTGGTAACTGATGCAATCGTCAGGCTAATTCCGGGGGTACTTTCGGACGAAACCAGCGCTCTCACAGACTCTTTTCAGGATGGCCTGATTGCTCCACCCGTGTATACCAGACCGGCGGAATACAAAGGCTGGAAGGTTCCCGATGTTTTATTGTCAGGCCACGAATCACACATCGAAGCCTGGCGACACGAGCAAGCCCTAGAAAGAACACGCAAGCGACGCCCTGAATTATGGGAAAAACACCAAAATCCGGGAAAAGAATAAACATTTTCGGACGCCATTTCATAATCCCGTTTTATTACCTACATTTGCACTCCATTTTCATAACCATCGAGTCATGGCCGATCTAATAAAAGTAGTAGAGCAGGAATTTACGAAAGTACGTGAGTCACTACCCGATTTTAAGCCAGGTGATACTATAAATGTTCACGTTAAAATCAAGGAAGGAAATAAAGAGAGAATTCAGCAGTTCCAGGGTACGGTAATCCAGCGTCGTGGCACTGGTTCCGGAGAAACTTTCACTGTGCGGAAGATATCCAACAGCGTTGGCGTTGAGCGTATTTTCCCGATTCTGTCGCCAAGTATCAGTAAGATTGAACTTCTTAAATCCGGTCGGGTTCGTCGCGCGAAGCTGTACTACCTCAAAGGTCGTCATGGCAAAGCTGCACGTATTCGCGAGAAGGTCTAGTTTTCCTGCACAATATTCAAAGCCACCTTCGGGTGGCTTTTTTTGTTTGTGTCCGCTGACGTCAAAGCCGCCCTTGGCCTCAGACAAAAGTCTCCGGCTAATATGACTAAAAACAGTAAAATGCGTGTTATAATAAAACCCTGCAAATAGGCGGATTTCGCAGGCTGGCAGTTTTTGAGAATTTTTATTGCAACGATTGAAATGGCATGAAAACCGCGAAATTCCTCTGAATTAGCATAAAAATAAATAATTGATAACTTTGTGCCCGCCTCAAAAAAATAAAACACCCAGATATGGCAAAAAGTATTTCAGAACTCCTCGGAAAAGACGCAGAATTTCTCCTCAAACACAAGAGCAAAACCATCTCAAAGGAGAGTCTTCATCTTCCTAATCCGAACTTTGTTGACAACGTCTTCGTGCAAACTAACAGAAGCCCTCAGGTTTTAAGAAGTTTGCAGCAATTGTTCGGTACTGGCCGACTTGCAAACACTGGCTTCTTATCGATCCTTCCTATTGACCAGGGGATAGAACATAGCGCGGGAGCATCTTTCGCCAAGAATCCGATCTATTTCGATCCTGAGAATATTGTAAAGCTTGCAGTTGAAGGAGGTTGTAACGGTGTTGCCACTACTTACGGCGTGCTGGCGATGATGTCGCGAAAATATGCGCACCGGATTCCATTTATCGTAAAGATTAATCACAATGAACTGCTAACATATCCCAACAAGCATGACCAGATCATGTTTGGAAGCGTGAGAGATGCATGGAACCTTGGCGCGGTAGCTGTTGGTGCCACCATTTACTTCGGTTCGGATAACTCATCACGTCAGATCATTGAAGTCGCACAGGCTTTTGAGGAGGCTCATTCACTGGGTATGGGTACCATTCTATGGTGCTATATCCGTAACAACGCTTTCAAGACGGGTGGTATCGACTATCACGTTTCCGCTGACCTTACTGGCCAGGCCAACCACCTCGGTGTTACCATTCAGGCCGACATCATAAAGCAGAAGCTGGCAGAAAACACCGGCGGATACAAGGCATTAAATACTGGTGGAAGCAGTTATGGAAAACTTGACGAAAAGATATACACCGAACTCAGCTCGGAGCACCCGATAGATCTTTGCCGTTACCAGGTGGCCAACTGCTACATGGGCAGAGCAGGACTCATCTCGTCAGGTGGCGAGTCTAAGGGCGCAAGCGATCTTGCAGATGTAGTCCGCACCGCCGTTATTAACAAACGCGCTGGTGGAATGGGTCTGATTTCAGGAAGGAAAGCATTCCAGCGCCCTATGAAAGAAGGAGTGGAAATCATGAACGCGATCCAGGACGTTTACCTCGACAAGAGCATTGACGTAGCCTGATAATTTATTACCTTTCGAGCCGGTGCAAAAAATCTTTGTACCGGCTTCTTTATTTCTTACTAAACCATTCAAACCATGCCTTGGTTTAAACGCAGTGACAAAGGTATTCTTACCCCTACCGAAGCGAAACGGGAAGTGCCTGACGGTTTATGGTTCAAATCACCGGCGGGAAAGATTGTTCACACCAGGGAGCTTAAGAACAATGCTTATGTCGTTCCCGACGAGGATTACCACGTGCGGATTGGTTCTTCAGAATATTTTGAAATCCTTTTTGATAATAACAAGTTTACTGAGCTTGACGTGACTATGGAGTCGGCCGATCCGCTCAAATTTTCCGACACAAAGCCATATCTGAAAAGAATAAAAGAATCTCAGGAAAAGACTGATCTTAAAGACGCCGTCCGGACCGGCTACGGTAAAATGAACAGCATCGATGTCGTGATTGCCTGTATGGATTTCAATTTTATCGGTGGGTCTATGGGCTCTGTTGTTGGTGAGAAAATCGCGCGGGCCATAGACCATTGCATTGAAAACAAGAAGCCGTTCATTATGATTTCCCGTTCTGGCGGAGCCCGAATGATGGAGGCTGGATTGTCTCTTATGCAAATGGCCAAAACATCAGCTAAAATCGCATTGATGGATAAGGTCGGGCTGCCGATGGTTTCCTTGCTGACTGATCCTACAACGGGTGGGGTAACCGCATCTTACGCAATGCTCGGAGATTTTAACATTGCCGAGCCCGGTAGCCTTATCGGTTTTGCCGGCCCCCGGGTAATTCGTGAAACGATTGGAAAAGACTTACCCAAAGGATTTCAAAGTGCCGAGTTCGTACTTGATCACGGGTTCCTTGACTTCATCGTTGACCGGCGGAATTTGAAAAGCCGGCTTACAACACTCTTCCGAATGCTGCAGAGTTAACAGCCAGCCTTAAAAAGTTTTAAACAAGTTATACACGGAGTTTTGCACTGTATTCTTTTACGGTGTCGATAAAACATCGCACGTTGTCGGCTGATGTATCGGGATAGAGACCGTGTCCGAGGTTCGCAATGTGGCGGACGGGGCCGAATGCATCGAGCATCTTCCGAGTTTCTTTTCTTATCTGGCCGGGCGACCCATACAGCGCGCAAGGATCAAGGTTCCCTTGCAGAACTTTCGAAGGCATGAGTTGCCGCGATTCATTGATATCCATGTTCCAATCAAGGCCGACTACGTCGCATCTCATTGTATCCAATTCTTTTCGTGCGAAAAAAGCCCCTTTGGCAAATACCGTTTTCGGCACCTCCGGGATTGAATCACAAATTCGTGAGATATACGGTAGTGAAAATGTGGCGTACTGCTCAGGTGATAATATCCCCGCCCATGAATCGAAGACCTGAATCAGGTCTGCACCGGCGGCGACCTGAGCGCGCAGGTAATTGATGGTGCTTTCCGTGATCATGTCAAGCAGCTTATGGGCAAAAGCCGGATTGGTATAGAGAAGCTTTTTTGCTTCGCTGAATGTCTTGCTCCCCTTGCCCTCCACCATGTACGCGAAGATCGTCCAGGGCGCGCCTGCGAAGCCAATTAGCGGAACCCTTGCGTTAAGCTCCTTCTTCGTCAACCGGATCGCGTCCAAAACATAAGTCAACTCTTCTCCGGCTGCAACGCGAATGGAATTGAGATCAGCTTCAGTGGTGATCCGGCGCGGGAAGACGGGCCCCTTATTCTCCTCCATCTCATAGTTACATCCCATCGCTTCAGGGATCACAAGAATGTCGGAAAAAATGATGGCGGCATCGACGTCAAGAATGTCTACCGGTTGAATGGTAACCTCTGCCGCCATTTCCGGGGATTTCACCAAAGTCTTAAAGTCGCCGGCTTTTTCACGAACCTTCCGGTATTCAGCAAGGATCCGCCCCGCCTGACGCATAAGCCAGACGGGAGTACGTTCGGTTTTTTCGCCGCGTGCTGCGCGGAGGAGAAGATCGTTCTTTAACATTGCCGAAAATTAGGTGGACTAATGAACAAAAAAAGCGAGCCCGGTTGAGGCTCGCTTTAATATTTCTTTATAATCGCTTAAGCTTCGGCCGCCGGTTGAACCGAAACGAAAGACTTGTCAGCCTTACCTTTTTTAAACATTACGACGCCGTTAGTAAGCGCGAACAAGGTATGATCCTTACCCATACCAACGTTTGGGCCGGGATGGTGCTTTGTACCACGCTGGCGTACGATGATGTTGCCCGCGATCACTTTCTGTCCGCCAAATACTTTGATACCGAGGCGTTTGCTTTCCGACTCACGGCCGTTTTTTACTTTACCTTCACCTTTTTTATGTGCCATGGTTAAATAATTTCAGATTCCAGATTTTGGTTATTGAAGCCCGGTTAACCGATGCTATCGATTTGTACTTTGGTGTACTGCTGGCGGTGACCGTTTTTCGTCACATAGCCTTTTCTGCGCTTCTTTTTGAAGACGATAACTTTGTCGCCCTTCACATGTTCAAGGATTTTACCGGATACCTTGATTCCGTCAACAGTAGGGGCGCCAATCTGAATCGAACCGCCGTCATCAACGAGAAGGACCTTGTCGAAGCTCACCGAAGCTCCTGCGTCGCCTTCCATCTTAGGGGCGTAGATGTATTGGTCTTTAGCCACTTTAAACTGTTTTCCTGCAATATCTACGATCGCGTACATAGCTTTATAAAATTGGACTGCAAAGGTAAAAAAAGAATTCGGATTAGCGCATACCCGCCATTGAATTTCCCCCGAATTGTTTACCGCTAACAGCGGCGGGAATACGAAAAAAAAGTGAATTTTTTTTTGCTGCGCGTTTCCCTCAAATTTCACATAAAAACCATGCTTGTAAGGTATTATTTGCCAACGACTTATCTATCCACAAACTATCCACACGTTATCCACAATCGTCAAAAACGCGTCAGAAAGCCCGTTTTGATTTTTAAGCTGCTTCTGTTTCATTTGTACACTTGACACGGGGAGTTGATATCCATCGGCTTCTTCAAGAACCAAAAAATTTATTGAAACAGTTTACGGGTGTTAGCCTTGGCTGATACCCCTCGAAATATTTTTAGTTATCTAAACCACCTTTTTATCATGAGCCAACTGGAAGAACCTATTTTGAGAGAGAACAAAGACAGATTTGTGCTCTTCCCTATTCAGCACCATGACATCTGGAAGTTTTACAAACAGGCCGAAGCAAGCTTCTGGACAGCTGAAGAAATAGATCTCAGTCAGGACCTAAGCGACTGGGCAAATCTTAACGATGGCGAGCGCCACTTCGTCACCCATGTGCTCGCCTTCTTCGCTGCCAGTGACGGCATTGTCAACGAAAACCTCGCCGAGCATTTCGTTTCCGAAGTTCAGTACACAGAAGCCAAATTCTTTTATGGTTTCCAGATCGCCATTGAAAATATCCACTCAGAAACCTATTCCCTGCTCATCGATACTTATGTGAAAGATCCTAAAGAAAAGGACAAGCTTTTCCACGCGGTTGACACGATGGACTGTGTGAAGAAAAAAGCCGACTGGGCGCTACGTTGGATCAGCCAGGGCAACTTCCAGGAAAGACTAATTGCTTTCGCCGCAGTGGAAGGTATCTTCTTCTCCGGATCATTCTGTTCGATTTTCTGGTTAAAGAAGCGCGGCCTTATGCCGGGCCTTACGTTTTCAAATGAGTTGATCTCACGCGATGAAGGGCTTCATTGTGATTTTGCGTGCCACCTCTATACACAGCACGTCGTTGGCAAACTCTCTGAAGAAACAGTCATCGGCATTATCCGCGACGCGGTCGAAATTGAAAAGGAATTTGTTACCGATGCACTACCCGTTAACCTCATTGGTATGAACGCTTTACAGATGCGCCAGTACATCGAGTTTGTCGCAGACCGTCTGCTCAATGAACTTATCGGAAAGAAAATTTATAACGCGACTAATCCATTCGACTTCATGGATATGATTTCGTTGAGAGGCAAGACCAACTTCTTCGAGAAGCGCGTCGCCGAATATCAGAAAGCCGGAGTATTAAACAGCACCGACAAAGAAACATCTCCGAAGTTTTCACTCAATGAAGACTTTTGATTAGATTATGAAAGCTTTTTAACCTTATTCTAAAAATAACAACCCCTTTACCCACGATGCTTGTACTAAAACGCGACGGCCGCAGAGAATCAGTGAAGTTCGACAAGATCACTGCTCGAATTTCGAAACTCTGCTACGGATTAGATCCGAAGTTCGTCAACCCGGTGGAAGTGGCCATGAAGGTAATCAATGGCCTGTACGATGGAGTATCCACACAGGAACTGGATAATCTCGCTGCTGAAATAGCGGCTGCGATGACCACCAAACACCCTGACTTTGCAAAGCTTGCAGCGCGTATCGCCGTCTCCAATCTGCATAAGGTAACAAGTAAATCGTTTTCCAATACGATGAAGCGCCTGTATACCTATGTAGATCCGAAAACAGGTGAAAATGCTCCGCTTATCTCAAGGGAAACGTGGAAGACCATCAAGGAAAATGCAGCCGCATTGGATGAAGCGATCCTTTACGACCGGGATTTCAGCTATGACTATTTCGGTTTCAAAACACTGGAGCGTTCATATCTGATGAAGATAGACGGCAAAACGATTGAACGCCCGCAGCATATGCTGATGCGCGTAGCCGTGGGGATACATGCAGAAGATATTCAGGCCGCGATCGAAACGTACAACCTCCTTTCTGAAAAATGGTTTACGCACGCGACACCAACACTGTTCAATGCAGGCACACCGAAGCCGCAACTTTCGTCCTGCTTCCTACTGACCATGAAAGACGACAGCATTGACGGCATCTATGATACGCTGAAGCAGTGCGCCAAGATTTCACAATCGGCTGGCGGAATCGGTCTCAGCATTCACAACGTGCGGGCTAAAGGCTCCTACATCAAAGGCACTGGCGGAACATCCAATGGTATCGTGCCCATGCTTCGGAATTTCGACATGACAGCACGCTACGTTGACCAGGGTGGCGGCAAACGTAAAGGCAGTTTCGCGATCTACCTAGAACCATGGCATGCCGATATCTTTGACTTCCTCGACCTGAAGAAGAATCACGGCAAGGAAGAAATGCGTGCACGCGATCTGTTCTACGCCCTCTGGATTTCCGATCTGTTTATGAAACGCGTGGAGAACAACGAGATGTGGTCGCTGTTTTGCCCCAACGAAGCTCCCGGACTCGCTGAAGTCTGGGGCGAAGAATTTGAACGCCTCTATGAAAAATATGAAAAGGAAGGCAAGTACCGCAAACAGGTTAAGGCCCAGGATCTGTGGTTCGAAGTGCTCGAGTCTCAGATAGAAACTGGAACTCCTTACATCCTCTACAAAGACGCCGCGAACCGGAAGTCTAACCAGAAAAACCTCGGTACCATAAAGTCGAGTAACCTTTGTACGGAGATTATCGAATACACGGCCCCCGACGAAGTAGCGGTTTGTAACCTGGCATCACTCGCGCTTCCGAAGTTTGTTACCGAGGACGGTCGATTCGACCATCAAAAGCTGTACGAAATCACCAAGGTGGTTACACGTAACCTCAACAAGGTAATCGATGTAAACTACTACCCGGTAGTCGAGGCGAAAAACTCCAACATGCGTCATCGCCCGATAGGCCTGGGGATTCAGGGACTCGCCGACACATTCATCATGCTGCGTATGCCGTTTGAGTCTGAAGAAGCTCGCCGCCTGAATGAAGACATCTTCGAAACCATTTACTTCGGTGCAATGGAAGCATCGATGGAATTGTCTAAGATCCATGGTCCGTATGAAACCTATAAGGGATCACCGGTCTCTAAAGGTATTTTCCAGTTCGACATGTGGGGCGTGACGCCGAGAAGCGGTCGCTGGAACTGGGAGCAGCTGAAACAAGACGTCAAAAAGAACGGTGTTCGTAACTCATTATTGGTTGCCCCGATGCCAACAGCGTCAACTTCGCAGATCCTCGGAAACAATGAGTGTTTTGAACCGTACACATCAAACGTCTACACACGCCGAACCCTCTCAGGGGAGTTCATTATTGCCAACAAGCATCTGATGCATGACCTGATGAGCCTTGGACTATGGAGTGAAACAATGAGACAAAAGCTGATTGCGGCCAATGGTTCTATCCAAAACATTCCTGAGATTCCGCAAAACATCAAGGATATCTATAAAACTGTCTGGGAGATTTCGCAAAAAGCGATCATCGATATGTCCGCTGACCGTGGTGCGTTCATCTGTCAGTCACAGAGCTTGAATATACATCTGACGAACCCCAACTTCGGCAAGCTTACTTCAATGCACTTCTATGCGTGGAAGAAGGGGCTGAAGACGGGTATGTACTACCTGCGTACCAACGCGGCAGCGGATGCCATCAAGTTTACACTGGACAAGAACGCTCTTAAAGAGCCGGCTAAGGCCGCCGCGGTAGTCGGAGAAACGATTCAGGAACCCGTCGCTGTCGTTACCGTAGGAGATTCTCAGCAACAATTGAAATACGAACAAAGTCCGGCAGATTATGACCAAAAGATTTCCGATATGACTTGTTCGCTTGATAATCCGGACGCCTGCGAGGCTTGCGGAAGTTAGAATAGATTCCGGATTTCTGATTTCAGATTTCAAGTGAAGGCCCGCTCTTTCGAACGGGCCTTTTCATTTGAAAGATATCCAGGCGGAAATTTGAATTTTGGCATCTGAAATCTGAAATTGATCCGATGAAGATCACCTTTTTCAGTACCCAGCCATACGACAAAAAATCATTTGAAGAACATAATAGGAACTACGCGTTCAACATCAAGTTTCTGGAAGTTCAACTGAACGAACAAACAGCATCCCTTGCCGGAGGCGCCGACGCCGTTTGTGCTTTCGTGAACGACAGGATCAATGCCACCATAATTAAGCAGCTAACCGAAGCCGGTGTTGGGGTGCTGGCGTTGCGTTGCGCGGGCTTTAACAACGTCGACCTTGCAGCGGCGAAGGAATTTGAACTTAAAGTGGTGCGGGTCCCGGCGTATTCACCCAACGCAGTCGCCGAACATGCGTTGGCAATGATTATGACTCTGAACCGAAAAACACACAAAGCCTACAATCGCATACGCGAACAGAATTTTTCCCTGAATGGATTGCTTGGTTTCGACCTATATGGAAAAACCGTAGGCGTAATCGGTACGGGGAACATTGGAATGGTCTTCTGCCGCATCATGCTGGGCTTCGGTTGCAAGGTTGCGGCATTCGACATCCATGAGAATATGGAACTGACTAAGCAAGGTGTTCAATATCTACCGTTGGAAGACCTGTTTGCCCAATCCAATATCATTTCACTTCATTGTCCGCTCAACGATCACACGCGCTATATCATCAATAAGGATTCAATCGAAAGCATGCAAAACAACGTTATGCTGATCAACACCAGCCGCGGCGGACTTATCGACACAAAAGCCGTTGTTAAAGGACTGAAATCAGGAAAGATCGGATCGCTGGGAATTGATGTATATGAACAGGAGGAAAACCTTTTCTTCCGCGATCTTTCCGAAACAATTATTGAGGACGACGTTATTTCACGCTTGAGCAGCTTCCCCAACGTACTCATCACCGCTCACCAGGGATTCTTTACGCGTGAAGCGCTTGATGAGATTGCCGAGACAACGCTGTCAAATCTGAAGGCGTTCTCCAAAAACGAATCCCTCGAAAACGAAGTAAGCCTGAAATAGACTATGTTATTCGGCCGATAAGCATTTACGCTTGAGGTTACGAATACCTTTTTTTACAGCCTTTTGCAAAGCCAGTCCGGTCGAACCTGCATTGATTTGATATTCTCCTTGATTTCTTTCACGAAAAGCTATCGGACTGATATTCGTTTTCGTGATCGACCTATAAACCGCCTTCGGATTCGCGGTTGAAACAATACTAATCAGAATCGAAACAGACGTGTTGCTGTCATTGGCTTCCTGGGGTACATAATCTTTAGCCGGCGGTCCGAATCGATTCATCACCTGAAAGGGGGTTATGTAATCGAACACAGCCCCTGGACGGCTTTCCATCACATCAACAATGAGAAGAAAAGGTATGCCTTCCGCATTTAACTTTGTCATGAAAGCCGCATCACTACGGATGATACCCTTCGAAGCAAGATTCCATTCCTCCCGGGGGTAGTACAACGGATTCGCCTCGCTCTGTGATAATTCGTTTTCTAATAACTCCATAAAGCCTTTCTGAATGGCTCGCGCTAAGGTCTCTTATTTCGGGAACTAACAAAGTGGCTTTGCGAATATTGTCGTTACACGGAACACGAGCATCATGCCGGGAAGATATACAACTCTGAAGAAGCACGATAAGCCGGATAAGCCATGCCGGTCTGATCATGTTGATCGCGATTTTCGTTAACACACAACTCCCTCACTCAAAACTATCCAACAACAATTATCCTGCCACACGATCAAAATTGGAAGTAAATGAATGGCTGGACCTCTGCCGACTTTGTTTGGATAACTAATACAATAACGGCAACGATACACAGCGCCTTGGCATACAAGGGCATTTCAATTATCCTCTCCCTGACCTGTTCAGTAATTGAATCCGGAACGAAGTGAAGCGCGTATCCGACGAGCATCAACGTAAAAACGAGAGAATACCCTGAAACAAACTCCCAGAAAATGGAAGCGTTAAAATTCAGGAAAATCTGCGACAACATGAGCGAAACCGTCTCCAGATTGGCCGCCCTGAAAAATATCCAGCAGAGGCAAACGAAGTGAAACGTAATGAGGGCACTTACTACGCGTACAAACGGACCGGTAAATCTGAAGCCGATTTTTTCCGAGAAAATCTTGTGGAAAGCCAGTGCGGCGCCATGCAAGCCACCCCAGATAACAAAACGCCATGACGCCCCGTGCCACAGACCTCCCAGGAGCATTGTTATCATCAGATTTATATACGTTCTGACTTTTCCTTTGCGATTTCCTCCGAGTGAAATATATAAATAGTCGCGGAGCCAGGTTGACAACGAAATATGCCACCGTCGCCAGAACTCCGATATATTAACTGACTGATAGGGTGAATTGAAATTGGGTGCAAAATGAAATCCAAGCAACAACGCGATACCTATTGCCATATCGGAATAGCCAGAGAAATCGCAGTAGATCTGCAACGCATAACCGTACACGGCGAGGAGATTTTCCAACCCGGTATACAACGCAGGTGCGTCGAAAATGCGGTCAACAAAATTGATGCTTATATAGTCGGAAATGACGGCTTTCTTAAAGAGTCCGGTCGCAATAAGGAACACGCCCCGGCCGAGCATTTCGTCGGTCACAACGGTGGGCTTATGGATCTGAGGAAGAAAATCCGCCGCCCTTACGATTGGTCCCGCCACTAACTGGGGAAAGAATGAGAGGTAAAACGCATAGTCAAGGATGCTATCTACCGGTTTGAGGTTTCTCCGGTATACATCAATGGTGTAGCTCAGAGACTGAAACGTAAAGAATGAAATGCCAACAGGAAGGAAAATGTCAATCGGCTCGTATTCTCTTCCGGTCAGACCGAAAATAGAATCGTAAAAAAAATTCGTATACTTGAAATAGCCCAGTATGCCCAGATTGGCAACAAGGCTTAGAATAAGAAAGAGCTTTCGTTTTGCCTTTTCTTCAGTAACGTGAATAAGCCGCGCGAGATTGAAGTCAACCGCGGTTGCAACGAGTAGAAGGAAGAAAAAGAAACCGCTGGACTTATAGTAAAAATAAAGTGAGAAGATCGTTACAAAGATCAACTTTGCGCGTTGGTTTTCCTTCAGCATCGTGTACACGGCAAGAAACCCCGTGAACAGGAAGAGAAAGAATCCACTACTGAATATTAGTGGCTCTTCGGGATTATACGCGAACTCGCTGAAAATTTTATGGATATCGGCCTCCCACATACCTGGTATAACTTTTCATAATAGCCTCATAAAGCAACTTGCCTTGAAGCGCATAACCTTCGCGCGTAAAATGTATCCCATCCGGCCGCAGCAATCCTGACTCTCTCCAGTGGATGGCGGCTCCCGCCCCGCCACCAACTTTATGCATATCCCAGAATGCTAGTCCGTTCTCAACAGCATAATCAAGAATCTGCCGACGTATTATTTCAATTCCAGGATTTGGCTTCACTTTCCGGAGGAACGCATCGGGAGGGGTGATCAACAGCACGGCGGCATCGGGATTGTTTGTTCTAATAGCGTTCACCAGAGTATGAACCTGCCGCAGAAAGTCGGTTTTCAAATGGGGATATTCAGCCGACTCATTGGTCCCCAGTGAGATTATCACCAGATTCGGCTTAAGTAACGATGTCTGCAAAGCAAACATGTCAGCTTTGTTATAATGCTCGTACCTTGCACCGTTGACACCTACCGCGTGATAGAGTATTCCCGGGCGCCCATTCTCGAAATTCACTCCAAACAATGTGGTGTGCGACTGTTCTTGTGACTCACGAACATTTCGCAATTCCACCTGGCGATACAAACCGGGAAGAGGCATTTTCACTGCATGCGAGCCATCTTGCCCCCGTGCTGACGTGTAGCGCGTTAGTTCGACTGACAACGAATCCATTACGGAAAGTGAGTAGCTTCTCGCATCGTTTGGCATGAACAACGTAAGCCGATTAAACCTATAATCCACTTCCGATTCCTTCATGGTCATGGTAAGACTGCCATTCTCTTCCGCGGTACTTATTGTAATGCCCCCAATTCCAATGGGCAGCGGGTTGGCAGGATGAACGATCCGCTTGGAAGTCCACGTTCCCGATGCTGATGTTCTGATATTGAAAGGCTCGTTTGTGCCGGCTACGCGCCCTGGGACTATCAGCCCTCTGCCGGCGTTTCCGAAAGTGGATTGTAGTTTTTTCCTCACCACTTCAGTGAGAAAGTCCGCCTGGATATGAGAGTCTCCGATGTGAATCACACTTACTAAACCCGAGTCGAGAGCTTTTAGCTGATATAACTGCTCAAGGAATCGCTCAAGGGCGATATCGTTTTGCAATACATTTTCATTAACGTTTATAAAACCAAATGATGTCCTCTGACCAGGGAGAGGTTGCGCCCGCGCCGACAACGAAAGCGAGAGCATTAACACCAGTAAGAATCCCTCAGGGAAGTTGCTGTTCCTTCTCATATTTTTCCAGTTCATACAACAAACTTCCAACTAGTTCACCGGCAAGTCGTTTCCCTCCTTTGAACGTAAGGTGGGTATAGTCTTTTGCAGCAAGAGCCGGATTCGCCTTCACGAAGCTTACCATACTGTTTTCGCCACCCATCGCCTGATACAAATCCCAAAACGTGATTTTGGTTCGTTGTGCGATGAGCCGCTGAGTGTTTCGCAAAGTCGGAATCGTCCGGATTGTTCGGTACGTACCATTGATATTGGCACTGCGGTCACTCACGCTAAGCAATACGATACTTGCATCCGGGAAGATTTCCTTTAGTCGTTCAATCACCGTTACCATTCTGTCGGCATACCACGCATAGCGCGATGAATCAAAATTAAGGGCATTCAGTCCGTACTGCAGAATGATAAGTTTATAATCGCGATACTTGTTGAAACTGCTCAGCATATGCGTTGGAATGAGATGCAGACCAATCCCTGAGTTTCCGCGCATAGCGAAGTTGTCGACATATATGCCGCTGGCGCCTTCAAAACTGGCCCCATAAACTTCGAGACTGTCAGGATTTTCGAACGTAAACTCTACCTTCCTAGCTTTGATGTTTTCTTTTTTCCATTCCCGAAGCCGCTTTCCTTTCTGCAGTTGTGCCACGCGATATAGCGTATCGTCAAGTGTATAGTGTACATAGGACTCCCCAGCGCTTCGGTAAAAAAGTCTGACTGATTCGAACTGGCGAAGGTATCTTTGTCGCGAACCGCGGAACTCCACCCAGTTATCGAGCTGAGGTTTGAAGCAGTATCCGGCCGGGCCGATTACATATCTCCGTGCAGAATCGTTTCTGTTGATGATGGAATACGTTTGCCAGCGATCGAATTTCTGGCCGACCGTATTGCGAAATCCAACGACATGTGAAGTGATGGGTACAAAGCCCACACCGCGGCCTCCAAAAAGAGTCTGCAAGGAGTCTCTTACACTACCGCAGAAGATATCGCCTTCAATGAACGAATCTCCATAAAAGGCGATTCGCAATTTTTCGGATCGACTGGACTTAAGCTTACTCAACGCCTCGACAAATGCAATAAGCCCACGTTGATCGTCGGAGAAGTCCTCAATACAGGTTATGCCAGGCTTGCAGGGGTCAGCGACTTCCACGAAAGTGCTATCGATTCGCGCCGATATTGTGTCCGCCGGAGGTATCGGAGCACCGGTTGACAAAACCGGGTTTTCTTTGATCTCTTCAAGCGGTGCCGGTTCGGGCCTGGCGCTGCTTAATAAATCTATTTCCCGGAACGAAAAGGTTCCGATCGAAAATTGCGGTATAAACGACAACAGGCCCAGAGCCAGAAGGACCATCAGCGATAGAAAGAGCGGTTTTTGCGACTGTTGAAAGTTCATCCGACGTAAAGATAAAAAAATGCGTTCTCAAGCGCTGATGTGTTCTTCAGGCGCAACTTTCGGTCGCCTGACGGACTTTATTATGACCACACCGAAGCGTTAACCGATGAGTTGTGTAAAAATAGATATCATCGAACGAAGCAATTGATCCGTCAAAGGGATTACACACGAGTGTAATAAACTTTGTGATAACGACTCTAAAATTACTGCGCACCGGTAATAATTTCTTCCACCACCGCCGGATCGAGCAACGTGGTGACATCGCCCAGATTATTGGTTTCGCCTTCCGCAACCTTTCGCAGAATTCGCCGCATGATTTTGCCTGACCGGGTTTTAGGAAGGCCGCTAACGAATTGTATTTTGTCGGGCTTGGCGATCGGTCCGATAATCCGGGCTACGGTGTCTTTGATTTCACTCCGCAGCTGGTCTTCATTCGCCGGCGGGTCGTAACAAATAATAAATGCATAGATACCCTGACCTTTGATGTCATGAGGGAATCCGACGACCGCCGTCTCACAAACCAGCTTATGTTCATCGATGGCACTTTCAATTTCAGCAGTGCCAAGATTATGACCTGAAACGATGATGATATCGTCTACCCGGCCTGTGATTCTATAGTAGCCGTTTTCGTCACGTTTGCATCCATCTCCGGTAAAGTACTTCCCCGGGTAAGATGAAAAATAAGTTTCGCGAAACCGTTGATGGTCGCCGTAAATTGTTCTGGCCATCGAAGGCCAGGGGAATTTTATGGCCAGGCGGCCCTCGACATTATTGCCTTTTACTTCAAATCCCCCTTCATTCATCACGACAGGCTGAACGCCTGGTAGCGGTAACGTTGCAAATGCCGGTTTCAATTCAGTCACGCCTGCTATAGGCGAAATCATAAATCCTCCGGTCTCCGTTTGCCACCACGTGTCGACAATCGGGCATTTCCCTTTGCCAATGTGCTTGTCGTACCAATGCCAGGCCTCTTCATTGATAGGCTCTCCTACAGTACCGAGAACTTTCAGAGACGAAAGATCAGACTTTTCAACAAAGTGCAATGGCGCTTTCTCCAAAGCACGGATGGCCGTCGGAGCCGTGTAGAAGATATTTACCTTATGGCGGTCCACAACCTGCCAGAAGCGTCCCCAGTCAGGCCACGAAGGCACCCCTTCAAACATCACCGTGGTGGCGCCTGCACAAAGCGGCCCATAAAGAATGTACGAATGTCCCGTAACCCAACCTATGTCGGCAGTACACCAGAAAACATCGCCATCCTGGTATTGAAAACAGTTTTGAAAGGTGTAAGTGGTGTAAACCATATATCCCCCACAAGTGTGAACCATGCCCTTGGGTTTGCCCGTCGAACCGGATGTGTAGAGGATAAAGAGCATATCCTCCGCGGCCATCTCGGTAGCGCTACAATTTGCATCCACTTTTTCAATTTCATCATGCCACCATACGTCTCTCTCCGGCTGCATGGAAGGATCAGTATTGGTGTGTTTGTAAACAACGACCGTTTCAACCTGCTCGCATTTGGTTAGCGCTTCGTCTATGATGCCTTTGAGACTGATAACTTTTTCGCCGCGATAGCCGCCGTCGGCTGTGAGAACCACTTTACATCCGGCATCATTAATACGATCCACCAATGATTTGGCCGAGAACCCCGCAAAAACAACGGAATGCACGGCACCGATCCTCGCACAGGCAAGAACGGCGAAGGCCAGCTGAGGTATCATGGGCAGATAGATACAGACACGGTCACCCTTTCGCACACCATTCGCCTTTAGCATATTTGCTGTGCGCGAAACCTCTTCGAGCAGCTCACGATACGTTATCTTAATCGCAGACTTTCCAGGGTCATTAGGCTCCCAGATGATTGCCACACGGTCTCCCCGTTCTGCGATATGTCGGTCAATACAGTTCTCGGTTATATTTAAGGTGGCGCCGTCGAACCATTTGACGTCAGGTTTGTGAAAGTCCCATTCCAAAACGCTGTCCCACTTTCGGTGCCAGGAAAAGTCCTGAGCAACTTCCGCCCAAAACGACTCGGGGTCGTCGACACTCTGCCTGTACTGAGTTTCATAGTCGTGGAAGGAGGTTATTCGTTTCATGATCTCACTGTATATTTTTTGGCGAAGCTAAAAATTGTATTCTTTTCTCAAATAAACAAGCATTGTTATGATTGTGCTCGCACACACTCAGTTTTTACCAGGATGTCAGGGTAAGTTCTTAAATCCTGAACAATCGTAACCGGAATGAGAGCAGAGACATGCAATCTGAAGAAAAACCCCGGGATTTAGACCCTCCATTGGCGACCATTATATGAGGGGTTCGTATTAAAGTATGATTGGGCACAAAAATTTATCGTACCTATGCAGAAGCGGGAACCATCTCGCAAACATTAAACAAAGAAATTGGTTAGTTCAGGAAATAGCTCGTGGTTGTTACGAAGACAAATGTCTGGGGGCGATGGGAACAACAACCGGTTCTGAAAATCCCCTCTTTAAAATTTACATCATTTAATTTTTGAAATAGAATGGCCGTTCCCTTTGATCATATCGCCCTGACTCTGGACTCGGTATTTAGCCGTAGCGCGATTGGTCAGTTGCAGCGCAAGCATGTGTGGACTTACATCGAATCGATCATCCCGCAGTTAACGGGTCTGGAAATGCTTGAGCTGGACTCCGGCACCGGTGAAGATGCTTTGATGTTTAGTGACAAGGGTTTCAACCTTATCGCAACTGACGTCTCAGCTGAAACATATAAGCTGACCGAAAAGGCTGAGAAGTTTTCACTGCGCAGTAAAGTCACTCAGCAGTACGTAGATTTGAATTCATTCAACGAACTTCTTTTCGATAAAAAATTCGACCTGATCTTCTCAAACTTCGGCGGGCTCAACGGCATAAGTCCTGACACATTGCATAAGTTGCTGGAGCGCCTGCCTTCCCTTTTAAATCCCAATGGCAGGTTTATTGCCGTCGTGATGCCGCGCTTTTGCCTATGGGAGACGGTGTATTATTCTCTCAAGTTTAAGTTCGGCAAAGCTTTCCGGAGATGGACTTCCGATGAAGTGATGTCTGACGGCTACGGTGCCGTAAGCAGAATGTGGTACTATAAGCCTTCCCAGATACGAAAAATGGTGAAAGAGCATTTCAATGTGGTGAATACAAAACCTGTGGGTCTCGCTCTGCCGCCGTTATATCTTGACAGTTTCTTCCTTCGTAAAAAGAAGCTTTTGATGGGTCTCCATAAGTTGGAAAAAATGGTGAACCGCAATTCATTCTATTCCGGCTGTTCCGACCATTTCATCATTGATCTGCAGTTGAAGCCGGATTATTCGGTTCTATCGTGAGAAACGGCTGAATACCCTCGGTAACAAAGGTCTCGATCTGTCCATCGTCATTTGAATACATCAGAAACACATCAATTTCCGGATGAGAGTGCAGTAGTTGGATGGCCTTTTCGTGCCCCATTGCCATCAGGGCTGTACCCCAAACGTCAGCGGTCGTTGCATCATCCGTAAACACCGATGCACTCAGAAGTGCCTTCCGTGCCGGATACCCCGTTGACGGATCAATCGTATGTGAGTATTTTACCCCATCTACCACATGATAATTGAAGTAATTACCGGATGTTGTAAACGATTTATCCGAAAGAGACACATAAGCTTTAAAAAACTGGTTTTCACGGGTCGAATTTGGATCCAGAATTCCTATATGCCACGGATTTCCGGACTGCAGGTTTTTCCCGACCGCCATTCCTTCTCCACCCACTTCCACCAACATGTGTCTGATGCCTTTACTACGAAGATAATCGGTGATTACATCAGCACCATATCCCTGTCCGATGCCCCCGAAGTCCAGTTGGATCCGCGGATCGTTCTTCACCACACTATCACGCGACAGTGTTATGCGATTGAAGCCAACCAGACTTTTCACAGAGTCGATAAAAGCCGAGTCGGGTGTAATCCGCTTGCCAGGTCCGAAACCCCAGGCATTCACCAGTGGCATTACCGTAGGATCAAACGCACCATCTGACGCCTCATAGACGTCCCTGGCCGTTTTAAGAGCGGGCAGAAAATAAGGCAGGTCAACCCTGATGCCACGTTTGTTCCTGTTAAACCTTGAAACCTCCGACGACGTATCGTAATTATTGATCGACTTGTTGATAACCAGTAAAAGTGAATCGATCTCGCGCTGGAAGTCGCGTCTTCTGTCATCGAAATAAGTGACGTGATAACTCGTACCCATGGTGGCTCCTTCGAGACGCATCGGTTCCTGTTGCGTATTGTTTTTTCGGTAATAGTACACAGCCAGAATCGCTGCCATCAGCACCACACTGTAAATGATATTTTTTTTTCGGTTATCCATCGCAAGTGCTGCAAGATAAAGAATCGAAAGAGAAACCCTGAATTATTGTTCCCGCACATTTGATTGCCGGTTCTCGATAAAATGTTCATTTTTGTTTGGGAGAACTACATCATAGTTCTGATTATCATGCGCGAAGATTATTTGAATAGTGATTCGGAAGGATTCAATGCAGCCGAAAAAGAACTGGAGAAAGCGCTGAGACCACTTTCGTTTGAGGATTTTACGGGCCAGCAGAAGGTCGTCGACAATATAAAGATTTTTGTACAGGCCGCCCGACAGCGTGGGGAACCGCTTGACCACGTACTCCTGCATGGTCCGCCGGGACTTGGAAAGACAACACTGTCTTACATTATCGCGAATGAACTTCAGTCGAGCATCAAGATCACATCAGGGCCTGTGCTTGACAAACCCAGTGATCTGGCCGGCTTGCTTACGAACCTCGAGCCGCATGACGTTCTTTTCATTGATGAAATTCACAGACTCAATCCGGTTGTTGAGGAATATTTGTATTCCGCTATGGAAGACTTTCGGATTGACATCATGCTTGATTCGGGGCCAAACGCGCGGTCTGTTCAAATCGGGTTGAATCCATTTACTCTTATCGGAGCGACTACGCGAGCAGGACTTCTTACGTCACCTTTGCGTGCTCGTTTCGGGATCAACGCCAGGCTCGAATACTACGATTCCACTTTGTTGACGGGTATTGTAAAGCGATCCGCAGGCATATTAAATACACCCATTCACCCGGATGCCGCGTTTGAAATCGCCCGGCGCAGCCGGGGTACTCCGCGAATCTCCAATAACCTGTTACGACGAACCCGTGATTTCGCACAGATCAAAGGAAATGGTACAATTAACAAAGACATTGCACAAATCGCGTTGAAAGCGCTTGACGTCGACGAGAACGGTCTTGATGAAATGGACAACCGTATTCTCCTGACTATTATTGAAAAGTTTAAGGGCGGTCCCGTGGGAATTACAACGATTGCCACAGCAGTAGGCGAGGAAGCTGAAACCATTGAAGAAGTGTATGAACCGTTCCTTATTCAGGAGGGGTATATCAAACGTACCTCAAGAGGCAGAGAAGCCACCGAACTTGCCTACAGACATTTGAAACTGGCGCCGAATCCGTTGAAAACGAAAGGTCTCTTTGATTGAACACAAATCTCGGCTTATGCACATTGCTCATACTTAATATTAACCTTATGATTCGAAAACCCTTTCTAACGTTGTTGATGGTACTTGCCTTCTGTGTGGGATCCCTCGCCCAGAAGAAGCAAACCACGAAAGAACCGCCCCTGATTGACCGCGAGCTTTTCTTCGATAATCCCGAGATTGCCGGTGGCCAGTTATCACCCGATGGAAGCATGATCAGCTTCCAGAAAGAATACAAAGGGAAAATGAACATCTGGGTGAAGAAATTCGACGAGCCTTTTGAAAAGGCACGACCAGTTACCGCTGATACGTTAAGACCCATTCCCGGTTACTTCTGGACGTACGACAGCAAATACATCCTATTTGTACAGGACAAAGGCGGGAACGAAAACTTCCACGTATATGCTGTAGATCCGTCAGCAAAAGCCGGATCAGACGGAGCACCTCCGGCGCGCAACCTCACACCAATGGATAACGTTCGCGCCATGATCTATAACGTATCCAAAAAAAATCCGGATATCCTCTGGGTGGGATTGAATAACCGTGATCAGGCATGGCATGACTTGTACGAACTGCGTATCTCCGACGGCAAGCTGACGCTGCTAAAGGAAAACAAAGATCGTCTTACGGCATTTTATTTTGACTGGGATGAAAATATCCGTTTGGCTACGCGTTCCGCAGACGATGGTACGAATGAGATCCTCCTTGTTGATGGAGACGGTTTCACCAAGATATTCGACTGCTCCGTACTGGAAACGTGTAACCCCGTCGGTGCATTTGACAAGGGGAACAAGTCATTCTATCTTATTTCCAACAAAGGCGAGGAGAACTTCACCAAACTGTATCTCTTCGACCCGCAGGCAAAAGCTGTTTCTCTTGTCGAAGGTGACCCTGAGGGTAAAGTGGACTTTGGCGGCGTTCAATTTTCCGATAAAGACAGGAGTATTATAATGACGTCTTATACGGATGCAAAAACGCGACGCTATTTCAAGAATAAAAAATTCGAGGATGCATACAAATTCATTCAGTCCAAATTCCCTGGAAAGGAAATCGGAGTTTCCTCTCTGACCAGAGATGAAAACAAAATGCTGGTAAGCGTTTACAGTGACACGGATCCGGGAACGGTTTACTTCTTCGACATGGAGAAAAAAAATCTGGTGAAACAATACACCCCTCGCCCGAAGCTTCAGTCGATGGCGCTGGCAAAGATGGAACCGATCTCTTATAAGTCATCCGACGGATTGGAAATTCCCGCCTACCTCGTTCTGCCAGTCGGGAAAGAACCGAAGAACCTCCCGGCTGTCGTGGTACCTCATGGTGGTCCATGGGCACGCGACTACTGGGGCTATAACAGCTACGCGCAATTTCTCGCCAATCGTGGCTATGCTGTGCTGCTCCCAAACTTCCGTGGCTCGACCGGGTACGGAAAGGCATTCCTGAATGCCGGAAACGGTGAGTGGGGCCAGAAGATGCAGGACGATATTACCTGGGGTGTAAAACACCTGATAAGCAAAGGCGTCGCAGATCCAAAAAGGATAGGTATTATGGGTGGATCATACGGCGGATACGCTACCCTGGCCGGACTCGCCTTTACGCCTGAAGTGTATGCTGCAGGTGTTGACATTGTAGGTCCATCCAATCTTATTACACTGTTAAACTCAATACCGCCTTATTGGGAATCCATCCGAAAGGTATTTAATGAAAGAATGGGCGATCCCAATACACCGGAGGGGAAAGCCCGGCTCGAGAAACAGTCTCCGCTTTTTTCAGCAAAAAACATCAAGGCCCCGTTACTGGTGGTCCAGGGCGCAAATGATCCCCGCGTAAAGAAAGCAGAATCTGACCAGATTGTTTCGGCGTTGCGCGAGTTGAGCATTCCGGTAGAGTATATTAATGCACCCGATGAAGGTCACGGTTTCCGCGACGCCGTGAATAGCATGGCCATGCTTGCGTACACTGAAAAATTTCTGGCAAAGCATCTGGATGGCAGATATCAGTCAACCATGAAACCAGAGGTTGCCGAGCGCCTCGAAAAAATTACGGTCGATGTATCAACTGTTGAGGATCCGACGAAAACGGCTGAAACAAAAATTGAACGAATCAAACCCGTAGCTGATCTGCAGGAAGGATCGTTCAGGTATGCTGCGACGATCATTGCGGGTGAACAAAAAATTAACATGGACATGGCTCGTGAGATTAAAGGCGAAGGAGGAAACTGGTCGATTACTGAAACATCGAAGACCCCTATGGGCGATATTGTGGATCAAAACGTCGTTTCGAAAGGCTCACTCGTTCCGGTCCAACGTAAAATCAAGCAAGGTCCGGCCGACATTGAAGTGAATTATTCCGAGGCAGAGATCACCGGATCAATGAAAATGAATGGTCAGGACAGGCCAATCCAGGCGAAGCTCGAGCACCCGGTCGTAAGCGATGGCGCCGGAATGGATCTGATCATAGCACGTCTGCCATTGAAGGAGAATTACCAGACCACCATCGCTGTATTCGATGTAATGACTTCGAAAGTCAAAAAAATGCAGATTAAGGTATTGGGATCTGAAAAAATAACTGTCCCTGCCGGCCCATTCGACACGATGAAAGTATCGGTCACCGAAATTGACGGCCCATCGGTCTCTACGCTTTGGATTTCACCCGATAGCCGAAACACGATCAAAATTGAAGCTAACATCCCGCAAATGGGAAATGGCAAGCTCCTGGTGGAGTTAACCAATTAGAGGATAAAAAAAGGAGGTTCGAAACGACCTCCTTTTTTTTGATTAAAACTTTTCCAGTCCGGAGAAAAAGAAGTTTCCCTCTATAGTGGCGTTATCGTCGCTGTCAGAGCCGTGGATTGCATTCGCCTCGATTGACTTGGCGAAAAGGTTACGAATTGTTCCGGGTGCGGCCTTCTGTGGGTCGGTGGCGCCGATCAAAGCCCGAAAATCTTCAACAGCATTATCCTTCTCAAGAATCATCGGAATAATCGGACCGGAAGACATATAGTTGCAGAGGTCGTTGTAAAACGGACGTGCTTTATGAACTTCGTAAAACTGCCCGGCGCGCTCGGCTGATAAGCGGGTTTTCTTCATTGAAACTATCCTGAAACCGGCTTCTTCAATCATTTTGATTATTGCACCGGTGTTTCCTGCGCCAACGGCGTCAGGTTTGATCATTGTAAAAGTCTTGTTGCCTGCCATATAAGTGATTTATTGAAAGGGCATTTGCCAATTCGGCCGCAAAAATACGAGTTTCGTCAATTCGTCGACAAATTTCGTCAGGATTTTCCGAGGGCAAGTCCAAGTAAAACTGACGCCTCATGGTTTATCTTTGATTTTTCTTCATTTTTGCACCTTGCTTTCAACCAGACATGAATAATCTGGACAATTTCAAAGAATATCTCGAATCGCCGCGAAAAATGGTGCT